>JAAVVV010000001.1:1742163-2414495 GCA_023910605.1 Bosea sp. (in: a-proteobacteria) | reverse complement strand
CTTGTGGCGGCAAGCGAGGTTCTCGACCGCCGCCGCCGCTTCACCGAGACTGTGCTTGCCGGCGTCTCGGCCGGGGTGATCGGGTTGGACCACGAGGACTGCGTGACGCTGCTCAACCGCTCGGCAGACGGGCTGCTGGGCGTGGATGGCGCCGGCATCGGCAAGCCGCTCAGCGTGCTTGCGCCGGAATTGAGTGACGCCATCCGCGAGGCACGGCAGATGCGCCAGCGCACGGTCAACTCGCAGGTGGTGATGATGCGCCATGGCCGCGAGCGGACGCTCAACGTGCGCGTCTCGCGGGAGGGGGAGGGGCAACTGGGCCTCGTGGTGACGCTGGATGACATCACCGACCTCGTGGCCGCGCAGCGCACGTCGGCCTGGGCCGATGTCGCCCGGCGAATCGCTCACGAGATCAAGAATCCGCTGACGCCGATCCAGCTCTCGGCCGAGCGCATCCGCCGCAAGTTCGGCAAGACCATCGTCGAGGACCGGCATGTGCTGGACCAGTGCACCGACACCATCATCCGGCAGGTGGAGGACATCCGCCGCATGGTCGATGAGTTCGCCTCCTTCGCGCGGATGCCCAAGCCGTCGCCGACCAGCGACGACATCGCGGCCATGGTGCGCGAGGTGGTTTTCATGATGCGGGTGGGCAATCCTGACCTTGTCATCGAGAGCGCCGGAGTCGACGAGCCGGTCATGGCCGTGTTCGACAGGCGGCTCGTCTCGCAAGCGCTGACCAATGTGGTGAAGAACGCCGCCGAAGCGATCCATGCGGTTCCGCCTGAAGAAGGCATGCCAGCCCGCATCGATGTGGCGCTGCGGCGGCAGGGCGGACACTGGCTGCTCGATGTGGCAGACACCGGCAAGGGATTTCCCGTGGAGAACCGGCAGCGCCTGCTTGAGCCCTACATGACCACCCGAGAGGGCGGCACCGGGCTTGGCCTCGCCATCGTTGGCAAGATCTTCGAGGATCATGGCGGCCAGATCGAGCTTCTCGACCGCGAGGATGGCGGGCGCGGCGCGCATGTGCGCCTCTGGCTGCCGGCCACCAACTCTTCCGAAACCTTTCAAACTGCACAAGAACCGCCTGGCCAGCCGGATGGCGCCGGGTATGAGACGGCACAGCACCCATGAGCTCCGCAGATATCCTTGTCGTCGATGACGAAACAGACATTCGCGAGCTGGTGGCCGGCATCCTCGAGGATGAAGGCTATTCGGCGCGCCGTGCCGGTTCTGCGGATGAGGCGCTGGCGGCGATCCAGGCGCGCCGGCCCAACCTGGTCTTCCTCGACATCTGGCTACAGGGCAGCAGGCTTGACGGGCTGCAGGTGCTCGATCTCATCAAGGAATCCGACCCCGAACTGCCGGTGGTCATGATCTCGGGCCATGGCAACATCGAAACGGCCGTGTCGGCCATCCGGCGCGGCGCTTATGATTTCATCGAGAAGCCGTTCAAGGCGGATCGGCTCGTGCTCATCGCGGACCGCGCGCTCGAGGCCTCGCGCCTGAAGCGCGAGGTCAAGGACCTCAAGACACGCACCGTTCAGGCCAGCCGAATCGTCGGGCGCTCGACCGCCGCCAACCAGCTGCGCATGACGCTGGAGCGCGTGGCGCCGACGAATGCACGCGTCATGATCTCCGGTGCGCCCGGCACGGGCAAGGAACTGGCCGCGCGCACGCTCCACGCGCTCTCCACCCGTGAGTCGGGACCTTTCGTCGTCATCAATTCGGCCACGATCACGCCCGAGACCATGGAAGAGGAACTGTTCGGGGTCGAGGCTGTGGCGGGCAAGCCGCGCCGCATCGGCGCGCTGGAAGAGGCCCATAGCGGCACACTCTACCTCGATGAAGTGGCCGACATGCCCAAGGAGACGCAAGGGCGCATCCTGAGGGTTCTTGTGGACCAGAACTTCCAGCGGGTCGGGGGGACCACCCGCGTGCATGTGGACGTTCGCATCATCTCATCGACCTGCAAGGACATCGCCTCCGAGATCGCCGCCGGGCGCTTCCGGGAAGAGCTGTTCCATCGCCTCAACGTCGTGCCGATCAGGGTTCCGGCCCTGTCGGAGCGCCGGGAAGACGTGCCGGAACTCATCGACTTCTTCATGGAGCAGCTTTCGATCGCGTCGGGGCTGCCGCGCCGCGCGATCGCGAGCGACGCCATGGCCGTGCTCCAATCCCATGAGTGGCCGGGCAATGTGCGCGAGCTTCGCAACAACGTCGAACGGCTGATGATCCTGACCAAGGGCGATCCTTCGTCCGAGGTGACGACTGAAATGCTCCCGGCGGAAGTTGGCGCGCTGGTTCCCGCTACGCCAACTGGCTCCGGCGGCGAGAAGCTGATGAGCCTGCCGCTTCGTGAGGCGCGCGAGATTTTCGAGAAGGAATATCTTGTTGCGCAGATCGCCCGGTTCTCCGGCAATATCTCGCGCACGGCCGAGTTCATCGGCATGGAACGGTCCGCGCTTCACCGAAAGCTCAAGTCGCTTGGCGTCGAATAGCGGCGCAAGGCAGCTGGATTGGGGCCCCCGTGTTGCTTTCGGCGCGTTCGGCCGCAGTGGGTTGTGGAGGCGGGCAGCGAGGCGAAGCCGGATGTCATGCGATCTTTTCGCTTGCGCTCGTTCGGCAGTTGCCCAAAATTGACATCGCGCCGCGTCAGGAGGACGTGACGCAAGAGGCGCAGGCAATCGGATCAGGCCTGCGCCGATATAAAAGAGATCCCAAAAAAGGAAGACTTCGATGGCGGCCGAAAGAGCTCAAAATCTACAGGACACGTTCCTCAACTATGTTCGTAAAAACAAGATTTCGGTCACGATCTTTCTGGTGAACGGGGTCAAACTTCAGGGGGTTGTCACCTGGTTCGACAATTTCTGCGTGTTGTTGCGGCGCGATGGGCATTCACAGCTTGTCTACAAGCACGCGATCTCGACCATCATGCCGGGCAGTCCGGTCGCGCTGTTCGAGGGGCATGAAGACGCCGACAAGTGACGCATCGCGTGTGGTGAGCGCGACCATGCGCGCGGTTTCCAGATCAGGCCGCGCCCGACGGATTCTGTCGAGCGCGACCTGATGTCGTCCGGGGCTGAGCCGTCGCGGCCGTCCAGCGTTCAGACGGCCTGCCCGTGCAGGTCATAGGCGTCGGCGCGCTCGACGCGGACGGTCACGATGTCGCCGACGCGCAGGGGGCGGCGCGATCCGACATAGACATTGCCGTCGATTTCCGGCGCGTCCCAGACCGAACGGCCCTTGGCCACGGTGGGGCCTGCCTCGTCGATGATGACCTTGAGGCGCCGGCCGACCCGCGAGGCGAGGACACGGGCCGAGATCACCTGCTGCGCCTCCATGAAGCGGCGATAGCGCTGTTCCTTCACAGCATCCGGCACCGGCGCGAGCCCCAGATCATTCGCCACCGCGCCCTTCACCGGTTCAAACTTGAAGCACCCGACCCGCTCAAGGCGCGCTTCCTTGAGCCAAGCGAGAAGAAACTCGAAATCCTCGTCAGTCTCGCCGGGAAAGCCGACAATGAAGGTCGAGCGGATGCCGAGATCGGGGCAGATCTCGCGCCATTTGCGGATGCGTTCGAGCGTCTTTTCCTGGTGAGCGGGCCGACGCATGGCCTTGAGAACATGGGGCGAGGCGTGCTGGAAGGGAATGTCGAGATAGGGCAGGACCAGGCCGTCGCTCATTAGCTGGATGACCTCGTCGACATGGGGGTAGGGGTAGACATAATGCAGCCTTACCCAGGCGCCGAGCTGGCCAAGCTCCCGCGACAGATCCAGGAACCTGGCCCTGACCTCGCGGTCCTTGAAGAGGCTCGGCGCATAGCGCAGATCGACGCCATAGGCGCTCGTGTCCTGCGAGATGACCAGAAGTTCCTTGACGCCTGCGGCGACGAGTTTCTCGGCTTCGCGCAGCACTTCGCCGGCCGGGCGCGAGACCAGATCACCCCGCAGCTTCGGGATGATGCAGAAGCTGCACCGGTTGTTGCAGCCCTCTGAAATCTTGAGATAGGCATAATGGCGCGGCGTTAGCTTCACGCCTTGCGCGGGCACCAGATCAAGGAACGGATCATGGGCTGGTGGCAGCGCCGCGTGCACGGCGCCCAGCACGCTCTCGTAAGCCTGGGGGCCGGTGATGGCGAGCACGTTGGGAAAGCGCTCCGTGATCTGTTCCGGCTCCGCGCCCATGCAGCCGGTGACGATCACCTTGCCATTCTCGGAGAGCGCGCGGCCGATGTTGTCGAGCGACTCCGCCTTGGCTGAATCGAGGAAGCCGCAGGTGTTGACGATCACCAGATCGGCGCCGGCATGGGTGCGCGTCAGCTCATAGCCTTCCGAGCGCAGCGACGTGATGATCCGCTCCGAATCCACCAGCGCCTTGGGGCAGCCGAGCGAGACGAATGAAATCTTGGGAGCGGGAGCGTTCATGGAGTTTCCGATGCGAGCGTGCGCGCGCTGTCTAGCCGAAACCGTCAGCAATGGGAACCGCGCTGCCGCTCCGCCCTGGCGAGGAACCGGCCACGGCGCCGGCGGCCGATCGCTCCAGCAGAAGCTGGCCGCGCAGGCGCTCACCGCCTCGCGGAAGGGCCAGGAGACATGGACGACGGGCGCCCAGGTTTATGTTGGCATTATACTCCAGCGTGGCGCGCCCTGGCGGGTGACGATGCCGAGGGCAGGGGGGCGATTGACATAGGTTGTTTTGGTGTCTTCAAGGAAAGCCGACTTGTGGCCTGGCCTTCCCGCAGGCAAACGATGGATGGCGGCAAGATGACAAATGCAAGGGAAGATGTGGCAGTCTGCCAGCAAGACATGCCGGACATGAAATCTGCGCGACGGGGAGGTGGCTGAATGTTCGTTGTCTGCGGAGAAGCCCTTTACGACCTTTTTGCAAACGGAAAGCCGGACCCGGGCGGCAAGGTCGTGCTGAGGGCGGTTCCAGGTGGCTCACCCTTCAATGTCGCGATTGGACTGGGGCGCATGGATGTGAGCTGCGGCCTCCTATCGGCCATCCCCCGTGATGTCCTTGGCACAGCGTTGCGCGCGCGTCTGGCCACCGAAAACGTATCGGCCCGTTTTCTTCTGGAGAGCGCGGGGCTGACCACGCTCAGCTTGGTCGGTCTCAATGATGATGGCTCTCCGAGTTATTCATTCTATCAGACTGGCCAGGATGAACGCCTGTCGATTGACAATTTGTCGCCATTCGGCGCCGATGTCGTCGGCATGCATCTGGGCTCCTATGCGGCAGTCGCACCTGTCACATCCGCATGCTTCCAGGCACTGGCTGAACGTGAACAGGGTCGCCTGGTCACCTATGACCTGAACGTTCGCCTGACGGTGGAGCCGCGCACGGCGGTCTGGAAGGCGCGCGTCGCAGCGCTCCTGCCTGTCGTCAGTGCGCTCAAGGCCAGCGACGAGGATCTGACCGCGCTGTGGCCCGACCGTGATCCCGTCGATGTCGCGCGTGAATGTGCCTTGCAGGGCCCGGCGCTCGTGGTTCTGACGCGTGGGCCGAAAGGGGCGGTTGCCTTCCACCGCAGCGGCGAGTTTGCGATGTCGGCTCCGGTCACTGAGGTGAATGACACAGTCGGTGCAGGCGACGCTTTCCAGGCCCAGCTGATCGCTGCATTGCTCGAACATGGTGGCAGGTCGCGCGCCCTGATCTCAAGCATGAGCCAGGATGAGATTGCGACGATCATCCGGCGCGCCATATGGGCAGCTTCGCATACGTGCCGTCGGCAAGGCGCTGATCCGCCAACGGCGGCAGATATTGCACCATTTCTGAGCGAGCTTGGTCGCACCGCGATGGCAGACTGACAATCGGGTTAAGAGCGTTGCGCCCAAAAGCGGGCGCCGATTTTGTGAACAATCAATGCTCACTGCTGTTGTGACGGGACGATCTGGCGCGCGTCTAGAAAGCACCCTTCAATCTGGCATAGAGGTCGCGGAAACGGGGCAGGCGCTCGGCGTAGAGCCCGGCCAGTTCGGAGTCTGGCGCGAACATGTCGCGGATCGGCGGTTTGCTGCAGACCTGGGCGACGGGCTCCTGTGTGATTGCCAGCCGGGCAAGGCGCGCTGCTCCGAAGGCCGGGCCTTTCTCGCCACCGTGGTGGCGAATGAGCGGCATGTTCAGCGCGGAGGCAATGATGGTCATCCAGAAGGTGGATTGTGATCCGCCGCCGATGACGCTGAGCGCGGAAAGCTCGGTGCCTGCGCCCGAAAGGCAGTCCCTCGCGTCGACACAGGAAAAGGCGACGCCTTCGAGGACGGCGCGGACCATGGAATACGGTGTTGTGGCCTGGTCGAGGCCGATGAAGGCTCCCCGCGCCTGTGGATCATTGTGCGGAGTGCGCTCTCCGGAGAGGTAGGGCAAGAACACGAGGCCGGAGGGGCGCGGCGCGGTCGCCTCAGTCCGATCAAGCAGAAGCTGGATGTCGCCCTCACCCAATTGCTGCGCGATCCATGCCAAGCATACGGCGCCGTTGAGCATGGCCGCCATCTGGAACCAACGGTCTGGAACGGCGTGGCAGTAGGCATGCAGAAACTTCTGCGGGCAAGGCCGATAGCTGGCGGTCGCAACGAAAAGCTGCGCCGATGTTCCGAGCGACAGAAACGCATCACCATCGTCCACCGCCCCGATGCCGACAGCGCCCGCCGCTGCATCGCCCGCGCCAGCGGCTACCGCGACGCCGTCCGGCAATCCGAGTTGTGCGGCGACGCCGGGCAGCAGCCGGCCGCTGATGGCGATGCCCTCATGGACAGGCGGCATTTGCGATGGCGCGAGGCTGGATGCCGCGATCAGTTGGGCGGACCAATCGCGGGCCGCCTGATCAAGCCAGAGGGTGCCAGCAGCGTCAGAGAGGTCGGTCGCATAGCTTCCGGTCAGCTTCAGCCGAATGAAGTCCTTGGGTAGCAGCACGTGGGCTATGCGCCGGAACAACTCAGGTTCATTGCGCTGCATCCAGAGCAGTTTTGGGGCCGTGAACCCCGGCATGGCGGGCGCGCCTGCAACCATGCCAAGGCCGGGCATCGCGCTCTCGAGCACATGGCATTCCGCAGCGCTGCGTCCGTCATTCCACAGGATCGCCGGGCGCAGCACCTGTCCGGCAGCATCAAGCGTCACGGCACCATGCATCTGGCCTGACAGGCCGATGGCCGTCACGTCGCTCCAGGCCGTGCCACAATCAGATCTCAGGCCAGCCAGCGCCCGGAGCGTGGCCATCCACCAGTCCTCCGGGTCCTGTTCGGACCAGCCGGGATGGGGCGAACGCCATTCCAGCGACGCTTCCCCCGTTGCAACAACTGTCTGGCCTTCATCCACCAGAACTGCCTTGACGGCTGAGGTTCCGATATCGATGCCGATGACATGCATGGCCGGTCAGGACGCCCCAAGCCAGCGCGACAGCGCGGCGGCCACGCCATCAGCCTGCACTTCGCCGAGTGCTTTGGCGAAGTGCGCGGCAAATGCCTCATCGGCACCGACCGCTCCGTAGATATCGCGCATGGCGAGCCACTCTGCCGGGTTGGCTTGCGCTGCATGGGCGGTTCGTGTCAGGCGCTCCCAGCCTGGATCATTGGGGGCGATGACCTCGCCGCTCTCCGTCTTTCCAAGGCAGTAGCGGCACCAGAGCGCGGACAGCAGCGCCAAACCGCTGACATGACCGCCGTTCCGCAGCGCGTCGGCAATGGTCGGTACTATGAATTTGGGTTGCCGGTTCGATCCGTCGAGGCAAAGACGGCGAATGGTGTCGCCGACCTCCGGATTGGCGAAGCGCTCGGCAATCAGGCTTTGGTAACTGGCAAGCTGCGTGCCAGGCACCGGGGGCACCTGCGGGATGATCTCATCACGCGTCAGCTTGGCCAGGAAACCTGCGATCAGCGGGTGGCTCATGGCATCGTGCACGAAATGGATGCCAAGCAGGCCAGCGGGATAGGCGATGGCCGCGTGGCCGCCGTTGAGGATGCGTATCTTCATCAGCTCGAAGGGCGTGACATCGGTCGTGAAGGTCGCGCCCGCGCTCTCCAGCGCTGGCCGACCGTTCGAAAACTTGTCCTCGAGAACCCACTGCCTGAAGGTTTCGCAAAACACAGGCGCGCTGTCCTGCAGGCCGTAATTGTTCACCAGCCAGCTGCGTTGCGCGTCGGTGGTGGCCGGCGTGATGCGGTCGACCATGCCATTGGGGAAGCGGACATGCGCGGAGATCCAGTCGGCCAGAGCCGAATCCACCAGGCGTGCAAGCCCCGTGACCGCATCGCGGGTTACCTCACCATTGTGGGGGATGTTGTCGCAACTCATCACCGTGAAGGCGGGCAGCCCCGCGGCGCGGCGCAGCGCAAGGCCTGCCACGATCCTGCCGAAGACGGTTTCCGGACTGGACATCTCCCTGGCGTCAGCCAGGATATCCGGGTGGTTGGCGTCGAATTCGCCTGTCGCGGGGTCGATGAAATACCCGCCCTCCGTGATGGTCAGAGACACGATGCGGATCTGCGGATCGGCCAGCTGCGCCAGCAGGGCCGTGACGTTGGCGGGCGCGATGAAATCGATCATGCTGCCGACAATGCGGACGGATCGGCCATGAGCATCCTGCTCGACCAGTGTTGTCAGGAAATCCTGGCCCGACAGCCGCTGTCGCATCGCCTCGTCAAACCGCGTGACACCCGCGCCGACGACCCCCCAGTTACGAGCCTCGCCCCGGTTCATCAGGTCATCGAGATACACCGCCTGATGAGAGCGATGAAAATTCCCGACGCCGAAATGCACGATGCCGGGCGTGATTGCGTCGCGGCGATAATGCGGCTTGCCGACGCCGATCGGCAATTGGTCCAGTGTCGCCAGCGACAGGGGCACGGTTCGGGTCATCTTCATCAGCTCATCCATTGGCCGCCATCAACATTGAATGTCTGCGCCACGACATAGTCACTTTCACCGGATGCGAGAAAGATGGCGCATCCCACATGATCCTCGGGCTTGCCCATGCGGCCGAAAGGCACGCCTTCGCCCACGAGACGCTTCTTCTCGCCGGGCGGACGGTTTTCGTGCCGCGCGAACATGGCGTCAACCTCGGTCCACATCGGCGTGTCGACAACGCCGGGCGAGATGCCGTTGACGTTGATGCCGTGTCCGATAAGGGCGAGGCCGGCCGATTGCGTAAGGCTGATGACGGCCGCCTTCGAGGCGCAATAGACCGCGACCAACGCCTCGCCCCGTCGGCCGGCCTGCGATGCCATGTTGATGATCTTGCCACCCTTGCCGGCCGCGACCATCGACTTGGCCACGGCCTGCAGCATGAACAGCGCGCCTTTGACGTTGACGGCGAAAACGCGGTCATAGCTTGCCTCGGTGATTTCGGTCAGCGGCCCCATGTCGAAGATGGCGGCGTTGTTCACCAGGATGTCGACGCCGCCGGCGATGCGCTCCATATCGGCGACGCACCCGGCGATGGATGCGGCGCTCGTCACATCCAGACTCAGCGCGAATGCGCCCGAGCCAATCGCGGCGGCGGTGGACTTTGCATCCGCACCATTGATGTCCGCGATGCAGACGCGCGCACCTTCTGCGGCGTATCCCTCGGCGATGGCCCGACCGATGCCGCGCGCCCCGCCAGTGATGATTGCAGTCTTTCCGGCAAGCCTCACGTGCGCATGACTTTCCCTGCTGAATCGAAGCGGTGGATGCGTTCAGGCGGGAAGGCGAAACGCGCCACACCGCCCGCTTCTGCTGCGAATTCGCCAGTGGCTCGCACCACCACTGGACCAAGCTCGCCAGCATCGAGATGCAGGAACGTGTCTGAGCCCAGATGTTCCGCCAGCCGGATCGTGCCGGCATGCGGCCCTGCCTGATCGAGCGTGATGTGCTCCGGCCTGATGCCGATGGTCGCCGCGCCATAACGGCCGCTTGCCTCGCCAGCGCAGATGAGGTTCATGCGCGGCGAACCGATGAAGCCAGCGACAAACAGGTTGTCCGGCCGGTTGTAGAGTTCAAGCGGCGTGCCGACCTGCTGCACCTGTCCCTTGTCGAGCACGACGATGCGATCAGCCATCGTCATGGCTTCCACCTGGTCGTGGGTAACGTAAACCATCGTCGATTTCAGTGATTGGTGGAGTTGGGCGATCTCGAGCCGCATCTGCACGCGCAGCGAGGCGTCAAGGTTGGACAGCGGCTCATCGAACAGGAACGCCTTGGGTTCACGCACGATGGCGCGTCCTATGGCGACGCGCTGACGCTGCCCGCCGGAGAGCTGGGCAGGCTTGCGATCAAGAAAATCTGTCAGGTTCAGCGTGCGCGCCGCCTTTTCCACCTTGGCGGCAATCTCGGGCTTGGGCACATTCGCCATCTTCAGACCAAAGGCGATGTTGTTGCGCACGCTCATGTGCGGATAGAGCGCGTAGGACTGGAACACCATGGCGAGCCCGCGTTTGGCCGCGGGCAGATCGGTCACATCCGCATCATCGATGCGGATGCTGCCACCGGTCGTGTCTTCGAGACCTGCGATGAGCCGGAGCAAGGTTGACTTGCCACAGCCCGATGGACCCACGAAAACGACGAACTCACCGCCCCTGATTGCAAGGTCGACACCCTTGATGACCTTCACCTCGGCGAAGGCCTTCTCCACGCCGCTCAGTTGGATGGACCCCTTCATTTCACCGCTCCGAATGTAAGGCCGCGGACCAACTGCTTCTGGGCAAACCAGCCGAGGATAAGGATGGGGCCAATGGCCATTGTCGAGGCCGCCGACAGCTTGGCCCAGAACAATCCTTGCGGCGCCGAAAAGCTGGCGATGAACTGGGTCAGGGGCGCCGCGTTCGATGTGGTCAGGTTCAGTGTCCAGAATGCCTCGTTCCAGGCCAGGATGACATTGAGCAGCATTGTGGAGGCAATGCCGGGCAGCGCCATCGGGGCCAGCACGAACACCAGCTCCTTCCACAGCGTCGCGCCATCCATGCGCGCTGCTTCCAGGATATCAACCGGGATTTCCCTGAAATAGGTGTAGAGCATCCAGACCACGATGGGCAGGTTCATCAGGAAAAGGATCACAATAAGACCGCCGCGCGTATCCAGCAGCCCGAAATCGCGGAACAGCAGATAAACCGGGATCAACGCTCCCACTGGCGGCATCATCTTGGTCGACAGCATCCACATCAGAAGGTCCTTGGTCTTCTTCGTTGGCTGGAAAGCCATGGCCCAGGCGGCCGGAACCGCAAAGAGCAGCGCAACCAGCGTCGAGCCCAGCGCCAGCGCCACGGAATTCATGGCAAAGCGCAGGTAGTTGGAGCGCGCCTGCACGTCGGCATAGTTTTCCGTGGTCCACTGGAAGAACAGGAACTTCGGCGGCAGCGAGAAGGCGTCGAGTTCGCTCTTGAAGCTGGTCAGGATGGTCCAGAGCACAGGGAAGAAGATGAGGAAACCGACGACCCATGCCAGTGCAGTGACAAAGATGCGATGAAGCGTCGAGGTTCGGCGTGCCATGCTCAGCGATCGAGATTAGTGTTCAATTTCAGTTTTCGCGATTAGTTCTCAAGATTAGTTCTCAAGATTCTTGCCAATGAGGCGAATGAGGAAGATCGCGACGATGTTGGCAAGCACAACCGCGATGATGCCGCCTGCCGATGCACCCCCTACGTCATAGTTCAGCAGGCCCTGGAAGTAGACGAGATAGGACAGGTTCCCCGCCGTGCCGCCGGTGCCTGTGACATAGACTTCGGCAAAGATGTTCAGCAGAAAGATTGTCTCGATCAGGATCACGACAGCAATAGGCCTAGCCAAATGGGGCAGCGTGATGAAGATGAACTGGGAGAGGAACCCGGCCCCGTCCATCTCTGCCGCCTCCTTCTGCTCCCGGTCCAGAGACTGAAGCGAGGTCAGCAGGATCAGCGTTGCGAACGGAAGCCACTGCCATGACACCATGATGGAGATGGAGGTGAGCGGCAGATCGCCAATCCAGTCGATCGGTTTCAGCCCAATCGCGGTCATGCCCGCTGCCAGAATACCCGAAACCGGGTGCATCATCATGTTCTTCCAGACCAGGGCGGAGACCGTTGGCATGACGAAGAATGGCGCGATGACCATCAGGCGCACGATGCTGCGGCCGAAAATCGGCTGGTCGAGCAGCAGAGCCAGCAGGATGCCGCCGACGATGCTGATCACGATGACATTGAAGACCACCAGAAGGGTGTTGAACAGCGCCTTGAAGAAAGCGGGATCCGACAGGAAATAGCGGAAATTTTCGAGCCCGGTGAAGGTTTCACCGCCGGGATTGAGCAGGTTGTAGCGCAGCAATGAAAACCAGATGGTCAGGCCCAGCGGCACGATCATCCAGACCAGCAACACGGCCACAGAGGGCGCGACCGCGAGCCGGCTCAGTTTGTTGGCATGCTGCGTCGCCATTGGGGTGACTCGCGTTCTCGAACAAGGATCGCGGCCATCAGAGCAGATTTCAGGAGTAGAAACGCGATACTGATGCCCGGCCTCGCACGCCGGCAGGCGCGCGGGGCCGGGTCAGTTCGCATCCTGAATTACTTGATGTAGCCGGCGCGGGTCATTTCGCGTGTGCTTGTCTCCTGCGCCTGCCTCAGGGCTGCATCGACTGTGATGCCCCCGGCAAGGGCCTGCGAGAAGAGCTGGCCCACAGTCGTGGCGAGGCCCTGAAATTCAGGGATTGCGACGAACTGCACACCCACATACGGCACCGGCTTGACTGTCGGCTTCGATGGATCGGCCGCGTTGATCGAATCCAGCGTCATCTTGGCGAATGGCACCTTGGCGTATTCCGGGTTGGCATAGAGCGAGGTGCGGGTTCCGGGCGGCACGTTGGCCCAGCCTTCCTTGGCGGCGACAAGTTGCAGGTACGACTTGCTGGTGGCCCAGGAAATGAACTTTTGCGCTGCCTCCGTCTTTTTGGAGCCAGCCGGCACCGCCAGCGACCAGGCCCAGAGCCAGTTAGCCCGCTTGCCAAGGCCGTTGTCCGGCGCCAGCGCAAAAGCAACCTTGTCATGGACCTGAGATTCCTTCGGGTTCGTGACGAACGACGCTGCGACAGTGGCATCGATCCACATGCCGCATTTGCCGGCGTTGAACAGTGCCAGGTTCTCGTTGAAGCCATTGGACGACGCACCGGGAGGGCCTGCGTCCCGCATCAGGTTGACGTAGAAATCGAGCGTCGCCTTCCATTCGGGCTGATCGAACTGCGGCTTCCACTGCTCGTCGAACCAGCGCGCGCCGAAGGAGTTCGATGCGGCGGTCAAGAACGCCATGTTCTCGCCCCAACCAGCCTTGCCACGCAGGCAGATGCCGAAGGTGCCGGTCGCCTTGTCCGTCATCTTGCGGGCGGCCTCCGCGATGAAGGTCCAGGTCGGCGCATCGGGCATCTTCAGCCCGGCCTTGTCCATGAGGTCCTTGCGGTACATAACCATGGAGCTTTCACCGTAGAACGGTGATGCAAACAGCTTGCCCTCGTATGAAAGCCCGCTGCGGATGGCCGGAAGCAGGTCGTTGAGTCATAGTCGGCGCCGAGCCCGTCGAGTGGCACAAGCCAGCCGCTCTTGGCCCAGATCGGCACCTCGTACGTGCCGATTGTAAGCACATCGAACTGACCGCCTTTCGTGGCAATGTCAGTTGTCACGCGCTGGCGCAGCACGTTTTCTTCCAGCGTCACCCATTCCAGCGTGATGCCCGGGTTTTTCGAGGTGAAGTCTGCCGTCAGCCCCTGCATGCGGATCATGTCGCCATTGTTGACCGTGGCGATGGTGAGCTTGGTCTGGGCCCAGGCGAATGTCGGAAGGCCCGCACCCGAGGACAGGAACGTCGCTGTGGCAGCGACGGATAGGAACTTCGAAAGTGGAGTCATGTCTCTCTCCCTGATGTTAGACGAACGCTGATTGCGTCCTTGGTTCCAGGGTTACTGCTACACAGTAGAGTAAGCAATTGCCCAGTACGCAGGCAATCGACCATTCTCCAGGAATGATGTCAAGCGCAATGGATCTGCCACGCATGCCAGGTGGCGGTATCATTGAAACGCCTGCAAGTTCAAAAACTTGTAGCATTCTGCTCCAGCGTGGCAGGTCATTTTTGGTTCCATAATATGTCTTATGCGAATCGCAGGCAGGCAATCAGCCTGGCTCGGGCGCGGCATGCCGTCAGGCGGATCGAGAGCTTCGCAGGATATTCGACCGCAAGGTGATCGGCGGCGCGATCAGCTTTCCCCTCTCGCCCATCCCTCCTTGGTCCTGGCGATGAAGTCATCAAGCCTGCCGGCGGCGATGGCGGCGCGCAAGCCTGCCATCAGGTCCTGATAGTAAGCGAGATTGACGGCGGTCAGCAGCATCTTGCCGAGCATCTCGTCGGCCTTCACCAGATGGTGCAGATAGGCCCGGCTGTAGCTGTTGGCGGCAGCGCTGCCCGAGGCTGCGTCGACAGGCCTGTTATCCTCGGCGAACTTCGCGTTCCGGAGGTTCATCCGGCCAAACCGCGTGAAGATCTGGCCATGCCGCCCGGCGCGGGTCGGCATCACGCAATCGAACATGTCGACGCCGCGGCGCACGGCCTCGCAGATGTCGTCGGGCGTGCCGACGCCCATGAGATAGCGCGGCTTGGGCTGCGGCAGATGGGGCTCCACCGCTTCGATCATGGCCAGCATCACATCCTGCGGCTCGCCCACGGCAAGTCCGCCAATGGCGTAGCCCTTGAAGTCCATGGCGGCGAGGGTGCGCGCGCTCTCTTCCCGCAGGGGAACCGAAGCGCCGCCCTGCACGATGGCGAACAGCGCCCTGCCCGGATGGTCGCCGAAGGCCCGCTGGCAGCGCTCGGCCCAGCGCAGCGAAAGCTGCATCGCCTTTTCCGCCACCTTGTCCTCGGCCGGCAACGCCACGCATTCGTCGAGCTGCATCACGATGTCGGAGCCCAGAAGGTTCTGGATTTCGATGGACCGCTCAGGGCTCATCTCATGCTTCGAGCCATCGATGTGCGATTGGAAAACGACGCCCTGCTCACTGATCTTGCGCAGCTGCGCCAGCGACATGACCTGAAACCCGCCAGAATCCGTGAGGATCGGATGGGGCCAGTTCATGAAGGCATGGAGACCACCAAGCCGCGCGATGCGCTCCGCGCTCGGGCGCAGCATCAGGTGGTAGGTGTTGCCCAGGACAACATCGGCGCCGAGAGCCTTGACCTGCTCCGGGTACATGCCCTTGACCGTGGCGGCGGTGCCCACCGGCATGAATGCCGGCGTGCGGATGACGCCGCGCGGCATGCGGATCTCGCCCGTGCGTGCCGCGCCGTCGGTTGCGCGGATATGCAGCCCGAACGGGATCTCGCCTGCCATCAGGCGCCCCTGCCCGGCCAAGCGGACACGCCGATCAGCCAGGCATGCAGCCAGCGGGCGAACACGAACCAGAGCACCAGCCCTACGGCGAGCGCGCTCCAGTCGCGGCTCGTGAATCCGGCCGGGCGCGGCGGCAGCCTCACCCCTGCCCTCCGCTTGAGCGAGATGCGCGCCATCACCGCCCATGCAAGGAAGCCGCCAAACAGCAGGATGCTCCCGAGATCGCCATTGGCGAGCAGATGCGCTGTCGCCCAGATCTTTACGGCCAGCAGCATGGGATGCTTGACAGCGGCATGGATCACGCCGCCAGAATTGGTCGCCGCGAGCAGCACGAAGATCGGCAGCGTCAGCAGCAGAGTCAGGTGTGCCATCCAGAAGGGCGGATTCCAGACCGGAACCATGCCGGCCGCACGATAGGCGCCGAAACCGTAGACGATGAGCGCGAAGCCCAACAGCGACAGCGTGGTGTAAAGCCCCTTGAAGCCCCCTTCCCCGAGCCTGCCCACCAGAGCGGCTCTGGGTCCACGCGCCATGGATACGGCGTGGGTCCCGAGAAACAGAACGAGCCCGGCAATCAAAAGCAGCATGTCCGCACTCCCTGAGCCCGGGCCGGCGAGACCGGCCCGTCGCCAATGGACTAGCGCGGGCGATCGGCCCGGCCAAGGAAAAACAGAGTTGACCCCGATTGAAGGAGGTCAAGGTCAGAGTGCGGTTTCATTCCCGCAGGATTGCAGAAAAGAATCGTAAAACGTTGCAATAACAATGCAAACTCGGCCTTGGCGTGGCCGGGCGGGTTTCCGCCGGTCTCGACGGTGCGCAGCCATTTCCACGCCTGTCGCGACAGCGGCCTTCTGGCGACAGTCAATCAGCTTGTGGTGACGGCGGCGCGCGAGATGGAAGGCAGGCAGGCTCAGCCAACCGCCGGCATCATCGACTTTCGGAGCGTCAAATCCACCGGAAGCTGCGGGATTTGCGGCCATGATTCGGGAAAGCAGATCGAGGGACGCAAGCGCCACGTCTTCGCCTATCGCGGCTATGCGGGCGACACGCTCAAGGACGCGATGGGGGGCCAGGCATCGCATCGGTCCGCCGGCGGTCGAACGCCATTCGCCAAAGCGGTTTGAGGACTTCAAGGACCACAAGCACGAGCGCACCAGCGCCCACAGTGAGCGCGAGATCATCGATATGCAGCGGCCCGAACCGGAAAAGCTTGCTGATGAAGGGAATGAGCAGTGTCGCTCCCAGCATGAGGACCACCAGAGGAAGCACGATGGCCAGCGCCCGGTTGGGCCGCTTGATCGCCTTGAGCAGCGACGCACTGGCGGAGCGGTTCACCAGAATCAGGGCAACGATGGAAATCACGAGCGCAAAGAATGTCAGCGCGCGGACTTCGTCGACAGGCATTCCCCGATCGAGCGCGACCACGAAAATCACCGAGACCAGCCCGAATGCGAAGGCGCCCTGCAGCAGGCTCCAGATAATCATGGCGCGGGAAAAGAGCGGCTCGGCTGGATCGCGCGGCGGCCGGCTCATCACGTCATCTTCTTCGGACTCAGCCTCGAAGACGAGGGAGCACACCGGATCGATCACCATTTCGAGGAAGGCGATATGCATCGGGCCGAGCAGAATCGGCAGTCCGAAAACGAGAGGGAGCAAAGCCAATCCGGCGATCGGCACATGAACGGCGAAAATGAAGCTCATCGCCTTGCGCAGATTGTCGTAGATGCGACGGCCAAGCCTGACCGTAGTGACGATTGAGCCGAAATCGTCATCCAGCAGCACGATGGCCGCGGCCTCGCGGGCGACATCCGTGCCGCGTCCGCCCATCGCAACGCCGATGTTCGCAGCCTTCAGGGAGGGCGCATCATTCACGCCGTCGCCCGTCATGGCGACGACCTCGCCATCGGACTTCAATGCCTCGACAATGCGCAGCTTCTGCTCTGGCATGATACGCGCGAAAATCGTGGCGGTCCTCACCCGCTGCGCGAGGTCAGCGTCAGAGAGCGCAGCGAGTTGTTCTCCGCTGATGATGTCATCGCTGTCGAGCCCTGCGGCGCGGCCGACTGCCCGGGCGGTCGTCGGGTAGTCGCCGGTGATCATCACCACCCGGATGCCGGCGGTCCGGCACTCCCGGATCGCCTCAGGAACACTGTCCCGCAAGGGGTCGGAGAGCCCCACCAGACCGACGAATGAGAAATCAAAGCCATGCTGTGTTTCGGGAAGCGCCTTCCCCGCGAACGAAGCGCGCGCGACGCCCAGGACCCGAAGTCCAGCCGCTGCCATGTCATCGACCGATGCCTTGAGATTCAGGCGCGCATTCGGATCGAGGCGGCAAAGATCAGCGATGGCTTCGGGCGCGCCCTTTGCGGCGACTTCGAACGAGGCGTGATCACCGCCGCTTTGCCAGACATGCGACATCGCAAGGCAATCGGGCCGCAATGAATAGGCTTTGACGAGCGATCGCGAAGGCGTGTTGCTGCTTGTCGGCATCACGGCTCCGTCATTCGCCAGAGCATGAAAGGCTTTTTCCATGGGATCGAACGGCTCCGGCGCGCTGGCAAGCGCTCCGGCGCCAACCAGTCCCTGGAACGAAGCGGGCAGGATTTCCCTGGAGCTATCGACACGTCGCGCCGAACCATCCGCCAGGCGCAGTTCGGTGATCGTCATGCGGTTCTCAGTGAGCGTTCCAGTCTTGTCTGTGCAAAGGACCGTTGCAGACCCGAGCGCTTCGATTGCCGTCGCACGGCGCGTCAGAACGCGGGCCTGCGAGATCCGCCATGCGCCCATCGCCATGAACACGGCAAGGACAACAGGGAACTCCTCCGGCAGCATCGCCATGCCAACCGCGATGCCCGCGAGGATTGCATCGAGCCAGCCGCCGCGCAGGGTTCCGTAGAGCACGACGACGAGCAGGCTGACGGCCGCGCCAACGAGGGCGAAGATAGTGACCAGCTTTCTGGTTTGGATTTGCAGGTGCGGGGCGGCGGTTTCAAGCTGGCCGAGGGATTGGCCGATCTTGCCGATTTCGCTCCTTGGCCCTGTGGCCAATACCTCTGCCTCGCCGGCGCCGCGAACGATGAGCGAGCCGGAATAGACGAAGGGCAAATCATCGCCGCCTGGCCGCGCCGTCATGACTTGGGTCATTGGCGCCTCCCGCTTGCGGACCGGAACGGATTCGCCGGTCAGCAGCGATTCATCGGCCTCAAGATTCTGCGCTGACAGAAGTCGCGCATCTGCCGGCACGCGGTCACCCTCCGAAAGGATGATCAGATCCCCCCGAACGACCTCGCGCCCGGCAATCCGCTTGCGCTCACCGTCGCGAACAACCAATGCACGCGGGCTGGTCAGGTCGCGCAGGGCATCGAGCACACGTTCGGTGCGGGCTTCCTGAACCACGGTAATCAGCACCGAGGCGCAGGCAAACACGAGCAGGATGATGGCTTCCTTGACATCTCCAAGCGCGAGATAGACCACACCGCCGCCGATCAGCAGCGCGAGCATGGGCTCACGAATGACCTCCAGAAAGATTCTGAGGGCTGTCCGCTGATTGCTCCTCGGAAGCTCATTCGGGCCGTCTTCGAGCAGCCGCGCCTTCGCTACGGCTTCGCCAAGGCCGGAGGAGTGGACCGTCATGGGCGTGTTGCCCGTTCTGTGGCGCCGCGCGCCGCATGGGCCGAAGCCAGGGCAGACCACCTTTCTCCGAGACATTCGCCGCAGCCGTGAACGAGCATTTTGACAGCGTCGCACGGGCTGCGATCTTGCGTATTGATCTGGGTCATGGAACCCATGGCCAGATAAGTTAAAATCAAAATCCTTATCATATAGAGGCCGATCGCAAGTCATTGATTTGCGCTTAAATTTTCATTGGCAATGTATTTCTTGCAAAAAATAATCAATAAAATCTCGGAACAATCCGTATACTGGAGCTATTACACTAAAATACGAGAGTGTCTGGGGGTTTTTTCTGATAGCGCTGGTGAAATCGGCATGGACGTGCGCAATGGCCGCGACCAGTTCTTCCGGTTCGACAACGACAGGGGAAAGATCGTCATCGACAGCGTGACGCTCAAGATCAAGAGCGAAGATGCCATCCTGGCGCGACTACGGGACAACTTCCCTCCCGGGGACAGTGGCGCCACCCATCCAGAACCTGAAAGAGCGACCATGGCACAGACAACCGACCGTTACGATCCTGTTTCCCAGGCTTTCCATTGGGTTATGGCCATCGTCGTGGTGCTCGCCTACGGCTTTGGGCTTGTGCGCGAAGACATGCCCAAAGGCGATTTCAGGAACGGGTTGCTGACCCTGCATATGTCCGCCGGGCTTTTGGTCTTCGGTCTGACGATGCTGCGGTTGACCTGGCGCGCCGGACATCCTGCGCCCGCAATGCTGGTAGAGGCGCCACTCATGATGCTGGCAGCCAAAGCGGCGCACATCGCGCTCTATGCTGCGATGATCGCCATCCCGCTTGCTGGTCTCGTCAGCGCCTGGACAAATGGAAAGATCGTCAGCTTCTTTTGGGTCGCGCCACTGCCGTCCCCAATCGCGCTCGACAAGCCTTTCTCTGAAGCGTTGGAGGAAATCCACAGTGTCGCGGCCCACGTGCTGATGGTCGTCGCGGGGCTGCATGCGCTGGCTGCCATCGCTCACCATATGATCTTGAAGGACGCGACTTTGTTGAGAATGCTGCCCGCCAGCCTCCGAGGGCCGCTCGCTTCACCATCTGCCGACACAGGAAGAAACAGATGAAACGCTCTGGATTCACGTTCTGGCTGTGCGCCATGCTGGTGCTCGCACGCGGCAGGACAGATACAGATCGAGGCAGCCCTGATTAGCTAAACGGCGTCTACTCGGGAATTGTTCTTGAACTCAAACGCATGCTTCCAGTTGCTGGAGCTGACCAAGCTCATGATCACAGTGTTCACTCCCTTGGCCTCGCTGTTTGGCGGCTTCCTCATTGGTCTCGCGGCCGTCATCCTGATGGCCTTCAACGGTCGCATCGCGGGCATGACGGCGATGCTCGGCGGCCTGTTGGAGCCGCGGCACCCTGATGCCCCATGGCGGCTCGCATTCCTGGTGGGAGCCGTCGCTGCGCCGCTTGTTGCGACCTTATCGGGAGCAGAGTTCAGCTTTGCCTCGCCGACGACCGGCGTTGTCCTGGTGTTGGGCGGCGTGATCGTCGGCGTCGGGGTGACATATGCATCAGGTTGCACGTCGGGGCACGGGGTCTGCGGCATGGCCCGCCTCTCACCCAGGTCCATCGTTGCCACCGCGACATTCATGGCGACCACATTCGCCACCGTGACGCTTATCCGTCACGGCTTTGGAGGATGACCGAGATGAAGCGCATCCTGTCCGCCCTCGCTGCCGGCATGATCTTCGGCACCGGCATCGCCATCTCCGGCATGGGCAACCCTGCCAAGGTTCTGAACTTCTTTGATCCCTTCGGCACCTGGGACCCCAGCCTGGCCTTTGTCATGGGCGGCGCCCTGCTCACCGCAGCCATTGGCTACCGGCTCTTGTTCGGTCGTCGTCAGACCCCGCTCTTCGACACCAAGTTCCACCTGCCGACAGCACGGACCATCGACGCCAAGCTGGTCGGCGGCTCCGCCTTGTTCGGGGTGGGCTGGGGCATTGCCGGCTTCTGCCCAGGCGGCGCCGTCCCGGCGCTTGGCTTCGCGCCGTGGCCAACCGCCCTGTTCCTGATCTCGATGGGTGGCGGAATCCTGTTTGCGCGCTGGCTTCAGGCAATGCCCCGTCGCCACACCGCCTGACCCCATCAAGAGGAGAAAACCATGACCAGCTTTGCCCCCATCCCGCATCCCGTTGACCTCTCGGTGAAACCAGAGGTCACGGCCTTTTTCGATGCGCCGACCAATACCGTCACCTATGTGGTGAGAGACCCGCACTCGGCTTCCTGCGCGATCATCGACAGCGTCATGGACATCGACTACGCGGCGGGCCGGATCGCTTATGAATCCGCCAATCAGATCATCGCCTTTGTCCGGAAGCATGGCCTCAAGGTCGAGTGGCTGATCGAGACGCATGTCCATGCCGATCACCTGTCTGGCGCGCCGTACCTCCAGGATAAACTGGGCGGCAAGATCGGCATCGGCGAGAAGATCACCGTCGTTCAGGACACATTCGGGAAGGTCTTCAACGAAGGGACCGAATTCCAGCGCGACGGCAGCCAGTTCGACCAGCTCTTCAAGGATGGCGACGAATACAGGATCGGCTCGATGACAGCCTTCGTCATCCACACGCCCGGCCACACGCCGGCCTGCATGACGCATGTCATGGGCAATGCGGCCTTCGTTGGCGACACCCTGTTCATGCCGGATGGCGGCTCGGCCCGGGCCGATTTCCCGGGCGGCGACGCGCGCACGCTTTACCGCTCAATCCAGCGTGTCCTGTCGCTGCCAGGCGAAATGCGCCTGTTCATGTGCCACGACTATGGGCCGAATGGCCGCGACATACGCTGGGAAACCACGGTCGCCGAGCAGCGCGCGCACAACATCCATGTGAAGGATGGCATCGGCGAAGACGAGTTCGTCGCCACGCGCGAAGCCCGCGACAAGACCCTTGCCATGCCGCGGCTCATCATTCCCTCGCTTCAGGTGAACATGCGCGCCGGCGCGCTGCCGCCGCCCGATGACAACGGCAAGATCTTCCTCAAGGTGCCGGTGAATGCGCTGTGACCATCAACCAGAAGGAGACGATGACCATGACTGAATTGACCCCCGCAGTCGGCCTGCCCGGCATCAACCGCCCGGCGCCGGACTTCACCGCGCAAACCACCGACGGGCCGCGAAGCCTCGCCGACTACAAGGGCAAGTGGCTGGTGCTGTTCTCCCACCCTGCCGATTTCACTCCGGTCTGCACGACAGAGTTCGTCGCCTTCGCAAAGCACCATGCTGCGTTCAAGGCGATTGGGTGTGAGTTGCTCGGCCTGTCGATCGACAGCATCTACGCGCACATCGCCTGGCTGCGGAGCATCGAGGGAAACTTCGGCGTCGAGGTGCGCTTTCCGATCATCGAAGACCTCTCGATGAAGGTGGCCCATGCCTATGGGATGGTGCAGCCCGGTGCCAGCGACACCTCGGCAGTGCGCGCCACCTTCGTCATCGACCCCGAGGGCATTCTCCGGGCCATGCTCTACTATCCGATGAGCAATGGACGATCCGTGGCCGAGATCCTGCGGCTCGTCGGAGCGCTGCAAACCAGCGATGCGCACAAGATCGCGACGCCGGAGGGCTGGACCGCGGGCGAGAGCGTGATCGTGCCGCCGCCCAAGACGGCCGAAGAGGCCCGCCAGAGAGCCTCCCAGGGGTTTGAAACGACCGATTGGTACTTCAGCACACGCAAGGTCGCGTGACACAGATCCGGTTCGCTCACTCCGGGCGGACCGGAAGCCTCCACATGAAGCGATGGCCACTGCAAGGAGCGCGGCGCATGACACCAAAGATCATTGATCCGACCTTGTCGGTATCGGAACAGATCAAACCTGACGACATCGCTGCGCTCGCCGCCTCCGGGTTCAAATCCCTCATCTGCAACCGTCCAGATGCAGAGGCCGCTGGTCAACCTGCCTTTGCCGAGATCGAAACGGCGGCAAAGTCCGCCGGGTTAAGCGCAGCCTACCAGCCCGTCGTTTCCGGCAAGGTCGGCGACGAGGAGGCCCTGGCTTTCGGCAGGCTGATGGACGCCTTGCCGAAGCCCATATTGGCCTATTGCAAAACCGGCACGCGCTCCACGACGCTGTGGTCTCTTTCAGAAGCAGCGCGCGGCCGGCCTCTGCCGGATGTTCTGGCGAGCGCGAAAGCCGCCGGATATGACATGACCGAGGTCGTCCGGCGGATCGCCCATGCGAAGCCGTCGCTGTTGCCTGATCACGATGGCTGATCCCCTGAAAGGTGTGATCTCATCCTTGCCGATCCTGGGCTGGGCGCCGAAGTATACCCGCACGGAGGCGCAAAGCGATCTGGTCGCCGCCGCGATCGTGACGATCATGCTTGTGCCCCAGAGCCTGGCATATGCGATGCTCGCAGGCTTGCCGCCGCAGGTCGGACTTTATGCCTCGATCCTGCCGCTCATCGCCTATGCGCTGTTCGGCACAAGCCGGGCGCTGGCGGTGGGACCGGTCGCCGTGGTGTCACTGATGACCGCCGCGGCGGTGGGCCAGATCGCCGCTTCCGGGACCCCTGAATACCTGACGGCAGCAATCACGCTCGCTTTTCTGTCGGGCATCGTGCTGGTCGCGATGTCGGTGTTGCGGTTGGGATTTCTGGCGAACTTCCTCAGCCATCCGGTGATTTCAGGATTCATCACCGCCTCGGGCATCCTGATTGCGACCAGCCAGCTCAAGCACATTCTGGGGATCAAGGCGGAGGGCGATACGCTTCCGCATCTGGTGACCGGGATCTACCAAGGCATCGGTGGCATCAATCCTTACACCGTGGTGATCGGGGTCTCGGCGACGGCCTTCCTGTTCTGGGCACGCAAACGGCTCAAGCCCCTGCTGATGGCGCGAGGACTGAAGCCGCGTCCGACCGACATGATTGCCAAGGCCGGGCCAGTGGCGGCCATCATCCTGTCGATCCTCGCCGTGGTCGGCTTCGGCCTCGTGGACAAGGGCGTGAAGATCGTAGGCGAGATCCCCGCCGGTCTGCCGCCCTTTTCGCTTCCATCCTTCGACCTCGGCCTGTGGCAACAATTGCTGTTGCCAGCTGTGCTGATCAGCCTCGTGGGTTTCGTTGAATCCGTGTCCGTCGCCCAGACTCTCGCGGCGAAACGTCGGCAACGGATCATTCCCAATCAGGAGTTGACGGCGCTCGGGGCGTCCAACATCGCCGCATCGCTCTCGGGCGGTTATCCGGTGACGGGAGGCTTCGCGCGCTCGGTGGTGAACTTCGACGCGGGTGCGGAAACGCCGCTGGCAGGGGCCTACACGGCGGCCGGCATCCTTGCGGCAACCGTCTTTCTCACGCCGTTGTTTCGTTTCCTGCCGCAAGCCGTGCTGGCCGCAACCATCATCGTGGCTGTGCTATCGCTCGTCGACGTTGCCGCAATCAAGCGCACCTACGCCTATTCGAAGTCCGATTTCGCCGCGATGGCGGCTACGATCCTGACAGTGCTTCTCGTCGGTGTGGAGGCCGGAATCACAGCCGGCGTATCTTTGTCGCTCCTGCTGTTTCTATGGCGCACATCGCGCCCGCACATGGCCATTGTGGGCCAGGTGCCAGGGACAGAACACTTCCGTAATGTCGACCGCCATCAGGTCATCACCGATCCGGGCCTCCTGTCGATCCGGGTTGACGAAAGCCTGTACTTCGCGAACGCCCGTGCTCTGGAAGATGCCATTTATGAACGCATCGCGGACCAATCATTGGTGAAGAACGTCATACTGATGTGTCCAGCCGTGAACGCCATCGACGCAAGCGCGCTGGAAAGTCTGGAAGCGATTGCGCATCGGCTCCAATCCGCCGGGGTCGGCTTTCATCTCTCCGAGGTCAAGGGCCCTGTGATGGACGCGCTGCAACGTTCTGATTTCATGCAGCATTTCAAGGGGCGCATCTTCCTGTCGCAGTTCGAGGCCTTCACCGCCCTGTCCCTGCCGGAGGAACGGAATTTGGCAAAGCTAGCTTCCGGTCACCACCGACCGTCGTCGCGATAGGCTCGGGCGGTTTCGTCAGGCCGGCGCCGCCGACAAGCTGACGAGGGGTCCTCCGTCCCCGACTCGGCAGGATCATCCACGAAAAGGTGTCCGGCTAGAAATGACTGCAATGATACTGGAATCTGATACTATATGAAACTGACCGGAAAGCACCATGCAACCCTGGAAGCTGTCTTCGCCGACCCGGCTCGCGCGGGAATTGTCTGGCGCGACATCGAGGATCTGTTCGTGGCCTGCGGCGCCGAGATCAGCGAAGGGAATGGTTCTCGTATCCGGGTTGCCCTGAACGGCGCGCGCGGTGTTTCACCGTCCGCATCCGCAAAAGGAAACCGGCAAGGGCGCAGTTAAATCAGTGCGGCGCTTCCTGACAGAGGCGGAGATGCGACCATGAACACGATGACGTACAAGGGTTACGAGGCAATCGTCGAATACGACGGGGATGCCGAGCTGTTGCATGGCGAAGTGATGAATCTCCGCGACGTCATCACGTTTCAGGGGCAATCGGTTGCCGAGTTGAAACAGGCCCTTGCCGATTCAGTGGAGGATTACCTTGCCTTTTGCAAAGAGCGCGGAGAAGAGCCCGAAAAGCCCTATTCCGGGCAGTTTGTCGTGCGCGTTGATCCGCCGCTCCACCGCGCCGTCGTGACCGCAGCCCGGAAGGCTGGTCAGAGTCTCAACAAGTGGGTGGCAGCCACCCTGGAACGGGCTGCCTCGTAAGCGCAGGACGGGATCGAGAGCACGTATGCCGCTCGCTCAGGCGCGCACTCGCACACAAGTTCGCTGTGATTCCCTCTTGAAGCCGGTTCGAACGGAAGTGGGCTTGAAGCGGCCATGATACTCTGAGTATAGAACAAGATAAGCCGGGAGCCATTCGAGAATCCGGCAAAAAGGGAGACGCGACCCATGAACATGACCCGCCGAACGGGCCTCAAGGTCTTGGCGCTCGGCGCCACACTGGCGCTCGGCGCCGCCCCGGCCCTGGCCCAGACTCAGGTGACCTTCCAGCATCCTATCGGGATCAACAGCCATTACGGCGCCGGTACGACCGCCTTCAAGGAAACCTTCGAGCGTCTGACCAACAACCGCTTCCGCGTGATCTATCAGCGCAACGACAATGAGCGCGAGACGATCGAGGCTGTGCAGATCGGCACCATCGAGTGCACCATCACCTCGACTGGCCCGGTCGGCAATTTCGTGCCGGAGACCCGCAACCTCGACGTGCCCTTTCTGTTCCGTGACACCGCCCATGCCCGCGGCGTGCTGGACAGCGCGATCGGCCAGGAACTGCTGCAGCGCTTCCCCGCGCGCGGCATCCTCGCGGTGGCCTGGCTCGAGAACGGCTTCCGCCACATGACGAACAGCCGGCGCGAGGTGAACGCTCCCGCCGATGTGCGTGGCCTGAAGGTGCGAACCATGGAAAACCCGGTGCACATGCGTGCCTTCCAGACGCTCGGCGCGCTGCCAACCCCGATGGCATTCAGCGAGCTGGTGCCGGCGCTGCAGCAGGGCACCGTGGATGGGCAGGAAAACCCGATCCCAGTCATCCTGAACAACAATCTGAACCAGGTGCAACGCTACCTGACGCTGACCGGCCACGTCTATTCACCGGCGATGCTGCTCTGCAACCCGGCCTTCGTGAACAGGCTGAACGCGCAGGATCGCGCGGCGCTCGTGCAGGCAGGCGGCGATGCGGCAGTGGCGAACCGCGCGCGCGTCACCTCCGACGAGCAGACCGGCGTCGACGAACTGCGCCGCCGTGGCATGACCGTGGTGACGAAGGTGGACAGCGCCGCTTTCCAGGCCGCGCTCGCCTCTGGTTCCGCGCAGATCGAGCAGGGTCTCGACAGCGCTCTGCTCAGCCGCATCCGCGAGTGGCGTCCCGGCTCGTGAGCCTGGCTGAATTGGCCTGACCGGGGCGCAGGGCTCAAGGCCCTGCGCCCCTTTCTTTGCCGCGGTGGAGAATCGATGAACGCGATCAACGTCATGCCCCTGCAGGTGACCGCCGTCGCGACGGTCGCCGCCGTGGGCTTCGCTTTGTGGGCTGGCCACCAAGGCGGCCAGCCCGGCGGCGCGCGCGCCGTGGCGCGCCGCGCCGTTCTGACCCTCGATCGCTTCACGACCGAGATCGCGGCGATCATCGCCTGCCTTGCGCTGACAATCGCCGTGGCCGCCGGGGCCTGGCAGGTGATCGCCCGCTTCGCGACCGAGACACCCTCCGCCTGGTCGGAAGCCCTGGTGCGGGTCGCTCTGATCTGGATGGCTTATCTTGGCGTGGCGGTCGCGCTGCGCGCGGGAGCGCTGGTCTCGATCGATGTCGCGCATCGCTTTACGAGCGGCGCCTTGCAGCGGACGATCGAAGCGATGAGTCTGGCCTGCGTGCTCTCCTTCCTGGGCGTGATGTTCTGGTTCGGCTGGGCCATGGTCGAACGCGTGCAGTTCCAAACCATCGCCGGTCTCGAATTCTCGATGGCCTATGCCTATGCCGCAATCCCTCTGGGTGCGCTGCTGGCCATGGTGGGTGTGATGGCGCATTTCCTCGACCGCCGGTCGGAAGAACTGGAGAACGCGCAATGAGCGGCATGATGCTCACCGTGATGCTCGTGCTGTTTGCAGTCAGCGTCCCGGTTGCGGTGGCGATTGGCCTGGCCGCCGTGGTCGGGCTCGCCGGCTTCACCAATTTCCCGCTGATCGTTGCGGCGCAGCAGCTTTTCATCGGGCTCGACCGCTTTCCCCTGGCGGCGATCCCTTTCTTCATCCTGGCCGGCAACCTGATGGATGTCGGCGGCATCTCCCGCCGGCTTGTTGATTTCGCGAAGTCCATCGTGGGCGGCATCCAGGGGGGGCTGCCCGCGACCTGCGTGCTGACCTGCATGATCTTCGCCGCGATCAGCGGTTCTTCGGTCGCGACCACCTTCGCGGTCGGCGCGGTCATGATCCCGGCGCTGGTGCGCGCGGGGTATCCCGTGCCATTCGCCGCAGCCCTGCAGGCGACCGCCGCCGAGCTCGGCGTGATCATCCCGCCTTCCATCCCGATGATCCTCTACGGTGTCAGCACGCAGACGAGCATCCCGGAGCTGTTCATCGCGGGCTTCGGGCCGGGCATCCTCATCTCCGCCGCGCTGGTCGCGACGGTGCTGATCTGGTGCCGCATCAAGGGCTGGGGCAAGAACGACGGCGAAGGCCGCCTGCCCTTCCTGGCGGCAACGAAGCAGGCCGGCTGGGCGCTGTTGATGCCGGTGGTGGTGTTGGGCGGCATCTATGGCGGGATCACCACACCGACCGAAGCCTCGGTGGTCGCGGTGGTCTATGCGATCATCGTCGGCGTCTTCATTCATCGTGAGATCCGGCTGCTCGACCTCTACCCTATCTTCAAGAAGGCAGTGATCAGTTCCGCGGTCATCATGTTCATCATTGCAGCCGCGACGCTGTTCTCCTGGCTGCTTAACCGCCAGGGCGTGCCGGACATGGCAGCCGAATGGCTGGTGAAGACCTTCGATGATGCGCACTCATACCTGCTGGCCGTAAACCTGTTCCTGTTCGTGGTCGGCATGTTTGTAGAGACTTCGGCCTCCATTATCGTGCTGGCGCCGATCCTGGCGGAGGCAGCGCAGCGGCTGGGCATCGACGGCGTTCATTTCGGGACGATCATGGTGGTCAACCTGGCAATGGGGATGATCACGCCGCCCTTCGGTGTGAACCTCTTCGCTGCCGCGCAGGTGGCGGGCACCAGCATCGACAAGATGATGCGGTATCTGCCCGTCTTCATCGGCGTGATCTTTGCGTGCCTGATGGTGTTGTCCTACGTACCCTGGATCACGCTGGCGCTGCCGACGCTCGTCTTCCGGTGACAGGTGAGATCAGGTGACGGGCCGGCCCGCTCACCGGCCAAGGCTTCACGCTCATCCTCAGGCTCCGCATCGTTATGGCGGCGCTCGGTTGCAGGAATGTACGGACTTGCGAGACATCCATTCGATGAAGCCCTATTGGGCGGAAGGGATGATGACAATGCACAAGCTCAGGCGCGATGCAGAGCGCAAACTTCCGGTTCTCAAGCATGCTGGGGCGGTTGGTGATGTTGGGAAGGCGTGCCGGTATTTCGGCGTCAGGCGCGCCAGCTTCTGCCGCTGGCGAGCCGCCTACCAGCAGCATGGCGTGCTGGCCTTGAGAACCGCGGGACCGTCCGGAACCTTGTGTGGATCGGCTTCGGAGCTTACCCCTTTAGGCGTCCAGAAATGACCCTGTTGCTACCGCCGTTTATTGCACAAAATCATGTTTTCATCGGCATTCGGGCGGGATCAGCCTTCGGATCCGACCGCGGGTCAAATGGCGCGCCGGTTCACAATGCTGAGCATGGGGATCTCAGGAATTCGGGCCTCGTTCTGCCTCATGCCCCGAGTATCGCTCTCCATCCAAGCCCCTCATCCGTGCCGGCGCGCGGGCGATATTCGCATCCGACCCAACCTCGGTATCCGCTTTGGGCGATGTGGCGGAACATGGCCGCGTAGTCGAGACAGCCCTCGTCGGGTTCGGCGCGGCTGGGCACCGCGGCAACCTGGACATGGCCAATCAGCGGCAGGTGTCGGTCGAACAACGCCATGGCGTCGCCGCCCGTCATGCCGACATGATACACGTCAAACATGAGAGAGACCGCTGCGTGCCCGACCGCCGCGATGATTGCAGCTGCATCGTCCACGTCGTCATAGAGATAATCGGGCTTGTCCTGCCGGTTGATCGGCTCAAGCAGGATGGTGACGCCGGCGGCGGCTGCATCGGGCGCGATGCGGCTGAGATTGTCGATCAGCGTCAGACGCCCCCGGGCGCGTTCCTCTTTTGGCACGCAGCCGGCCATGACATGGATCGCCCCCGCCCCGGCCGCGCGTGCATAGGCGAGCGCCTGCGCGAACCCCGCGGCAAACTCCGCCTCGCGGCCCGGTGCGGCACCGATCCCGAAATCGCCCGGCAGGTTGCCCAGCGGCGTGTTGAGCCCGAGAAGGATCAGGCCATGCCGGTCGATCCGCGCGCGCAGATCCGCCGCCGGAACATCATAGGGCCAGTGCACCTCGACAGCCGTGAAGCCCGCCGCAGCGGCGGCGTCAACCCGATCGAGTAGCGGCCGGTCGGCCCAGAGGAAGCCGAGATTGGCGGAAAGGCGTATGGTCATGGGCTCACCTCAACGGAAATCTCTGCTTCAGCGCGGCCACGGCCTCCGCCGGAAGGGTTCGGATCGGCAGCCCGCGCGAGAGGATCAGCAGCCTTGCTGTCTCCTCCAGCTCCTCGATAGCGAAGATGGCGGCTTCGAGAGAGGCGCCGGCCACAACCGGCCCGTGATTGCCGAGCAGGATCGCGGCATGCTGCGGCGCCTTGCTCGCGATCAGCGGCGCCACGTCCGCGGAGCCCGGCATGGTGTAGGGCACGACCGGCACGCGCCCGACCCGCATCACCACATAAGGCGTGATCGGAGGCATGGCGTCATCCGGATCGACATCGGCGAGGCAGGACAGCAACGTCGCATAGGTGCTGTGCAGGTGGACCACCGCGCGGGTCGATGGCCGCGCTGCGTGGAAGGTGAGATGCAGCGGCAGCTCCTTGGTCGGCGCATCGCCAGAGATGTGGCGGCCACCTGCGTCGAGCTTCGTGATCCGGTCCGCTTCGAGAAAGCCCAGGCAAGCATTGGTTGGCGTGACGAGATATCCTTCCTCCAGCCTGACCGAGATGTTGCCGGACGAGCCGGGCGTCAGGCCGCGCCCGAACAGCGAGGCTCCCCAGCGGACCATCCCCGCGCGCAGCGATGCTTCGGTCATGGCTGCGCCCCCTCCAGCATGGCGCAGGCCTTCTCGTAGAAGTCGGGCCCGCCGAAATTGCCGGATTTGAGCGCCATGGCAAGAGGTCTGTTCTCGATCGCCAGCGCCGGCACGCCAGGGTCGATCTCCGGGCCGATGGCGAAGGCCTTGATGCCGAGCGCCGTCACGATGGCACCCGAGGTCTCCCCGCCGCCGACGGCGAGGCGCGTGAAGCCGGCGTCCACGAGCCCGACCGCCAGTTCCGCGAAGAAGCGCTCGATGCCAGCCGCAACCGCATCCTTGCCGAAGCGCTCCTGCGCGGCACTGACCGCCTCCGGCGTTGCGGTGGAGTGGATGATCGGCAGCGCGCCCTGATGCTCGACAGCGAAGGCGAGAGCCGCGGCCGGCGTCATCGCGCCAGCCAGCACGGCGCCGGGTTCGATGGCGAGCGCCGGATGACTTGCCGCATGGGCCTCGACCTGCCGGAGCGACTGGGCCGAACATGACCCGGAAAGGGACACCGCCGGGCCGCGCTGGCCGATGAAGGCGTTGCGTCCTGCGCCGATCAGGCCGGCGGCGCGGAAGTTGGCCGGCAGGCCGAGCGCGATCCCTGAGCCTCCTGTGACAAGGGCATGGCCATCAACCGCGCGGCCGATGGCGAGAAGGTCGTCGTCGGAGGTCGCATCGACCACCGCAAGGCCGATGCCGCTGCCGGCAAGATGTCCGAGCGCGGTGCGGATCGCCTCCGCGCCCTCGCGCACGATGGCCAGGCCCACATGCCCCACCTCCCCCCTCGTCTGTCGGCGCAGCCAGCGGCGGATGTCCGGGTCTGTCATCGGCGTCAGCGGGTGGTTCTGCATGCCGCTCTCCGACAGCAGCCTGTCCCCAACGAAGAGATGGCCGTTGAACAGCGTGCGGCCGGTCGCGGGAAACACCGGGCAGACCACCGCGATGCCGCCGAGCAGCGCCAGAAGCGCCTCGGCCACCGGCCCAATATTGCCCTCCGGCGTTGAATCGAAGGTGGAGCAGTACTTGAACAGGATCTGCCGGCAGCCCTGCGCCTTGAGCCAGTCGAGCGCGGCGAGCGATTGCGCCACCGCCTCGCCCGCGGGAATGGTGCGGGACTTCAGCGAGACGATGCCCGCCTCGCAGGCTTCGGGCGCCCTGCCGGCCGGAACGCCCACGAACTGCGTCACCGCCATGCCGCCCTTGGCCAGCGTGTTGCCGAGGTCGCTGGCGCCGGTGAAGTCGTCGGCGATGCAGCCCAGAATCATGTCAGCCATCCCCTACGCTACGAAAGCCTTACGCCACGAACATGCCGCCGCGCTCGTCATTGTTATGCGCTTTGACGATGGCGTCAAAATCCGGATCAACGCGAAAGCCCAGCGTCACAACGCGTTCCGCTGTGAACGATTGAGGCCAGCCTCCAATGATCATGGCGATCCCGGAAGCCCGCAGCCGGACGATCCGGTTGACCACCCTGTCCCCGGCAATCCGTCGCAATGCGTCAATCTGCCCGCCAAGCGTTGCCGAAACACATCACCCGGAACATTCATCGTGTGCTGGCGGATGTAGCGCAAGCCGAAGCCGTATCTTCTCGGCCGGGCTGCTCCACCGTCTATCGCGAGATGAAACGTCTCGGCGTCAGCCTCACTGTCGTAGGGCTTCTCATCGTTGGCGCAATTGCAACAGGGGCCTACGCCTATCCGGCCATCGCGGCGACGGCATGCCCAGGCTGTTCTATGGCGTATTCGCGAGGCACCCTATTCTGGTGGCGTGCTCGACCGATGAGTGCGACCGGCGTCTGGGAGGTCGCGGAGCACGCGCAGTCACCATGACGATTCCGTTCGTAAGCATCATAAGGCTTGCGCCGCGCGGCCTGAACTTGACGATCCTGACCCATGAGTTCTCACATGTGGAACTGCATCGTCGAATCGGCGTGTTGAAGCTCCTGCGCGGAGCCATCCCCGCCTGGTTCGATGAAGGTGTCGCGGTCATCGTTTCTGATGACGAGCGCTACCTGAATCCGGGGGCGACAGCCCATGATCGATGCAAGCGCGAGGTCGCTCGTCCCCTGCCGGTCAGCGCATTTGTTTGGGCCCCTGAAGCCGGGAAAGACCCGATGCTTTACGCCGATGCAGCTTGTCTCGCCGTGCGCTGGATGGACATCAATGGTGGAAGGGATGGTGTCTTGCGCCAGATCGATGCGATTGCGGAAGGTCAGGACTTTCAACCATAAACACCATTCCGTAAGCAGCCCGTTCGCTCTGCGTTCACGTCATCCGTTGTTTAGCGAGACACCAACGCTATGGGCAAACGGTTCTGCCAGACCGGCTTGAGTTCACGCTCGAATATGGCGCGGCGCATGGCGCGCGTGCTGTCCGCCATGGGCGCGCCCGCCAGCCACTTCTCGCCGAAGCTCTTGGCCTCCTTGATCCGGCGCTTCTCCCGCTGCTTCTCGATGGCGGGGGACCGCCCCTCGGCAATCATGCGTTTCGCGTCCAGGCACAATTCCCGCGCCCGGGCGAGCGAGATCCCGTCTCGGGCGTACCTGCCGAGATGGACGGTCTCCCGCCTGCCGTTCAGCCGATATTCGAGCCTGAACGAGATGCCGCCTGTCGGCGCGACACGCACATACATGCCGTCACGATCAGTCAACTTGTACATTTTGGCTTTTGGTTTCAGACACTTGAGTGCTGCATCCGTCAACATTCCGGGCCTCTTCGCGGAAAAAGACCGTCACGCGGTTTTTGGAGGCTTTCGACGAACATTTCTTTTTATGTTCAGCGTTTTAGGCGGAGAAAAGTACCGTCATTAGCCTCAGTCGCAATGACGGTACTTTCGATTTTCCGGATGATCAACGGGGGCGGGGTCCGTCAGCGGGCACGACAGACGCGTTTTGATGCCCACCGATAGCTACCGATAGATGTCGGTCGAATTGTTTTTATGTTTCAGGTGGTTACGTCGCATTCTGGCGTAGTTTCGGATGCGCTCGGATGGGCAAAAATCATTCCCACTCAATCGTCCCCGGCGGCTTGCTGGTCACGTCATAGACCACGCGGTTCACGCCCCTTACCTCATTGATGATCCGCGTCGCGCAGCGGCCTAGGACATCCCAGGGGAACTCAAAAAAATCGGCCGTCATGCCGTCCACCGATGTGACCGCGCGCAGCGCCAGCACATGGTCATAGGTGCGGGCATCGCCCATCACGCCCACGGTCTTCACCGGCAGCAGCACGGCAAATGCCTGCCAGATCACGTCGTAAAGGCCCGCCCTTCGGATTTCCTCAAGATAGATCGCATCGGCCTTGCGCAGGATGTCGAGCTTCTCGCGGGTGATCTCGCCCGGGCAGCGGATGGCAAGCCCCGGACCGGGAAAGGGGTGGCGACCCACGAACGCCTCCGGCAGGCCCAGTTCGCGGCCGAGCGCCCTCACCTCGTCCTTGAACAGCTCGCGCAGAGGCTCCACCAGCTTCATGTTCATGCGCGCAGGCAGCCCGCCGACATTGTGGTGGCTCTTGATCGTGACGGACGGCCCGCCCGTGAAGGACACGCTTTCGATCACGTCCGGATAGAGCGTGCCCTGCGCGAGGAAGGCGGCGCCGCCGATCTTCGTCGCCTCGGCTTCGAACACGTCGATGAAGAGCTTGCCGATGGTCTTGCGCTTGGCCTCAGGATCAGGGCCGCAGGCCTGAAGCGCATCGATGAACATGTCCGAAGCGTCCACGTGCACCAGCGGGATGTTGTAATGGCCGCGGAACAGCGACACGACCTGCTCTGCCTCGGCATGGCGCATCAGCCCGTGATCCACGAACACGCAGGTGAGCTGCTCGCCGATGGCCTCATGAATGAGTACGGCAGCGACCGCCGAATCAACGCCGCCAGACAGCCCGCAGATCACCTTGCCCGAGCCGACCTGTGCCCGGATCCTGGCAATCATCTCCTCGCGATACGCAGCCATCGACCAGTCCGCGCAGGCGCCTGCGATGCGCGTCACGAAGTTGCGCAGCAGCGCCGCGCCATCAGGGGTATGCACCACTTCGGGGTGGAACATCGTCGTGTAGATCTTGCGGTCCTCATCGCTGGCCACGGCGAAGGGCGCGTTCTCGGACACGGCCTTGACGGTGAAGCCCTCGGGCAGCACGGTCACACGGTCGCCATGGCTCATCCAGACCGGATAGCGGCCGCCAACCTGCCAGACGCCCTCGAACAGGGCGCTCGGCGCCTGCACAGCGACCTCGGCGCGGCCGAACTCGGCGGCGTGGCCGCCTTCAACCCGCCCGCCCAGCTGAACGGCCGTAGTCTGCTGGCCGTAGCAGATCGCCAGAACCGGAAGCCCGGCCTCGAAGATGCCTGCAGGAGCGCGGGGACTGCCCTCTTCCGTCACCGAGGCTGGGCCGCCCGACAGGATCACGCCCTTGGGGCGAAGCCGGTCAAAGGCAGACTGTGCAGACTGGAATGGGTGGATCTCGCAATACACGCCGGTTTCACGCACGCGGCGCGCGATAAGCTGCGTGACCTGGGAGCCGAAATCGACGATGAGGATGGTGTCATGCTGGGCCATGGCGGTGCGTTACGCCATCGGCGGCAGGGGCGCAACCGCCAGGCCCTGTCATTGCTCCGGAAGCCGCAGGGCAGCGCCATCGCCGCTCGGCACGCCGCCCATCGGGTCCACGAAGCGACGGAGTATTCCCGGCGCGATGGCCGACAGCGGATTGATTGTCATGGTCGGCGCCGTTGCAGGACCGGCGATCCGAAAATTGATCGCGAAAAGGCCCTCATATTGACCGCCGCCGAGCAGCGGTCCGATCAGCGGCACCTTGGCGAAGACGTTATTGAGCGCATAGCCGGGCACGAACGTGCCGGCGATGTCGGCGCGGTTGCGGGCATAGTCGATCGAGCCCTGCGCCGAGATGCCGATCTCGTTGCCCCAGATCACGCCATCCTTGATTTCGAATCGGCCCGGAGTGCGGATAAAATTGCCCTTGAGCCGTGTGAAGCGCACTTCGGTTCCTGCATCGCCACGGCCAGCGCTTCGTCCGGGCTGTGTAAACTGTTCGGCCAACACGCGCCGCAGGGCCGGCTCTCCCTGGACGGTGAAGTCGCTGAAATGGATTCCGCCCGCCATGCCGTCATTGCCTGGCCGCGCATCCACCACAAGTTCGCCCCCGAAAGCCCTCGTGTAGAGGTCGGCATAGCGCAGCAGTGCGCCGCCATCGGCGCTGCGCACCCTGAAGATCCGCCCCTCGCTTTCGCGCAGTTGCTGGATCGTCACGGGCGCGCGGCCGATCCGTCCGGAGAATTCGAGCTGGCGCATCTCGCGGCCGCGCATGCCGAGCTTCAGCGCAGCATTGCCGATCGCCTCGCTGTTGAAGCCCGTCAGGATCTGGACCGCCAGATCGAGATCGACATCGGGCGGCGCATCGGCCGGCCGCCGCGGCGCGGCTCCGCCGGGCGGCTTGAGAAAAGCCCGCGCATCCGCCACGGCGCCGCGGATGGTGATCTTGCTGACGTTGCCATCGCGCCGGATCTCGGCCTTCATGTCATCGCCGGTCGCCAGCCGGAACTGCGTGAAGGATGCCTTCTGGAGCTGGCCATCTGTCCCCAGCGAGGCCTTGCCGCGGATCAGGACTGGCGATGCGTCGAGGTTGATGTCGTTGAGGTCGGGCCCTTCATCGTCATCTGCCACGAGCGTGAAGCTCAGCCGCCCGGGACGGCCGGCCGGTTTGGTCCAGCTTGGCAAAAGCCCATCGATGGCCGCCCGGGCCAGATCGATCTCGAAGCGCGGCGATGCGTCGGGCTTGCGGCCCAGAGGCTTTACGACTCGCAGGCCGACCGGCCCCGTCACGGTTCCGCCAAGGCCAAGCCCGCGGCGCTGCCGGGTTGCCTGGTCCACCGTCATGGTCAGAACGGCCTCGCCAATGCCTTTCGCATCCTGCCGGATGTCCACCTGTGCAGGAGCCCCCGCCACACGCACATCGCCGCGCAGCGACAGTGCGCCACGATCATATTGCGCAGCCAGCGAGCCGTTATCGAATCTCTCGTTTCCGACCACGCCCTCGGCTGAGAGGCCAGCGATTGTCCCTGCCGCCTGCACGGCCACATCGGCAGCGGTGATGCCCTCAATCAGCGGCAGCGCAACCTGCGTGCGCAGGTCGATGCGCCCCTTGATGCTGTCAGGGTCGATCTGTCCGGGCGCGGCCTCCCTGAAGGCCGGCACGGCCAGCAGCGCCGCCAGCGCATCGACCCCGCCGGTCGCGCGGAAGCTCGATGTGCCGATCGGGCGCTCCGCCCATGTGTCAGCGATGGCGAAGCTGCCCTCGCTGAGCGCAAGCCTGCGGTTCGGGGCAAGGTCCATGCTCGCGCCGCTGGCCTGCACGGCCAGGGTGCGGCCAGTTCCGACCGCCGTCAGCGCCACATCCGTGAGCTTGGGAATGCCTTCTCCGATGACGAAGCGCACCCCGCGCCCGGCAACGTCGACCCGTATGGCCTCATCCGGCGTCGGTTCGCCTGCGCGCACCATGCGCAGCGCCGCTGGCGGCATGGCCACGCGCAAGGTCATGGTGTCGACGGTCCCCTTCTCCACGCGGTCGACCAGCAACTGCCGGATGATGGGCGACACAAGGTTGGGCCAGCCTGCCAGAAGCCCTCTCACGTCGGATGCGTTCGCCGTTAGCTGCGCATGAAGCTCCGGGCCCTCGGCGGTTTTGACAGCACGGCCGGCCGCGCCAAAATCGAGGTTTGGACCGCGCACGCTGAGAGACTTGATCTCGGCGACATCAAGACCTGTTCCCTCGATGAGCGCGCGCAGTTCCGTGACCGGCTGCGGCGCGTCGGGTCCCTCCCCGGCGAACTGGCCGGCTCCTGTCGCGGAAACGCGCCAGTCATTCTCTGAGCTGCGCTCGAAGGCGCCGGTGACGGCGAAGCGCGTGGCGCCGCGCATCACCTCGAGCGTCGTCACCTCGACCCGCTTCAAGGCGGCGTCGGCGTTGAAGCGGGCACGAGCCTGATCGATGCCCATCGAAAGCGCCCCGGAATCAGGCGAACGTATCCGGCCCGGGCCTAGCGCCAGATCCCCCTCAAGGCGCTTCGGCACTCCCGTCTCCTCGATGAGGTTGATGGTGCCCGAAAGCGGGAAACCGGCCATCATCGAGCCGCCTGTTCCCATGAACAGGCTCTCGACCTTGTCGATTTGGAAAGATCTGACAGCAAGCTCGATGCGCTGACCCGAGTCGCCATGGGGCTTGCGCGAGAAAATGATGTCCTTCGGCCCGGACTGCGATTGTCCGCTCAGGCGCAGGGCGCGGCCATCCGCCGTGCGGTCGAGATGAATCGCCACGTTCTCGAGGCCGACACGTTCACGGCCATCGGGCGCGACCAGGATCAGCCTTGCTCCTGTCAGCGCGATGCGGTCGAGGCCCGGCAGGATTCCGTCCTTCTCCAGCAGCGTGCCGATGATCCCGCCCGCCTGCTCGATCACGCCGAGGTTCGCCTGCTCGGGCGTCTGCGGCACAGCCGCCTTCGCGAGCGGCAGAGCGCCCTCCCCGGCATCGAGCGTGAGCGCGCCGCTCGCGTCCACTTGCAGGCGCAGGTTCACGCCGTGAATGTCGACCGAACTGATGTCAACGCCGCCACGCAGCAACGACCACGGATTGTAGCGCACATGGGCGTCCGGGGCCTTGATCCGAAGCCCGGAGCTGTGGCGGAACTCCGCGTTCTGGATTTCAAGCGCCGCGTGGCCGTCACGGCGCACGATCGCGGCCTTGCTGGTGAACACGGTCCAGCCATCGCCCAGACGTTTCTGCAAATCAGCCGCCACATAATGTTGCAGCCCAGTGAGAGGAACCACGCCCGAGACGAAGAGCGCGCCGGCGGCGGCCGCCAGGACGAAGACGATGACGCTTGTGGCGGTGATGACCCCGGCGACCAGACCCAGCAGGTCACGCCGCGTCCGCCGCCCCGTCTTGCGTGCCTTTGCAGCTGGCGCCGTGGGCGCAGGTGGCGGCATATCCGGTGTCAACGGGCCAGGTTTCCATCGCCGATGGGGGAGCGGGAGCGCAGGCGCGGAGCCATGAATCGCACCTTCACGGAAGTTCGCGGCGCACTATATCCAGCTCTCGGAGAAGCACCACAATCCCGACGAAAGGAAGGCATGATGACCCTGTCAGTTGGAGCCCAGGCACCCGACTTCACGCTCCCGGCCGATGGCGGCTCGACCATCTCCCTGTCGGGACTGCGCGGCCGTCACGTCGTACTCTATTTCTACCCCAAGGATGACACCAGCGGCTGCACCAAGGAAGCGATCGCCTTCAACGGGCTGCGCGGGGCTTTTTCGGCCGCCAACACCGAGATCATTGGCATGTCTGCGGATAGCGTGGCCAGCCACGACAAGTTCAAGAAGAAATACGACCTGAACTTCGCCCTGGCGGCAGATGAAGGCAGGTCTGCGCTTGAGGCTTACGGCGTCTGGGTCGAGAAGAGCATGTATGGCAAGAAGTACATGGGCATAGAACGCACCACCGTTCTGATCGATTCGCACGGCGACGTCGCCGCCATCTGGAACAAGGTCAAGGTCGATGGCCATGCCGAAGAGGTTCTGGCCGCTGCGCAGAAGCTTTCCGCAGCCTGACCATTTGAACGGGAAGTCCGCGCGGCGATTGCCCCGGCCGCATTTGGAAAGGATTAACCCTAATCGGGCGTAATCATCATATCCGTTCTGGCTGTGGTGACTCGCGTGTCAAAAGTTCCGCCTTCCTCAAGATATGACTACGCACTGGTGACAGTTCGTCGTTCGACTGTCGTCGCCGGCCTTTTCGCCGCAACCATCCTGACAGGATGGAGCGCGGGTGCGACATGGCTCATCCTGGCCCGGGACAATTTCACGGGCCACATGATCAAGCGCGAGACGGCGCGGCAATATGCCTATGAAGATCGCATCGCCGCGCTGAAGGCCGAGATCGACAAGCTCTCGAGCCGTCAGCTCGTGGACCAGGATGGCATTGAAGCGCGCGTGGCGGAACTCGTCACGCGGCAGAGCCAGCTGGAGACGCGCCAGGCCATCGTGGCGGCGCTCGCTGACAGCGTGTCAAGCCAGCAGCTGATTTCAGGAAGACAAGCGCGGGCTTCAGCTCCGCCGGCTCCGCTTGCCTCCACCCCGGCGAGCCCGTCTGCTTCCACGACATCCAGCATCTCGAGCTTCGTCCCATTCAGCCGGCCCATGCCCGTGCCGGAAATCCCCGGTCTGCGACGTGAGGGCGAAGCGCGGACGTCGCAGGCCGCAGGTGCCTGGGAGCAAAGCGCGATCGCGGCGCCGTCTCCCATCGATGCGCGCCTGGGCAAGGTCGAGCGGGGCCTCGGCCAGGTCTCTGCCGCGCAGATCAGGGCTCTTGGCCGCATCGAGGCGTCCGTCACCAGCGCGCATCAGGCGCTGCGCTCGGTCGTCACGGAGGTCGGGCTCGAAGCAGACCGTCTGGTTGCCACACAGCGAGCCCCCGCCGTCGGCGGGCCGTTCGTGCCTGCGAACATCGATCCGAAGGCCAGCCCATTCGAGGCGAGCGTGATCCGGCTCCAGCCCAGGCTGCAAGCGGTAGAGAAGCTGCGACAGGTGGTGGGCGCCCTGCCCGTCCGGCGGCCCATCAGTGCCGACGCCGAGCAGACCAGCCCGTTCGGCCACCGGCTTGATCCGTTCACACGCGGCCTCGCCATGCATACAGGCCTCGACTTTCGCGCCGAGACCGGCTCGCCCGTCCTCACGGCAGGCGCAGGGCGGGTCGTCACAGCGGAATACAATGGCGGGTACGGCAATATGGTCGAGGTGGACCACGGCTATGGACTGACAACGCGCTATGCCCACCTCTCGCAGATTCTGGTCAGCGAAGGACAACAGGTGGCGGCAGGCGCGCTTGTCGGGCGCGTTGGCTCGACGGGCCGCTCCACCGGCCCGCATCTTCATTATGAGACCCGGATGGACGGCGAGGCCGTCGATCCCCAGCGCTTCCTCAAGGCCGGCCAGCGCTTCTTTGCGCGCGACTGAGGCCAACCTGGCTGACTGCGGGCGCGCCGCTGGCCTTTATGGCCTCAGTCCACGTCCCCGACATCTCCCACCGTCGTGCCGTAGACACGTTGCGCCAGCGACGCCTCCATGAACGGATCGAGCGCTCCGTCGAGCACGTCGCCCGGACTGGTTGAGGTGGCGCCGGTGCGCAGATCCTTCACGAGCTGATAGGGCTGCAACACATAGGACCTGATCTGGTGCCCCCAACCGATATCGGTCTTGGAGGCTTCCACAGCGTTGGCCTTTTCCTCGCGCTTCTTGAGTTCGAGCTCGAAGAGGCGGGCTCGCAGCATGTCCCAGGCCTTGGCACGGTTCTTGTGCTGGGAGCGTTCCTGCTGGCAGCCTACTACGATGCCCGTGGGAAGGTGCGTGATGCGGACTGCCGAGTCGGTCGTATTGATGTGCTGTCCCCCAGCGCCCTGCGCGCGGAAGGTATCAATCCGGCAATCGGATTCCTTCACATCGATGACGATCTTGTCGTCGATGACCGGATAGACCCAGGCCGATGCGAAGCTGGTCTGGCGCCGCGCGTTCGAATCGAATGGCGAGATGCGCACCAGCCTGTGTACGCCCGATTCGGTCTTGAGCCAGCCATAGGCGTTGTGGCCCTTGATCAGAAGCGTTGCGGATTTGATGCCGGCCTGGTCCCCGGCCTGGCTTTCCATCAGCTCGACCTTGAACTTCCGCCGCTCGGCCCAGCGCGTGTACATGCGCAGCATCATCTCGGCCCAATCCTGGCTTTCGGTGCCGCCCGCGCCGGGATGGATTTCGAGATAGGTGTCGTTGCCGTCGGCCTCGCCGGAGAGCAGGGTCTCGACCTGACGGCGCGCCGCCTCGGCATGGACCGCGCGCATGGCCTCCTCGCCCTCGAGGATAGTCGCCTGATCGCCTTCGATATCGCCGAGCTCGATTAGGGTCCTGGCGTCATCGAGGTCCCGCTCGAGCCTGGCGATGCCGTTGATCTGATCCTCGAGAGAGGTGCGCTCGCGCATGATCTTTTGCGCAAGGTCGGCATCGTTCCACAGATCGGGATCTTCAGCCTGCGCGTTCAGCTCAGCCAGACGTTTTGTCGCCGTATCGTAGTCAAAGATGCCTCCTCAGCAGTCCGATGGACTGCCTGGCGGTTTCGGCAAGGGCCTCGATTTCGGGACGCATGGCGCGGCAAGCTTCTTTCGATGTCTGGAAACGGAGCGGCCGGATCGCATCGCGACCCGGCCGGGTTTCACTTAAGGTCGCGCCGACGCCGTGTAAAGCCGGGCGCGGCGGAGCTCAATACAGCCCGCCGGTGCCGGCGCGCAGGTTGCGCTCGGCCTCGGGCGAAACGCTGATGCCGCGCGGCCCGGCGGCCGACAGCCCGATGATCGAATAACTGTCCGGCGGAGCTGTGCCGGGCTTGAACGCTTCGAGAAAGCCGCCCTGCCCGCTCGAGCGCATGCCGGTACGCGGATCGACCGGGATCAGCTTGATGTTGGCCGGCACACGGAACGGCGTGTCAGGCTTGTCGCGCAGCGCGGCCCGCATGAAGTCGCGAAACACAGGGGCAGCATATTGCCCTGCGGTGGCCGAGTTGCCGAGCGACTTGGGCTTGTCGAAACCAAGATAGACGCCAACCGCAAGGTCGGGCGAGAAGCCAACGAACCAGACATCCTTCGCCTCGTTGGTGGTGCCGGTCTTGCCGGCAAGACGCTTGCCGACATCGCGGATCACCGTCGCCGTGCCGCGCTGGACAACGCCTTCAAGCATCGAGGTCATCTGGTAGGCCGTCAACGGATCCAGAACCTGTTCGCGACTGTCGACAAGGCGCGGCTCGCGCTGGTTGTTCCAGCTTTCGGCAGAGCAGCCTTCGCAGACGCGCTCGTCATGGCGGTAAATCGTTGCGCCCCAGCGGTCCTGGATGCGGTCGATCAGCGTCGGCTTGATGCGGCGTCCGCCATTGGCCAGCATGGCATAGGCGGTCGTCATGCGCATGACCGTGGTTTCGCCGGCTCCCAGCGACATCGACAGCACCGGCAACATATCATCATAGACGCCGAACCGGCGGGAATACTCGGCGACGAGCGGCATCCCCACATCCTTGGCCAGCCGCACAGTCATCAGGTTCTTGGACTGCTCGATTCCGTAGCGCAGCGTGCGCGGGCCTGCCGGCTTGCCGTCATAGTTGTCCGGCCTCCAGACGCCGAGGCCGCCCCCCTGGTCGATCTCGATCGGGCCGTCGAGCACGATGCTGGACGGCGTGTAGCCATTGTCCAGCGCGGTGGCGTAGACGAACGGCTTGAAGGACGAGCCCGGCTGCCTCAGCGCCTGCGTCGCGCGGTTGAATTCGGACTGGTCATAGGAGAACCCGCCCACCATGGCGAAGACTCGGCCTGTATGCGGGTCCATCACGACAATGGCGCCCTGAACCTCCGGGATCTGGCGCAGGCGGCCGAGGCCCGGCCGGTTCTCCACCGGCTCGACATAGACGACATCGCCTGCCGACAGCACTTGGCGGATGTTGCGGCGCGTCCAGCGGTGACCGTCCACGGTCACGGTCAGGATATCGCGCTCGGGAGCGACCTGGTTGCCGGCCTCGCGGCGGGGCTGAAGCCCCACCCGGGCCGAATCGCTCGCGACATCGAGAACCACGCCAAGACGCCAGGGCTGCACATCTGCAAGAGACGGCAGGGCAGCGAGAGCCGGGCCCCAATCACCAGAATACTCGAGCTTCTGGATCGCTCCGCGCCAGCCGCGCGCCTCGTCGTAGCGCACCAGGCCGTCGACGAGCGCCTTGCGGGCCATGAGCTGCATCCTGGGATCGATGGTGGTGCGGACGGACAGGCCGCCCTCAGTCACCTTTTTCTCGCCATAGCGCTCATTGAGGTCACGCCGCACTTCTTCTGCGAAGAAGCCGGCCGCGATGTTGTTGGGCGAGATGTTGCGCGGCTGCACGCCAAGCGGCAGCTTCTTCGCGGCTTCCGCCTCTTCGCGCGTGGCCGTGCCATCGATCGCCATGCGGTCCAGCACATAATTGCGCCGTTCCATGGCACGCTCGCGATTGCGGAACGGATGCAGTTCGCTGGGCGCCTTCGGCAAGGCTGCGAGATAAGCCGCCTCATGCAGTTGCAGCTCGTGCACCGACTTTCCGAAGTAATCGAGCGCGGCGGCGGCGATGCCGTGGCTCAGGCGCCCAGGCGTCACCGCACCAAGGTAGATTTCGTTCAGATAAAGCTCAAGGATCTTGTCCTTTGAATAGGCAGCTTCCATACGGATCGCCACCAGCGCTTCACGGATCTTGCGCTCGAAGGAGCGTTCATCGCCCACGAGGAAGTTCTTGGCGACCTGTTGCGTGATTGTAGAGCCGCCCTGAAGACGCCGGTTCGTGCCCCTGTTGCGGAAGCTGGCGACAACAGCGCGCACCAGCCCCTCGGGGTCGACCCCCATGTGCCGGTAGAAATTCTTGTCCTCCGCTGCGAGGTAGGCGTTGATCACCAGCTTCGGGACGGCCTGGATCGGGAGATAAAGCCGCCGCTCCTTGGCGTATTCCGCTATCAGGCTGCCGTCGCCTGCATGGACGCGCGACATCACCGGCGGCTCATAGTTCCGCAGCTGCGCGTAGTCGGGCAGGTCCTTGGAGTAATGCCACACGACCGCGCCAACGACGGCGACGCCGATCAGGAACAGAACGGCGCCAGCTGCGAACAGCCAGCCGAAAAACCGAAGGACAAACCGCATTCAGGGCCTCTGCAGAAACCGATCATCCGCACCATGCCGGACATCGCGGAGCGAATGTGCGCCCACCATCAGTTATGAGCATGGTTTATGAACAGTAACTCAACGGCGGTGGCATGGAGCCCGCCGCGAATCCACACTAGATCACTGTTAAGGTGAAATCGAGGCACCGCGCCGCGGTTGTGAGATTTTTCCAGATAAATGGCCGATGACGGCCCGGGTGATCGCTTCGGCGGCCTGCTGCTGCCATGCATCCGAGGTCAGCAACGCCATATCGTTGCGGCTGGACAGAAAGCCAAGCTCGATCAGCACCGAGGGGACATCCGGCGCCGTCAGGACCCGAAATCCCGCAGCCCTTTGCGGAACGCGGTGCATCCTCACGGCGCCGGACATCTCCGTGACAAGCCGGGCCGCGACAGCGCCGGATTGCGCCCGCGTCTCGCGCCGCGCGAGGTCCATCAGAATGTCGTTCACCTCTTCCCCGCGCTCGCCCGTCTCGGCGCCGCCGATCGCATCCGCCGCGTTTTCCTTCTGCGCAAGCCGGGCCGATTCCGCGTCGGTCGCCCGTTCGGACCCTGTGTAGACGGTGGCACCGCGGACATCCTGGGCGGCCGACAGCGAATCGGCGTGGAGCGAAACGAACAGATCGGCCCTCGCCTCGCGCGCAATGCGCACGCGTTCGGACAGGCTGAGGAACCGGTCATCGGCTCGCGTCATCATCACGCGAGCCACGCCTCGGGCCTCGATCCTTTCCTTGAGCTTGAGTGCGACGGCCAGAACCAGGCTCTTCTCCATGACGCTGCCGGAAACCGCGCCGGGGTCGATGCCGCCATGGCCCGGATCAATCACAACCAGCGGCAGCCGGTCGGACTCAGGCCGCGGCGCGATGACGAGCGGCGCAAGCGCCGCGGCGGCGCGGCTGGCTGCGCCTTCAGCAACCTGCGCCTCGAACTGGGCGGCGCCCTGCGTCTCGAATTCGATCACGAGGTCCACGACGCCATCGTTCCGCATCGTTTGCCGCACCGACGCCATCCGGGCAGGGCCGGAGAGATCGAACACGATTCGCGACCGGCCCGGCGCCACGAGCCCCGCGCGGAACCCGCGCACAAGGCCGATCTGGCGCGCCGGGCCCGAGCTGGCCTGGAAGTTCACCTCCGGCAACTCAGCGATGATCCGACGCGGCTGCGACAGCGATTCGAACGAGACAACCACGCGCGACGACAAGGTCGCGGTGAACCGTGCGGTGGTTTCGGTCGCCTCGAGCCGGGGATCCACGGCCACAACCGGCGCTGATGCCGCCTCTGCCAGCAGCTGCGCGGTCTGCGCAGCGGCGGAAAACGGCGCGGCCAGGCACGCAAGCGCGAGCAGAACCAGCGCTGCCATGCAGGCGCGCGGTGCGCATCGGGCCGGCGAGGCCGGGCGGATCAGGTCACGAGACTTGCCAATCACCATGGTCTGTCTGTATTGAAAATCAGGACGCAGCGCAGCGTCATTTGATCCCGGACCGTTTAAGCACACGTTAGGGCTGGCGATCCGGGTTCGCGACATCGATGCCGACCGTGCCCTTTCACGCCATCATCGACTGCGCTGTGAGCCTTGGTCAAACGGATCGCGAGCGACCGGGCGGATTCGGACACGGGATGTGACCGTGCCTCCGCCGCGTTGCAAGCGTGATTTACGGGCTGCCGCAGCGCGGCATGCTTCAGGTTTAGGTCGTAATGTCGAGGGCTGTGGCGCGAAGGCGTCAATTATCCCGTCTGGAGACAATGCACGCGCCGCGTGAGCGCGCGCATGCTGCTTCGACCGTCTCGTTATCCTTCCCAACATTGGCCGGCTTTGTCCGGCCTCGCCGCAGCCAGCCCCGCCGCGCCCAGCATTCTGCTGCAGTCGGTCCACGGGCGAGCGCTGCGCCGCACCCAGGTCCAATGCAATGGCAAACAAGATGCTTATCGACGCTTCGCACCCGGAGGAGACCCGGGTCGTCGTCGTCAGGGGACAGAAGGTCGAGGAATTCGATTTTGAATCCGCCTCGCGCCGCCCTCTAAGAGGCAACATCTATCTGGCGAAGGTCACCCGCGTGGAGCCCTCGCTCCAGGCGGCATTCATCGAGTACGGAGGAAACCGGCACGGCTTCCTCGCCTTCTCCGAAATCCACCCGGACTACTACCAGATCCCCGTCGCGGACCGGCAGGCGCTGCTCGCCGAGCAGGCCCGCTACGAGGAAGACGCCGAATCGGAAGAGCCGCGCGAACGCTCCGGTAGCCGCGATGGCGGGCGTGACGGCGGCCGTGGCCGTCGCCGGCGTCGCGGCGGGCGCGATGGCGGGCGCGAGAAGCGCGCGGGCGGTGATGCGACCGTATCGGCCCCTGTCGATGAGAATGGCGATTCGCGTGATGTCGAACGGCTTGATGACGACGGCGCCCCCATCGCGGCCAGCGTCGAGATGGACGCGCGCGATGCCGGCGACGACGAGGCGGAGCACGACGGGGCTGACCGCGAAGAAACCGACAATGGCGAAGCCGGGTCGCCCCGCAGCGCCGCTTCGGACGAGGACGATCGCGACGGCGAAGAGCGCGACGAGGACGAGGACGCAGACGAGGAAAACGACGAGCAGACGCGCGATGAGCGCCCTGCCCCGGAACAGGTCGGCGGCGGCGATGCGCTCGACGACATTCCCGAGCGCCCGCGTTATCAGAGCCGGCGTCAGTACAAGATCCAGGAGGTCATCAAGCGCCGCCAGATCCTGCTGGTGCAGGTTGTCAAGGAAGAGCGCGGCAACAAGGGCGCGGCGCTAACCACCTATCTTTCGCTTGCTGGCCGCTACTCGGTCCTGATGCCCAACACCGGGCGCGGCGGCGGCATCTCGCGCAAGATCACCAGCGCAGAGGATCGCAGGCGTCTCAAGGAAATCGCGGGCGAGCTCGAGGTTCCGGACGGCATGGGCATTATCCTGCGCACGGCGGGCGCGGCGCGTACCAAGCCCGAGATCAAGCGCGATTATGAATATCTGATGCGCATGTGGGAGAGCGTGCGTGAGCTGACGCTGAATTCCTCAGCGCCGGCGCTGGTCTATGAGGAAGGCTCGCTCATCAAGCGCGCCATCCGAGACCTCTACAACAAGGACATCGACGACATCCTTGTTGCGGGCGACGGCGGCTATCGTGAAGCCAAGGACTTCATGAAGATGCTGATGCCCAGCCACGCGAAGACCATCAAGGCTTATCGCGAGCCGCAGCCCCTCTTCGCCAAGTTCGGCATCGAGAGCCAGCTCGACGCTATGTTTTCGAACCAGGTCACGCTGAAGTCGGGCGGCTACATCGTCATCAACCAGACCGAGGCGCTGGTCTCGATCGACGTGAACTCGGGCCGCTCCACGCGCGAGCACAACATCGAGGACACCGCCCTCAAGACGAACCTCGAAGCCGCAGAGGAAGTCGCGCGCCAGCTGCGCCTGCGCGACCTTGCCGGCCTGATCGTGATCGACTTCATCGACATGGAGGAGAAGCGGAACAACCGCCATGTCGAAAAGAAGCTGAAGGATTGCCTCAAGAACGACCGCGCCCGCATTCAGGTCGGGCACATCTCTGCCTTCGGGCTGATGGAGATGTCACGCCAGCGCATCCGCACGGGCGTGCTTGAAAGCTCCTCGGTCAAGTGCCCGCATTGCGACGGCGCCGGTTTTGTACGCTCCACGCCCTCGGTAGCGCTGCAGATCCTGCGGGCGGTCGAGGAATCCCTGATCCGGGCCTCGACGCACAACCTCATCGTCAAGACACGGACGGAGGTGGCGCTCTACGTGCTCAACCAGAAGCGCGCGCACCTGACCGATCTTGAGGCGCAGTTCGGCGTCAGCGTCACGCTCGCCGTCGATGACCACCTGCTGGGGTCCACCTACTACACGCTGGAGCGGGGCGAGTTCGTGCAGGCAGAGCCGCGCGCGCCGATCACCGGCCTTCGTGCCGAAGCCATCGTCGCGGAGGATGAGGACGACGCCGAGATCATCGCCGAGGACGCAGAGGGCGAAGAGGCTGATTCGCCCCGCGCCGAGCCGGATTCGGCCGAGGAACGCGAACGTGCGGACAATGGCGAAGGTGGCCGGCGCCGGCGCCGGCGTCGCCGCAGGCGTGGCCGTGGCGGCGATCGCGAGTTCGGCGCCGACCGTGCCGAAGGCGGATCGTCCTCTGACGACTCCGACGATGACGAGGATGGCGACGACGAGCCGCGTCAGACGATGGACGGACCGGCCACAGAGACGGTTGCTGCAAGCCCTGACGATCTGTCGGACGAGGCAGGCCCACGCCCGCGCCGGCGTGGTCGCCGCGGTGGTCGCCGCACCCGTGAGGAAGGCGCAGCTGACGGCGGCGCTGTTGCAGCCGAGCCCGTTCATGATGATGAGCGGACGGAAGCTGTCGCTGCCACTGCTCCCGCGGCGGACGAAGCGCCTGCAGAGGTCGAGGCAACACCGGCCGGGAAGCCGAAGCGCAGTCGCGCCCGCAAGAAGGTTGTTGAGCCTGCTGCGAACGAGCCGGAGACGGCTGAGGGTGCACAGGCTGAACCTGCCGCTGCCGAGGCGGTCCTCGCCGCCGCCAATCGCGAAGCTCCGGCCGCCAGCGAGCCGGAGCCTGTGCCCGTCGTTGTCGAACCTGAGCCTGTCACGATCGTGCTGACCGAGATCGACCCCAACCGCCCCAAGCGCGGCGGCTGGTGGAGCAAGAAGTAGGCGTTGTCGTCAATGCATGACTGCGAAGGGCCGCCGGATGGGCGGCCCTTTTCATTTGCAGCCAGTTGCGTTCGGCATCGCGCCTTCCGGCTCAGGCGAGCCAGCCGCGGAGCCGCCGCAATGCCTCGATCATGTCGCCTTCGATGCCGGCAAAGGACAGGCGCACGAAGCGGTGGCCGTTGCGCGTGTCGAAGTCGAGCCCCGGCGTTATTGCGACGCCAGCTTCGCGAATCGCCCGGCGACAGAAATCCATGCTGTCATTGGTCAGAGCCGATACATCCGCATAGACATAGAAGGCCCCATCCACGGGCAGGAAATGCCCAAGGCCGATGCCGGACAGCTCGTTCATCAGGATGTCGCGGTTGCGCGCGTAACCCTCTCGCACGGCTTCCATTTCCTCCTGTCCGTCGAAGGCCGCCAATGCCGCGATCTGGCTGAGATAGGGCACCGATATGGACAGGTTCTGCTGCAGGCGCTCGATCGGCCGCACCAGCGCCTCCGGCACGACCATCCAGCCGACGCGCCAGCCGGTCATGCAGAAATACTTGGAGAAGGAGTTGATGATGATTGCGCCGTCATCGTGCCGAAGCGCCGTCTCCGCAACGGCGCCATAGGTCAGCCCGTGGTAGATCTCGTCGGATATGAAGGCGATGCCAAGACGCCGGCAGACGGAAGACAGCTCCGCGATGGCTTGCGGGCTCATCACCACGCCCGTCGGGTTGGCGGGACTCATGGCAAGCACGCCAGCAAGGGGCACCTCGGCATGGGCCGCCGCTATCTGCGCCCCGGACAAAGCATAGCGCGTCTCGGCGCCCGTCTCGATCTCAACGACGTCGAGGCCCAGAGCCTTCAGGATGTTGCGATAGGCGGGATAGCCCGGCGAGGCGATCGCGACGCGCTGGCCTGGATCGAACAGCGAAAGAAAGGCAAGCGTGAAGCCGCCCGAAGAGCCGGTCGTGACGATGACGTGGGCCGGATCGACGGACACACCGTGCCGCTCGCGATAATGCCGGGCGATGCGCTCGCGCAGCGGCCGGATGCCCAGGGCCTCGGTGTAGCCGACCCTGCCCTCGGAGAGCGCCCGGGCCGCAGCTTCCCGCGCGGTCCGGGGAGCGGGATGGCCCGGCTGCCCCACCTCCATGTGCACGATCGAGCCGCCCTCACGCTCGATCTGCGCCGCCTCCGCCATCACATCCATCACAATGAAGGGTGAAACCATGCCTGAGCGACGGGAGATGGCCAGCGGGCCCAGTGGATTGGTTTTCGGCAACTGCGTGTCCTTTCGCTTCACGGCCCGCATAGCCCGGTCGCATTCTTGCCTTCAAGCCTTTATACCGGAAGACGAGATGCCCGTTTCAAGACTGATGACCCGATGAACCGACGGATACGCCCATCGCTTCGCAAGGCTGGCTGGAACTGGCGCTGTGCGGCTGCCTCTCTGTTTGCTGGCGTGATGATGGCCCAGCCCGTCGCCGCGCAGGGCACTGGCACGCGCATCTCCATCGTGCGTGACACCGAGATCGAGCAGTTGCTGCGTGAATACGCGGCGCCGATCTTCCGCGCAGCCGGGGTCAATGCCAGCCAGACGGACATCGTCCTCATTCAGGACCGCACTTTCAACGCCTTCGTGGCCAATGGCCGCCGCATCTTCATGAATGTGGGTGTGCTCATGGATGCCGAGACGCCCAATGAGGTGATCGGCGTGATCGCTCACGAAACCGGCCACATTGCCGGCGGCCATCTGGCGCGGCTCAGGCAGGAAATCTCGAACGCCCAGATCTTTGCCGCCATTGGCATGCTGGCAGGCGCGGGTGCCGTCGTCGGCGCGGCCACAAGCGGCGACCGCGTCGGCAACGCGGGCCTGGGCGCGGCCGGCGTGTTCTCCGGCGGGGCGGAAATGGCGCGCCGCAGCCTTCTGGCGTATCAGCGCGGCGAGGAGCAGGCCGCCGACCGCGCAGCCGTACGCTTCCTCGACGCCACGGGCCAGAGCTCGCGGGGGATGCTTCGCACCTTCGAGCGCTTCGCCGAGTCTGGGATGTTCGCCTCGCGCGGCATCGACCCTTACCAGATCAGCCACCCCCTGCCCCAGGAGCGCATCGCGCAGCTGCAGACGCTGGCGAAGGCGAGCCCGCATTTCAATGCCGCAGAGCCGCCCCAGCGTTTGGCCCGCCATGCCTTGGCCCGCGCCAAGCTGTTCGGCTTCATCGATCGGGGCGACGGCATTGCGCGGCGCTACCCGCCGCATGACGTGTCATTGCCCGCGCGCTATGCCCGCGCGATCGCGGCGCATCGGGCCGGACGGCGCCAGGAAGCGCTCGCCGGCGTCGACGTGCTGCTGCGGATCGAACCCGCCAACGCCCATTTTCATGAATTGCGTGGCCAGATCCTGCTGGAAAGCGGCCAGGCGCAGGCTGGGATAGAGCCCTTGCGCCGCGCAGCGCGTGCCGCACCGACCTCGGGGCTCATTCGCGGCATGCTTGGCCATGCGCTGCTGTCGGCCGGCTCGCCAGCCTTGCTCGACGAAGCCATCCGCGAGCTTTCATACGCCGCACAACGCGAACGGGAGCTGTCCGATCCCCATCGCCACCTGGCCACCGCCTATGCGCGCAAGGGCAATGTCGGCATGGCGGAACTCTCAGCCGCCCAGGCGGCTTTCATAGAAGGCGATCTCGTCAGCGCGCAGACCCAGGCGGCCCGGGCCGCCCGCCGCCTTCCGGTCGGATCGCCGGGGCAGTTGCGCGCTGAAGACATCGTGAACTACCGGCCGCCGCGTTCGTGATAAGGACGCTTCCATAACGTAAGGCAACGATCGATTCGTTGAAGGAACTCCATGCTCCGCCAGTTTGCCCTCAGCTGTGTCGCCGCGACGGCCCTTGTCGCGTTCTCGCCCCCTGTTCTGGCCCAGCAGGCCTTCACGGCCGATCAGAGGGCAGCGATCGAGCTCATCATCAAGGATGTGCTGCTGAAGAATCCCGAGCTGATCCAGGAGGCGCTGGTCGAGCTTGAGAAGCGTCAGCAGCAGGCGCAGGTGGATGCTCAAAAGCAGGTCCTTGTGACCGAGCGCGCCGCCATCTTCGACTCACCGAAGAGCGCGGTGGCGGGCAATCCGCAGGGGGACGTCACGCTGGTGGAGTTCTTTGATTACAATTGCGGCTTCTGCAAGCGCTCGCTCACCGACCTGCAGGAACTGATCAAGATCGATCCCAAGCTCAAGGTCGTGCTGAAGGATTTCCCCGTTCTCGGCGCCGATTCGGTGGAGGCCAGCCGCGTCGCCGTAGCGACCAAGAACCAGCTCAAGGCTGACAAGTATTGGGCTTTCCACGTGGCGCTGATGGGCACGCGCGGCCGCGTCAACGGCGCGAAGGCCATTGATGTGGCCAAGGAGCACGGCGCCAATGTCGAGCAGCTCCGCCGCGACATGGATAGCGCCGAGACCCGGTCGGTCATCGAGGAGACGGTGGTTCTTGGCGACCGACTCGGCCTCACCGGCACGCCGGCCTTCGTCATTGCCGACGAGATCGTGTTTGGCGCTGTCGGCGTCGAACAGATCAAGTCGCGCATCGCTGCCGTGCGCAAATGCGGCCGCACGAATTGCGGCTGAGCGCGGGCGACGGGCCGATCAACAGCCGGCTTTGCTGATCCCCTTTCCCTCCGGGGATCGAACCGCTATGAGGACGCCGGCGCGGAGGGCATTGCCTTCACCGCGCGGGAGTTCGTCATGCTCGCTGTCCATCTGATCAACGGACCGAACCTCAACCTGCTCGGGCGGCGGGAGCCGGCCACCTATGGGGCTGCGACGCTGGCGGACATCGAAGGGCGTCTTGGCACGCTTGCCGCAGGCAAGGGCGTTGCGCTCATCTGCCATCAGTCCAACATCGAGGGCGAACTCGTCACGCTTGTCCAGCAGGCAGGACTCTCAGGCGCGGGCGTCATCATCAACGCCGGCGCCTACACCCACACCTCCATTGCGCTTCGCGACGCCATCAAGGGCTCCGATGCGGTGGCGATCGAGGTGCATCTGTCCAACGTCCACGCGCGTGAGGAATTCCGTCATCATTCCTGCATCGCGGCCGTCTGCGCCGGCGTGATCGCCGGCTTCGGGGCGCACAGCTATGAACTTGCGCTGGACGCCATCATTCCTTTGCTTCAAGCCAGAGCCCGGCAGGCAGGCTGATCCTTACTTCCGTCATGAAAGACCCTCGCATGGCAACCAAGAGCCCGTTCGACCCCGATCTGGTGCGCGACCTCGCGCAACTCATCAACGAGACCGACCTCACCGAAATCGAGGTCCAGAAAGGCGATCTGCGCATCCGCGTGGCGCGCACCATCACGGCGCATGTGCAGGCCCCGATCCATCACGCGCCAACCCCTGCGCCTGCCGCGCCTGCGCCCGTCGCCACCGCTGCGGCGCCTGCGGAGACCGGCAAGAGCGCGGCCTCACTCCATCCGGGCGCCGTCAAGTCGCCCATGGTCGGCACCGCATATCGCCGCCCCTCACCTGATGCGAAAGCCTTCGTCGAGATAGGCTCGGTGGTGAAGGAAGGCGAGAAGATCCTGCTCGTGGAAGCCATGAAGACCTTCAACGAAATCGTCGCGCCCCGCGCCGGCACGATCACGGCCATCCTGGTCGAGGACGGTCAGCCGGTCGAATATGGCGAGCCGCTCGTCGTGATCGAATAGGGCGCGCCGGGCCATGTTCGACAAGATCCTGATCGCCAACCGGGGTGAGATAGCGCTTCGTGTGCTGCGCGCCGCGAAGGAACTGGGCATCGCCACTGTCGCCGTGCACTCCACCGCCGACGCAGAGGCCATGCATGTGCGCCTCGCCGACGAGAGCGTGTGCATCGGCCCTCCGGTCGCCCGCGAATCCTATCTCAACATGCCCGCGCTGATCGCGGCCTGCGAGATCACCGGGGCGGATGCCGTGCACCCGGGCTATGGCTTTTTGTCCGAGAACGCGCGCTTCGCAGAGATGCTGGCGGCGCACAACATCACGTTCATCGGGCCCAAGGCGGAGCACATCCGCATCATGGGCGACAAGATCGAGGCCAAGCGCACGGCGCGGCGTCTTGGCATCCCGTGCGTGCCCGGCTCGGATGGCGGCGTGACCGAGGATGCGGAAGCCTTGAGGATAGCCCGCGACATCGGCTTTCCCGTCATCATCAAGGCCGCTGCCGGCGGCGGCGGTCGCGGCATGAAGGTCGCGCGCAGCGAGGATGACCTCGTGGTGGCGCTGCAGACGGCCCGGACCGAGGCGAAGGCCGCTTTCGGGGATGACGCCGTCTACATCGAGAAATATCTCGAAAGGCCCCGCCACATCGAGATCCAGATTCTGGGCGACGGCAAGGGCCACGCCATCCATCTGGGCGAGCGCGATTGCTCGCTCCAGCGCCGCCACCAGAAGGTCTGGGAGGAAGGCCCCTCGCCAGCTCTCAACGCCTCGATGCGCGCCGAAATCGGCGAGACCTGCGCGAAGGCGATGCAGGAGTTGCAATACATCGGCGCCGGCACGATCGAATTCCTCTATGAGGACGGAAACTTCTACTTCATCGAGATGAACACGCGCATCCAGGTCGAGCATCCGGTGACGGAGATGATAACTGGCATCGATCTGGTCAACGAGCAGATCAGGATCGCGGCCGGCGCGGAGCTGTCGATCAAGCAGAGCGACATCGTTCTCGAAGGCCACGCCATCGAATGTCGCGTCAATGCCGAACACCCGGCGACGTTCCGGCCCTCGCCCGGGCGCATCCAGTCCTTCCATACGCCGGGGGGGCTGGGCGTCCGCGTCGATTCGGCTGTCTATCAGGGGTATACGATCCCGCCCCATTACGACTCGCTGGTGGGCAAGCTCATCGTGCATGGCCGCACCCGCAACGAGTGCCTCATGCGGCTGCGTCGCTCACTCGACGAGTTCGTTGTCGACGGCATCGACACCACGCTGCCGCTGTTCCGCACGCTGGTGCGTAACCAGGACATCCAGAACGGGCTCTACGACATCCACTGGCTCGAGAAGTTCCTGGCCGCTGGCGGCATGGAGCCGTAAGCGCCAGGGCGCATACAGGCCCAGGGCCGCTGACTGCGGGCCATTCGGCTCAAGGGCTGATGACCGCGCCGTCCTCTTCCAGCACGATGGTCATGCCGTCATGGGCGACATGGACGCCCTCGGGCACGGTGGACGCGAGAGTCGCATAGTCGAGATCGGTGTGGAGGTTGGTGAGCACCGCCTGACGCGGCTGCATCCGTTTGATCCAATCCAGCGCGTCCGACAGCGAGAAATGCGACGGATGCGGCCTGTGGCGAAGCGCATCGATGATCCAGACATCGAGCCCGGCCAGATGCGCGAGCGCCGCGTCAGGGATGCCGCTGACATCGGGCATGTAGACAAGCTTGCCAACCTTGATGGCAAGCGCCGCAATGTCGCCATGGGCGACCGCGATGGGCATGACCTCGACAGGTCCGCCATTCCCCTCCACCTTGAAGGGCCGCCCCGCCTCGATCTCGCGGCGCTGTGCGATGGGAGGATAGGAACTGCCTGGAAGGCTCTCGAAAATGTAGCGGAAGCGCTGGAGCATCACAGCGCTGGTGACGGCATCCATATGAACTTCCACCGTACGCCGCATGTGCAGCACCACGGGGCGAAGATCATCGATGCCGTGGCAATGATCGGCGTGCTCATGGGTCAGCACGACGCCATCAAGCGTTGTCACACCCACGCCGATCAACTGCTCACGCAGGTCCGGGCCGGCGTCGACGAGCACCGTTGTCGTACCCTTGCGCCCGCGCCTCTCGATCAGGATAGCGCAGCGCCGGCGGCGGTTGCGCGGCTCGGCTGGATCGCACTCGCCCCAGCCGGAGGCCGGCCGCGGCACCCCGCCAGACGAGCCGCAGCCGAGGATCGTGACCGTCAGCGTCATGCCGCCGCCGTGTCGCGCGCAAAAGCGGCCATGCGGGGGAAGATGCGCTCGGCATTGGCGCTTGTTGCGCTCGCGAGTTCAGTCGCACCGATTTCCCTGACGCGCGCCAGCACCTCTGCGGTCCGGACCATAAAGGCGGGCTCATTGCGCTTGCCGCGGTAGGGCTCCGGCGCAAGATAGGGCGCGTCGGTTTCGACCAGCAGGCGGTCAAGCGGCGTGGCGGCCGCGATCTCGCGCAGTTCAGCGGAGCGCTTGAAGGTGATGATGCCGGAGAACGACAGGTAGAAGCCGAGCTCCACGCCCGTGCGCGCCAGCTCCGCCCCAGACGAAAAACAATGCAGGATCGCGCCGAACGGACCCTGCGCATGTTCCTCGCGCAGGATGCCGATCATCTCGCTGTCGGCGTCGCGAGCATGGATCACGAGCGGCAACCCCGTGCCCCGCGCCGCAGCGATGTGACGCCGGAAAACCTGACGCTGGATGTCGCGAGGGCTCTTGTCATAATGAAAATCGAGGCCGGCTTCGCCAATCGCCACGCATTTGGGATGTTGCGACAAGGCCATGATCGCCTCGGCTGTCTCGTCGGGCTCGTCGGCGGCATTGTGCGGATGCGTGCCCACCGTGAAGAACACGTTGGGAAAGCGATCCGCCAGCGCCATGTAGCCTGCCCTGCGCGCCAGATGCGTCGAGATCGTCACGATGCGGCCAACGCCCGCCGCGCGCGCGCGCGCCACCACCGCATCGACATCGGATAGAAGGTCAGGGAAATCGAGATGGCAATGCGTGTCGATCAGCATCAGCCCGCTTCGCCCCCGCCCAATGCCTCGACATAACGCGGGAAAATCCCGACCGGAGCCGGAAGTCCGACGCCGGGCACAAGCCGGTGCCCGGGGCCAAGCCGGCTGAAGTCGCGCGCGTCCGCTTCGACAGCCAGCAGGTCAAGCAGTTTGCCGGCCGCAGTCGGGATCGCCGGCTGCACGAGAATCGCGGTCTGCCGCAGAAGCTCGGCTGTGACGTAGAGCACCGTCTCCATCCGCGCTGGATCGGTCTTGCGCAGGACCCAGGGAGCCTGCGCCGCGAAATAGCGATTGGCCTCCGCAACCACCGCCCACACCTCGTTCAGAACCTGGTGGATCGCGAAATCCTCCATTGCCTTGCGGGCCTTGCCCAGAAGCGAGTCGACCTGCGCGAGCATGGCTTCATCTTCGGGAGTGAAGACGCCCGGCATGGGCACGCGCGCCTCGCAGTTCTTGTTGATCATCGACAGCGAGCGCTGCGCCAGGTTGCCAAAGTCATTGGCGAGGTCGGCATTGATGCGGTTCACGATGAGCTCGTGCGAATAGGCGCCGTCCTGCCCGAATGGCACCTCGCGCAGGAAGAAGTAGCGCAACTGGTCGACGCCGTAAGCCTCGGCCAGATTGAACGGGTCCAGCACATTGCCCACGGATTTGGACATCTTCTCTCCCTTGTTGAGGAGAAATCCATGTCCGAACACGCGGCGTGGAAGCGGCAGCCCGGCCGACATCAGGAAAGCGGGCCAGTAAACCGCATGGAAGCGCGTGATGTCCTTGCCGATGATGTGCACATCGGCCGGCCAGTAGCGCGCCCTCGGATTGTTCTCATCGGGAAAGCCCGTGCCGGTCAGATAGTTGTTGAGCGCGTCGATCCAGACATACATCACATGGCCGGCAGCGCCCGGCACAGGCAGGCCCCAGTCGAAGGTTGTTCGGCTGATGGACAGGTCGGTGAGCCCTGCCTTGACGAAGCTGACGATCTCGTTGCGGCGCGTGTCGGGCGAGATGAAGTTCGGCTGCTCCTCATAGAGCGCCAGAAGCCTGTCCTGATAGGCCGAGAGCCGGAAGAAGTAGCTTTCCTCTTCCACCCATTCGACCGGGGTGCCCTGCCCGCCAAGGCGCGTGCCGTCGGCCAGCAGCGAGGTTTCCTTCTCGTCATAGAAGGCTTCGTCGCGCACCGAATACCAGCCCGAATATCCGCCGAGATAGATGTCGCCCCTCGCCTCCATGCGCTGCCAAAGCGCCTGGGTGGAGGTCAGGTGGTCATCATCGGTGGTGCGGATGAAGCGGTCGAAAGACAGGTTCAGTGCCGGGCCCATGGCCTTGAACATGGCCGCAAGCCCGTCTGCGCAGGCCTTGGGCGAAACTCCCTGCGCCTGTGCCGTGCGCAGCATCTTCTGGCCATGCTCGTCGGTCCCGGTCATCGCAAAGACATCGAAGCCGTCGAGCCGCTTGAACCGGGCAATCGCATCCGCCGCCACGACCTCATAGGCATGACCGATATGCGGCGGGCCGTTAGGATAGGCGATCGCGGTCGTCAGGTAGAATTTCGGGCGATCGTGCGGGTCGGCGAAGCTCATGGGACGCGGGTTCCGAAGGTGGCGACCCCGCGGTCAGGCCGCCCGCAAGCGCGACACGGCGTCCGCAAGATCATGAAAGATCGACAAGACGAGCGCCCGGCGGTCGAGATTGAACGCTTCTGTCTCTCGCACGGAACGGCTCGTCTTCTCCCATACCTCCGCCAAGGGCGCAAGGCGATGCGCTCCTGCGGCAATGTTGCCGTGCATGTGCTGGCTGACCCAATCCTCCAGCGTTTCCATAAAAATCGCCGATTCAGCCTCCCCGCGCTTGCCGGCGATCTGGTTGGCGATCTTCATCACGCCGTCGAGCGCAAAGCGCGGCAGCTTGTCCAGTTCGGCCCTCGTGGCGAGGATCAGCGCGGCAGTGTCCGGATCAAGCCGCAGCAACGCCCGGCGCACGGCCCCATCGGACAGGCTGGCCGCCTGCTTCATCGCGGCAGCGTCCGCGCTCGGCTCGATGAGCCGCAGCGCATCCAGAACCTCGCCCTCGGCAAGTGGCCTCAGCATCAGCTTGCGGCATCGCGAGCGGATGGTGGGCAGAACGCGGCCCGGCTGGTGCGCTACGATGAGAAAGATAGCCCGCGGCGGCGGCTCCTCGATCACCTTGAGCAGCGCATTGCCGCTCGAGCTGTTGAGGTCATCGGCGCTGTCCACGATGCACACGCGCCACCCGCCCTGCCCGGCGGTGGATGCGAACATGTCGAGCGCCCGGCGCGCGTGGTCGACCGTGATCTGGGTTGAGATAGTGCCGGTTCTGGGCTGGAGCTGCCGCCGCAGCACGACGAGATCGGGATGCGCCAGTTGCGCCACCAGCCGGGATGCTGGCGCGGCCTCGTCCACAAACGGCATCCCGTCGGCTCCGGCAGCACCGCAATGCACTCCAAGAAGATGCTTGGCCATGCGATAGGCGAAGGTCGCCTTGCCGATCCCTTCAGGCCCGCCGATCAACCAGGCGTGGTGCAGCCGGCCGCCTTTCAGGCCGTCGAGCATGGCGGCCTGTGCGCCCTGATGTCCGAACAGGGCGCTGGCTTCGCGCGGATGGGGAAACCCTTCCAACCTGTCCGGCTCGTCCTGCTGCGCGGTGCTCATGCCGTGCCCCCCTGTGCTGTAGGGCCAGCGGCGGCAGGCTGGCTGAGAAGCCGGCCTTGAATTGCCGACCAGGCGAGTTCCTGCACGTCCTCGGGCGAGGCGTCCGCATCGATGACGATGCAGCGATCCGGCTCGCGCTCGGCAATGTCGAGATAGGCCTTTCGCAAGCGTTCGTGGAACCCGCGTCCCTCCTTCTCGAAGCGGTCGGCGGCGCCAGCGCCACGCCGCGCTGCCGCCCGGGCGAGCCCCACCGCCACGGGCACGTCGAGAACCAGCGTCAGGTCGGCCTTGAAGCCGCCCAGAGCGCTGCGCTCCAGCCCCGCCAGCAAGGCTGGGTCCAGGCGGCCCAACGTGCCCTGGTAGGCTCGGGTCGAGTCCGCGAACCGGTCACTGATCACCCATTGGCCGCGCTTGAGCGCCGGCTGGATGGTGTGGTCGAGGTGGTCGATGCGCGCGGCATAGAACATCAGCGCCTCGGCAAAGGGACCGAACGGCGCTATGTCGCCGGCGAGGAGAGCCTCGCGGATCAGCTCCGCCTTCGGCGATCCGCCAGGCTCCCGCGTCACAACGCAGTCGATGCCGCGCGCCAGCAGCCGCGCCTGCAACGCGCGGGCAAGGGTGGACTTGCCTGCGCCCTCCCCGCCTTCGAGCGTGATGAAGCGCGCCCGTGGAAGCGGCGCGAAGCTCGCGGGGTCGCGCGTATCGGCAGCCAGGGTCACGGCGAGGATCGCGTGAACACGCGGCGGATCCAGCCGGTCGAGACTTCGAAGGCGGCATCCGTGGCGCGCTGGGTCAAAGAGCCAGCCGCCACATCCTCGGCGGCGTAAAGCGGCAGATCGAGCGCGCGGGTTTCGCCACGCTCGATCCTGAGGCGGCCGATCTCGGCGCCCCTGGCGACAGGCGCGCGCACTGGCCCGCGATAAATGATGCTGCCGCGCACCCTGTCGCTGCTGCCCCGGGGGAGCAGCAGCTTGACGGGACCTTTGGCGGTGACGGCGACGCTTGCCTTCGCGCCGCCGAACAACGCCACCTCGCCTACGATCTCGCCGGCCGCGAAGATCTCGCGTGCCTCGAAGGTGCGGAAGCCCCATTCGAGCAGCTTGCGCGCCTCCTGCGCGCGGTCACGCGCGGTCTTGAGCCCGTTGACGACGACGATCAGGCGCTGGCCGTTCTGGACCGCAGATCCGACCAGGCCAAAGCCGGATTCCTCAATGTTGCCTGTCTTCAGCCCGTCAGCCCCGATGTCCATGGTAAGGAGAGGATTGCGGTTCTGCTGCCGCACGCGGTTCCAGGTGAACTCGCGCTGGCTGAACAGTCGATAGTGCTGCGGGTAGGTGGTGATGATGTGGTCCGCCAGCACCGCCATCTCGCGTGCCGTCACGCGCTGTTCCGGGTGGGCAAAGCCCATGGTGTTGCGGAAGGTGGAGCGCGAAAGGCCGATCTTGCGGGCGCGCTCGTTCATCAGCTTCACGAAGTTGTCTTCGCTGCCGGCGATGCCTTCGGCCAGCGCAATCGCCGCGTCATTGCCCGATTGAACCAGGAGCCCGGACAGCAGGTCGCTCACCTTGATGCGGCTGTTCGGCAGCGCGAACATGGTCGAGCCGCCTGAGACGGCGCCCCCGCGCCGCCAGGCGTTCTCGGACACCACCATCTCGTCCTCGAGCCTCAGGCGCCCCTGCTCCAGTTCCTCGAACACGACAAGCGCCGTCATCAGCTTCACCATGCTGGCCGGGGCCATCAACTGGTCGGCATTGCGCTCGAACAAGGTGCTGTGGCTGTCCGCATCGAAAAGCAGGGCCTGCGGCGCGAGGGTCTGGAAGCTCTGGCTGCGGACGGGGCTTGCAAGGCCAAACGACAGCACCAACGCCAGCATGAACGAGAAGGCCGGCAGCGCATGCCGCCGGCCGGCAATCCGGTCACGGGGCAACGATGGCCACAAGCGGCGCAGACGCGAGTTGTTGCAGATCATGCCCCGTTCTGCGCTGGCCGCCCGCCGAAATCAACCGGCGCGGATGCGACTCAGCGCAACGCGACGAAACGCTGGGGCTTCAGGTCACGCACGAGCGGATGGCGCGGATCGAAGCGCTGCGCCACCGGTTCGGGCTTCGCGAAATACAGGCTCGCGACCATCGGCCTTGCGGCGGCGATGCGGGACGCGCCGGGAGCAGCGCCGGCAAAGGTGATCGGCGTGCCTGCGCCCGGCACCGTCAGCAGATCATAGGGGCGTACGGGCGGACGCGGCGCATCCGACATGACGCGCGCGGATTGGACAGGGGCTTCGGACTGCAAGACGGCAGGCTCCGCCACGGCGCGCTGGGCAGGCGCCTGCGCCACCGCCACGGTCTCATTGACAGGCCGCTCGACCACTCCGGTCGCAGGCATGAGGCGCGGCGAGGTCAGCGGCGGCGCATTGGCGATCATCGTGCCGGGCTGGCTCAGACCGGGCACGCCGGCCGGCGAGCCGTCCGTGGTGAGCGAGGCGACCAGCGTTCGGTCATCACTGCCCCGCAGGGAGGCGCGCCCGACATACTCGACCCTCACCCGGGCTGTGCCGAGATGGCGGAAATCGAGAAGCTCGGCCGTCTTCTGGGACAGATCAATGACCCGGCCGCCATGGTAGGGCCCTCGATCATTCACACGCACGATGATGGAGCGGCGATTGCCCAGGTTGGTGACACGCGCATAGCTCGGCAGAGGCATGGTCGGATGCGCGGCGGAAACGCCGTGACGATCATAGATTTCTCCATTCGCGGTCTTCCGGCCGTGGAAGGCCGGCCCATACCAGGAGGCATTGCCAGTGATCACGTATCCCACCGGCTTCACGTATGGCGTGTAGCGCTTGCCGGCGATGGTGTAGGATCGCCCGACATGGTCACGGCCGCCGCCCTTCGGCACCTCCTGACCATCGGCCACGACGCGGGGGCTGGCGGGCCCGAATTTGCGTTGGGAGAAAAAGCCGATCTCACGGCTTTCCTGCGAGGACAGCCGCCCCCCCTGCGGAGTCTGCGAGCAATTCGCCATCAGCACCGCAAGCCCTGCTACGCCCGTGACGCGCAGAATGGCCTGACCTTGCGCCGACACCACACAGATCGCAGCGCCCAGGCGCGGCGAGACGGAAAGGCTTGAGCTCAGCATCCGCATGGAGGCCCTTCTGGTATGATCCGCAACCCATGCCGTGACAGCATTGATCAGAGAATTTCGCCGGGTTCCGTGAAAGGACCGTTAAGCGAAGTTTCCGCCGCCGGCAAGATCGACGGCTGCGGCCTCTCGGCGATCGTGCAGGAACCGCTCAATTGCGGCGCGATTGTGGTGCTGCGCCTCATCGAAGCCAAGCACAAGGGCGCGGCGGCCCGGCTCAGTTGCCGATGCGGGCCAGCCCAGTGTCCCCGTTATCCTGATTCCAGCGCAGCTTGTCGCCGCCCAGATGGATCAACTGGAAGCACATCCGCTTGCCGTCGTACCAGTTCTGCCATTGCTGGCACAGGCGATTGCCGCTCACCCACCAGCGGCCAGAGTCGGTCGGCCGAGCGAGGCGCCCCAGACCGACAGCCGTCCCGGAGCCATCGACACGCCCGTCCTGGCGATAAAACAGCGGAAACTCGCCGCCCAGCGGCACGGCGAGATAGATGCGCTTGCCCGCGATCTTGTCACGGATGTCATCGGCCGCCAGTTCCCGCGCCCCGGCGGCGCCGGCGCCCAGCAGCGCCAGCATCAGCGCGGACGCGGCCATGCCGGTCGCGCGGCGAATGCCGGAGCCAGAGAACGCGCCGCGCCCGGCGGCAGGGCTTGTCTTCGTCATCATGCATGTCTCCTCAAGGATCGCGCGCAACGGGGCTCACGCAGGACTGAGCCCGTGCGAGAATTTACGTAGGGTCTGGTCCCACGGATGCTGCTTCATTAGGTCGCACGCGGGCGTGCAGGGCGATGATGCTTGCCCATCGCCACGCAATCGGGCATTGCACAGCGCGCTGGAAGGGTGGCCGAGTGGTTTAAGGCAGCGGTCTTGAAAACCGCCGTGGGGGCAACTCCACCGTGGGTTCGAATCCCACCCCTTCCGCCAGTTTGCATGGATTTCATTGTGTCATTTTAGCTTTGTTCAACTAACCCGCCACAGGATCCGTGATCCAAAAATTGGTGGCGGATCCCATGAAAAAGGCGGGCAATGCCCGCCTTTTGTTCGATATCAGGCGATGATCAGTTCACACCGACGGATTAACGGGCGACTGTAGCATGTCCACCTCTGGACACCGCGCCGGCGGTCGATGCGGCGGCGACAGCCGCCATGAGCTTTGCTGAAGAGAACGCCCGAAAGCGGCGATGTTTCGGCCCTGGCCTTTGCGGAGTCCTGCTCTGGCGGCCTCGACGCCGTCAGGTGTAAGCGGTTAGCTGAGGGCGTTTGACCTGAAGTTCCAGGGCATGAGGGCGTCGATTTTGGATGCGGGCCATCCTTGGGCGATATGCGCGAGGGTTTGCGACAGCCAGTCGAGAGGATCGACATTGTTCATCCTGGCGGTTTGCAGAAGCGTTCCCAGTGTAGCCCAGGTCCTGCCACCGCCTTCACTTCCGGCAAAGAGGCTGTTCTTTCGCGTAATGGTTTGGGGCCTGATGGCCCGTTCGACGATGTTGGAGTCGATTTCAATGCGACCGTCGGAGAGGAACCGTTCGAGTGCTTCACGGCGGGCGAGCGCATAGCGGATTGCTTCCGCCGTCTTGGACTTGCCGGAGACCTTGCCGAGCTCCCGTTCCCAAAGATCGAAGAGGCGCGCGACGACAGGCGCAGACTTTTCCTGCCGGAGCTTCGCGCGGGTGTCTGCATTCCGGCCGCGCACGTCATCTTCGACCCTCCACAGCTCGGTCATGGCCATGACGCTGTCCGTGGCAGCCTGCGAGACGCCGCTGATGTGCAGATCGTAGAACCTGCGCCTGAGATGCGCCCAGCATCCGGCAAGCCTCATCGTTTCTGTGCTGCCGGTTTTGGCCTGGCTTTTGGCGTGGCTCTTGGCCTGGCTCTTGGCCTGGCTCTTGGCCTGGCTCTTGGCCTGGCTCTTGGCAAGGCTGCTATAGGCCACGTATCCATCGACCTGCAGGATGCCGTTGTACCCGGACAGATGACGGGCCACACATTCAGCGCCTCTGCCGTCTTCGAAGCGATAGGCCACCATTGGCGGACTGGTGCCGCCATAGGGGCGATCATCGCGCGCGTAGGCCCATAACCAGGCCTTGGTTGCTTTCCCCGATCCGGGAGCCAGAGTGGGCAAGCTCGTTTCGTCGGCAAAGATCCGCTCACCCTCCTTGATCTTTTCGAGGATGTAATCGGCCAGTATCTGCAGTTCAAACCCAAGATGGCCCATCCATTGGGCCATCAGGGATCGGCTGATCTCGACCCCGTCGCGCAGGTAGATCGCCTCCTGACGGTAAAGCGGAAGACCGTCGGCATATTTGGAGACCGCGATAAAGGCGAGCAGCCGTTCCGTTGGCAATCCGGCTTCGATGATGTGTGCCGGTGCGAGCGCCTGGATCACGCCGTCATGGCCACGGAAGGCATATTTGGGACGGCGCGTCACGATGACCCTGAACTTCGGCGGAATGACATCGAGCCGTTCGGAACGGTCTTCGCTGATCAGCACCTTCTCCAGGCCCTCATATCCAGCGGGGAGTTCCGGCTCGATGACCTCCTCGATGCGCTCAAGATGCGCAGCAAAGCCTTTGCGCGGGCGTGGAGCGCGTTTCGGCTTGTCCCTGGCGCCCCGGTCGAGTTCGCTCTGGACGCTCGAAAGGCCGGTCTCCACCTCCTCGAAGGCAAAGGCAATCTGCTCGTCGTCGAGGACCCCAGGACCACCGGCGCGGAGCCGTTCAGAGCGCTTGCCATGTTGCGCGCGCTGCAAGACCTTCATGATCAGCGTCAGGTTGGCAATCCGCTCGTTGGCGCTCTGTTCGATCGCCTCCAGCCGGGCGATTTCAGCCTCCGCGGCTCTTAATCGAACATCCCCTTGCGCCTGCGCACGCGCCAGGGCGAGCACCATCGCCTTGAGCGCATCCACGTCGTCCGGCAAGGTGTTCAGGGGTAAATCCATGGGTGCAAATAGAGCACAAAACCGCTCACTTTCCCAATGATTACAGCAGCATGATTCATCTTGCCGCAGATCGACATCATCCCGTCAGCAAGGGTCGCCGCACCTTTGTCGGACGGATCTTCTTCCAGTCCATCCCGGCCAGAAGAGCCATCAGCTGCGAATGGTCCAGGCGAATGCGAGCCGCCGATAGGGCAGGCCAGCAAAAGCCTTGCTCCTCAAGCGTCTTCGAATAGAGACAAACGCCGCTGCCATCCCACCACACGATCCGAACACGGTCCGCACGTTTCGACCGAAACACGTAAAGCGCGCCGTTGAACGGGTCGAGGCCGCCATCCCGGACAAGCACCATCAGGGATGCGGCACCTTTACGAAAGTCGACGGGCTGGCACGACACGTAAACGACGACACCCAGGCCAATCATGCTTTGCGCACCGCCCTCAGTATCACGGTCAGATGATCCGCATCGATGTCGCCGCCAACGCGGACAACCGTATCCCGAATGACAATCTCCACAGCCCAGTTGCCAGCCGCCTCGACGCGCGCAAACTTCACCTCATCGTGCGCAACGGGCATGGCTTTGACCGCCCCGGATGCCCGGGCCTGTCGCCGCCATCCATAAAGCTGCGAAGGGTCAACCCCGGCAGAACGCGCAATCGCCGAAACATTCGCACCAGGCAACAGCGTCTGGGAAATCAGTCGTGCCTTCTCGTCGACCGACCAATCACGTAGCCTGCGCCTCGTCCGCACCGGCGCTGCCGTCAAAACCTCAAAAACTCGATCTTGATTCATACTCTCGCTCATAGGATTCCCCACATGATTCACCGGGAAAATGAGCGATCAGAACACCAAAAGATACGTGGGGCTGCCTACACGCTTACCGTCAGGTTATCGTGAGTCCATGTCATTCGAAAGCCTCCCTTCAGCTGAATCCGATACGCCGAGTGAACCCCTTGTCCGCGTTCGCCGCATTCATCGGCGCGATCTCAGCCGCACCTGGGAATTCCTCAAGCTGGTCTTCCGGGAGGTGAACCGCACCACGGTGGAGTTCCAGCGCCCGACCTCCAAGAAGCGCTTTCTGGAGCGCTATGAGGAGAAAGGCGTAGAGCAATTGCTGTTCGTGACACGGATCGACGGCAAGGAGCAGATCATAGGCTATGCGGAATGCGCCGAGGCCATCATCGGCACCGATAGCTGGATGAACGAGCGCTATTTCCGCAATCGCGAGATGCATCCGCTCTATGTCGAGGAACTGGCCGTGCATCCTGCTTATCAGGGCCGCGGGCTCGGCTCCTTCGTCATGGAGCAGCTCGAGCATCTGGCCCGCGTGCGCGGCTGCTCGCATCTGGTTCTCGAGGTCGCGGAGAACAATGACCGGGCGCTGCAATTCTACAAGGCGCGCAACTTCACCAAGCTCGACGCCGCCATCTTCATGGCCAAGAAGGTGCTGACCGATGCCGAGATCCTGCCTCCTCGGCCGTTGAGCCCGCCACGGAAGTGAGGGCCGGCATTTTCGCCGGGGTGTGTCAATGGCGGCGCAATTTCCTTCAGGGCACCGAACTCGGGTTAACGGCGGTTTTCGGGTTGTTGCAATTGTGATTCGGTGCGGGGTCTGATTCGGAGCCCCGCGCATGAGCCTCGCCTTTGCTGTTTTTCCGTGAAAAGCCGCGTCTGAAGGCGCTTCTGGATCATTTTTCGACCATTGAGGACCCGCGCGAGGCGTGGCGGGTCGCGCATCCCTTGCGTGAGGTGCTGCTCCTCGTGGTGTGCGGATCGATGGCGGACTGCGACCATTATGAGTCCATCGCTGCCTGGGGCGAGGAGATACGATCGGGCGTGTTCGACTGAACGGGGTGGCCTAAAGGTCGCCACGGTCCCAGTTCAGGGCCGCGATCCGCGGATCGGCGGCGAAGGTTCCACGCGGAAACTCAAGACCCTGTCGGGGGAACTCGCATATGGCCTGGACACCGGATGGGCTCAAGCGAATGCGCCAAGTTTGCCGTTCAAGGATCTGCCGGTCGACCGGTGCAGGACTTGCGAAGGCGCGGCACATCAGGATCGCGAGATTTGCGCCTCGATCCGGATCGCGCACCGACTGGTAGCGGATCACGTCAGCGTCTGCCGCTCGGGCAGCGTCAGCGAAGGTCTGGCAAGGACCGTAGTCCGTGACATCCGTCCAGAGGAGGCTGTCGTGCGAGAGCGGTTCGCTCATCAGATCGAGCAGCCGCACGCTCGATACCGCAGCCGAGAACGCCGTGTATTCGGCTGCGTCAGACGGCCATGGCGTGGCGGGCGACTCGGCAAAGAACAGGAGCCGGTAGAACGCCATCTCGGCGACAGCGGTCGCCGGGTGTTCCGCAGCGTAGTAGACGCCGAGCGTGCGCCCTGCGCGCCGAAAGCGGGACCCTGCCGGATAGATAGCGCCATAGCGGAACGGCGTCGCCAGCAGGAAATCGAGATGGCGGCAGTCCGGCGGGATCGCGGGTTTCGTCTCCTCGATCAGGTCTTCGAGCAAGGACTGTTCGGCGAGCGTGTCGGTCAGCTTCAGGGTCGAGACGCGGTGCTGGGCCTCGACGAGACGCCAGCACGCGCCGTCGAAGCGCCGGAACTCAGACGAGAGCGCGACGCGCGTCCAGATAGGCGATGACATCGACGAGCCCGCTCACGGTTTGCAGCTTCTCGATCGGCCGGGCGTCGAGAGCGGTGTTGGGATTGACGAGCCAGCTTGCCGCGACCCTGTCGTCGCCTCCCGCAATCGCGTCGAGGGAGCGGAACAGGCGCACGAAGAGGACCGCCAGCTCGAACGGCTTCGTCCCAGGCTCAAGACCGAATTCCCCGCGCTTCATGCGCGAGACCGTCGCCTCGCTGACACCGATGACGGTGGCGAGGATCCGGGCGGTCACGCCCAACTGATCCGCGGCACGAAGAACAGCCTTGGTGACGACCGGGCCGGCTTCCGGGCGGGCGGCGGCGGACAGAAGGACTGTCATAGGCGTCTCCTTTCTGGATAAACTATATGGCATGAAAATTCCTAAGGAAAGGGAAATCAGTGGAGGCCTTCCGTGCTGCGCTCGACGTCCTGTTCGCGGATCCGAACCTTGGCGAGCATGCGCTGTGGCTGGCCGGCGGCGTCGGCCCCGGCGTCGCCGTACGCGTCATCCGCCGCCGCCTGGCCCGGCAAGAAGAGGCTGCCGAGGAAGCGTCATATCCTTGCGCCGTGCCAGAACTGCGTTTGATCTCGCGCGATATGGTCGGTCCAGAGCGCCCCAGATGCCCGGCTATCCAGCGACAACTCCGACCTTCATTCAGATGCCGATGAATGAAATTGCGTTCCTCACCGCTGAGGTGATTGTAAACTTGGCCCATCAATCAACCGATAATCCGTCAGGTGATGCACTTCAAATGTGAGACGGCCTTCTCTATCCACATACTAATTGCCACGTACATTACGTAGCGTTATAAGAAAAAAATGTACCCAATGGAAGGCGGGTATTTCGGGCGATGACATGGGAAGCCGCGATCAAAGCCGGAATATGGATTGTTTGCCTATCGCCGATATGGGGCGCGTTCGTATGGGTAGCTTGGGAAGGTTCAATTAGGCCGCGCTTTATCCCTGAAGCCGAAATCAACGCTTTGGCCAATGCCCACATTGCCCGCTACGGTGAACGCGCGGCTGAAATGGCATTCATAGAGGAAGATAGAGCATGGCGTTACAGCGATTTCTTCGCTCAAGGAAAATGGAAGCGCGTTCGCCAAGCGATTGACCGTCTATCGTGCGGGCCGTGAAAGAAACGGCTCAACCGAGTTCAATGCATTTTCGATGAACTTGCGCCGTTGCTGTTCTTCAAGCAGGGCCACAATTTCAGCGTCGGTGAGTTCGGCATAGTCTACGGTGAGCGCTTCTTCGCGCTGAAGGATCATTTCACGCGGCACCAACGACGCAACCAAGCGAAGATAGGTCGCCGGGTCTTTCTGGCGAAGCTGCGATATGGCCTCAGCGCCATGTTCAGCGAAATCATCGACAACGACGGAAAGCAGTACATCGGATAACTTGTTTCGCGATCCTTTTGGCCCATCAATCAACCGATAATCCGTCAGGTGATGCACTTCAAATGTGAGACGTCCGCACGAATTTTTTGAAGAAGTCTTCGATTTCAATCAGGAAACCTTTTTGCGGGTTGGTGGTCTTGTTGAATTCAAAAGCCCTTAATACGGCTGGCTTCCATAGCCGTAGCTTTGCTCTATCAAAGTGAGGTATGACGCCACTGGTCAACCTATTTGCGAGGTGAACCTTTGGCGACCTAGAATAGGGTTTCTCGTGAACTTCCCAAATCCTGTCATATCTGACTGACTGCTTTGTGACTTTAAAACAGACGACAATTTTACCAGCGATGTCGTCCCAGTCCTCAAAGCCGTCGAGACCTTTGCCGTCGGGTTCGCTTACCCTAGCTTCCGCAACAACCTTTTGTGCCGCATCGCTCAGATCGTTGTTGTAAACACATACGTAAATTCCTAATTCTTGCCATGGGTTTTCTTCTAAGAGTCCGTTTGGAAAGTCAGGGATGAGCGTTTCTTCGGATAAGAAGGCCGCCCATGGCGACGTGGATCATGGCGGTTGAGACGTCGATGCGTTTTTCATAGTCGCGGACGAGGCGGCGCCAGCGCATCATCCATCCGAAGGTCCGCTCGACGACCCAGCGCCGGGGCAGAACATGGAAGCCCTTCTGCTGCTCGGAGCGCCGGATGATCTCGATGACGAAGTTGAGATAGGCGGCCTTGTCCATCAAGGTCAGGCGGTCGTAGGCGGCGTCGGCGAAGAGATGCTTCACCCAGGGCCAGCGCTTGCGGATGGCATCGAGGATGGCTTGCGCACCGGCGCTGTCGGAGATGTCGGCGGTCGTCAGATTGACCATCAAGAGCCGTCCGTCGGTATCGACCGCGATATGTCGCTTGCGGCCGCGTATCTTCTTGTTGGCGTCGTAACCCCTTGTTTTGGCTTGCGGAGCCTTGACCGACTGGCTGTCGATCACCGCCGCCGTGGGGCTTGCCTCGCGACCAACCCGCTCCCGGTCGAGCATCAGCTCGACATCGTGGATGGTCTGGAACAGGAAGCGCCGCGCCAGTTCGCGGAACCAGCCGTAAACCGTTCGCCAATGGCCGAAATGATGAGGCAGCATCCGCCAGCCGCAGCCCGAGCGCACCAGATAGCGCACGGCGTTGATCACCTCGCGGAAGTCCGTCTCCCGAGGCCGTCCCGTCCGTCCGGGTTTGGGCATCAAGGGCGCGATCCGGGCCCACTCCTCGTCCGTCAGGTCGCAGGGATAGCGCTTCGTCTTCTTGGCGATCTTGGCCATCCGGCCCCGGTTCTCATGTGTCCACATCCGTAATGTGAATCACATTCGCCAGCCCACCGAAACACCAATCGCCGACTTTCCAAACAGTCTCTAAGGAGTTAAAGTTATCATAGAGGTCAATGTTATTTAAATCCGAGACTCTCTGAATAAGTCTCCGTCTGCTATTAAATAGTTTCTCTGCAAGGGTGAGATCATCGTCGGAAGCGGGACGAGATTTGTTCCAGATATCGTCAAAATTTTCCTTTAAAAAGGCGATTTGAGATGCGTCCGATAGCTCAACGTTAGTTTCGTGCCAGCCGGACAGGACTTCACCTTGCAACGATAGGCCATTCGCTGATGCGTTCGACGAGCCAACAAAGGCGACGTCGTCAAAAAGATAGATCTTCGAATGAAGAGTATCGAGATGGCGGACCTCGAAACCAATGTCGATCAGCTCCCGGATGACCTTTGGGCTTGTTCCCCCCATGGTCAAGTTGCAGATGATGCGTGCCTTCCTGATCTCGGAAAGGCCCAAAGCCTTTATGGACCCCGCTCCCCAGAAAGCGACGGCGAAGTCCATGGCGGTGGCAGAGCTCGCAATTTTGAGGATGCGCTCTCGTAGCTGAGGTCCGTTTAGAATGTTCACGATGTCTAACCTTCAATTTGATCTTTTTGAATTTGGATGATGCGTCGGAGTCCCGCTAACCCATCTTATTCACGACGGAGTTCTTTCTGGGTTGGTGGATGTAGCGTAAAGGTATGATATCGTTTAAGATTTGGCTGTTTACACCAATACCGGCCACGCCATCTCCGCAAGCCACACCCGCCATGACTGACGTTACGATACTTCCCTTCACTTTTCCAGCCGTGGGAGGCAGGAAAATCACAGCCGCTTTTGACGGCGGTTCCAGGGAGATAGGATGAGCTGACTGCCCCTCTCTCTCATCGGCTATGGCTTGCAGCTCCAGATCGTCAAACCGTTCGAGCAAAGCCTCATAGGCCTTGGCTGGAATGCAGTAACAGGCGGGCCGGTTGCGGTTCAACACGGCGACGGGAAAACCTTACGCAGCAGCCACGACACCCATGGGGTTTCGCTTGAACTCGGTGATGCTGGCAACGGTTTCCGCATGAATCTGGTGCACAATGAACTCCTCCGCCGAGCGTCAGACAACTTCGCCTTCAGGTTTCTGCCTTCGGAATGAAGGTAACGCCCGGCAATCCATCAAAATGCGCATCGCATGTCAGAAGCCCGGCGCCATGTCGCAGAGCCGTGGCGTAGATCACGGCATCGGCCGTCGCCAGCTTGTACTGGCGGGACAGGTTCGCGGCATCAATCGCAGTGGCGGTGTCCAAAACTGCCACGACGCATTTTTGCGTGTAGGCGATGAATTCGTCGGCAACTTCTTCGCCCCGCTCCCGCAGGAGCCACCTGGTGAGTTCGTGCTGCACGATCGTCGGCACCAGCAAGTCGCTCTTAACTGGCATTTTCTGAGCAAGCTCAGCGGTCAAAGGGCCGTCGACGAGCCACTCGATCCACGCCGAAGAGTCGATGGCCAGCATCAATAGCGGTCCTTGCGGTCCCGGTAGTTCGAGGGGTCTGCGCCTTTCGCCAGCCCTTTCAGATCTTCAAGGCTCGGAACCGGCATCAGCAGGACACCCTTTCCCTTGGGGATGAAGACGAATTCCTGGCCGGCGTTCCAATGCTGCCCGGTGCGCACGGCCTTGGGGATCGAAATCTGGAACTTTGTCGAAAGCGTTGCTGTGTCGGACATGAGCCTTGCCACCCCTGATCGATATGTATCTGGTAAGAAAATAACACGGAACCCCTTCAGCAGGAAGGCCCAACAGGTTGCGTCATGCCCTCGAAACGCGAAACCGTCCTTGGCGCGGTGAAGGCGCTTGTCGCTGCTGCCCTGCCGGGCGCGGACCTGAAGCGTAACCTCGCCAAGCCGGAGCGCATTCCGCCGGGTGGACTGATCGTGATCCGCGATGGCGATCCGGGCGAGCAGGACGTCACGCTCTCGCCGATATCCTACCTCTACGCCCACCGCATTCCCGTCGAGATCGTCGCTTTCGAGAGCGCGACGCTCACGCGCGAGGAAGTGCTCGACGGCATGCTCGCCGCCATCGGTGCGGCGATCGTCGCCAACCGACAGCCCGGTGGGCTTGTCGACTGGATCGAGGCCGAGGCCCCGACCTCCGACGACATTGTTCGGGCCCCGCTGTCGTTGATCGATCTGAACCGCTTAATTCTGAACGATTTCAACTTCATGCAGGGAAATCCGCCCAATTCCTTCAAACTATCTCAGAGATAGAACATTCGCGCCAAGTCCAAGACTTTCGCGCGCCTATCAGCTTCTCCATACTCAGCTACACCCAGTCGTTGAGCCACAGGTGTCGCACTTCAGGCAGGTGCCATTGCGGACCAGCGTGAAGTTGCCGCACTCGCCGCATGAGTCGCCGACATAGCCCTTCATGATGGCTTCGGCGCGCTTGTCGGCGGCGGTGCGGCTCTGCGGGGCAGCGGAGGCGAAGCCGAGCTTGGCGAGTTCGGCTTCGGTCAGCGTCACCTCCATGTTCGGCTCTGGCTTGAGCGCGGTCGCGCCCATGGTCATGCCGGCCGCGACGCCGCCAAAGGGCGCGGCGGGAGATACCGACACGGCCGAGGCCGGGAGGGCCGCGCCGGCGCCGCCGGAGATCAGCATCAGCTTGTCCGTCTTCGAGCGCAGCAACCCCTTGGATACGGCCTGCTGGGCCGCAGTCTGGGCCGGCGCGCCAAGCTCGGACTGTGCTTCGCCCTTGCCGAGCACGGTGTTGCCGATCTCGCCCGGATCGACATGCGCGAGATCGTAGCGCTGGAGATAGGAGATGGCGAGTTCACGGAAGACATAATCGAGGATCGAGGTCGCGTTCTTGATCGCCTCGTTGCCCTGCACGAAGCCCGCCGGCTCGAAGCGGGTGAAGGTGAAGGCCTCGACATATTCCTCCAGCGGCACGCCATATTGCAGGCCCAGCGACACCGCGATGGCGAAATTGTTCATCAGGCTGCGGAAGGCGGCGCCTTCCTTGTGCATGTCGATGAAGATCTCTCCGATGCGGCCGTCATGATATTCGCCGGTGCGCAGATAGACCTTGTGGCCACCCACCACCGCCTTCTGGGTGTAGCCCTTGCGGCGATCGGGCAGGCGCTCGCGCTCGCGGTTGCGCTCGACCCGCTCGATGATGCGCTCGACGATCTTCTCGGAGAGCGCGGCGGCCTTGGCGGCGGCCGGCATGGCCAGCAGGGCCTCCACGGCATCCTCGCCCTCGTCATCCTCATCGGCGATGAGCGCGGCGTTGAGCGGCTGGCTGAGCTTGGAGCCGTCGCGATAGAGCGCGTTGGCCTTGAGAGCCAGCCGCCAGGACAGCATGTAGGCGTTCTTGCAATCCTCGACCGTGGCGTCGTTGGGCATGTTGATGGTCTTGGAGATCGCGCCCGAGATGAAGGGCTGCGCCGCCGCCATCATGCGGATGTGGCTCTCCACCGAGAGATAGCGCTTGCCCAGGCGTCCGCACGGATTGGCGCAATCGAACACCTTGTAGTGCCCGGCCTTGAGGAACGGCGCGCCCTCAAGCGTCATCGCACCGCAGACGTGCACGTTCGCGGCTTCGATGTCGGCCTTCGAGAAGCCGAGATGGCCAAGCAGGTCGAAGCTCGGTTCGTTCAGCTTTTCGGTCGGGACCTTGAGCGTGCCGGTGAGGAAATCCTCGCCCAGCGTCCACTTGTTGAAGACGAACTTGATGTCGAAGGCGCTCTTCATGCCCTTCTCGACCGCGTCAATCTTCTCCGGCGTGAAGCCCTTCGCCGCGAGCGTGGCGTGGTTGATGGCCGGAGCCTGGGCGATCGAGCCATGGCCCACGGCGTAGACCTCCATCTCGGCGATCTGCGCTTCGGAATAGCCGAGGCTGCGCAGCGCGTCGGGAACGGCGCGGTTGATGATCTTGAAGTAACCGCCGCCGGCAAGCTTCTTGAACTTCACCAGCGCGAAATCGGGCTCGATGCCGGTGGTGTCGCAATCCATCACCAGGCCGATCGTGCCGGTTGGCGCGATCACGGTAGCCTGCGCATTGCGGTAGCCATGGGCAGAGCCGAGCTCGAGCGCGCGGTCCCAGGCAAGCCTGGCGCGCTCCACGAGCACGGGCTCGGGGCACGAGGCGTGGTCCAGCGGCACGGGCGCTACCGACAGGCCCTCATAGCCCGTAGCCTCGCCGTGGGCGGCGCGGCGGTGATTGCGGATCACGCGCAGCATGTGCTCGGTGTTGGTCTTGCCATCGGCGGACTTGCGCACCGCGCCGGGGAACGGACCCAGCTCGCGCGCCATCTCTGCCGAGGTGGCATAGGCTACGCCGGTCATGATCGCGGTCAGCGCGCCGCCAAGCGCCCTGCCCTCATCGGAATCATAACCCAGGCCCATCGTCATAAGCAGCCCGCCGATGTTGGCGTAGCCGAGGCCGAGCGTGCGATATTCATAGGACAATTCCGCGATCGGCTTTGACGGAAACTGCGCCATCATCACCGAAATCTCGAGGACCATCGTCCAGAGCCGGCACAGATGCTCATAGCCGACATAGTCGAAGGCGCGGGCCTGACGGTCGTAGAACTGCAGCAGGTTGGCCGAGGCCAGGTTGCAGGCGGTGTCGTCGAGGAACATGTACTCCGAGCACGGATTGGAGGCGCGGATAGGCCCCGAGGCCGGGCAGGTGTGCCAGTCGTTCATCGTGGTGTTGAAGTGCAGGCCGGGATCCGCCGAGGCCCAGGCGGCATGCCCGATCTTCTCCCACAACTCGCGAGCCTTCAGCGTCTTGGTGACCTTGCCCGTCGTGCGAGCCGTCAGCTGCCAGTCGCCACCGGCTTCGACCGCGCGCAGGAAGTCATCCTTGATCGAGACGGAGTTGTTGGAGTTCTGCCCGGCGACGGTGTTGTAGGCCTCCGAATCCCAATCTGTGTCGTAGGTGTCGAACGAGATGTCCGTGTAGCCCTGCTTGGCGAACTGGATCACCCGCTTGATGTAGTTGTCCGGCACCATGGACCGGCGGGCGAGCTTGATCTCCTTCTTCAGGACGGGGTTCTTCTCCGGATTGAAGCAGTCATCGCCATTGCCTTCGCAGTTCACGCAGGCCTTCATCACGGCCTTCATGTGCTTCTGGACGATCTTCGAGCCGGTCACGAGAGCTGCGACCTTCTGCTCTTCCTTCACCTTCCAGTCGATGTAGGTCTCGATATCCGGATGGTCGGCGTCGACCACGACCATCTTGGCGGCACGCCGGGTGGTGCCGCCCGACTTGATCGCGCCGGCCGCGCGGTCGCCGATCTTGAGGAAGCTCATCAGGCCCGAAGAGCGCCCGCCCCCGGCCAGCCGTTCGCCATCGCCGCGCAGCGCCGAGAAATTGGAGCCCGTGCCCGAACCATACTTGAACAACCGCGCCTCGCGGACCCACAGGTCCATGATGCCGCCTTCATTCACCAGATCATCGGCCACGCCCTGGATGAAGCAGGCATGGGGCTGGGGGTGCTCATAGGAGGACTTCGAGCGGGTCAGCTTGCCGGTCTGCCAGTCCACGTAGAAATGGCCCTGGCTGGGGCCGTCGATGCCATAGGCCCAGTGCAGGCCGGTGTTGAACCATTGCGGCGAGTTGGGCGCGACCATCTGCTGGGCGAGCATGAAGCGCAACTCGTCGAAGAAGGCCCGGGCATCGTCCTCGGAGGTGAAGTAGCCGCCCTTCCAGCCCCAGTAGGTCCAGCAGCCAGCGAGCCGGTCGAAGACCTGCTTGGACGAGATCTCGGAACCGTAGCGCTTGTCTTCGGGGAGACGGGCGAGAGCCTTCTCGTCCGCCACAGAGCGCCACAGGAAGGACGGGACACCGTTCTCCTCGACCTTTTTCAGGGCCGCCGGAACGCCGGCCTTGCGGAAATACTTCTGCGCAAGCACGTCGGAAGCCACCTGGCTCCACACCTCCGGCACCTCGACCCCTTCAAGCCGGAACACCACCGAGCCGTCCGGATTGCGAATCTCGCTCACCGTCTCGCGAAATGCGATCGGTGTGTAGGGCGACGCTCCGGCGGTGGTGTAGCGGCGGTCAATCTTCATCTCGTCAATCCTTCAAAAATGCTTTGGGCACGACAATGCACCGCTTCCCCACGGTGCGGCGCAGCGTCAGCCCTGTTGTGATGCCCCTGTCGGCGCCCGGTTGTCTCCAGGCCCTTCCGGTGTCAATCGCCCGCAAGTCTCGCAGCGCTGGCGCCCCAAGTCGCGGAGGCCCGAACGGGCCATTCGCGCAAGCTGCGGGACGACATCTCTTCAAGTCCGTCCGACCCGACTTGGGCCGGCCGCGCTGCGGACAACGCGACCATCCAAACCTAGGCCCAGGGCCGTCGAACGTCAAGGTTTTGTACATGGAATGTAACGCCAGCACTACATGTGGTGTGTCGCTGTGGATGTTGGGGATAACCTGCAAGGGCTGGCGTTAAGCGCCGGTAATGCCAGCGAGAATCACGCCCGCCGCGGAAACATGAGGCTTTCGCGGAGCGTGGCAAAGCCCTTTCCGCGCAGCCTGCCGCCGCCATTCCATGGTTAATCAAGGGTATCCATAGCCGCTTCGCACATCACGCGAGGGCACGGCCATCAAACCTCTGTCCTGCCAACAACATCAGCCGTCGAGAGCGATTATCTCGGAAGCCGGAGCCGCCCGAATCAACATCCGGAATGCGGGGGCCAGTCGCGAATCGGTTTCGAGGCGCACGCCACGCCGTCGCGTCCAGGGCGAGCGCGCTGGACATGACGGCGCGCTGAGGCCATAACCGCGCGCAGAAGTCCGGAACCGGTCAGGCGGTCGGCGCATGCGCGCCGGGTGACATCCGGCGGGCACGACAGACCCTCGATGCGAGGCGCACATGAAGACCTTCCTGCTGCAGTTCTTCACCTGGTGGAATGGCCAGACCCTCGGCACCCGCTTCAACACCTGGCGCCATGGCGAGCTGGTGGGCAAGGATGAGTTCGGCAACGTCTATTACCGCACCAAGGGCCGCAAGCTGGATCCTGCGCTGGGCCATGAGCGCCGCTGGGTGATTTTCGAAGGGCTGGCCGAGCCGTCGCGCATTCCGCCCGGCTGGAAGGGCTGGCTTCAGCACACGGTCGATGTCGCGCCTTCGGAGGAAAGCTACAAGGCGCGCAGCTGGCAGCGACCGCACCGCGCCAACATGACCGGCACCGACGAGGCCTATCGCCCCGCAGGCTCCGCGGTGAACACGTCCGTGCATCCGAAGTCAGAAGGCGCCTACGAGGCGTGGACGCCGGGCCGCTGAAGCGGCCGCCCTTGCGGTCATGGCCCCGGCGACGCGCCTGAGCGGCGCCGCGCACGGTCAAGGTGTAATCATGGTGCGTTGAGTCGCGTATTTGTCGGCCCCGGGGCGGCAGCCGTCCTGGCGCCGTCATGCAAGAGCAGCCTTGCCAGAGCAGAGACACCGAATGAACCGAGCCTTCTCCACCCTTGCGCTCTCGGCCCTCGCACTGGCCATGTCGCAAGCCCCTGCGCTGGCTGACCGCATCCGCAATCCGATCGCGGTGTTCTCGGGCCTCGACAAGATCACCGGCCGCATCATCGCCTTCGAAGTCAACATTGACGAGACCGTGCAGTTCGGCTCGCTGCAGATCACGCCGCGCGTGTGCTGGACCCGGCCTGCCACCGAGCAGCCCCAGACGACATCCTTCGTGGAGGTCGACGAGGTCGGCTTCAACAACGATTATCGCCGCATCTTCTCAGGCTGGATGTATGCCGCGAGCCCCGGCCTGCATGGTGTGGAGCATGCCATCTACGATGTCTGGATGACGGATTGCAAAGGCGGGACCGAGGTCATCGTGGAGCCGCGCGAGCCCAGCGCGGATGCTGTCGAACTGCGGCGGGATCGGCAGCAGAGGCCGCAGCGGCCCGCCGCAATGGCGCCGGCCACCGATGGGCGAATCGATGTGAGGCCGCCCCAGGGCGTTCCTGTCGCGCCGCAGCAGCCGACGCAGCGGTTCTTCCCGACCAATCCGTCGCAAACGCCGCAGCGACAGATCTTCCGTGAACCAGCCAACAACTGACGCTCATCGCTTCGCGCGATTGTCGTCGATCGCGCGCAGGGCCTCCGCTCCGCCGAGGCCCACGCCAGCAGCCGCCCAGTCGCCCCAGCCGCTTTCGATCGCCAGCGCCAGAGCGGCCTGATAATCGGCGCGCCCCACTTCGCGTGTGCCGAACTGGGAGAGGTGCGCGGTCTGGAACTGGGTATCGAGCAGCATGTAACCGCCGCGGATGAGCCGGGCAACCAGATGCACGAGGGCGACCTTCGAGGCATCGGTCTGCAGGTGGAACATGCTTTCGCCGAAGAAGGCGCGTCCGAGCGACACCCCGTAAAGGCCGCCCACCAGCATCCCGCCGGACCAGGCCTCGACCGTATGGACGTAACCGCGTCGAAACAATTCGCCATAGAGCGCGCGGATGCGGCCATTTATCCAGGTTTCGCCGCGCCCCGCCTTGGCTGCGGCGCAACCGGCGATTACGCCAGCAAAGTCGGTGTCGCTGCGGATCTCGTAAATGTCCTGCCGGACGGTCCGCGCGAGGCGACGCGGCACGTGGAAATCATCGAGCGGCATGATTCCGCGGATCTCCGGATCAACCCAGAACAGGCCGGGATCGTCCGCGCCCTCGGACATGGGGAACATACCTGCCGCATAAGCGTGCAACACGATGTCCGGTGTAACTTTCACGCTCATGCAGCAGCGTTTCCGGACGTAACATCGGATGAGCCGCAGGCATGCATCGGCTTGGTTTTTGCTGCCATGATGTAGCCAGACCTCCCCGCCAGACCGTCAACCATACGATGCAGTTATGGACTGCTGTACCTGAGCTGCCTCATCATTGTCATGGACGGAGGTCAATTGTGGCGTCGGAAAACCGCGATCATACGCCCCGACATGTTGCCTCGTCGAGCATAGGCTTGCCGGATGAGCTGCTGAAGGCTCCCTGAAAAAGCAGCGACACCGTGCCAACTCTCAACCCATGCAGAGCAAACGCCCTGCTGCGCGCACCGGCCGAGGCGGCCAGTCACATCCTGAAGACGCCAAAGCGCGTCGGTGGGATCGGCGCGTTCAGGCAGGCGGAGAAGGCCAGCGCCAGCACGCGCCGCGTCTCGGATGGCAGGATGATGCCGTCATCCCACAGCCGCGCGGTTGCGTGATAGGGGTTGCCCTCGGTTTCGTACTGCTCGCGCACCGGCGCCTTGAAGGCTTCCTCCTCCTGCGCGCTCCAGATCTTGCCTGCAGCCTCGATATTGTCGCGGCGCACGGTGGCGAGCACGCTCGCCGCCTGCTCCCCGCCCATGACGGAGATGCGGCTGTTGGGCCAGCTGAACAGGAAGCGCGGCGAATAGGCTCGGCCGCACATGCCGTAATTGCCGGCCCCGAACGAGCCACCCACCAGCACCGTGATCTTCGGCACCTGCGCGCAGGCCACAGCCGTTACCAGCTTGGCGCCGTCCTTGGCGATGCCGCGGGCCTCGAAGTCGCGACCTACCATGAAGCCGGAGATATTCTGCAAGAACAGCAGCGGGATGCGACGCTGGCAGCACAGCTCGATGAAATGCGTGCCCTTTTGCGCGCTTTCCGAAAACAGGATGCCGTTATTGGCGATGATGCCGATCGGCATGCCATGGAGCCGGGCAAAGCCTGTCACCAGCGTGACGCCATAGCGCGCCTTGAACTCATCGAAGTCGGAGCCGTCCACCAAACGGCCGATGACCTCGCGAATGTCATACTGCTTGCGCAGGTCCGTGGGCACGATGGCTTCCAGTTCGGCCGGATTGAGCAGGGGCTCCGCCGCGTCGGACAGCGCGATCGACGGGCTCTTCACCGTGCCCAGCGTGCCGACGATGCGGCGCGCCAGCGCCAACGCATGCTGATCGTCGGCGGCAAGATGGTCTGCAACGCCGGAAAGGCGCGTATGCACGTCTCCTCCGCCGAGATCTTCGGCGGACACCACTTCGCCGGTCGCAGCCTTGACCAGCGGCGGGCCGCCCAGAAAGATCGTTCCTTGCCGGCGCACGATGATCGTCTCGTCGGACATGGCCGGCACGTAAGCGCCGCCGGCGGTGCACGAGCCCATCACCACCGCGATCTGCGGAATGCCGAGCGACGACAAGGTGGCCTGGTTGTAGAAGATGCGGCCGAAGTGCTCCCGGTCGGGGAAGACATCGGTCTGGTGCGGCAGGTTCGCGCCACCCGAATCCACCAGATAGACGCAAGGCAGGTGGTTCTCGCGCGCGATCTCCTGCGCGCGCAGATGCTTCTTCACCGTCATGGGATAGTAGGTGCCGCCCTTGATGGTGGCGTCGTTGCACACCACCATCACCTCTCGGCCGGAGACCCGGCCGATGCCGGCGATCATCCCCGCGCCATGGATGTCGTCACCATACATGCCGAAGGCCGCAAGTGCGCCTATCTCCAGGAAGGGAGAGCCGGGATCGAGAAGCGTGGCGACCCGTTCGCGCGGGAGCAGCTTGCCGCGCGCGGCGTGGCGCTCGCGCGCCTTCGCGTTGCCGCCGGCGGCCGCAGTCCCGCGCCGCTCAAGAAGCTCGGCTCGCAACCGCTCCCATTCGGAGGCGCAGACTCTTGCGTCCGCCGCGTTCACGTCGATGGTGCTGGTCACGACAGCCATGAGCCGACCCTTCTCAGATGGTGGCCGGTTATGGCGCGGGCTGGTCCCCCGCGCAACGGCGCAGGACTGCACGGTCAGGAAGCGGAACGTGGCACTGCGACGATCGGGGGGATTACTGCGTGCGCCGCAAGGTGCCGGTCACAGTGGGAGCGGCGACCGCGCCGATCGCGCCACCTGCAATCGCGCCGATCGGGCCGGCCACCAAGGCCCCCGTCCCTGCACCAGCCGCCGCGCCGGCAATGCGCTGATCGGTGGTCGTGCAAGCCGCAAGGCCGAGGGCGACAATCGCGAGCGCTGCTACTTTGATCATGATGTGCATCCTTTGAATCACTGATTCCGCAGAATCGATGATTCCATCACAGGGTGAATGAAGCCTTTCCCTGGCTTCAGGCGGCGAAGCGCCGCCTGCTTCGGGGCGTCGGCGGGTGCGGCGATCCGGGCGGCGCGTTTCACGCGCGACCCCCGGAGCCGGGCCGGCATCATCGAGCCCGCTTTCATCAAGCACTCGACCTTCGCAAGGGTTCGCCGCAGACCACATGCGGTTCCGTTTGCGCGGTTAGATCAGCCAGTTTCTGTCACGGCGAGCATGATGGCTTTCGAGCCAGGCCGCCCTGTCGCCGACCTCGACCTGCTTTTGCCTGCTGCCGGCCATGATCAGGCTGTGATCGAGATGGTCGGGCCGAAAAGGCTCTCGAAGGCTTTGCGCAGCGCCATGTCCGTTTCCGTCATCGACACTGTCAACCCGAGATCCGCCAAAGAGGTCACCCCGTGCAGTTGCACCCCACAGGGCACGATTCCGTCGAAATGGCTGAGGTCTGGCTCCACATTCAGTGAAACGCCGTGGAAAGAAACCCAGCGCCGGACGCGGATGCCGATCGCCGCAATCTTGTCCTCCGCCATCATTCCTTCCGGCGCGCCCGGCGGCGGGGCGCGGTCCGGCCGCCTCACCCACACCCCCACCCGATCCTCGCGGGTCTCCCCGGCGACGTTGAACGCCGCCAGCGTCTCGATCAACCAGGCCTCGAGGCTGGCCACGAAACGGCGCAGGTCTGGGCCCCGCCGCCTGAGGTCCAGCATGACATAGGCCACGCGCTGGCCGGGCCCGTGATAGGTGTATTGCCCTCCCCGACCCGCCTCGAACACAGGAAAGCGCTCCGGCGCGATCAGGTCGTCACTTCTGGCGGAAGTGCCCGCCGTGTAAAGAGGCGGATGCTCAAGCAGCCAGACGAGTTCGGGCGCCGCTCCATCAGCGATCGCCGCGACGCGCTCCTCCATGGCGCGGACGGCGTCGGGATAGGCCACGGGGCCGTCGCTGATGCGCCACTCCACCGGCGCTCCGGCTGAAGAATTCAGCTGAGCGAGGCCTTTTCGCGATGTGAGATTCACAACCGGTTAACCTTGTCCGCCGCACTGTACCGCAGGCATTCATGTGGCAAGTCCGCGTGCAGGAGGCAAGCGTTGCAGACCGATCTTGACAAGGTGCTGATCGATGTCAGCGTGATCCTTGGCCAGACCATCATGCCGGTCCACAAGCTGCTGCGCATGGGCCGCGGCGCGGTGGTCGAGCTCACCACGAGCGAGGCGGATTTCGTCGAAATCGTCGCCAATGGGCATGTCTTCGCCATGGGCCAGGTGATCGTGTCCGGCACGCGAATCCAGATCGAGGTCACGGAGCTGCTAAAGCGTCCCCGCATCATACGCGAGGTCTATCGACCCGAGGAACCGGAGCCCGAACCCGGGCCCGATGCCATCGCAGCCTGACGTCGCCGCGAGGTTTTCGTGCTTGTGGCGGTGACGGTGATTTGCTAAGCCGCGCTCGCTGCCTTCGCGTTGCGACGCAACCAGGGGCTTCCCGCGGCCATGGCGGAATTGGTAGACGCGCTAGCTTGAGGTGCTAGTTGGGAAACTAGTGGAGGTTCGAGTCCTCTTGGCCGCACCAAATCTGGGCGAAAGCCTGTGAGACGGCGATCCTGCAAGGGTCGCCGTCTTGCGTTTGGGCACAGCCCGGTACAGCTCTGGCGCCGGGGATATGATCGGCCAACGGCCGGTTTCGCGCCTTTGCAGCGTTGTCAATCCAGCCCCGGTTTGCGACAAGTCCGTCGATCATCCCCCGGGCGCCAGGACGGAACCGCATGCTGGACGAGCGAGCCAACGCAGCGCAGCAATCCTTGCCACTCGCCTTCAGGGACGAGGATGGCGAGATTGAAGCTGCGTTCGTGGCGCGTGTCGAGGATTTCGTCGCGGCGGGCGATCATGATGGCCTGTTGGCTCTGGCGGGCGCCTTGCACGAGGCAGACCTTGGCGCTCTTCTGCAGGCGCTCGATGCCGATGACCGGCCCAAGCTGATCGAGACGCTTGGAGCAGACTTCGACTTCACGGCGCTGACCGAGGTCGACGACGCCATCCGCGAGGAAATCCTCGAGGAACTCGAGCCCGAGACCGTCGCAGAGGGGATGCGCGAGCTCGACTCCGACGATGCTGTCTACATCCTCGAAGACATGGATGAGGCCGACAAGGCGGAAATCCTCGACAAGATGCCGGCCACGGAGCGGATCGCGCTCCAGAAAAGTCTCGATTACCCGGAGGGCAGCGCCGGGCGCCGCATGCAGACCGAGGTGATCGCGGTGCCCCCTTTCTGGACCGTGGGTCAGTCGATCGACTTCATGCGCGACACGCAGGACCTGCCGGAAACCTTCTACGAGATTTATGTGGTCGATCCTTCGCAGCGCTTCGTTGGAGCGGTAGCGCTCGACAAGCTCCTGCGCACAAAGCGTCCCGTGAAGATGGCGGCGCTTGCCGACCCTGACCGCAGGACGATCAAGGCGACGGATGAGCTCACCGACGTGGCGCAGATCTTCAAGCGCTACAATTTCGTCTCGGCGCCGGTGATCGATGCGGCGGAACGGCTGGTCGGCGTGATGACCATCGACGACATCGTCGACATCATCGACGACGAGGCGGACGAGGAGATCAAGGCGCTTGGCGGCGTCAAGGCGGATGAGGAACTTTCGGATACCGTGCCCGCGATCGCGCGAAGCCGTTTCCAATGGCTTTTCGTCAATCTCCTTACCGCCTTCTTCGCAGCGGCCGTGATGAAGCTCTTCGAAGGCAGCCTGGAGAAGATGGTGGCTCTGGCCGTGCTTGCCCCGGTGGTGGCCAGCCAGGGCGGCAATGCCGCGACCCAGACCATGACGGTGGCCGTGCGGGCGCTTGGCACGGGCGAACTCGGCAACTTGAACATCAACCGTTTCGTGAAGCGCGAATTGCTCGTGTCGTTCATCAACGGCGCGGCCTTCGCCCTCATCACGGGCGCGGTGGCGGGCCTCTGGTTCGGCAATCCTCAACTCGGCGTGGTGATCGGGCTTGCGATGATGGCGAATCTGTTCGCCGCTGCCGTCGCGGGCGCCGCGATTCCCATCATGCTGGACAGGGTTGGCATCGACCCGGCCGTGTCATCCGGCACCTTCGTCACCACGGTGACGGATGTGGTCGGCTTCTTCGCTTTCCTGGGGATCGCGACGCTCTGGTTTGGCCTGTAGCGCGCCGCAATCAGCGCGCGCGATAGGGTGCCACGCCCTGATCGGGCAGCCACAGGCCCTGCGGCGGGGCGGCCGTTTGCCAGAACACGTCGATCGGGATGCCGCCGCGTGGATACCAGTAGCCGCCGATGCGCAGCCATCGCGGCTCGAGCAGGGCCGCCAGCCTCTTGCCGATGCCGATGGTGCAGTCTTCGTGGAAAGCGCCATGATTGCGGAAGCTGGTTAGGTAGAGCTTCAGCGATTTCGATTCGACCAGCCAGTCACCGGGCACATAGTCGATGACGAGGATGCCGAAATCGGGCTGACCGGTGACAGGGCAGATCGAGGTGAATTCGGGCGCGGTGAAGCGCGCCAGATATTCCGTGCCGGGGTGGGGGTTGGGGACACGGTCAAGGACGGCCTCTTCCGGCGATGCGGGAATGGTGGAGGATTGTCCGAGGTGGACGGTCGATGGACTGGCCATGGCGGCTCCTGGTGACGACACACGGGCCTTTTGGCAGGCTCGACACCCAAGCGCAACTCATCGCCGCCGCGCTTTCGATCAGGCGTCCGTCGCCCTGGATGGAATGCCGGGTTTGGCGAGCCCCCCGCTGCGTTGCCCAGGCGGAACCCTTGCGCCAGTTGCCCAATCGACGTAACCGAAGCCCTCAACCATTCACCCCCATAAGGGAGCTGCCCATGACCGCGATCATCGACATCAGCGCTCGCGAGATTCTCGACTCGCGCGGCAATCCGACCGTAGAAGTCGACGTGATCCTGGAGGATGGCTCCATGGGCCGCGCCGCCGTGCCATCAGGCGCTTCCACCGGCGCGCATGAGGCCGTCGAGCTGCGCGATGGCGACGCCTCCCGCTATGGCGGCAAAGGCGTTCTGAAGGCTGTGGCCGCCGTCAACGAAAGCATCGCGGAAGAACTTGTCGGGCTGGAGGCCGAGGAGCAGGTGCTGATCGACGAGGCCATGATCAAGCTCGACGGCACGCCCAACAAGGCCAGGCTCGGCGCCAATGCGATTCTCGGCGTATCTCTTGCCGTGGCCAAGGCTGCTGCCGACGCATCCGCCCTGCCGCTCTATCGCTATGTCGGCGGCACGCAGGCCCGCACCCTCCCCGTTCCGATGATGAACATCATCAATGGCGGCGCTCATGCCGACAATCCCATCGACTTCCAGGAATTCATGATCATGCCGACCGGCGCGCCGACGCTGGCCGAAGCGGTGCGCTGGGGTTCCGAGATATTCCAGACCCTCAAGGGCGCGCTCAAGAAAGCCGGCCACAATACCAATGTCGGGGATGAGGGCGGCTTCGCGCCGAACCTCGCATCCGCTGAAGCGGCGCTGGACTTCGTGATGCAGGCCATCACCAGGGCGGGCTTCAAGCCGGGCGAGGATGTGCATCTGGCGCTCGATTGCGCCGCGACGGAGTTCTTCCAGAACGGCGTCTATGACTATCACGGCGAAGGCAAGAAGCGCCCGATCGCCGAGCAGGTCGATTACCTCACATCTCTGGTCGCCGCCTACCCGATCGTCTCGATCGAAGACGGCATGTCGGAGGATGACTGGGAGGGCTGGCGGATGCTGACCTCGCGCATCGGCGCGTCCTGCCAGCTCGTAGGCGATGACCTGTTCTGCACCAATGTCGAGCGCCTGACCCGCGGCATCAAGGGCGACTATGGTAACGCCATCCTGATCAAGGTGAACCAGATCGGCTCGCTGACCGAGACATTCAACGCGATCGACACCGCACAGCGTGCCGGCTTCCGGGCCGTGATGTCGCATCGCTCGGGCGAAACCGAGGATTCGACCATCGCTGACCTCGCCGTCGCCAGCAATTGCGGGCAAATCAAGACAGGTTCGCTCTCCCGTTCCGACCGCACCGCGAAGTACAACCAGCTCATCCGCATCGAGCAGGAGCTGGGCTCGCAGGCGCTCTATGCCGGCAAGGCCGCGCTGAAGGCCCTCGCCTGACCGCACAGGCGGCCGGACTTTCGCATGCGGCGCGCACGCAGCCATGCGTTGCGCGCCGTTTTCAATGACGGCGCGCTCATGTCTTATCGCCATGGGCGCACGGCGGATCGCATGGCATTTCTGACGAACCTCTCGAAACGGCACCTTGCTTTCGCCGGCATGGCCTTCGCGATGCTGATCTACGGCTCGAACTTTGTGGTCAGCCGGCATGCGGTGCTCAACGGCTTGTCAGCGCACGACCTGCTGGCGCTGCGATTTGCACTGGCGGGCCTGATTCTTCTGCCGGTCTTCGGGCTCACGGGCTGGCGTGATTGCGCGGGCATCGGCTGGGGCCGCGGGCTTGCGCTCACGGCAATGAGCGGCTTTCCCATGAGCTGGCTGATGCTCACCGGGCTGACCATGGCGCCCGCCGCCCATGGCGCGTCAATCGGCCCGGGCACCGTGACCCTCATCGGCATCATCGGCGGCGTCATGATGTTCGGCACGAAGCTGAGCCGGCCGCTTGTCATCGGCATCGCCGTGGTGCTGTCAGGTCTGGCCTGCCTCGCGGTGGCTGGCGCCAAGCCCTCGGCCGCGACGCCGGACATGCTGTGGGGCGATCTGTGCTTCCTCGGGGTTGGCCTGCTCTGGGGCTTCTATCCGCTGATGCTGACTCGCTGGAAGACTGACGGGCTCAAGGCGACGGCCATCGTTTCGGTTCTGTCGATCGCCTACCTGCCATTTTACGCGCTGTTCTTCTTCCGTGGCTTCGATGTGGCGCCCTGGTGGGTGCTGCTGGCCCATGGGCTCAACCAGGGCCTGCTGAACGTGGTGATCGGGCTCTGGGTCTGGGCCTGGGCGGCCAAGATCATCGGTGTGGGCGTCGCTGGCCGGTTCCCGCCCATGATCCCGGTCGTCGGAACCATTATGGGCATGCCGATCCTCGGTGAATGGCCGGGGCCGCTCCAGCTTGCGGGCATAGGGCTCATCGTAAGCGGGCTGCTCATGGCCGCCTGGAAGCCGGCGCCCAAGCCCCGGCATGACGCGACGCCGGCCTGAATGCTGCACCCGATCAGCGGCGCGAAGTATCTCGCGCCGGCTCCTCAATGACGCGATACTCCACATCCTCGATGTCCGGGCCGGGCGGCTTGCGCGTCGCATGCCGGCGGTCCACGCCTGGCCGAGGCGTCGACAGGCCCGCGCCGCTCAGCACGCGCTCGATGCGCTTGCGCATCACGAAGGCCGTGACCCCGCCCGCGAGCAGCACGACCGGCAAAAGCAGCACCGCAAGCGCGCTGATGACCAGGAACATGGCGATGCCCAACGCGGCGCTGCCGGCCGCCATGAGCCCGAAGGCCCAGCTGGGCATGGTCACCGATTTCCGGCGCGAGCGTCCACGGAAGGACAAGCGGAGCATCAATCTGGCACCTTGCGGCGAACCCATCGCCGAGGTTCCTATGTGGCCTTGGGCTCGGGCGAAAGCAAGGCGCGCTCTCCACAGCCTTTTGCCGCAGCCGGCGCTGACGGCAGGACGGCGCGCCGCTAGGGTCGGGCGATGAAACCCGGCCGCGACATCGAAAGCCTTCTTGCCGTCATGGCGGCGCTGCGCACGCCGGGCGCCGGCTGCCCGTGGGATCTGGAGCAGGACTTCGCCAGCATCGCCCCCTACACGATCGAGGAGGCCTATGAGGTGGCCGATGCGATCGAGCGCGGCGACATGCCGGACCTGCGCGAGGAGCTTGGCGACCTGCTGCTTCAGGTCGTGTTCCATGCCCGCATGGCCGAGGAAGAGGGCCTGTTCGACTTCGCCGATGTGGTGGAGGCAATCAACGCCAAGATGATACGGCGCCATCCCCATGTCTTCGGCGAGAGGCGGACATGGACGCCGGAGGAGGTCAAGGCCTCCTGGCGGCGCATCAAGGCTGAGGAAAAAGCCGAGCGCGCCGCGCAACGGCAAAAGGCCGGCCCGGGCAACCCGGAGCCTGGCCTTCTCGCCGACATTTCCGCCGCGATGCCGCCGCTGGCCCGCGCGGTGAAGCTGCAGGCCAGGGCCGGCACCGTCGGCTTCGACTGGAACGATCCTCTCGCCGTGCTGGCGAAGATGCGCGAGGAGATCGACGAGATCGAGGCAGCGCTGAAGACGGGCCAGAGGGACGCGATCGCTGACGAGACAGGCGACATGCTCTTCGCCATCGCCAACCTGGCGCGCCATCTGGGAATCGATCCCGACCGGGCGGTGGCCGGCGCGAACGCCAAGTTCATGCGCCGCTTCGCCTTCATCGAGCGCGCGCTGGCAGCGCGGGGGGCGACGCCCGCCACGGCCAGCCTCGAGGAGATGGACGCGCTTTGGAACGCGGCCAAGGATGCGGAGACATCATCGGCTGCGGACGCCCGCTCCTGAAGAATCGTGGCCTCAAGCCGGACCTTAATGCCCGGGGCGCTCCCGCGCCGAGGGAAAGCGCTGCAGGATGCGATCGCGGCGTTGGGGCGGCGCCCGCACGACCATGATGATGCGGCCGTCCTGATCCTCGCGGCGTTCGAGCACCTCGCCTTGCGTGTAGAGCCAGGCGAGGCCCGCGCCGTCCGAGGGATCAAGCGTGATGACGAAGTTCGAGGCATCGCGCGCGAGCCTGTCCTCGATCCGGGCCAGTAGCGGAGCTATGCCCTCGCCCGAGAGCGCCGAAACCAGCGCAGGCCGCTCCTCGATCGGGCGGTGGGCGGCGATCTCGGCCAACTGGTCATGAACGTGCGGCTCCAGCAGGTCCGCCTTGTTCCAGACCTCGATCAAGGGCGTCGGCCCCTCGCCCTGCTGCGCCTCGCCTGAGCCGGGGCGCGCGCCGCGCACGCCAAGATCGCGCAGGATGACCTCGACGTCGGCGCTCTGGGCCTCGGTGTCGTCATGCGCCACATCGCGGACGTGCAGGATGACATCAGCCTCCACCACATCCTCAAGCGTGGCGCGGAAGGCCGCGACGAGCATGGTCGGCAAATCCGAAATGAAGCCGACCGTGTCGGTGAGGATGACGTTCTGCCCGTGCGGCAGGCGGATGGCGCGCGCGGTGGGATCGAGCGTGGCGAAGAGCAGGTCCTTTGCGAACACATCCGCACCCGCCAGCCGATTGAACAGCGTGGACTTGCCTGCGTTGGTGTAGCCCACCAGCGCGACCACCGGATATGGCACCTTGGTGCGGCTCTTGCGGTGAAGCCCGCGCGTGCGGACGACGGTTTCAAGATCGCGCTCGATCTTGCCGACGCGCTCCTGGATCTGGCGGCGGTCGGCCTCGATCTGGGTCTCGCCGGGGCCGCCGAGGAAGCCGAATCCGCCGCGCTGGCGCTCAAGATGGGTCCAGGAGCGGACAAGCCTGCTCTTTTGATAGTTCAGATGCGCCAGCTCCACCTGCAGCGCGCCCTCCCGGGTGCGGGCGCGGCGACCGAAAATCTCGAGAATCAGGCCTGTACGGTCGATGACCTTGCACTTCCAGGCTTTCTCGAGATTGCGCTGCTGGATGGGCGAGAGCGGCGCATCGACGATCACCAGCCGGATCTCGCCAGCCTCGATCAGCGCGGCGATTTCCTCGACCTTGCCCTTGCCCATATAGGTCGATGGACGGATGGCCTGAAGCTGAGCGATGCCGGAGCCCGCGACGGTGAGGTCGATGGCGGCGGCAAGGCCGATGGCCTCCTGCAACCGCGCCTCCATGGCGCGCGTCGCGGCGGGGCTCCGCTCGGGATCAGAATGAGCCTTGAGCTGAGCGCGTGGCGACAGATAGGGTCCGAGCACGAAGGCCCTCGTGCCCGAGGCGATGTCGCGCTCGATCTCGTCCAGCGCCTTCCTGGTCTCATTGACAGCGCGGTCGGCCTTGGCCTTGCCCATGATCTGATCATTCATTCGACAACATTAGCCCAGCGGGATGGCAGGGTCGAGGCAAGGCAGGCGCTCATTGCTTTCCACGCATTGCTGATGTGAGATGATCAGGCTGTTCCAGCCGCATGGAACCTTTGAGGAGTCGCCCCGTCATGGCTGGGCCCAGACTATCCGGGGATAGGGGCGCGGGCGAACCGTTGGTCCCCAAACTGATCTCGACCCTCGCGGAGGGCTATGACGCGCAGCGCCTGGGACGGGACGCCGTGGCGGGGCTCACGGTGGCCATCGTGGCGCTGCCCTTGTCCATGGCGATCGCCATCGCCTCCGGCGCGACGCCGGCAGCGGGGCTCTATGCGGCCATCGTGGGCGGATTCCTCGTCTCGGCGCTGGGCGGCAGCCGCTTTCAGGTGGGCGGGCCGGCCGGGGCCTTCATCGTGCTCGTGGCTTCGATCATCGATCGGCACGGTTTCGACGGGCTTCTGCTCGCCACCGCGATGGGCGGCGCGATCCTCGTGTGCGTCGGACTTCTGAGGCTTGGTGGCCTGATCCGCCATGTGCCTCATGCGGTGCTGCTGGGGTTCACAGCCGCGATCGCGCTCATCATCCTGGCGAGCCAGCTGCGGGACCTGTTCGGCCTGACCGTGCCGGGCAAGGAACCCTCCGCGCTCTTGCCAAAGCTCATCGCGCTGGCGCAGGCGGGGGGGAGCGTCAACCTCGCGGCTCTCGCTCTCGCGCTTTGCGTCATTGCCGTGATTCTCGGGCTGAGGCGGCTGAACCCCGCCATTCCGGGACTGCTGGTCGCGGTGGCGGCGGCATCCGTCCTGTCGCTGGCGCTTGGGCTGCCGGTGGAAACGATCGGGACGCGGTTTGGCGGCATACCGGGCGGGCTTGGCAACCCATCGCTGCCCGCGCTCTCGCAAGAGCGGATGCTGATGGTGCTTCCCGATGCGCTGGCCATCGCCTTTCTTGCGGGACTCGAATCGCTGCTGTCGGCGGTGGTGGCGGACGGCATGAGCGGGCGACGGCACCGCGCCAACATCGAGCTTGTCGCGCAAGGCTTCGCAAACCTGGCGAGCGCCCTGTTTGGCGGGCTGTGCGTCACAGGCACCATCGCCCGCACCGCCACCAACATCCGGGCCGGGGCCACGAGCCCGATCGCCGGGATGCTGCACAGCGTGTTCCTGCTCGCATTCCTTTTGGTCGCCGCGCCGCTTGCCTCGCATGTTCCGCTGGCTGCCCTGGCCGGCGTGCTCGCGGTGGTGGCGTGGAACATGGCCGACAAGGGCGAGGTCGGCCGTGTCCTCATGCAGCGCGATGGCGAAGCGGCCGTGCTGGCGACGACCTTCCTGCTCATCATCTTCGTTGACCTCATGGTCGGCATGATCGCCGGCTGCGCCCTCGCCGGCTTCATCGCCCTGTGGCGCAAGCGCGCGGCTTGATGCGCCATATGGCGCAATCAGATGCAAGGCGGTAGAAGCGACGCATGCCAACCCCTGACACCGCCCGCGCTTTTGATGTCGCCATCATCGGCCCCGGACCGGTTGGCGCGACGGCGGCGCTGGCCTTCGCCGCCAGGGGACTTGAGGTCGCGCTGGTCGGCCCTGCCTCGCCGCGGCGGGATGGACGGACGGTGGCGCTCATGGACGTGTCGTGGCGGCTTCTCGAGCAGTTTGGAGTCGCCGACACCTTGCAGGCCGTGTCTGCGCCCCTCTCCACGATGCGGCTCGTGGATGACACGGGCAGCCTGTTCAGGCGGCCGCCGACGGAGTTCCGGGCCGGCGAGATCGGGCTTGAGCAGTTCGGCTGGAATGTCGAGACGGTCCGTCTCAACGAAGCGCTGCTGGACGCCGTGGCCGCGCACCCCGCGATCACGCGCCTGACGGACAGCGTGACCAGCGTGGCCGCCAACGCCGGCGGCCATGCTGATGTCGCGCTGGCGAATGGCGCGACGCTCCAGGCCCGGCTCGTGGGCGGCGCGGATGGCCGGCAATCGGTCGTGCGCCGCGATGCCGGGATCGTCGCCAGGACGTGGACCTATCCGCAAGCCGCGCTGACGACGATCGTGAAGCACACGCGCCGTCACCGCGACGTGTCCACCGAGTTCCACACGCGGTTCGGCCCTTGCACGACGGTGCCCCTGCCGGGGCGTCGCTCCAGCGTCGTCTGGATGGCGAGTCCCGACGAGGCGCAGCGGCTGATGGCTCTTGGCGACGCAGAACTGGCGGCCGCCATTGAAACGCGCACCCATTCCATCCTCGGGCAGCTCACCATCGACGGCCCCCGCGGGCTGACGCCGATGGGGGGGCTGTCAGTCGAGCGGTTCACGGGTCCCCGGACGGCCCTGCTGGGCGAGGCGGCGCATGTGTTCCCGCCCATTGGCGCGCAGGGGCTCAATCTGGGCTTCCGCGACGTGGTCGGCCTCGTGGCCTGCGCATCCGGTTCGGACCCGGGCGCGGCGGAGGGGCTGGAGCGCTACGAGCGGAACCGGGCGGGCGATGTGCGCACGCGGACCAGCGCGGTGGATGCGCTCAACCGCTCGCTGCTCTCCGACCTCGTGCCCATCGATCTCGCACGCGGGCTCGGCCTGCTGGCCCTCGACACGCTCGCGCCGCTGCGCCGCTTCATGATGCGGCAAGGCCTGAGCCCGACAAGGGCCTGAGCCTGCTCAGCGAGCCGGGAAAAGGTCGTGCGGCATGTAGCCCTCCCGGATCAGCCAGAGGAACAGCGTCAGCGTCACCATCGATGAAATGGTGCCGACCAGGATGCTGGCGGAGGCCCGTTCGATGCCAACCCCGTATTGCGACGAGATAACGAAGATGTTCAGGGCTGGCGGGAGCGCCGCCATGATCATGCCCGCGAAAACCCAGTTTGGCGGGAAATCCCCGATGATCGAGAGCAGGAGCAGAATCAGCAGCGGATGGACGATCAGTTTCACGAACATCAGCGGCGGCACTTCGGCGGGCATCTTCGTCATGGGGCGGATGGCCACTGTCACGCCGAGCAAGAACAGCGCGCAAGGAGCCGCAGCTCCGGAAAGCCAGATCGTCATCTTGTCGAGGGCGCTGGGCAGCTTGAGCTGCGAATAGGCGGCTATGACGCCGAGCACCGTGGCGACATTGAACGGATGGGTCGCGACCTTCCAGGCCACTTCGCGCGCTGTCTGGAGAACGCTCTTTTTCTCGACCCCTGCCAGCGCCATCAGGAAGGGTATCAGCGAGAACAGCAGCAGATTGTCGAACACGAAGATCAGAACGACCGGTGCGCTCGCCGCCGGCCCCAGCGCTGCGAGAATCAGCGGCGGGCCCATGTAGCCGATGTTGGAATAGGCGCCCGCCACACCCTGCATCACGGACTGGGGCAGATTGCCCCTGGTGAAGTAAAGGCCGATCGCGAAGGAGAGCGCAAAGACCACATAGGTCGACAGCGTCGTGCCGATGACGAAGGGCCAGTTGGTCAGCTCGTTGAGCGGCTTGTCGGCGATCAGCCGGTAAAACAGCGTGGGCAGGGACACATAGATCAGGAAGAACTGCATCCAGGCGAGACCCGCGACCGGCAGGTTGATGCGCTTGCCGCAAGCGTAGCCAAGCGCGATCACGCCAAAGAATGGCAGCACCAGATCAAGCAGGGACAGGATGCTGGCCATGGCTATCGCGGAATGTGGACCTGCGCGAGGGGTAAGAGCTTGACGGGCCGGCGGCAACTGCGCATTTCGCCCAAGCCTTGCCTGCGCCGCATGCGGACCCGCGCGCAGGCGCATGCACCCTGCGGCACGCTGCGATATTGACGCCCATGGCTGGTGTGCTTAGCTCTTGACGACGGCAAAGATCTGGCCGCACCGGAGATGGATGTGAAGGCGCGGGACGCTAAATTCAGGATCGGACAAGTGGTGAAGCACCGGATCTATCCGTTCCGGGGCGTGATCTTCGATGTCGATCCGGAGTTCGCCAACACGGAGGAATGGTTGAATTCCATTCCCGAGCATGTGCGCCCCACCCGTGACCAACCCTTCTACCATCTGCTCGCCGAAAACGCAGAAACAGAATATATCGCATATGTTTCCGAGCAGAACCTCGTTCTAGATGAAAGCGGAGAGCCGGTCCGGCATCCCCAGGTCGAGGACTATTTCCTCGGCTCGGTCGATGGCGAGTACAAGGTCGCCACAGGCCGGTTGAATTGACAGGGGCGCCGGGCTTGCTCCGCAAGGCTTTCTCCGACGACAGCCTCCGCCCTGAAGCAGAAAACCCCGGCGCCAGGCCGGGGTTTTGCATGTCTGGCGATGGCTTTTCGGCTCAGGGCCGCGGCGGAGCGGCCGGGCCACCCTCGCCGGTGAGGCGGCGGCGCAGCTCGTCCTCGCGCTTCTGGATTTCCTGCTGAAGCTGCTCCTGCTGCTTCTGCAGCTCGGCCGGATCGATCGGCGCGCCGTCGAATGCCTTTGTGAAACCTGCGAGCGGGACCTGGAAGGTGACTTCGCGGGCCGCCTGGTTCTGAACGCTGACGCTGACGGTGGTGCCGCGCTTGAAGGCGTTGAGCTGGGCCTCATTGACCGTGGCTTCGGCGAAGCAGCCATTGGGGAAGCATATCTGGAAGCGACCGGCGATCGGCTGCGCCTGATCGACGCCAAAGCGCATGCCGGGCTGGAGAAGAAGGCCGATAGGCAGCAGGAAGCGCACGATGCGATTATTGTCGCCCTTCACGTCGTAGACCGCCACCGCCATGACAGGCTGGCCCTGATCGGACACGAAGTCGCGCGTGGTGTAGCAGATTTCGCGCTGGTTGCCGGGGTCTTTGCCGCAGACCTTGGTCCATTCGGTCTGGCTCGGCTCGGGCCGGACCTGCACGATGGTCGGACCGGCGGGCTGCTGTTGCGCCTGGGCCGGCGCGGCAGGGGCCGCAGGGGCCGCCGGCGCCGGAGCGCGCGGCGCCGGCGCAGCCGGGCGCGGCTGCGGGGAAGCGGGCTGCTGCGCGAAGGCCGGGAAGCTCGTGGCCATCACGGAGGCGGCGGCAACGGTCGCCACCAGCATCCTGGCCGGGCGGAGCGGCCCCTGCATGGCGGGCGCTTTGAAAACGGACATTGAATTCCCCTTGTTCGTGCCGGCCCCTTGGGCCGACAGCCATCTCGACAGTCAACGGCGTCAGCCGCCCCGCGGCCCGCCCCGGACGCTCGCTGGAACGCGGCGGGAAGGAGGGCTGCAGTAGGGTCGCGATTGCGGCGACAGCATGACTCGGGTTTCGCTTTATCTGTTCAGTGGAAACTTTTCCAGCCTCAGACGCATCAAGATCGTCATGCTAGGATGAAGCCATGCGGATTCGCGCCAACCCTTTGCTTATTGGCCTCGTTGCTCGCCTTGGCGGCGTTGCGGGGTGGATCGGCCGCGCCCTGGCGGCGTTGTGCGTTGCCGCGCTGATCGGCGCGCCCGCAGGCGCCACCGAGACGCCCCGGCGGCATGGGGTCGCGATGCATGGCGAGCCGGGCCTGCCGGCGGGCTTCAGCCACCTGCCCTTTGTCAACCCCGCCGCGCCGCGCGGCGGCCGGCTGATCCTTGGCCAGCAAGGCACATTCGACAGCCTCAATGCCTTCGTCGTGCGCGGGGTGGCGCCCGATGCGATGCAGCGTTTCGTGCTGCAGAGCCTGCTCTACCGCTCCCCAGACGAGCCCTTCACCGGATATGGCCTGCTCGCGCGCGAGATCGAGCTGCCGGATGATCGGGCCTGGGTGACGTTCCACCTCGATCCGCGCGCGCGGTTCTCGGATGGCGCGCCTGTCACGGCTGCGGATGTCGCGTTCTCCTTCGAGATGCTGCGCACGCAGGGCAAGCCATTCCACCGATCGAGCCTTGGCCGTGTGGCGAAGGTCGAGACGCCGGACGAGCGCACGGTGCGCTTCGTGTTCGGCCCCGGCGCTGATCGGGAAACGCCGTTGATCATCGGGTCCATCCCGATCTTCGCCAGGCATGCCACCAACCCGGCCACCTTCCCCGAGACCACATTCACTCCGCTTGTCGGCTCGGGGCCCTACCTGATGACCGACATCCGGCCGGGCGAAAGCATCACCCTCACCCGCCGCCAGGATCACTGGGCTCAGGAACACCCCTTGATGCGCGGCATGCACAACATCGAAGTCATCCGCTACGATTACTTCCGTGATTCCAACTCCTTGTTCGAGTCCTTCAAGGCGGGGCTTTCGGATCTGAGGGTCGAGTCCGATCCCACGCGCTGGACGACGGGCTATGATGTTCCGGCCGTGCGGGAGGGCAGGATCCTGCGCCGTTCCCTCACGCTGGAGGCGCCGAAGGGGCTTTCGGCCTTCGTGTTCAATACGCGCCGGCCGCTCTTCCAGGAGCCGCGGGTGCGCGAGGCGCTTGCCCTGATGTTCGATTTCGACTGGGCCAACCGGAACCTGTTCTTCGGCGTCTACCAGCGCTCCGACAGCCTCTTCGCCGCTTCGGAGCTGTCGGCGGCAGGCCGGCCGGCCGATGCCCGCGAAATGGCGCTGATGACACGGCTTGGCGCCGCCCTCCCCCAGCCGATGCTGGACGGAAGCTGGGCGCCGCCGACATCGGACGGCTCGGGCCGCGACCGTGAACTCGCGCGGCGCGCCGTGGGACTGCTCGAGGCCGCCGGCTTCACGCTCACGGACGGGGTCATGCGCCGGCGTCGTTCGGGCGAGGCGCTGGCCTTCGAGATCACCGTCTCGTCACGCCCGCAGGAGAGGCTTGCGCTCAACTACGCCAAGTCCCTGCAACGGATCGGGGTCGAGGCCCGGATCAGGCTGATCGACGACGTGCAGTACTGGCGCCGTCTCGCCGCTTTCGATTTCGACATGGTGCAATGGGTCTGGCCCGTATCGGCCAGCCCCGGCACAGAGCAGGCCAATCGCTGGGGCACGGCGGCGGCCGACCGCCAGGGCTCGCTCAACTATTCAGGCGCAAGCTCCACCGCGATCGACGGCGCGATCCAGGCGATGCTCGCCGCGCGTGAGCGCGAGGATTACGTCGCCGCAGCGCGCGTCCTCGACCGCCTTGTGATGGGCGGCCATTATGTCGTGCCGCTCTTCTATCTGCCTGACATCTGGATCGCGCATCAGCGCGGGGTCGGGCTGCCATCGCGGCCGGCGCGCTTCGCTTTTCCGGTCGAAGCGCTGTGGCGGGAGCCTGAGCCCGCCAATGGCGCGCGCATATCCAACTGACGAGGAACCGGCCGCATGTCCGCCCAGCGCAAACCTACGCTCGATCTCGAAGGCATCGGCCTCGATTCCCTCGTCGCCATGGCTGTGCGGAGGCGGCCGGGCGACATCTTCCTGCGCGAGCCGCTGCGGCGGTCGCAATGGGCCGGAAGCGATGGGCAGAATCTGAGCTTCGCCGAGATCGACCAGCGCGCTACGCGCCTTGCAGGCCTGCTCAGCCTTTCGCGATTGCCGGAGCGATCCCAGGCCCTGATCCTCGCACCCATGGGTTCGGACATGCTGCTGGCCATGATCGGCGCGCTGCGGGCCGGGCTTCGCCCGATGCTGCTGCCGCTGAGCGCCAGAACCGACCAGTTGCGCCATTGGCTCGACGTGGCAGGACCTTCGGTGGCGCTGGCGAGCACACGCTGCGGGGACATTGAACCGGCGCGCATGATGCGCGACGCGGCTGCGCGCTCATTCAATCCGCGCCTTGTCTGCGCCTTCGGGCCGGATGCGCCCGATGGCGTGGTGCCACTGGACCATGTGCTGGGCGGTGCCGGCGAGACCCCGCCGCCTCCGACCGTGACATCGCCGCCCGGCATCATGACCATCGGCATCGAAACCGCTGAGGGCGCGCGACTGGTCCTGACCGAAAGCGATCTGCTGGCGGCCGCCATGGAGATCGCCAAAGAGACCCGGCTGTCGCAGGAGGGCCGGGTCCTCTCGCTGATGACCAGCCCTGGGCTCTGCGCCCTCGCCGCTGGGCCCTATCTCGCACTGCTCACGGGCGCCGAGTACATGCCGCTTGGCCTGTTCTCTCTCAGCGCGCTCTGGGCCGGGCTCTCGGATGGCCGGCCGACCTGCCTCATCGCGCCGGGGGGCGTGGAGGCGGCATTGCGGTCCGCCGGCATCGTGGGGCATAAATCCATCAGCGCCATCGTGATGATCCACCGCGCGCCCCAAGGCGATGCGCCCGAACGCGACGCGGGGGCGGGACGGATCCTCGACCTTTACCCGCAAGCCTGACGGGTCCGGCGTGGGTTTGTTCGAGCCGCGCTGCCGGGCTCAGAACACCATCGAGGCGGCGGTGAGCACCCCTGCTGCCAGAGAGGCCGCGCCGAGGAAAAGCGCTGAGGCGACCTCCCCATTGCCGATGCGCCGGGAGAGATTCGGCAGCAGCAGCCGCACCAGCCAGTAGACCAGGATCTGGATCGCCATGGCCACGAGGCCGTAGACCAGAAGGTCGATCACGGTCTTGGCGTTGACGATGGCGCTCGACAGCGGCAGCGCGAACCCCGTCAGGCTCAGCCCGAGAGAGGCGGCCGCCGCCACGTTGTTCTGGCGGATAAGCTCGAACTCGTTGTGCGTGGTCGAAAGCGTGTAGAGAAACAGATAGAACACCGTGAGTGCGGTGGCCGCGCTGAAGAAGAGCAGAAAATCGGGCAAGGCCTGGATCGATGTGTAGAACATGGGCATCCTTTCGGCCTCAGGCGGCCTGAAACTCGATGGTCACGCCATAGGCCGCATCGGACGGGACAAGAAGGCGTAAGGCGTCCAGCTGGTAGCCGATGCCCGCTTCGTCCAGCCGCAAGGCCAGCGACCGCAGATCCGAGATCGTGACAGTGAAGGCAGCGAGCCCGGCCCGATCGGAGCCATGATGCGCCTGCGCAGCCTCCGGCGCCAGTACATTGATGCGTCCGCGCTCAAGGATAAGGCTTCTGGCGTCGTCCTCCAGATCCCCGGCGCCGGCGAAGCGCCCGAGAAATGCCATCTGGCCAGCGGGATCGGCTGTGACCATCGTCACCGCCGGGAAGCTGACGGCGCCATTCGGATGCTGCTGAAACGCCGGATTCCAGAAACTCTGCGGCTCATGCTGCTGGCAGACGAAAAAGGCCTGCCGAGCCATCGCCTCGTTGCGGGCGAAAGCGAGGCTGAAGGCGACGCGCACGGTCATGCCGTCTGGCCCGACGGCCTGACGCTCGAAAAAGAAAGGTTCATAGCCGCCGATGCCGTCAGCTCCGAAGCGGTCATTGTCGGCGGCTGCGTCACGGCTTTCCAGCACCAGCATGGCGAAGCCCTCCCCGGCAGCGAGGAAATCACGCACGCAAGCGCCGAAGGAAAAACGACCCGGCGCATGTTCGACGAGCTTTTCCGGTTCGCCGACGGTGATGAGTTCGAGAAACGTGCCCGGGCACTGCACGATGCGGTTATGAGTGCCCCAGGGGTGGCGGTTTCGTGCGCCGACCGTGAAGCCCAGGCGCTGGTAGAAGGCTGCCGCAGCCTCGAGATCGTGCACGGCCAGCACGAAGTGGTCGAGGCCGGCCGCCATCACACCAGCCGGCTCTGGGTTTTGGCGGCGTCGATGAAGCTGGCGAAGAGCGGGTGCGGCTCGAAAGGGCGAGACTTCAGCTCGGGATGATACTGTACGCCGATGAACCAGGGATGGTCGACATATTCCACAGTCTCGGGCAGCAGTCCGTCCGGCGAGACGCCAGCGAAGCGCATGCCCTTCGCCTCAAGCCGCTCGCGATAGGCCATGTTGACCTCGTAACGGTGCCGGTGCCGTTCGGAGATGACATTGGCGCCATAGATGTCAGCGATGCGCGAGCCCTTGGCCAGCGCGGATTCGTAGGCCCCGAGGCGCATGGTTCCGCCGAGATTGCCGCCTGCCGCCCGCGTCTCCAGCTCATTGCCCTTGAGCCATTCGGTCATGAGGCCGACCACCGGCTCGGTGGTTGGTCCGAACTCCGAGGAGTTGGCGGCCTCGATGCCGGCAAGAGAGCGGGCGGCCTCGATGACGGCCATCTGCATGCCGAAGCAGATGCCGAAATAGGGAACCTTTCGTTCCCGCGCGAAGCGGGCCGCGCGGATCTTGCCTTCTGCGCCGCGGCTGCCGAACCCGCCCGGCACCAGGATGCCATGAACGTGCTCGAGGAAGGGAGACGGGTCTTCCTTCTCGAAGACCTCGCTCTCGATCCAGTCGAGATTGACCTTCACCCGGTTGGCGATGCCGCCATGGGTCAGGGCCTCGATAAGCGACTTATAGGCATCCTTCATGCCCGTGTACTTGCCGACCACGGCGATGGTGACCTCGCCTTCGGGCGCATGGATGTGCTCCGAGATGCGTTTCCATCCTGACACGTCCGGGGCCTGGACGGCGCCTGTCATGCCGAAGGCGGCGAGCACCTCGTCGTCCAGGCCTTCGTCGTGGTAGGCGAGCGGGACATCGTAGATCGAGCCAAGGTCGCGCGCCTCGATAACCGCCGTGGGCCGCACATTGCAGAACAGGGCGAGCTTGCGCCGCTCCTCGACAGGGATGGGCCTGTCCGTGCGGCACAGCAGGATGTCGGGCTGGATGCCGATGGAGCGCAGCTCGGCCACCGAATGCTGCGTCGGCTTCGTCTTCAACTCGCCCGCGCTCGGGATATAGGGCAGCAGCGTAAGATGGATGAAGATCACCGTGCCGCGCGGCTGCTCCTGGCCGACCTGACGGATGGCCTCGAGGAAGGGCAGGCTCTCGATGTCGCCTACCGTACCGCCCACTTCAACCAGAACGAAGTCGTAATCCTCGTTGCCGCGCAGCACGAAGTCCTTGATGGCGTTGGTCACATGGGGGATGACCTGGATCGTGGCGCCCAGATAGTCGCCGCGGCGCTCCTTGGTCAGGATATCCATGTAGATGCGGCCGGTGGTGATGTTGTCGTCGCGCCGGGCGGCCCGTCCGGTGAAGCGCTCGTAGTGGCCAAGATCGAGATCGGTCTCGGCGCCGTCATCGGTGACGAAGACCTCCCCGTGCTGGTAGGGGCTCATCGTGCCAGGGTCGACGTTGAGATAGGGGTCGAGCTTGCGCAGCCGGACCGTGTAGCCGCGCGACTGCAGGAGTGCGCCCAATGCGGCTGCCGCGATGCCCTTGCCAAGTGAGGAAACCACGCCGCCGGTGATGAAGATGTACCGCGTCATGGGATTCGACCTCTAAACCTGTTCGCGCGATTCGGGGAGAGCGCACGCATCGTCGCGCACTCCGCGTTCGTCGATTGTCCACACAAGAGAAAACGCTGCCGGCGCTCCGGCCGAGGGCCAGGACGAGACGCCCGCCTGCCCTACTGCGGCGGGAGATTCGGCCGGGGCGGCTGTGCGCCGCTCTGGTCCTGAAGCTGACGGAGCTGGTCCAGCACCGAGCCGCCAGCGGGAGCCGGCGCCGAAGGCCCTCCCGGCACAGCCGGGGCAGCGGGCGCCGCGCGATCGAGGATGGAAGCGGGCGTCCGGTTCTGCGAGGCCAGAATCGACAGGGTGATGCTCGTCAGGAAGAACACGCCGGCCAGGATCGCCGTGGTGCGCGTCAGGGCGTTGGCCTGCCCCCGCCCCGTCATGAAGCCCGAAACGCCGCCGCCGCCGCCGCCAAGGCCCATGCCGCCCTCCGAGCGCTGGAGAAGCACCACGATGACCAGCGCGACGACGACGATCAGATGAATGACGATGAGGACTGTCTGCATGATCTCACGGACACAGTAAGCCGGCCGGCAAAGCGCCAGCCCTGAATGTTGGCGCCCGATTAGCATGCGCTACCCCCGATGGGAAGGCGCATGTCTCGCGGGACAAACAGCCACCGGACTTTGGTTGGGCGAGAGCCAGCGCTGCGTGGGCTATCCCGGCGACATCTTCCCGACATGCGAGAACCCCGCAGGCGCTGGCGGCGGACATGACCTTCTTCGACAGACTGGCGCGCTCTTCGGACGGCCGGCAGCTCGACGCATGGCCGAAAGCCCGCCGAGCCGCAGGCCTGCCCTCACCCCACGGCGCGGATGATGCCGAGGAAATCCTCCGGCTTGAGGCTCGCGCCGCCGACCAGCGCGCCATCGACATTTGGAAGAGCCATCAACTCGCCGGCATTCGAGGGCTTGACAGATCCGCCATAAAGAATGCGCACATTCAGGGCTTCGGCCTTGCCAAGCTGACGGCCGAGCTCCGCACGGATCTCGGCATGAACCCCGGCGACATCGGCCGTTGTCGGGGTCTTGCCCGTGCCGATCGCCCAGACCGGCTCGTAGGCGATGACAATGCGGGAGCCATCAAGGCTGGCCTCGCCGCTGCCTGTGGGCAGAGAGCCTCGGAGTTGCTTCTTCACCACTGCGATGGTCCGGCCCGCCTCGCGCTCGGCAAGCGTCTCGCCGATGCAGATAACCGGTGTGAGGAAGGCGCTGAGCGCGGCTGCGGCCTTGGCGCGAACCATCTCGCTCGTCTCGCCATGGAGCGTGCGGCGCTCGGAATGGCCGACGATGACATGGGTTGCGCCAGAATCGGCGATCATGGGGGCCGATATGTCGCCGGTGAAGGCGCCTGTTGCCTCTGCGTGGCAATCCTGCGCGCCGGTCGCGATGCCGGTTCCGACGAGGCTGGCGCTGGCAAGATAGAGCAGCGTCGCGGGCGGGCAGATCAGCACGTCGAGCTTGCGCCGGGTGTCGGCATCGAAGCCCTTGCCGACCTCGACCATGGCGTTGAGCGAGGCCCGCAAGCCGTTCATCTTCCAGTTGCCGGCGATCAGGGGCTTGAGGCTGCTCATGGGTTGTTCCTGCTTGGGGCCTGCGCCGACCGGAAGGGGACAGGGACGCTGTCCGGCGTCGCACCGGTGGTAGCAAGCCGCCGCGGGGGCCGCAATTGCCTGATTGCAGGCGATGCGGGCCATCCCTATAAGTCCGCGAAGCGCGCCTGCGCCAGGTTCGTGCCCGCGATGCTTGCGGGCCGTTTCAGGAAGCAGCGCCCCCTGCGCACGAGATCGGGAGCCGTTCATCCGCCATGATGATGCAGAGAATCCGCAATGCCGGCAAAAGCTGGGCCGGCAAGCTCCTGGTCGGCATCCTGTTCGCACTTCTGATCGGCTCCTTCGCCATATGGGGCATCGGCGACATCTTCCGCGGACAGGCGCGCAACACGGTCGCCACCGTGGGCAAGACGGAGATCGACCTTGAGCGCGTGCGGATGGCCTATCAGGCCGAGGTGCAGCGCCTTTCGCGGCGCTTCCGGCAGAACATCACGCCCGCTCAGGCACGGATGCTGGGCGTTGACCAGCAGGTCCTCTCGCGCCTTGTCACCGAGGCGGCGCTGGATGCCGAAGCCTCGGCGCGGGGCCTGACGATCAGCGACGCGTCGGTGGCGCGCTCCATCGTCGAGGACCAGAATTTCAGGGGGCCTTCGGGCCAGTTCGATCGCAGCATGTTCAATGAACTGCTGCGGCAGACCCAGCTCAACGAGGCGATGTATGTGCGTGAACAGCGCGGCGCGATCATCCGCAACCAGTTGGCTGAAGCAATTTCCGGACTGAGCGCAGCCCCGATCGCCATGCAGGAGGCGGCGCACCGCTATCGCAACGAGCAGCGCATCCTGGCCGCGATGGAGCTGCCGCCGGCGCTGGTGGGAGAATTGGCCGACCCTGCCGACGACGTGCTGAAGGCCTACTTCGAAGAGCGCAAGGCCAGCTTCCGCGCGCCTGAATACCGCACCGCCAGCGCCCTTGCGCTGACGCCTCAGGCACTTGCCGATCCCGCCGCAGTCAGCGCACCCGACGCGCTTGCCCATTACGAGCGCGTCAAGTCGCGCTTCGGCACGCCCGAGCGCCGCACAGTCGAGCAGATCGTTTTCCCGATCGAGGCCGACGCCGCAGCCGCCGTGGCGCGCATCCGCGCCGGCACGGCCTTCGAGGAGATCGCCCGCGAGCTCAACATTTCCGAAGCCGACCGCAAGCTCGGCATTTTCACCCGCACCGAAATGCTTGACCAGGGCGTTGCAGCGGCGGCCTTCGCACTCGCGCCGGGAGCCGTCAGTGATCCCGTGCCAGGCACCTTCGGCCATGCTTTGGTGCGCACGCCAAGCATCGAGGCCGAAAACGTCCGTCCCTTCACGGAGGTCGAGGCCGAAGTCCGCGCCGATCTCGCGCTGGCCCGCGCCGGGCAGCAGATCACTGAAAAGCATGACCGCATCGAGGATATGCGCGCCAGCGCGCGCCCTCTCGCCGAGATTGCAAGCGAGATGAAGCTGAAGATCGTGACCATCGGGCCGATCGACCGCAGCCGCCAGCAGGCCAGCGGCGCGCCATCGCCGGCCGTGCCCGCGCTCGATCAGGTGGTCGAGGCGATGTTCCGCGCCGACATCGGCACCGACAACGAGGCTGTCCGCACGCCCGCGAATGGCTATGTCTGGTTCGACCTCACCGGCATCGAGCAGGCCCGCGAACGCAGCTTCGACGATGTGCGCGCCCAGGTGTCGTCGCTGTGGAAGCAGGACGAGATCGCGCGGCGGCTTCAGGCCAGGGCCCGCGAACTGACCGAGCGCCTCGCCAAGGGCGAGACGATCGAGGCGGTCGCCGCGTCGGTGGGCGTGGGCGTGGTCAACTCCCCGCCTCTCACCCGCCAAAGCAGCATGCCCGAGTTCCCGGCGAATGTCCTGACCGTGGCCTTCGCGACGGCCATCGGCGCTGCTGGAACGGCCGAGCTTGGGGCGGCGCGCGGGCGCATGGTGTTCAAGGTCCAGTCAGCCAGCCTGCCGCCTTTCCTGCGCACCACGCAGGAGGCGGACCAGATCGCGCAGCAGCTCGGCAACGCCGTCGGCGACGATCTTCTGGCGCAGTATGTCAGCGCTGTGCAGACGCGGCTGGGCGTGCGCATCAACCAGACGACGTTCCGCAACGCCACGGGCGGCGGCGAGAGCTGATCCGGTGGCTGCAGCTTTCGATCAGGCGCGTTTCACCCGGCAATACGAGACAGGAACCGGGCAGATCCTGTGCGAGGTTCTGGTCAGCGACTGCGAGACGCCCGTCGCCGCCTTCCTGAAGCTGCGGAGCTTCGCCAAGGGCGCGGCCTTCCTGCTCGAGTCTGTCGAAGGCGGCGCCGTGCGCGGCCGCTATTCGATGATCGGGCTGCAACCGGATGTGGTCTGGCGCTGCGAGGGCGGGCGGGTTGCGGTGGCGCATCCCTTGCGCGGCTCGCCTGACTTTTCTCCCGAGGATGGCGAGGCCTTCGCAAGCCTGCGCCAGCTCATCGCAGCCAGCCGGCTCGACACCGCCGGGCTCGATCTACCCATGGCCGCGGGCCTGTTCGGTTATCTCGGCTACGACATGGTCCGGTTGATGGAGCGACTTCCTGCCCGGAAGACGAGCGGGCCCGACCTGCCCGACGCCATCCTGATCCGTCCCACCGTGATGGTGATCTTCGACGCGGTGAAGGACGAGATTTCGGTGGTGGCCTCGGTCCGGCCTGAGCCTGGCGTCAGCGCCAGCGCGGCGATGGAGACGGCTCGCGACAGGATCGAAGCCGTGGTCCGCGCGCTGGAGGGGCCGCTGCCGGCGGAAGCCGCTATCGACATCAGCGCCTTCAGCGCGCCGACGCCGGTATCGAACACCACGCCGGACGCCTATTCGGCCATGGTGGACCGCGCCAAGGATTACATCAGGGCCGGCGACATCTTCCAGGTGGTCCTGTCGCAGCGCTTCGATGCGCCGTTCGAGCTGCCGCCGTTCGCCCTCTACCGCGCCCTGAGGCGCGTCAATCCGGCGCCTTTCCTGTGCTATCTCGATTTCGAGGATTTCCAGATCGTCTGTTCGAGCCCGGAAATCCTGGTGCGGCTGCGGCAGGGCAAGGTGACGATCAGGCCGATCGCGGGCACTCGCCGCCGGGGCGAGACCCTTGCCGAGGATGAGGCGCTGGCGGCAGAGCTGCTTGCCGATCCGAAGGAGCGGGCCGAGCATCTCATGCTGCTCGACCTCGGCCGCAACGATGTGGGCCGCGTGGCGTCCATCGGCAGCGTGGCCGTGACCGACCGCTTCTTCATCGAGCGCTACAGCCAGGTGATGCACATCGTCTCGAATGTCGAGGGGGCGCTGGCGCCGGGCAAGGACGCGCTGGACGCGCTGATCTCGGGCTTTCCCGCCGGCACCGTCTCGGGCGCGCCCAAGGTCAGGGCTATGGAGATCATCGACGAGCTGGAAGGCGATGCCCGCGCCGCCTATGGCGGCTGCATCGGCTATTTCGGCTCCAGTGGCGAGATGGACACCTGCATCGTGCTGCGCACGGCGATCATCAAGGACGGCGTGATGTCGGTGCAGGCCGGCGCCGGAATCGTGCACGACTCCGTCAATGCTTCCGAGCAGATGGAATGCGCCAACAAGGCCAAGGCGTTATTCAGGGCGGCGGAAGAAGCGGTGCGGTTCGCCGGACGCGCCGGACGCGGGCAGTGACAGCATGGGTCGGCTTCCAGCCGGCGTGACCTGCGTTGATGAATAGGCTCCGGCCGAAGCTTTTGCGGGCGCGGGCGTGCGCTTGCGGCCCTGGGCCGGACTGGCGCGGCGCTTGACCGTTCCCACCATGGCGGGCACACAGGCGAGGCCAAGGATCTGCGCCGTGAGATTGCTGCTTATCGACAACTATGACTCCTTCACCTTCAACCTTGTGCAGCTGATTGGCGCGCAGGAGGTGGCGATCGAGGTCGTCAGAAACGACCAGATGACTGCGGAGGCGGCGTTGTCGCATCATGCGGACGCCATCGTGCTGTCGCCCGGGCCTTGCACGCCGAATGAGGCCGGCATCTGCCTTGACGTCGTCCGTGGCGCTCCCGGGCGAAAGCCGGTCTTCGGCGTGTGCCTCGGCCTTCAGGCCATCGGCCAGGCCTTCGGCGGAAAGGTGGTGCGCGCGCCGCAGCCCATGCACGGCAAGATCAGCCGCGTCAGCCATGGCGGGCACGGCCTGTTCCGCGGCATCAACGGGCCATTCGAAGCGACGCGCTATCACTCGCTGGTGATCGACAGGGCCTCCTGCCCCGCCGCACTCGCGATCGAGGCCGAGACCGAGGACCAGCTGATCATGGCGGCTGCGCATCGGGACTGGCCCATCGCCGGCGTGCAGTTCCATCCCGAGAGCATCATGTCCGCACACGGCGCGACCATCATCCGCAATTTTCTTGACATCGCAGCGTCATGGCGCGACGCGAAAACGTCATCCGCGGTCGCCGCCGTCCAGCCTGCCAGGTCCTGATCTCCCATGGATACGTTCAAGCCTTTCATCGCCAAGGTCGCGACGGGCGCCAGCCTGACGGCCGCCGAGGCGCGCGACGCCTTCGATACGATCCTCTCGGGCGAGGTTACGCCAGCGCAGTCGGCCGGATTCCTCATGGCCCTGCGCGTGCGCGGCGAAACGACAGAGGAAATCGCTGGTGCAGTGAGCGCGCTGCGCTCGCGCACCTTGAAGGTTCAGGCGCCAGCCGAAGCCATCGACATCGTGGGCACCGGCGGCGACAATTCGGGCAGCTACAACATCTCCACGCTGGCCTCGATCATCGTGGCATCCTGCGGCGTGCCGGTGGCCAAGCATGGCAATCGCGCCGCTTCCTCCAAATCCGGCACCGCGGACGTGCTGACCGCGCTTGGCGTCAAGGTCGGGATCGACGCTGCCGGCGTGGAGCACTGCCTGGCCGCAGCCGGCCTTGGCTTCATGTTCGCGCCCGCGCATCATGCCTCGATGCGGCATGTCGCGCCGGTGCGGGTGGAACTGGGCACACGGACCATCTTCAATCTCATCGGGCCCCTGTCCAATCCTGCTGGCGTCAAGCGCCAGCTTCTGGGCGCCTTCGCCGAGAGCTGGCTGCTGCCCATGACGGAGGTGCTGCGCTCGCTCGGTTCAGACCGTGTCTGGGCTGTGCACGGGGCCGACGGGCTCGACGAGATCACGACCACCGGCCCGACACATGTCGTGGCGCTCGAGAATGGAGCCACCCGCAGCTTCGTGATCAAGCCCGAGGATGTGGGGCTGGCGACAGCCCGGATCGAGGACCTGCGCGGCGGCACGGCGGAGGTCAACGCACGCGCGCTGAGCGCGGTTCTGGATGGCGCGCAGATCCCCTATCGCGACATTGCCGTCTTCAACGCCGCGGCCGCGCTCATGGTGGCTGGTGCTGTGGGCTCGCTGCGCGAGGGCGTGGAGCGCGCCGGCGGCGCCCTTGACAGCCGGGCCGCAAAGGGCACGCTTGCGAAGCTGATCGCCGCCTCCAACGCCTGAGACACCACCTTGACCGACATCCTGGCCCGGATCGAAGCCTACAAGCGTCGCGAGATCGCCGCAGCCAAGCTGGATGCGCCGCCCGAACTCATGGCGGAGCGCGCCGCAGCAGCCCCGCCGCCACGCGACTTCACGGGCGCGCTGCGGCGCTGCCATCAGGCCGGACGCCCCGCCCTCATCGCGGAGATCAAGAAGGCGAGTCCGTCCAAGGGGCTCATCAGGCCCGATTTCGATCCGCCCGCCCTGGCCGAGGCCTATCGCGAGGGCGGTGCGGCCTGCCTTTCGGTGCTGACCGACGAGCCATCCTTTCAGGGCAAGCCCGCCTATCTGGAGCAGGCACGGCAAGCGAGCGGCCTGCCCTGCCTGCGCAAGGATTTCATGTTCGAGCCCTATCAGGTCCATGAGGCCCGCGCCTGGGGGGCCGACGCCATTCTCGTCATCATGGCGAGCGTCAACGATGCGCAGGCCCTGGCGCTGGTGGAGTGCGCCACCACGCTCGGAATGGCTTCGCTGATCGAGGTGCACGACGGCTCCGAACTCGAGCGGGCGCTCGCCCTGCCCTCGCCGCTGATCGGCATCAACAATCGCGACCTGCGCAGCTTCCAGGTCGATCTGGCCGTGACGGAAAGGCTTGCGCCGCGCATTCCGGCCGACCGGATCATTGTGGGCGAAAGCGGCATCTTCGCCTTGGCGGACATCGAGCGCCTGGGCCGCGCCGGCGTCGGCACCTTCCTTGTGGGCGAGGCCCTGATGCGGCAGGCAGACGTGGCGGCGGCCACGCGGGCGCTGCTCACCGGGGCCAAAGCGCCGGAGAAGGCGGCATGAGCGGGCTCACCCACCTCGATGCGCAGGGCCAGGCGCACATGGTCGATGTGGCCGACAAGGCGGTGACATCGCGCCGCGCCGTTGCCGAGGGCTGCGTGGTGATGGAGCCAGCCACGCTGGCGCTCATCCGTGCCGGCGATGCCAAGAAGGGCGATGTGCTCGGCACCGCCCGGCTGGCCGGCATCATGGCCGCCAAGCGGACGCACGAACTGGTGCCGCTGTGCCATCCGCTGGCGCTCTCCAAGGTGTCGCTGGAGCTTGCGCTCGATGACGCCCTGCCCGGCGTGCGCGTCTCGGCCGAGGTCCGCGTGTCGGGGCAGACAGGCGTGGAGATGGAAGCTCTGACCGCCGTCACGATCGCCTGCCTGACCATCTACGACATGGTGAAGGCAGTTGATCGGGCAATGCGCATCGAGGCCATCCAGCTGGTGCACAAGTCGGGCGGCAAGTCGGGCGTTTATGAGCGCCCCGCCCGCCCGGCCTGAGCGAGGCGCGATAGCCATGCTGACCCCGGCCGAGGCGCGGGCACGCATGCTGGCTGCCGTGCGCGGCCCGGTCGAAGCCGAGAGCATCGCCATCACGGAGGGCGCGGGGCGTGTGCTTGCAGAAGATCTTGCGGCACTCCTGACCCAGCCCCCTTGCGCCGTCTCGGCCATGGATGGCTATGCGGTCCGATGCGAGGATATGGGGACAGGCCGGCCCCTTGCCGTGATCGGCGAGGCCGCGGCTGGCCGGCCCTTTGCAGGACGCTTGCAGCCTGGAACGGCCATCCGCATCTTCACCGGGGCGGAAGTGCCCCAAGGGGCAGACACCATCCTGATCCAGGAGAATGCCGAGGCCTCGCAGGCGGGCCTGGTCCAGCCACGACAGGAGGAGGCGCGGGGGCGGTTCGTGAGGCCCGCCGGGCTTGATTTCAAGACAGGCGACGTTCTGCTCCATGCCGGGATGGGGCTGGACCCGCGCCGGCTCGGACTCGCCGCCAGCATGGGCCACGGCAAATTGCCTGTGCGCCGGCGCCCGCGCATGGCCATTCTCTCCACCGGCGATGAGCTGGTGGCCCCGGGGCAGGCGCCCGGACCGGGACAGATCATCTCATCCAATGCGCTGGCCCTGTCCGCATTGGCGCAGGCCAATGGGGCCGTTCCGCTGGATCACGGCATCGTGCCGGACCGCGAGGACGAGACGCGCGCTGCGATCATCCGCGCGGCGGCTGAATCCGATCTCGTCATCACCTGCGGCGGCGCCTCCGTGGGAGACCACGATCATGTCCGGGCGGCGCTCACGGGTGCGGGCTTCTCGATCGATTTCTGGCGCGTCGCGGTGCGGCCCGGAAAGCCGCTGATGCTCGGGGTCCGCGGGCCGACGCTGTGCATTGGGCTGCCGGGAAACCCGGTGTCGTCCATGGTGTGCGCGCTGCTGTTCGTGCGGCCTGTTCTGCGCGCGCTGCTCGGCCAGCCGCAGGAGCCGCATGATGGGCGCGAGCCAGCGGTGATCGGCGCCGCTCTGCCCGCCAATGACGGACGCGAGGACTATATGCGCGCCAGCCTTCACCGCGATGCATCGGGCGGCCTCGTGGCGATCGCCCTGTCGCCGCAGGACAGCTCCATGCAGCATGTCCTCGCCAGGGCGGACGCCCTGCTGATAAGGCCGCCCCATGCCCCCGCAGCTGTTGCCGGTGAGGCCTGCGAGATCATGCGGCTGTAAGGCTTGCGAACACAGCGGGAACATGCTTTCATGTTCACGTTACGTTTTTCGATTCATCCCAGTCCGCTCGTGTCCAACAGGAGGTTCCATGCTGACCCGAAAGCAACATGAGTTGCTCCGCTTCATTCATGAGCGCCTGCGCGAGGCTGGCGTTCCTCCCTCCTTCGACGAAATGAAGGATGCGCTCGACCTCAAATCCAAATCCGGCATTCACCGGTTGATCATGGCGCTCGAGGAGCGTGGCTTCATCCGCCGCCTGCCCAACCGCGCGCGTGCGCTTGAAGTGATCAAGATGCCGGATGCCAGCATCGCAGCGGCGGCGCGGCCCCGCTTCAACCCCAGCGTGGTCGAGGGCGGGCTGTCGCGCCAGCCGCCGCCGCGCAGCGCGGAAGATGAAGGCAGCCGGAACGTGGCCATTCCCGTGATGGGCAGGATCGCCGCCGGCGTGCCGATCACCGCGCTCCAGAACAGGAGCCACAGCATCGCGCTGCCGCCGGATCTTCTTGGAACGGGCGAGCACTATGCGCTCGAGGTTCAGGGCGATTCGATGATCGACGCCGGCATTCTCGATGGCGACACAGTGGTGATCCGCAAGCAGGACAACGCCAATACGGGTGAGATCATCGTGGCGCTGATCGACGATGAGGAGGCCACGCTGAAGCGGTTGCGCAAGCGCGGCACCTCCATTGCGCTGGAGGCAGCGAACCCGGCTTACGAGACGCGGGTTCTGGGGCCTGACAGGGTTAAGATCCAGGGCAAGCTCGTCAGTCTGGTTCGCCGCTACTGACGGGTTCGGCAGCCGGGCTCGTGCTGGCGACTGGCGTCCGTTGGGGCAACGGGGTCACCTCCCGGCGGCTCCATGGCCTCGGCGCATCAGGATCGCGGCCGGTGCCGGCCACAAGGCCTTGCGGGGTGGAGCGCACCGACATCGCCCCATGGCGGTCGAGAGTGCGACGGTCCACCATCAGCGCCTTGCAGGCTCCATCCCAGCGCAGTGGCGTCACAACAAGGTCCGCGCGCCCGCAGTCTTCGGCAATGGTGAGCGGATCGCGTGACCAGGCAATGATGCGCCTGCCCGGCAGTGTGACGATGCAGCCTCCCCCATCGCAGGCGGCGCCCATGCGCAGGCCAGGATCATCGGGGCGGCGGGCGTCGCCGGCGGCGCGCAACCATTGCTGCACGACGAAGGCGCTTGGCGACCCGACGATAGCCATCGGCCCGGCCGCGGTTCGCGCCGCGAGCCCGGATGCCTCCCGGTCGATGAAGAGGTCGGCTGGGTGCGACGACATCGCCAGCGCCAGCGCGGTCGCCAGCGGCGCCAGTGCCAGCCAGCGCAACCATGTCGTGAACAGAGTGGCCGCCAGAAGCGCTGCCGCAAAGCCGGCGAGCGCTCCTGGACCGAAGGCTGGCACGATCCGCGTCGAACCTGCGAAGCTGGCCACGAACCGTGAGGCGGCAAGGACGGGTTCGGTGGCGAGGCCCATCACCCACCAGGCGATGGCGTCAAGCCCCAGAGGATAAAGCAGCGCACCCACCACGGCTGACGGCATCACGATCAAGGACACGAACGGCAGGGCCATGAGATTGCCGATCAGGCCGAAGGGGTTCATGGTCTGGAAGTGGTAGGCCGCGAAAGGGCCGGTCGCGATCGCGGCCAGCAGCGAGGTCAGCACCAGCCCCGCGATGCCGATCTGGATCGAACCGAGGGCGCGCCCGAACCAGCCTGGCTCCACCACATCGCTGCGGGGGCGGCGGCGCTGCCACTCGGCGAAGGCAATCAGCGCCGCGACCGCGCCGAACGACATCTGAAAACTCGGCCCCAGAAGCGAATCGGGCTCGAGCGCCAGCACCACCAGCGCCGCCAGCGCGAGATTGCGCATGCTCAGGGCCGGCCGGTCGACGAGGATGGCGCCCAGCATGATGAGCGTCATGATCAGCGATCGTTCCGTGGCGACTTCCGAGCCCGAGAAGACACAGTAGGCGCTCGCGCCGAGCATGGCGCAGATGGCGGCGATCTTCTTGAGTGGCCAGGCCAGGGCGAGCCCGGGGATGATCGCGAGGCCGGCGCGGGCCAGCCAGAAGATGGCGCCGGCCGCCAGCACCATGTGAAGCCCGGAGATCGAGACGATGTGATAGATCCCGGCACCACGCAGGATCTCGTTGGTTTCCTCGGTGATGAGCCCGCGCTTGCCCGTGACCAGCGCGGCCGCGACCGCGCCGGCCTGGCCGCCCACCAGCCCCGCGATGCGCTCGGTCATGGCGTTGCGGGCAAGGTCGATGCGCGCGATCAACTTCACAGATAGCGGCGCGGCATGGGGCGGCGCCATCCGTTCCACCGCGCCCAGGCCGGAGCCGACGGCGCCGAAGCCGCGGAAGAACGCGTCGCGTGCGAAGTCATAGCCGCCCGGTCGTGCGGCCTCCGGCGGCGGCATCAGCCTTGCCGTCAGAGCGATGTGCTCGCCCGCCAGCAATGGCGTCTTGCGCAGTGTGATGCGCACGCGCCGGGGACGCGCCTCCTGAGGCAGGGCGGCGAAGCCGGTGACCAGCAGCAGCAGACGCTGGTCGGCGCTGCGCTCGTCGATGCTTTCGATGAAGCCGGACAGCGTGCCGATCATGGTGCGTTCAAGCACCGGCGCCTGCACCCTTTCGGTGCGCAGCATGCCCGCCAGCAGCCCTGCGGCGGCCACGCACAGCGCGACGAACGTTGCCATCAGCAAGGGGCGCAGGCGCGCGAGCCAGGCAGCAAGGGCGAAGATGCCGATAGCCAGCGGCGGCCCCCACCACAGCGGTTCGCGGTCAGCGGCGAAGTACGCGCCGATGCCGAGGCCGAAGGCGACAGGCAGCGTGTTGAACCAGGTTCGCCGCTCGCCTTCCAGCGCGACAGCCGCCGATGCCCGGCGGCCCCATGCCTCCGCCGATAGCGCAAGGCGCGTGCGCCAGCCGATGGTTGCGGGAGTCCACCCAGCAACCATGGCGGCGCGTGGCCTGCCGCCGCGCCGGCGCGGCCCGGTCTCTGGCTGCTTACCTTCCATGGACCGCCATGCTAGATCACGCGCGCGGGAAAGTGGACTCGCGCTGCTTGCTCCGCCCGCCCTCTTCCCGGATAAGGCGCTGCGGTCGGCCACGCGCCACATCCCGCCCTGCCCTCGTTTCCGCCCAGGGCGCAGTGTTGCGCCCGAACAATCGGTCCGTCATGTCCAGTCCTGCCTCCCCGAAGCCTGTCATCACCCGGTTTGCGCCCTCCCCGACCGGCTTCCTGCACATTGGCGGGGGCCGGACGGCGCTCTTCAACTGGCTGTTTGCACGCCGTTATGGCGGCAAGATGCTGCTGCGCATCGAGGACACCGACCGAGAGCGCTCAACCGAGGCAGCGATCGGCGCCATCATCGACGGGCTGAAGTGGCTTGGCCTCGACTGGGATGAGGAACCGATCTTCCAGTTCGCCCGCGCCGCGCGCCATGCCGAGATCGCTCATGAACTGCTCGCCAGGGGGCGCGCCTACATGTGCTTCGCGACGCAGCAGGAGCTTGAGGAGATGCGTGAACTCGCCCGCAAGGAAGGGCGGCCGCTGCGTTATGACGGGCGCTGGCGCGACCGCGACCCAGCCACAGCGCCCCCCGGCCTCAAGCCCGTCATCCGGCTGCGCGCGCCGCTCGAAGGAGAGACGGTGGTCGAGGACCAGGTGCAGGGCCGCGTCAGCTGGCAGAACAAGGATCTCGACGACCTCGTGCTGCTGCGTTCGGACGGCACGCCGACCTACATGCTCGCCGTGGTGGTGGACGATCATGACATGGGCGTCACGCACATCATCCGCGGGGACGACCACCTCACCAACGCCGCGCGGCAGACGCAGATCTACCAGGCGATGGGCTGGGACGTGCCGATCATGGCGCATATCCCGCTGATCCACGGGCCGGATGGGGCCAAGCTTTCCAAGCGCCACGGCGCGCTGGGCGTGGATGCCTATCGCTCGCTGGGGTATTTGCCCGCTGCGCTGCGCAATTATCTGGTCCGACTTGGCTGGGCGCACGGCGATCAGGAGATCTTCACCACGCAAGAGATGATCGCGGCTTTCGACCTGCCGGCGATCGGCCGCTCCGCATCCCGCTTCGACTTCGCCAAGCTCGAGAACCTCAACGGCATCTACATGCGCGCGGCGAGCGACGACGAGATTCTCGCGGCGCTCGAGCAGGTGATGCCGGAGCTGGGCCCGCCGCGCGGGCTGGGCACGGCTCTTGCGCCATCGCTGCGGGCCGCCCTGGCTGCCGCCATGCCGGGGCTCAAGGAGCGCGCCAAGACGCTGGTCGAGCTCATCGACAGTGCGTCCTATCTTTATGCGCAACGCCCTTTGAACCCTGACGAGAAGGCGGCGGGGCTGCTCGACGGCGAGGCGCGCCGGCGCCTGGGGCTGCTGGCCGCCGAATTCGCCGCGATCGAGCCATGGACGGCGCAATCGACCGAAGCGGTGGTCCGCGCCTTTGCCGAGGCGCATGGCCTCAAGCTCGGGCAGGTCGCGCAACCGCTGCGCGCTGCGCTCACCGGCAAGGCGACTTCGCCTGGCCTGTTCGACGTGCTGGCCGTGCTGGGGCGAGAGGAAAGCGTGGGCCGGCTGAGGGATGTCGCGCCGCAGGGTTGAACCGCATCAAACCTTAGGCGCTGTTGCTGCACTGCGGCAGATACGTTAGCACTTGAGAGCAGAGCCGCCCGCCGCATCGCCCGCCATCATGGGCGGCCGGAGGGCGCGCTCCCTAAAAGCACGAACGACAAGGCGAAAAGCCTGTGGGAAAGGAAGAGCGATGAGCGCTACGACGGGGCATATTGTTGTCGACAGCCACAAGGTCGAGGTCACGGTCAAGGAAGGCACGATCGGCCCGAGCGTCATCGACATCGCCAAGCTCTATGGCCAGACGGGCATGTTCACCTATGACCCTGGCTTCACCTCGACCGCGAGCTGCGAATCCAAGATCACCTACATCGATGGCGACGAGGGCGTCTTGCTTTATCGCGGCTATCCCATCGAGCAACTGGCCGAGCACGGCGACTTCCTCGAGACATGCTATCTGCTGCTCTACGGAGAATTGCCCACCGCAGCGCAGAAGGCGGATTTCGACTATCGTGTTACGCGCCACACCATGGTTCACGAGCAGATGGCCCGGTTCTACCAGGGCTTCCGCCGCGACGCCCACCCGATGGCCGTGATGGTCGCGGCCGTCGGCGCCATGTCGGCCTTCTATCACGACTCGACCGACATCTCCGATCCGACCCAGCGCATGATCGCCTCGATGCGCATGATCGCGAAAATGCCCACGCTCGCCTCGATGGCTTACAAGTACAGCGTCGGCCAGCCCTTCGTCTATCCGCTGAACAGCCTAGACTATTCCTCGAACTTCCTGCGCATGTGCTATGCCGTGCCGGCCGAGGAATACAAGGTGAACCCGGTGCTGGCGCGGGCGCTGGACCGCATCTTCATCCTGCATGCCGACCATGAGCAGAACGCCTCGACCTCGACCGTGCGACTTGCCGGCTCTTCGGGCGCCAACCCCTTCGCGTGCATCGCGGCCGGCATCGCCTGCCTTTGGGGTCCCGCCCATGGCGGAGCCAATGAAGCGGCCCTCAAGATGCTTGAAGAGATCGGCAGCGTCGAGAACATCCCGAAATACATTGCCAAGGCCAAGGACAAGAACGATCCGTTCCGCCTGATGGGTTTCGGACACCGGGTCTACAAGAACTATGATCCGCGCGCCAAGATCATGCAGAAGACCTGCCATGAGGTGCTCAACGAACTCGGCATCAAGGATGACCCGCTGCTTGACGTTGCGATCGAGCTTGAGCGGATCGCGCTGTCCGACCCGTATTTCATCGAGAAGAAGCTCTATCCGAACATCGATTTCTATTCAGGCATCACGCTGAAGGCGATGGGTTTCCCGGTCTCGATGTTCACGGTGCTGTTCGCGCTGGCCCGCACGGTCGGCTGGATCGCGCAGTGGAAGGAGATGATCGAGGATCCGTCCCAGCGGATCGGCCGGCCCCGCCAGCTCTATATCGGCGCGCCGCAGCGCGATTACGCGCCGATCGGCAAGCGTCGCTGACCGGAATCGAGGAACCAGATCTAAAGGGCGGCGCGAGCCGCCTTTTTCATTGGCGCTCGACGCGATGCCGGGTGGCGTTCTGCCCGACGAGATCCAGCGCCACGTCAACGGCGGCATCCGCGGAGGCGCGCCCGCCTGGAAGTCGCATGATGTCGTCAAGCCGCGCGAAGGCCTTGACCTGCGCCAGCCGTGCCGGACTGTCGGCAAGCAGTTCGCCGAGCGCGGCGGCGAGCGCGGCGGGCGTTGCCTCGTCCTGCAACAACTCGGGCGCGATGTTCGCGCCTAGCACCAGGTTGCACAGCAGCACGCTGTGGCTGCGCACGAGGCGGCGCGCGAGCCATGCCTCGATGGCGTTGCCGCGATAGGCGCCCACCAGCGGGATGCCGGCGATGGCCAGTTCGAGCGTGACCGTGCCTGATGCGGCCAGCGCTGCGCGCGCGCGGCGGAAAGCGGCGCGCTTGGCTGCTTCGCCCAGCACAACCTCAACCCTCACGGGCCAGTGCGCAACCTCGGCGGCGATCGTCTCCGCCAGATGCGGCACGGCGGGCAGCACATAGTGCGCGTGGGGATTGCGCGCGGCCAGAAGCCGGACAGTCTCGCGGAAGACAGGCAGCAGATGCTTGATTTCCGCGCGCCGGCTGCCGGGCAGGATCAGCACCACGGGCGCCGCGGCCTTGTCGCGTATGCGTTGCTCCTCGCCATCGGGGCGGATGGCCTGCGCATTGTCGAGCAATGGATGGCCGACATAGACTGTGGGCGGACCCTTCAGACGGGCGAAGGCTTCCGGCTCGAATGGCAGGAACGCGAGCAGCCGGTCGACATGGGGCGCCATGGCGCGTGCGCGGCCAGGGCGCCAGGCCCAGACGCTGGGCGCAACCCAGTGCATGATCGGAATGGACGGAGCCGCCTTGCGCACCTTGCGCGCCACACGCATCGAGAAATCAGGCACATCGACAGTGAGCAGCAGGTCAGGCCTGGCCTCCGCAACCGCTGCGGCGGTGCCGGCAATGCGCAACAGCACTGTGGGCAGGTTGCGCAGCACAGACAGCACTCCCATAAGCTGGATGTCCTGCGGATCGAACCGCGACACGAGCCCGAGACGCTGCAAAGCGAGCCCGCCGACGCCGATCACCTCGACCGGCCGCGGCTCCAGGCGGGCGCGCAGGGCCAAGATGAAGCTTGCAGCGAGCTGATCGCCCGACGCCTCGCCCGCCACGACGAAGAGACGGAAGGGTCTGAGTTCCTGACCGGCCTCGATCACGAGACGGCCTCGATGAACAGGCCAAGTTCATCGGCTAGCCTGATGGCTTCCGCCCGCTCGGCCACCAGCACAGTCCCGACGGAAATGGCGATGCCCTGCAAGCCCGCTGCAGCTGCGTTCCGCACCGTTTGGGGGCCAATGGCGGGGATGTCGATGCGCAGGCTCTGGCCGCGCTTGGGCGTCTTCACCAGAACGCCGCCCCCGGTCTCACGCCGCAGCCGTCCGATGCGGCGCATTTCCGTGACCCGCTCCAGCATGGCGTCAGTGCCCTCGGCGCCTTCGATCGCGACCGGGCGGCCGTCGCTGACGACGACGCACTGGCCGACATCGAAACGCGACAGCGCCTCGATCAGCTCGAAGCCGAGCCTGATCTCCGAAACGGCATGGGCATTGGGCTTCACCGCGCCGATCAGGCCCGGCTGGCCGATTGCGAGGTCAGGTGCGAGCGTGAGCGCGGAGATCACCGAGATGCCCTGCGCTTCAACGATGCCGATGATGGCGCTCAGAAGCCCGTCATCGCCCTTGCCGAAAGCATCCGACAGCGCGGACCAATGCTTGATGAGGCCAAAGTCGGGCCTGATGTCCATCAGCCCCGGCCTCACCACCGCGCCGATGAAGGAGGCCTGCGACACGCCCCGCGCGCGCAGGGCCTTGATAAGCCCGCCAAGCTGACCCAGCCCGAAGCTCCTGCAATCGAAGCCGTGAAAATCGGACGGGTTGGCCGATCCGGACAGCGCCGCGATGAAGACCTCACGCCCGGCTGCGCGCGCGCTTGAGGCCACATGCAGCGGCAGCGTCCCCGAGCCGGCGATGACCGCAACGCGTGATCGTTGCGCCTCTGTCACGCCGCGCTGTCCGCCGACGATGCCGAACCTTGCCCCGAACGCGGCGTGAGCAATTGCCTCTTGCCGCGTGCGCGGATGAAGGCGATCACCTCGCCCACAATGGCCTGGCCGGGATAGAGTTGCTCCACCGCTTCGACCTGCCGCTGGAGCGGCGCGGACTCATCGAAGATGATGCGGAAGGCCTGACGCAAGGCGTGGATGTCAGCGCGGACGACGCCGCGGCGCTTGAGGCCGATGATGTTGAGCCCGCCCAGATAGGCGCGGTTGCCGAGCGCCATGCCGTAGGGGATCACATCATGCTCCACCGCAGCGAGGCCGCCGATGAAGGCGTTGTGGCCCACGCGGGTGAACTGGTGGACGGCGGAGCCGCCGCCCATGATGACGTTGTCGCCAATCTCGGCATGGCCCGCGAGCATCACATTGTTCACAAGCGTGACGTTGTTGCCCACGATGCAATCATGGCCGACATGGGCGTTGACCATGAAGAAACCGTTGTCTCCGACGCGCGTGTGGGAGCCGCCGCGTGCGGTGCCCGTGTTCATGGTGACATGTTCGCGGATGATGCAGTTGCGGCCAATGCTCAGGCGAGGCTCCTCGCCGAGCGGCTTCGTGTCCTGCGGGCCGCGGCCCAGGACGGCGAAAGGGTGGACGTGGCAACCCTCCCCGATCGTCGTGTGGCCCTCCACCACGACGTGGCTCGCCAACTCGCAACCGGCGCCGATCGAGACATGGGGACCGATCAGGCAGAAAGGCCCGATGTTCACGCCATCTGCCAGCGAGGCTGTCGGCGCCACGATCGCGGTTGGGTGTATCGCCATGTGGGGTCGGCCTCCCGCGCCGCTCAGCCGTCGTTCTCGACCAGCATGGCCGAGATGACGGCCTCCGCGACGACCTCGCCCGTCACCTTCGCCTCACCCTTGAACCACCACATGTTGCGGCGCTGGCGCTGCTTGGTCATGTGAAGCTTCATCACGTCGCCAGGGACGACGGGCCGGCGAAACTTGCACTCGTCGATGGTCATGAAATAGACGAGCTTCGGCGGCGGGCGGTCAGGGCCGCGGCTGAACACGCACATCGCGCCGGCCGTCTGGGCCATGGCCTCGATGATCATCACGCCCGGCATCACGGGCTGCGCCGGGAAATGGCCCTGAAACTGCGGCTCGTTGAAGGTGACGTTCTTGATGCCGATGCCGGAATTGTCGCCATCAATCTCCTCGATCCGGTCGATGAGGAGGAATGGATAGCGATGCGGCAGCAGCTGCATGATCTTCATGATGTCGGCGCTACCCATGACACGGCCGGTCGCGGCCACGGGCGCAGAAGTGTCGTTCATCAGGACTGCTCCTCGGAGTTGGCCGCCATGGCCTGCGTTGCCTTGCGCGTCGCCAGACGATTGACGACGGCGATCTCCCGCATCCATTCGCGCATCGGTTTGGCGGGTGTTCCGCCCCAGCGCGCGCCGGGAGGAATGTCGCTGGCCACGTTGCTCGTGGCGGCGATCTGGGCGCCGGAGCCGATGCGCACATGGCCGACGACGCCGACCTGCCCGCCGAGCACCACGCCATCCTCGAGCGTGGCAGAACCCGAAATGCCGACCTGCGAGACGATGACGCAATGGCGTCCGATCACCACATTGTGCGCAATCTGGACGAGATTGTCGATCTTGGTGCCCTCGCCGATCATGGTGTCGCGGATGGCGCCGCGATCGATGCAGGTATTGGCGCCGACCTCGACGTCGTCCTGAATGATGACACGGCCGATCTGCGGGACCTTGAGGTGCCCGCGAGCGCCCATGGCATAGCCGAACCCGTCCTGACCGATCCGGACACCCGGATGCAGGATCACGCGGTTGCCGATGAGCGCATGCTGGATTGTGACATGGGGGGCGACCGCGCAGTCGCGACCGATCTTCACATCAGGGCCGATCACGACATGCGCTGCGATGACGGTTCCCGCGCCGATCTCGGCGCGCGGGCCGATGACAGCTCCGGGATCGACGATCACGCCATGTTCAAGGCGCGCGGTTGGGTGGATGGTCGCGCCGGCGCTGACGCCGGCGGTCTCGGAGAAGGAAGCAGGCCGGGCGGCGGCAGGCGCCATCGCGGCGATGCAGAGCGCATAGGCGCGTTGCGGATCCGCGCATTCGAGGACAAGGCTGGTGGCCGGAACGCGCGAGGCAAAGCGGCGCGACACGAGAATGGCGCCAGCGCGGCTTGCCGAGAGCTGGTCGAGATAGCGCGGGTTGTCCATATAGGAGAGATCGCGCCGACCCGCTTCATCAAGAGGACGGATGGCGAGGAACTCCGCGGCCGGATCGCCTCCGGCGGGAAGCGGCGCTCCGGCAAGCTCCGCAGCCCGCGCGAGGGTCAGCGTCCGGATATCATGGAAGAATACGGGCGCGCGCATCACGGTGCATTCCGGAGGGGGCAAGCCCCCTCCAAGGGTCAACGGCCCGCCATCAGAAGCTGGTGCCGCCGGAGAAGCGGAAGGCCTGCAGACGGTCGCCGCCGTAGCGAACCCCGCCAGCGAGGACGCCCTTGTCGTAGGTCAGGGCGTGGGCGTAGTCGAAGCGGATCGGGCCGAGCGGCGATTGCCAGAGGATGCTCGCACCGACCGACGAGCGGATCACGTTGTTGTCGCGCACGCAGGCCACTTCGCTGATGCCGGGGATGCCAGCACTATCTTCGACATTGTTGCGGTTCACGTCAAAGAAGCGGCCCTTCGAGCCGGTCACGCAGCCACCCGCACCCGTCGCGCGGCCGCCATCGAAGTTGAACAGCGTGCCGGCATCGGCGAAGACCGCGCCGCGGATGCCCAGTTCGCGCGGCGCGAAGGGGATCGGGAACTGCACTTCCAGAGAGCCGCCGAAATAGGTGGTGCCGCCCAGCGCCGCAGTTGAGGCCGTGGATGGGTTGGAGATGTCGCGCGGGCCGAAGCCTGACGGCGCGAAGCCGCGCACGAGGCTGGGGCCGAGGAAGTTGTGATCGATGATGCGCAGCGGCTCGTTGCCGAAGCCCATGGTATGGCCGCCCTGCACGCGCAGGAAGCCGACCACGTCGTCATAGATCTCGCGGTAGTAGCGGGCATCGCCCGTGACGCGGAAGAACCTGGAGTCGCCGCCCAGGCCAGCGACTTCAGGCTTAAGCTCACCGAAGAAGCCGTTGCGCGGATTCCGGACATTGTCGAGCGAGTTGTAGACGAAGCTCAGGCCCGCCAGCGATGTGATGCGCGTTCCGCGCGCTTCCTTGATCGCGATGGAGGCTTCGCCGTCCAGCAAGCATCCGGGAACCCCGATATCGATCGGTTTCGTGTAACCGGGAATGTCAACAAGGCAGTTATTATAGGGCTGATCGCTGGTGTTCGGGATCTTGATGCGCGTCTGGTAGAGCGAGTAGCGCGGCGTGATCGAGAACTCTTCCGTGATCGGCAAGGTCGCGCGGATGGTGGCGCCGGTCGTCTCGCTGGTGAAGCGCGACGTGATGGCGTTGTCGCTGAACTTCGAGAAGAGGTCGAAGCCCGCCGCGATTCGCTGGCCCATGAAAAACGGCTCGGTGAAGGAGAACTCGATGCCGCGCGAACGCTGCCCGAGAGAGCCACCAATTCGCACGAACTGGCCGCGGCCAAGGAAGTTCGATTCGGACAGCGACACGTCGCCGATGAAGCCATCGGCCGTGGAGTAGCCGCCGGAGATGGAGAACGAGCCGGTGGGCTTGTCCTCGACATCCACGTTCACGACCACGCGGTCAGGCGCGCTGCCCGGCTCGTTGGTGATGCGGACGCGATTGAAGAAGCCCAGATTGTTCAGACGGCGCTCGGCGCGGTCGATGAACACCTTGTTATAGGCATCGCCCTCGCCCAGGTCGAACTCGCGGCGGATGACGTGATCCAGCGTGCGGGTGTTGCCGCGCACATTGATGCGCTCGACATAGACGCGCGGGCCTTCGTCCACCACGTAATTGATCGTGACGGTCCGGCTCGCAGCGTCGCGCTGGCCAGTGGGGCGCACCTGCGAGAAGGCGTAACCGCGGCGCGCGACCTCGACCGTGATGGCCGCAAGTGAACGCTCAACAGCCTCGGCATTGTAGGTGTCGCCCTGGTTGGTGCTGACGACGCGGCGAAGGGCGGACGGATCGATATCGCGCAGGCGGGAGGAGACCTCGACGCCGCCGACCGTGTAGCGGGGACCTTCGCTGACCCCGATGTTGACGACATAGCCGCCGCGCGCAGCGTCGAAGCTCGCCTCGCTGGAGGTGATGCGGAAATCGGCATAGCCGTTGCGGAGATAGAAGCGGCGGACGAGCTCGAGGTCAGCGGCGATGCGGTCCGGATCATAGACGTCCGAGGTCTTGAACCAGCTGAGCAGGTTCATCTCGGTCGTCGTCATCAGGCCTTTGAGCCTGCTGTCGCCATACTCGTTGTTGCCGGAGAAGTTGATTTCGAGAACGCCGGTCTTTCCGCCCTCGGCGATGGTGAACACCACGTCCGAACGGCCATTTGGCAGCGGCACCAGACGGGACGTCACGGTGACGGCATAGCCCGACCGGCGATAAAGATTGCGGATGCGCTCGACGTCGGCGGCGATCAGCGAGTCGCTGATGGGGCCGCGCGAACGCGATTGGACCTCGCCGACGAGGAACTCGCTCTTCAGGCGACGGTTGCCCTCGAAGGCGACATTGTTGATCGAGTCATTCTCGCGGACCGACACCACTGTCTGCGAGCCGCGGCGCGAGACGCGCACATCGGAGAACATGCCGGAGCCCATCAATTCGGCGCGAACGGCCTCCGGCGAGCCGCCACGGCTCACATAGCCGCGAATCGTCTCGGCATCGACGCGGCGATTGCCCTGCACCACGACAGCCTGCGCGAGCGCGGCGGTTCCGGTCATGACAACCATCGCAAAGCCGATCGCGGTCGACATCTTGAGCCGTGCCGCAAGGCGGCGGTTTGTAACCGTCGAGATCATTGGATCCATACACCGTCCGTTAACTACAAACCGGCTATATCCGGTTGCAGAGCATACGAGTCAAATTGCTTCTACAAAGTTTCCAACCGGTTGCAAACATGCAAACCGCCCGGACAATCAGTTTGCGCAGCTTCGTGGCATCGATGCCACGTGGCGCGCTTCATTATGTCGCGCTGCGCGTGATAATGCGCGCGATGTCGTTCCAGGTGACGAACACGGTCAGCATCAGCACGAAGGCGATTCCGGCGCGGAATGCGTATTCCTGGATTCGTTCGCTCGCCGGGCGGCCGCGCAGCGCCTCGTAGGCATAAAAGACCAGATGCCCGCCATCGAGCATGGGGATGGGAAACAGGTTCATCAGGCCGATCGACACCGAAAGGACAGCCGCCAGAGTCACCAGCGACATGAACCCGCCGGTCGACGCGACGTGGCCGGAAACTTCGGCGATATGGATCACGCCAGACAACTGATCGGCCTTCTCGCGGCCGGAGATCAGCTTGCCGAGATAGTCGAAGGTGCGCGTGATGATGAACCAGCTCTCGCGCGCACCATGGCCCAGCGCCTCGATGGGACCATAGCTCACGAGCTTGACGTCCTCGGGCCGGTTTGCCGCAGTCACGCCGATGACGCCCAGCCGTTCCACACCCAGCGGATTGCGCCGCTCGACCAGCGTCGGCGTGACATCGACCGAAACCGCCTCGCCATTGCGCCGCACGAGGAAGCGCAGCCGGCTTTCGGCGTTGATGCTGACAATGCGGCGCACGTCATCGAAGTTGGCCATGGGGCGGCCCTCGATCTCCAGGATGAGGTCGCCGGAAGCGAGGCCTGCCTGCTCGGCGGCGCTGCCGGCGTTGACCTTGTCAACCCGCGGCGCGATCGTGGCCTTGCCGAAGGCCATCACGATCGCGGCGAAGACCAGGATCGAGAAGATGAAGTTGGCGGCCGGGCCTGCCGCCACGATGGCAGCGCGGCGGCCCACGGACGCGCCCGGCAAGGTGCGCCGGCGCTCGGCTTCCGTCATCTGGGCCATGGCCTCGCCATCGGGCAGGCTTGCGGCGTTGGAATCGCCGGCGAACTTCACGTAGCCGCCAAGGGGAATCGCAGCCAAGCGCCAGCGCGTGCCGTGCTTGTCGGTCCAGCCCAAGAGCTCACGGCCAAAGCCGATCGAGAAGGTGGTGATGTCCACGCCGCACCAGCGGCCGACCTTGTAGTGACCGTATTCATGCACGAACACGACGACCGTGAGGATGAACAGGAACGGGACCGCATAAAACAGCAGGTTCGAGCCCAGCGACCAGAGCGATCCGAAAACGTCCATTCCTCACTCCTGTCGCTGCGATCCGGCGCCTCGCCGGTGCAGGGCCACGTCCCGCGCCGTGATGCGCGTGATATGGTCGATCTCGAAGGCTTCATCAACCGAAGACGGCGCCTTGAAGCCATGCCGCGTCATTGCATCCAACGTGCGCGCCACCAGTCCGGCGATGTCGCCGAATGAAAGCTCGCCCGCCAGGAAGGCCGCCACCGCGATCTCGTTGGCTGCGTTGAGGATCGCCGTGGCGGCTCCGCCTTCCTCCAACGCCTTCATGGCAAGACCGAGGCAGGGAAACCGCTCGAGGTCCGGCGTCTCGAACGTCATGGTTCCCAATGAAGCGAAATCGACGGGCGCGACGCCGCTGTCGAGGCGTCCTTCCCGGGCAAGGCAATCGGCCATCGGCACGCGCATGTCAGGCATGGCCATGCCTGCGATCACGCTGCCATCGCGGAAGCTGACATAGCCGTGGATGATCTGCTGGGGATGGATCACCGCCGCCAGCCGTGCGGCCTCGACGCCGAAGATGTGGTGCGCCTCAATCAGTTCCAGTCCCTTGTTCATCAGGCTGGCGGAGTCGACCGTGATCTTGGAGCCCATCGCATAGTTGGGATGGCGCAGGGCCTGTTCGCGCGTGGCGGCACGGATGCGTGCGGCATCCCATGTGCGGAAAGGCCCGCCCGAGGCTGTGAGGGTGATGCGCGTTGCATCGCGGGGCGATCGCCCACCCAGCGCCTGCTGCACGGCGTTGTGCTCTGAATCGAGAGGAAGGATCACGGCGCCAATCCGCCGGGCCTGCTCCATGAAGCAGGCGCCGGCGCAGACCAGCGTTTCCTTGTTGGCAAGCGCGATGCGCCTGCCGGGAGCCAAGGCCGCCACCGTCGGGCCAAGCCCCGCAAAGCCGCTGATCCCCGCCACCACGATGTCCGAATCGCGCCGGCAGGCTTCCAGCACGGCCGCCTGCCCTGCACCGCTCTCGATCCCGCTTCCAGCCAGCGCCTCACGCAATTCAGGAAGGCCCCGATCATCAGCGAGGGCAGCGAAGCGGGCGCCAAGCTCGCGCGCCACGGCGGCCAGGGCGCCGGCATCACGCCCGCCGACCACCGCTTCGACCGCGAAGCCGGCGCGGTTCGCCGCGATTACATCGCGCGCGGCCCGGCCGATCGAGCCGGTCGCACCCAGAAGCGTGACGCGCTGATGGGATGAGGCGCCGCTCACCGCCAGATCGCCACAGCAATGGCCACCAGCGTCACGACGACGACGAAGGCATCGAGCCTGTCGAGCACGCCGCCATGGCCGGGAATGATCGAGCCCGAATCCTTGACGCCGAAATGCCGCTTCAGCGACGATTCCAGCAGATCGCCCAGCTGGCCGGCGGCCGAAGCGAGAAGGGCGCAGCCGGCCGTCGCGGCGAAGCCAAGCGTCCATGCCGCCCCCATCCGCTTTGAGATCCAGGCGACCAGCAGCCCTGCCGCGATGCCCGCCATCGCACCGCCTATGGCGCCTGACCAGGTCTTCTTGGGGCTCACGGCCGGCAACAACTTGGGGCCGCCCAGGGCGCGGCCCGCGAAATAGGCCGCGACGTCGGTTGACCAGACCACCGCAAAGCACCAGGCAATGAGCGCGAGGCCCAGCGCAGGCTCCGCTCGCACTATGATCGGCGACATGGCGATGGCGGCCGCATAGACGACGCCGGCCGCCGCGACCATGCGCACGGCCTGCGGCGACAGCGTGGCGATGCCCAGCACTGTCAGCCCGCACAACACGATTCCGAAAGCTTCCGCTCCGTAGAAGGCGGCGACGCCTGTGGCCGCGACCCCCGCCATGGCCAGCGCGCGCGAGGCCTTCGGGGCTGCGGGCGTCACGATCTTCAGCCATTCGGTGACGGCGACAACGCCTACCAGCGTCCACAGCACCGCGAAGGGCCAGCCGCCAAGCCACAAGGTGGCGCACGCCACCGCCACCATGACGAGAGCGGACCCGACCCGCAAGCTGAGTTCGCTGCGCGGCGCGGCCGCCGGGGCATCACCGGACATGGTGCGTTTCCTGACCTGAACCCTTGCGGCTTGTGAGCGCCGCTTGCCACCACCTTAGAGCCAAGCGCGCGGCCCGCGTCAAACGCTGGTCAGACAGCCTTCTGCGCGAGGCCGCCAAAGCGGCGATCGCGCCGACGGTACTCGGCAACGGCGACCTCGAGCGCGGCCTGATCGAAATCAGGCCACAGCACGGGGGTGAAGACAAGTTCCGCATAGGCTGCCTGCCACATCAGGAAGTTCGAAAGCCTGAGCTCTCCGGAAGTCCTTATCACGAGGTCAGGATCCGGAATGTCGCCTGTGTCGAGGCTGGCAGACAAATCCGCCGCGGTGACGGCCGCGCGGCTGCCGGAGGCGTCGCGCTGGTCCATCAGGCGGTTCACGGCCCGCACGATCTCATCGCGTGCGCCGTAATTGAAGGCGATCACGAGTGTCAGCGCGGTGTTGCCGGCGGTGAGCGCCTCAGCCTGGTCGATCAGCTCGATGATGTCGGGCGGCGTGGAGGCACGGTCCCCGATCATCCGCACGCGCACATTCGAGGCATGAAGTTCGGCCAGATCATTGCGGACGAAGCGCTTGAACAGGGAGATGAGGAAACTGACCTCCATCGCCGGACGGCGCCAGTTCTCGGTCGAGAAGCTGAAGATGGTCAGATAGGAAATGCCCAGCGCGCTGGCCGCGCGCACCGTGCGGCGCAAGGCCTCCACGCCGCGGCGGTGGCCCTCGGTCCGGGCAAGACCCCGCGCCTGGGCCCAGCGCCCATTGCCGTCCATGATAATGGCGACATGGCGAGGGCCCGGCGGATCATCCGACGCCTGAGGCGCCGCTTGTCGTCCGAGATCGGAGGAAGGGCTCATGGTCCACGGGCAAGGGTTTGGGGGAACATCCGGCCCGCAGAGATGTCACTGCCGGCGCGGAAAAAGCAGTTCTATAGCATGAACGCAGCGGCAGGTTAACAGAGACTCATCGTTTGCGTCGAATTTTCAGGCTCGGCAAGATCAAATCCCTCATGCGCCGCCTGCCCTCAGACCTGCATGATTTCCTTTTCCTTGGTGGACAGGGCCTGATCGACTTCAGCCACGGCCTGGTCGGTGGCCTTCTGCACCTGATCGGACTGGCGGGCGGCGTCATCCTCGGACATGAGGCCGTCCTTCTCGAGCTTTTTCAGGATTTCGAGGCCATCGCGGCGGACGTGGCGCACTGCGACGCGGGCCTCCTCGGCATATTTGTGGGCGACCTTCACCAGTTCCTTGCGGCGCTGCTCGTTAAGCTCGGGAATGCGGATGCGGATGGTCTGGCCTTCGGTCTGCGGATTGAGGCCGAGGTCCGAATCGCGGATAGCCTTGTCGACGGCGCTCGCCATGGCGCGGTCCCAGACCACCACCGACAGGAGCCTCGCCTCGGGGGCCGAGACGGTCGCGACCTGTGTGAGCGGCATCTTGGAGCCATAGGCATCGACCATGATCGGATCGAGCACGCTGGGAGAGGCGCGCCCGGTGCGCAGCGAGTTGAGGTCATGCTTCAGCGACGCGATGGCGCCCTGCATGCGGCGCTTGACGTCGGCGAGATCGAAGGTCGGAGGAGCCATGGCAAGGGCCTTCTGGTCGTTTCGGCGTTGGGAGGACCATGCGGAAGGGCATGGTGCGGGTCAAGGGGCGGCTGGCTGCGGCGGGCAGCTCAGGGCACCACGTAGGTCGCCCTGCCCTCGCCGCGCAGCACGGCGGATATGGAGCCTGGCTGCGCGACGGAGAATACACCTATGGTGAGCGCGGCGTCTCGCGCCAGCGCGAAGGCGGCGGTGTCCATGACGCCGAGATCCCTCGCGATGGCCTCGGCATGGGTCAGCCGGTCGAAGCGGATGGCGTTCGGGTCCTTCTTCGGGTCGGCGGTGTAGACGCCGTCAACCTGGGTCGCCTTGAACACGGCCTCGCATTTCAGCTCGGCGGCGCGCAGCACGGCGGCGGTGTCGGTGGTGAAGAACGGGTTGCCGGTGCCGCCCGCGATGATCACGACATGGCCGCGCTGCATGTGGTGCAGCGCGGGCTGGCGGGCATAGGTCTCGCAGATGGTGGGCATGGATACGGCGGACATGGTGCGCGCGGTGCAGCCGGCGGCGTTGACGGCATTCTCGAGCGCGATCGAATTCATGGCGGTGGCGAGCATGCCCATGGAATCGGCCGTGGCGCGGTCGATCCAGCCGGCGGACGAGACGCGCGCGCCGCGGATGATGTTGCCGCCGCCGATGACGAGCGCGATCTCGATGCCGGCCCTGGAGGCTTCGGCGATGTCGGCGGCCAGCGTGTTGAGCACCGGCGGATAGAGCCAGTAGCCGTCTGGCGCGGCCAGCGCCTCGCCGGAAAGCTTGATCAGCACCCGCTTGAACCGAGCCATGCCTGGCCTCCTTCGGTCAGCCCCGCAAGCGGGGCGCAAAAAAGCGGCGCTTCGGGCGCCGCTCTTGCCGCCGGAGCGGTGTGCGACGCGATCAGGCCTTGACGCCGGCCGCCGCGGCCACCTCCGCCGCGAAATCGGTCTCTTCTTTGGCGATTCCCTCGCCGAGCGCAAATCGCGCGAAGCCGGTGAGCTTCACAGGCCCGCCGAGCTTGCCTTCAGCGTCCTTGAGCGCCTGGCCCACGGACTTGCCGGTGTCGTGGATATAGGCCTGATCGAGCAGGCAGTATTCCTTGGCGTAGGACTTCATGCCCGATTCGACGATCTTTTCGAGGACGTTGGCGGGCTTGCCGGCGTTCTTGTCGGCGAGGATCGCCTTTTCGCGGGCCAGCACCTCGGGATCGACCGAGGCGAGGTCGAGCGCGACGGGGTTGGTGGCGGCGACATGCATGGCGAGCTGGCGGCCCATGGCCATCAGCTCGTCGGTCTTGCCGGTGGATTCGAGCGCGACGAGCACGCCGATGCGGCCCATGCCCTCGGCGGCTGCGTTGTGCAGGTAGGCGGCGACGACGCCGGAGGAAACGCTGAGCTTTCTGGCGCGGCGCAGGGCCATGTTCTCGCCGATGGTGGCGATGGCGTTGGCGATGGCGTCCTGCACGGTGCCGCCGGCGGGATAGGCGGCGGCCTTCACGGCCTCCACGTCATCGCCGATCCTGAGCGCGACGGCGGCGACATTGCGCGCCAGCGTCTGGAACTGCTCGTTCTTGGCGAGGAAGTCGGTCTCGGCGTTGACCTCGACCACGACGCCCGAGGCGCCTTCGGTCATCACGGCCACGAGGCCTTCGGCGGCGGTGCGGCCGGCCTTCTTGGCGGCCTTGGAGAGGCCCTTCTTGCGCAGCCAGTCGACTGCGGCCTCCATGTCGCCGCCGGTCTCCACCAGGGCGGCCTTGCAGTCCATCATGCCTGCGTCGGTCTTGTCGCGCAGTTCCTTCACCAGAGCAGCCGAAATCACGGACATCTCTCTTCACCTTTCGAACGGGAGCCCGCAGCGGCCGGGCAGCTTTGATAACGAGAACCGGCGCACCCCGAGGGCTGCGCCGGCGCTTCATGAGACAAGGGGGCAGGCCGCGGTGCGGCCCGGCGCGTCAGGCGTCGACGAGGGCGGCGGCCTGGGCGATCCAGCCATCGCGGCCGATGCGGCCCGAGAGCTTGAGCGAGGCGTCCACGGCCGTCTCGTCGGCCGGGGTCATCGCGGCGAACTGCCAGTAGTGGAACAGGCCGCCCTCGTTGAGCTTCTTCTCCAGCTCGGGGCCGACGCCCGTGAGCTTGGTGAGATCGTCGGGCGCGCCGCGCGGGGCGCTGAGCAGCTCGAAGCCGGTGGCGGCCTCGATCGGCAGCTCCTCGACCATCGGGGCCTCGGAGGCGCCCATGTCGACGCCCGAATGGCCCTGCGCGCGGGCGATGCCGTCCAGCGCGGCGCGGGCGACCAGCTCGCAATAGAGCGAGATGGCGCGGCCGGCGTCGTCGTTGCCCGGAACCGGGAAGGTGATGCCGTCGGGGTCGCAATTGGTGTCGACGATGGCGGCCACCGGGATGTTGAGGCGCTGGGCCTCCTTCACGGCGAGCTGCTCCTTGTTGGTGTCGATCACGAAGATCATGTCCGGCGTGCCGCCCATGTCCTTGATGCCGCCGAGCGCCTTTTCGAGATTGTCGCGCTCACGCGACAGCATCAGGCGCTCCTTCTTGGTGAGGCCCTGCGCGCCGACGGCGAGCATCTCGTCGAGCTTGCGAAGACGCGCGATGGAGCCCGAAATCGTCTTCCAGTTGGTGAGCATGCCGCCGAGCCAGCGGGAGTTCACATAATACTGCGCCGAGCGCTTGGCGGCGTCGGCCACGAGGTCCTGCGCCTGGCGCTTGGTGCCGACGAAGAGCACGCGGCCGCCACGGGCCACGGTGTCGCTCACGGCCTGCAGCGCGCGGTGCAGCATGGGCACGGACTGCGCGAGGTCGATGATGTGGATCTTGTTGCGCTCGCCGAAGATGTACTGGGACATCTTGGGGTTCCAGCGATGGGCCTGGTGGCCGAAGTGGGCGCCGGCCTCGAGGAGCTGGCGCATGGAGAATTCAGGAACAGCCATTGTCGTTCTTTCCGGTTACGAGTGCCTCTGCGGGACCAGCGCGGCTGACCGGGGGACGTGGCCATCAAGGCCCGCCCGCGATCCGCCACCGGAAGGACGGAATAAGCTTCCGCCCGATAAGGCCCGCATGTGGGATGCCGGGGGCGTTAGCAGGGTTTGGGGGAGAGGGCAAGGGGCTGACATGCCTGTTGAAGTAAGCCAACTTAGAGACTGTTTGGAAAGTCGGCGATTGGGGTTTCGGTGGGCTGGCGAATGTGATTCACATTACGGATGTGGACACATGAGAACCGGGGCCGGATGGCCAAGATCGCCAAGAAGACGAAGCGCTATCCCTGCGACCTGACGGACGAGGAGTGGGCCCGGATCGCGCCCTTGATGCCCAAACCCGGACGGATGGGGCGGCCTCGGGAGACGGACTTCCGCGAGGTGATCAACGCCGTGCGCTATCTGGTGCGCTCGGGCTGCGGCTGGCGGATGCTGCCTCATCATTTCGGCCATTGGCGAACGGTTTACGGCTGGTTCCGCGAACTGGCGCGGCGCTTCCTGTTCCAGACCATCCACGATGTCGAGCTGATGCTCGACCGGGAGCGGGTTGGTCGCGAGGCAAGCCCCACGGCGGCGGTGATCGACAGCCAGTCGGTCAAGGCTCCGCAAGCCAAAACAAGGGGTTACGACGCCAACAAGAAGATACGCGGCCGCAAGCGACATATCGCGGTCGATACCGACGGACGGCTCTTGATGGTCAATCTGACGACCGCCGACATCTCCGACAGCGCCGGTGCGCAAGCCATCCTCGATGCCATCCGCAAGCGCTGGCCCTGGGTGAAGCATCTCTTCGCCGACGCCGCCTACGACCGCCTGACCTTGATGGACAAGGCCGCCTATCTCAACTTCGTCATCGAGATCATCCGGCGCTCCGAGCAGCAGAAGGGCTTCCATGTTCTGCCCCGGCGCTGGGTCGTCGAGCGGACCTTCGGATGGATGATGCGCTGGCGCCGCCTCGTCCGCGACTATGAAAAACGCATCGACGTCTCAACCGCCATGATCCACGTCGCCATGGGCGGCCTTCTTATCCGAAGAAACGCTCATCCCTGACTTTCCAAACGGACTCTTAGCGCAACAAGCCTTGAACTTGGAAGTTTACCTACTACCCTGATAAAAATGCGAAATAGTTAGATAACGCAAGGCAACAAATGGAACCGCTCGAAGCCCTAAAAAACTCCAGTTTCGGCAAAAGGACTGCCGAAGAAGAATTTGATCAGCTCAAGAACTATTTTGTTGAAACAGACCAATGGAAGCAGGTAATCGACGGCACTGTCGATGTTGTATACGGCCCAAAAGGCAGTGGGAAAAGCGCAATCTATAGTTTGATATCTCAGAACGGTGAGTTGCTCAAAGAAAAGAATATTTTAGTTGTACAGGGGGAAAACCCACAAGGGACACCTGCATTCAAGATTCTTATCGACGACATGCCGGTCGATCAGTTCGAATTTATTAGCATTTGGAAATTGTACGTACTCAGCCTCTGTGGCCAAGCGATAAAAATCAATGGAATTAGTAATAAAAAGTGCCTTGATTGTATTTCAATTCTTGAAGAGGCAAATCTGATACCATCAGATCCCTCTCTATCGAAAGCTCTCAAGTATGCATTTGACTATGTTAAGAGCCTGACGAGGATTCAGGCTATCGAGTCCGAGCTAAAGATCGACCCGATAACGGGCATGCCAACCGGTATTGCCGGCCGTATCGTCTTGAGGGAGCCTGGGGCTGCCGCATCTAAGGTCGGCGTTCGATCGGTAGACGATCTATTCAAGAGTATGTCGGATGCATTGAAAGACGCAGGCTACACAATCTGGATTACCCTAGACCGTCTCGACGTTGCATTTCAAAACAATGAAAAATTAGAGAACGCTGCTCTGAGGGCGCTATTTCAGTTTTATTTGGAAACGAAATCAAATAACAATATAAAGACAAAAATATTCCTTCGTAGCGACATATGGAAAAGCATATCTGCCTCAGGCTTCAGAGAGGCGAGTCATATTGAAAGATCATTGAACATTGAATGGAACAACGAAACACTCGTAAATTTGTTCGTGCGGCGCGCCGTGGCCAATAAGTCAATATGTGATTATTTTAAAATTGTACCCGACGAGATTTTATCAAATTTTGCGTCTCAGCAAGCTTTCATAGGATCTATATTTCCACAACAAGTCGACTCGGGCCCAAATAAACCAAAAACTTTTGATTGGATTTTGAGTCGGACAAAAGACGGTACGCAGCCTAATGCTCCACGGGAGCTTATCCATTTTCTCAACGAGTTAAGGACCGTACAGATTGCTCGATTGGAAAGAGGCGAGAAAACCCTACCAGCTGGCAAACTATTTGACCAAGTAGCATTTAAAGAGGCGCTACCAAACGTATCAAAAGTACGCCTAGAGCAAACTCTTTTCGCAGAATATCCAGATATCAAACAACATGTCGAGGCAATGAGAGACTGTTTGGAAAGTCGGCGATTGGTGTTTCGGTGGGCTGGCGAATGTGATTCACATTACGGATGTGGACACATGAGAACCGGGGCCGGATGGCCAAGATCGCCAAGAAGACGAAGCGCTATCCCTGCGACCTGACGGACGAGGAGTGGGCCCGGATCGCGCCCTTGATGCCCAAACCCGGACGGACGGGACGGCCTCGGGAGACGGACTTCCGCGAGGTGATCAACGCCGTGCGCTATCTGGTGCGCTCGGGCTGCGGCTGGCGGATGCTGCCTCATCATTTCGGCCATTGGCGAACGGTTTACGGCTGGTTCCGCGAACTGGCGCGGCGCTTCCTGTTCCAGACCATCCACGATGTCGAGCTGATGCTCGACCGGGAGCGGGTTGGTCGCGAGGCAAGCCCCACGGCGGCGGTGATCGACAGCCAGTCGGTCAAGGCTCCGCAAGCCAAAACAAGGGGTTACGACGCCAACAAGAAGATACGCGGCCGCAAGCGACATATCGCGGTCGATACCGACGGACGGCTCTTGATGGTCAATCTGACGACCGCCGACATCTCCGACAGCGCCGGTGCGCAAGCCATCCTCGATGCCATCCGCAAGCGCTGGCCCTGGGTGAAGCATCTCTTCGCCGACGCCGCCTACGACCGCCTGACCTTGATGGACAAGGCCGCCTATCTCAACTTCGTCATCGAGATCATCCGGCGCTCCGAGCAGCAGAAGGGCTTCCATGTTCTGCCCCGGCGCTGGGTCGTCGAGCGGACCTTCGGATGGATGATGCGCTGGCGCCGCCTCGTCCGCGACTATGAAAAACGCATCGACGTCTCAACCGCCATGATCCACGTCGCCATGGGCGGCCTTCTTATCCGAAGAAACGCTCATCCCTGACTTTCCAAACGGACTCTGAGGTATCAGAAATCAACTCAGTCGATCGCGTCACTGATGTCATTATGGCGAACCTCTGAAGGGGAAACCGTAAAGATTATAGCAAGGCTTGAGGAGGTCGGATTCTTTGAAAAAGTCACTCGCTCTGGTGAAATAACGTGGCGAGTACCATTCCTCTATAGGCCAGCTCTTGAACTCGTGCAAGGAACCGCAAGCGAAAACTAAATAACATACTTTCTTATTTGAGAGCCCGACTCATAATGACCTAAGCGATATCATGGGCTTGCGAGGCGTCGGACGAGGAGCCTGATGCTAGCGACCATGATCCATGCCTGTGCGCTTGCGATTGTGGCCTCGAAGTCCTTGGCGAGCCGCCTGTCACGATTGAGCCATGCGAAGGTGCGCTCGACCACCCATCGTCTGGGCAGAACGTGGAAGCCTTTGGCCTGATCGGAGCGCTTGACGATCTCGATTTTCCACTGGCCGATGAGCTTGAGCGCGCCCTTGAGCTTCTGGCCCGCATAACCGCCATCGGCGAAGACATGGCGCAGCCAGGGATGGCTCTTGCGGATGGAGGCCAGCAACGGCACGGCCCCATCGCGATCCTGGATATCGGCGGTATGGACCAGCAACCCGATCAGGAAGCCACAGGTGTCGGTGATGATATGGCGCTTGCGGCCCTTGATCTTCTTGCCGCCGTCATAGCCGCATGGACCGCCACTTTCAGTGGTTTTGACGCTCTGGGAGTCAATCACGCCCGCAGTTGGGCTGGCTTGCCGGCCTTCACGCTCGCGCGCCTGCATGGTCAGGACGTGGTTGATCTGGGCCAGCGTGCCGTCGGAGCGCCAGCGGTAGAAGTAACGTTGCACTGTCGAACTCGGCGGAAAATCTGTCGGCAGCTGCCGCCATGGGATGCCGCCCCGCGCCAGATAGAGGATGGCATCGACCACATCGCGCAGGTCCACCTCGCGGGGGCGCCCCAAAGAACGTGTCCGAGGCAGATGGGGTTCGATCAGAGCGTATTCAGCATCGCGCGTATCGCTTGCATATCGCAAGCCCGTGCGCTCATATCTCTGCCGGGCGGCCTTGGTCCATGGCATTGTCATCTCCGCAGTTCTTGCGCAAAACCACGGAATCACATGCAACAGGGCCGCTCAACCCCCCAACGCTATCGGCCATAAACATCTCAAATCGTTGAACTCATTTCGGGACGGGCTCTGATAGTCACGCTCTTTAATGCACAATAAAGATGCGCAATAATTTGAATTATGTAGATTCTATTGTATGTTATTTCACTAATGATTCAATTATTAGATGCCCTCGCCTAGTCTTCGGGCACGTCCCTGTTGCCCTCTCCAGTTTTGGATCAAGCTCATCCATAACGGGAGAGGAGCATCTGGGGTAGCGAAGCCACGAGGGGCACACAGCAAATACGCTCGCCGAGCATCCCGCCGTCAACACAACTCCACACTCACCACCCCAGGCACGGCGCGCAAGGCCCCCGCAATCTGCGGGTTGACCAAGCGTTTGCCCGGCAGCTCGACCTCGATTTCCTCGTCGCCCTGGCCGACGATGACGACGACGGAGATGCGGGCGTCGCCCTGGGCCTTCAGCCGCTCGGTGAGGGCTGCCACGGGCTTGTCGTCGCGCACGAAGATGCGCATGTCCTGCTTCTGGCGGGCGGCGGCGGCGTCCAGCGGCTCCACGCTCTCGATGCGCGGCTTGACCTCGTCGCCATCCAGCGTGGCCGAGACCATGAGCAGCACCACCTGCCCCGGCTCCAGCAGATCCCGGAAGCGTTGCAGCCCCTCGGCGAAGAGCACGGCCTCGAAATGGCCGCTCTGATCCGAGAGCTGGACGATGCCCATCTTGTTGCCGGTCCTGGTGCGGCGCTCCGAGCGGTCGATGACGGAGGCCGCGATGCGCCCCATCGAGGCGCCCGTCAGGCGCACCGTGGCGGCGAACTCGGTGAAGCGGCGCACGCGCAGCCGCTCCAGCACCAGCGCGTAATCATCCAGCGGATGGCCCGACAGGAAAAAGCCCACCGCCGCATGCTCGCGGCTCAGCTTCTCGGAGGTGGTCCACGGCGTGTGCGCGGGGATGACGAGGCTGTCCGACCCGCCTGAGCCGAACAGCTCATCCTGCCCGCCCTCGTGCGCCTCGCGCGTGCGCTGCGCCAGCGCCACCATGCCATCGATGGCGGCGGCGGCGCGGGCGCGGTCGGGCTCCAGCCCGTCGAAGGCGCCGGCCGCGATCAGCGCCTCGATGGTGCGCTTGTTGACGCGGCGGCTGTCCAGCCGGCGGGCGAAATCCGCGAGGTCGGAAAAAGGCCCCTGCTCCGCGCGGCAGGCCACGATGGACCTCACCGCCTCCTCCCCCACCCCGCGAATGGCGGCGAGCGCATGGAAGATGCGCCCCTCCGCGACATCGAACGCCACGCCCGAGCGATTGATCGAGGGCGGCTCGACCCTGATGCCGAGGCGCTCCGCATCGCGGCGGAATTCGGCCAGCTTGTCGGTGTTCGACATGTCCAGCGTCATCGAGGCGGCCATGAACTCGACCGGGTAATTCGCCTTGAGATAGGCCGTCTGGTAGGAGACGACCGCATAGGCCGCCGCGTGGCTCTTGTTGAAGCCGTAATCGGCGAACTTGGCCAGAAGGTCGAAGATCTCCGAGGCCAGGCTCTCGGACAGGCCGCGCTCGGTGGCGCCGCGGGTGAAGCGGTCGCGCTGGGCGTCCATCTCGGCCTTGACCTTCTTGCCCATGGCGCGGCGCAGCAGGTCCGCCTCGCCCAGGCTGTAGCCCGAGAGCGCCTGCGCCACCTGCATCACCTGCTCCTGATAGACGATGATGCCATGCGTCTCGGCCAGATAGGGCTCAAGCTTGGGGTGCAGGTAGCTGGGCTTTTCCAGCCCCAGCTTGCGGCGGCAATAGGTGGGGATGTTGTCCATGGGGCCGGGGCGATAAAGCGCCACCAGCGCGATCAGATCCTCCACCCGGTCGGCCTTCATCTCGACCAGCGCCTTCCTCATGCCGGCGCTTTCCACCTGGAACACGCCCACCGTCTCGCCGCGCGCCAGCATCTCGTAGGTCTTCGCGTCGTCGAAGGGCAGCGCGTCGAGCCTGATCTCGATGCCGCGCTGCTTGAGCAGCCGCACCGCGGTGGTCAGCACGGTAAGGGTCTTGAGGCCGAGGAAGTCGAACTTCACCAGCCCGGCCTGCTCCACCCACTTCATGTTGTATTGCGTGACGCGCGCGCCCGTGCGCGGATCGCGGTAAAGCGGCACCAGCCTGTCGAGCGGCCGGTCGCCGATCACCACGCCGGCGGCATGGGTCGAGGCATGGCGGTGCAGCCCCTCCAGCTTCTGCGCGATCTCCAGCATGCGGCCCACGATGGGCTCGTCCCTGGCCGCCATCTGTAGCCTGGGCTCGCCGGAGATGGCCTCGGCCAGCGGCGTGATCTTGCCCGGCGCCTGCGGCACCAGCTTGGTCAGCTTGTCCACCTGGCCGTAGGGCATCTCCAGCACGCGGCCGACATCGCGCATCACCCCGCGCGCCAGAAGCGTGCCGAAGGTGATGATCTGCGCCACACGCTCCGCGCCATAGCGACGGCGCACATAGTCGATCACCTCCTCGCGTCTGTCCTGGCAGAAGTCGATGTCGAAATCCGGCATCGAAACGCGGTCAGGGTTGAGGAAGCGCTCGAAAAGCAGCCCGAAGCGCAGCGGGTCCACATCCGTGATCGTCAGCGCATAGGCCACCAGCGAGCCCGCGCCCGAGCCGCGGCCGGGGCCGACCGGAATGTCCTGCGCCTTCGCATGCTTGATGAAGTCCGCCACGATGAGGAAGTAGCCGGGGAACTTCATCCGCTCGATGACGCCCAGCTCGAAGGCGAGCCGCTTCTCGTAATCATCCACCGTGAAGCCGGGGCTCGGACCATGGGCGGCCAGGCGGATGCGCAATCCGGCCTCCGCCTGCTCGCGCAGCTCGGCCGGCTCGTCGCGCCCGCTCCCGGTCTCATAGCGCGGCAGGATCGGCTTGCGCACAGTGGGGCGCCAGGCGCAGCGCCGCGCCACCTCCACCGTGGTGGCCAGCGCCTCGGGCAGATCGGCGAAGCGGCGCGCCATCTCGGCCCGGGTCGCGAAATACTGGCCGTCGCTGACGCGCCGGCGGTCGTCATCGGACATCAGCCGCCCCGCCGCGATGGCAAGCAGCGCATCATGCGCCTCATGGTCCTGCGGCTTGGCGAAGAAGGGCTCGTTGGTGGCGACAATGGGCAGCTCCAGCCCATAGGCGAGCCGCAGCAGCGCGGCCTCGGTGGGCAGCGCGCCGCCGGAAGCGGGCCGCTGCACCTCGACATAAAGCCTGTCGCCAAAGGCGCTCAGCAGCGTGCGCAACCGAGCCACGGCCAGTTCCCGCCTGCCCTCGCGCAAGGCCGTGTCGACAGGCCCGCCCGCGCCGCCCGTGAGGCAGATCACGCCCTCCGCATGGGCGCCGAACCGGGCCATGCCGACGACAGGCGGCGCGCCGAGATCAGGCAGCATGTAGGCGGCGGAGATCAGCGCCAGCAGGTTCTCATACCCCTTTTCGCTCGCGGCCAGCAGCACGACATGCGGATGGGAGGGCTGCATGGGCTTGCGGCTGTCGGTGGCCACATCCGCGCAATCAAGGCACAGTTGCACGCCGACCAGCGGCTGGATGCCGGAGCCGGCCAGCTTCTCGGAAAACTCGAGCGCGCCAAACAGGTTGTTGGTGTCGGTGAGGGCCAGAGCGGGCTGGTGGTCCGCCGCCGCGAGCTTGGCCAGCACGGGGATCGTCATGGCGCCTTCGAGCAGCGAGTAGCTCGAATGAACGTGCAGGTGGACAAAACCGGGCTCGGGCGGAATCGCGTGCATCGGACACTCCTCGCCCGGTTATCACCCCTGCCGCCAGCAAGGTCGAGCGCAACCCGCCCTCTTCCGCCTTCTGTTCACACCCTTGGCGCCAGAAGCAGGATCAGACGCCGGGCGCCGCGAAGATGGCTGCCCAGGTCAGGATCATGGCGATGAAGGTGGTGAGGAACGCCATTTCGGCGAGGCTGGTGACGAAGAGACGGGCCATGGAGATCTCCTGTTTTTGATATGTTCCATTATGTATTTGTTTTGTTCTTTGATCAAGCCGTTGTTGGGCGGCTCCACGCCGACGGTTACCAGAATGCTAACGGAGCGGCAGCTTCAATCCAGCGTGACGACCTGGCCGCCCTTTATGGTCACGCGGCGGTCCATCTGGGCGGCGAGTTCCAGATTGTGCGTGGCGATCACGGCGGCGAGGCCCGAGGCGCGCACCAGAGAGGTCAGGGTTCGGAAGACGTGCTTGGAGGTGCCTGGGTCGAGATTGCCGGTGGGCTCGTCAGCAAGAAGCAGGCGCGGCGCGTTGGCGACGGCGCGGGCTATGGCGACGCGCTGCTGCTCGCCGCCGGACAATTCTCCGGGGCGGTTGCGCAGCCGCTCACCCAGGCCGAGGAAGTCGAGCAGATCTGCGGCGCGCTTCTCCGACTCCGCCTTGCCGAGCCCGCGGATGAGCTGGGGCATCACGACATTCTCGAGGGCCGAAAACTCAGGCAACAGATGATGGAACTGATACACGAAGCCGATCTCGGTGCGGCGCAGCCGCGTGCGGTCGGCGTCGTCAAGCTTCGCTGTCGCAACGCCGCCGACATAGACCTCGCCCGCATCGGGATGCTCGAGCAGACCCGCGACATGCAACAGCGTGGACTTGCCGGTGCCGGAAGGCGCGACAAGCGCCACCAGTTCCCCGGGCCAGATTGCAAAATCCGCCTGCTTCAGGATCTCGAGCATGCCACCGCTCTGCGGATAGGCGCGGTCGACCTGCGAGAGGAACAGCGCAGGCGTTGCCGGTGCAGGAGCGTCAGCCATAGCGAAGGGCCTCGACGGGATCGAGCCGGGCCGCACGCCAGGCCGGATAGAGCGTGGCCAGCAGAGACAGCACAAGCGCCATGGCGACCACCGCCGCGACCTCTGCCGGATTGGTCTGGGCAGGGATCTCTGTCAGGAACCGCACTGTGGGGTCCCAGAGCTGGGTGCCGCTGATGCGGCTCACGAAATTCTGGATCGACTGGATGTTGGCGCAGATGAACAGCCCGAGCGCGAAGCCGGCCAAAGTCCCGACCACGCCTATCGACGCGCCGGTGATGAGGAAGACCCGCAAGATCGAGCCGCTTGTCGCGCCCATGGTGCGCAGGATGGCGATGTCCGAGCTCTTGTCCTTCACCAGCATGATGAGGCCCGAGACGATGTTGAGCGCGGCCACAAGTACGATCAGCATCAGGATGAGGAACATCACGTTCCGCTCCACCTCAAGCGCGGAGAAGAAGGTGCGGTTGCGCTGCCGCCAATCGGTCAGCACGAGGGGCCGGGGCGCGTTCGCCTCGATCGCGTCCCTCACCTGCTGCGTCCGGTCGGCGTTCTCGATGAAGACCTCGATGACATTCACATCGTCGTCGCGGTTGAAATAGGCCTGCGCCTCGCCCAGCGGCATGAAGACGAAGGTGCCGTCGAACTCGGACATGCCGATCTCGAAGACCGCCACGACGGGATAGGCCTTGATGCGCGGCGCCGTGCCGAAAGGCGTGGCCGCCCCACGCGGGCTGATGATGGTGAGGCTGTCGCCAGCGCGGATCGAGAGTGTTTCCGCGAGACGCTGCCCTATGGCCACGCCATTCGCGCCATCGAATCCTTCAAGCGTGCCCTGCTTCAGTTTTCGTGCGATGAAGCCGATGGTCTTGATGTCGCTCTCGCGCATGCCGCGGATCAGCACGCCGCTGTTGCCATATTGCGAGGAGGCCAGGGCCTGCCCCTCGACCATCGGGATGGCATGGGTGACGCCGCGGATTGCTGTCAGCTTCTGGGCGACCTCGCGATAATCATCGAGCGGGCGCTCTATGGGGGTGAGGAAGATGTGGCCGTTCACGCCCACGATCTTGTCCAGCAATTCCTTCCGGAAGCCGTTCATCACCGACAGCACGATGATCAGCGTCGCCACACCGAGCATGATGCCGAGAAAGGAAAAGCCCGCGATGACCGAAACGAAGCCCTCGCGTCGCCGCGTGCGCAGGTAGCGTGACGCAAGCATCCATTCGAAGCGCGAAAAAGGCTTCGTGTCTGCGGGAGCGTCAATCATCGGACTTGCCGTGTTTTCTGGGCGACCTGCACCAGCCTGTCGAGCGCGGCCGCAGGCGAGAGCAGCTCGCGCTCGCCTGTCGCGCGGCGCTTGAGCTCGACCTTGCCTTCGGCCAGGCCCTTGGGGCCGACGATCAGCTGCCAGGGCGAGCCGATCAGGTCATTGACGACGAACTTCGCGCCTGGCCGCTCGTCGCGGTCATCATGCAGAACCTCGACGCCGGCATTGCCGAGCCCGGCATAAAGCTCGCCGCAGGCGCCGTCGGTTGCTGCGTCGCCGGATTTGAGGTTGAGCAGCGACACAGCGAAGGGCGCGATGGCGTCCGGCCAGATGATGCCCGCATCGTCATGGCTGGCCTCGATGATGGCGGGCACGAGCCGTGACGGTCCGATGCCGTAAGATCCCATGTGCACGTGAGTCTCCTTGCCGTCAGGGCCTGCGACGGTGGCGCCCATCGGTGCCGAGTACTTGGTGCCGAAGTAGAAAATATGGCCGACCTCGATGCCGCGTGCAGAAACGCGCGATGCCTCGGGAATTCCGGCATAGGCTGCCTCTTCATGCTTCTCCGATGTGGCGGCATAGAGCGAGGTCCAGCGGTCGACGATGCCCTGAACGCCGGCGATGTCGTCAAAGTTCGTTTCGACGCCAGGCACCGCGAAATCGAGGAAATCCTTGTGGCAGAACACCTCGCTCTCGCCCGTTGCAGCGAGAATGATGAACTCGTGACTCAGATCGCCGCCGATCGGGCCGGTGTCGGCCTGCATGGGGATCGCCTTGAGGCCCAGGCGGTCGAATGTCCGCAGATAGGCCACGAACATCTTGTTGTAGCTGTGGACCGCCGAGGCCTTGTCAACGTCAAACGAGTATGCGTCCTTCATCAGGAATTCCCGGCTGCGCATGGTGCCGAAGCGGGGCCTCACCTCGTCGCGGAACTTCCACTGGATGTGGTAGAGGTTCAGCGGCAATTCCTTGTAGGATTTGACGTAGGACCGGAAGATCTCGGTGACCATCTCCTCGTTGGTCGGCCCGAAGAGCATGTCGCGGTCATGCCGGTCCTTGAGGCGCAGCATCTCCTTGCCGTAATCATCATAGCGTCCGCTCTCGCGCCACAGATCCGCAGACTGAATCGTAGGCATCAGCAGTTCGATCGCGCCGGAGCGATTCTGCTCTTCCCGGATCACCGCATTGATGTTGTTGAGCACCTTGAGCCCGAGCGGAAGCCAGGCATAGCTGCCGGCTGCCTGCTGGCGGATCAGCCCCGCCCGCAGCATCAGCCGATGCGAGAGAATCTCCGCCTCCTTGGGCGTGTCACGCAAAATGGGAAGGAAATAACGGGAAAGGCGCATAGGAAACCTGTTCAAGGGCGCGTGCGGGTCGAACGGCCCGCCCGCGAGTCAGCGCTTGACGTCGACAACCGACTGACACCATCCAAACAGCGAAAATGCAAGCCTGAATGCCGCCTGTCCCGCCCGCGCCAGCTTCAGCTCCGGGCGAAACGCGCCTTGAGGCTTGCCGCCACGGACTCCGGGACGAAGGCCGAGACGTCCCCCCCCAGGGCGGCGATCTGGCGAACGAGCGTGGCCGTGATCGGCCGGAACGCCGGCGAGGCTGGCAGAAAGACGGTAAGGATGTCCGGCGCCATGGCGCCATTCATGCCGGCCATCTGCATTTCGTAGTCGAGATCCGTGCCGTCGCGCAGGCCGCGGACCATCATGGTGGCGCCGGCTTCGCGGGCGGCTTCCACGGCCAGTCCGGCGAATGTCACAACCTCGAGCCGTGCCTGCTCGATCCGGGCGATGGGACCGCAGGTGGCGCGCAGCAGTTCGGCGCGCTCATCGGAGGTGAAGAGCGGAGCCTTGCCGGGGTGGACGCCGATGGCGATCACGAGCCGGTCCGCCATGCGGCAGGCTTGCCGGACAACATCGAGATGGCCGTTGGTGACGGGGTCGAAAGAGCCGGTATAGAAGGCTGTGAGGGTCATGATCCATCGGTAATCGAGCTTGGGCCGCTTTGCAAAGGGCCCATCTCAGCCCTCGCGAATGGCTCGCACCATGGCGGGCCACTCGTTCATGTGCCCGATCACGGCGAGAGCGCCGGCCTCCTTCAGACGCGACGCGATGCGTTCCTTGTCATGGGCGACGCCGGTGAAGCCGATCACCGGCATTCCGGCCGAGCGCGCCGCGAGCACGCCTGGCACGGAATCCTCGATGACAAGACAGCGCTCTGGGCGAGCGCCCATGGTTTCGGCCGCGAACAGAAACACATCCGGATGCGGCTTGCCGCGCGAGACCTGGCTCGCCGAGAAGACATGCGGATCGAACAGGTCGATCAGGCCGGCCGTGGCGAGGTTGCGCTTGAGCGGCTGCAGGCTGGTGGAGGATGCCACGCAGCGCGGCCCGTCGATCGCATTCACCGCCTCGCGCACGCCGGGCAGCGTCTGGAGTTCATCGAGGAAGCGGCGCTTGACCTCGCGCTCGATCGCCTCTTCGAAATCAGGCGGAAGAGGCCCGCCATAATCGGCCTCGATGATCTTGCGGCCGGCGGCGACGGGGATACCCACCATGGCGTCGACATAGGAATCCATCGTCCAGTGCGTCAGCCCGATGCGGTGATAGGCGCTGAGGTTGATTTCGGCGTAGATCGTCTCCGTGTCGATCAGCGTGCCGTCACAATCATAAATGACAAGATCATGCGGCACGGTCAGGTCCTTTCATGGCTAACACTGGTATTGCCTCGCAAGGGCTTGTTCAAGCGCTCTGCGGCTGGTTGACGAGGCCAGTGAAATCCCGTCTTCTACCAGAGCTACAACAACTGAGATACGCTGGCGAGCGCTCGCGCGACAGCGACAAAAACAACGGGAAGAAACGCAATGAATCGTCATCTCATCCTGCTGGCCGGGGCTTTTGCTGCCGGCCTCTTCAGCAGTTCCGCCGCCTTTGCCCAGACAAGGGGCCCCGTGGTTGGCGTGAGCTGGTCCAACTTTCAGGAAGAACGCTGGAAGACGGACGAAGCCGCCATCAAGGCCGCCATCGAGAAGGCAGGCGGCACATACCTCTCGGCCGATGCGCAGTCCTCGCCGGGCAAGCAGCTGACCGACATCGAAAGCCTGATCGCGCGCGGCGCCAAGGCGCTGATCGTGCTGGCGCAGGACGCGGCGGCCGTCCGCCCGGCGGTCGAGAAGGCCATCAACGAGGGCGTCGCCGTCGTCGGCTATGACCGCCTGATCGAAATTCCGCAGGTGTTCTATCTCACCTTCGACAATGTCGAGGTCGGCCGGATGATGGCCCGCGATATCCAGAAGGCGAAGCCGGAAGGCAACTATGTCTTCATCAAGGGCTCGGGCTCGGACCCGAACGCCAACTTCCTGTTCCAGGGCTCGATGGAAGTGCTCAAGCCTGCGATCGACGCCGGCAGGATCAAGAATGTCGGCGAGGCCTTCACCGATGGCTGGCTGCCCGCCAATGCCCAGCGCAACATGGAGCAGTTCCTCACGCGCAACAACAACAAGGTCGACGCCGTGGTCGCCGCCAATGACGGCACGGCCGGCGGCGCCATCGCGGCGCTGGCTGCCCAGGGAATGGCTGGCTCGGTCCCGGTCTCGGGACAGGACGCCGACCGGGCGGCTCTCAACCGCGTGGCGCTCGGCCAGCAGACCGTGACGATCTGGAAGGATGCACGCGAGCTTGGCCGGAATGCCGCAGAGATCGCGATCCAGCTTGCGGGCGGCAAGAAGCTGAATGAAATCGCGGGCTCGACCGCGTGGAACCAGGGCCCGAACAAGGCCAGCATGACCGCGATGTTCCTCAAGCCAGTGCCGATCACGCAGGCCACCCTCAATGTCGTGATCGATGCGGGATGGGCTCCGAAAGCCGCAGTCTGTCAGGGCGTGCCTGCCGGCCGGGTGCCCGCCTGCAACTGAGCGACAAGCCGGGGCGGCCCTCGTGGCCGCCCTTTGGCTTTTGTCCCTCATCTGGCCAAGATGAAGCAATGATGGGGGTGGCGCCGGCGCGGCGCCTGCCATCGTCGTCCCCTGCGGCCGCCAGACACCAACCCACGCGAACAGGCCCTACATGAGCCGCTGGCTGCAAACTCTTGAGATACCGCCGCGATTGGTCGGCATGCTTGTCGCGCTTCTGGTTATCTGGACAGGATTTCATATAGCCTCGGGCGGCGCCTTCCTTACCCCGCGCAATCTGTGGAACCTCTCGGTCCAGACAGCCTCGATCGCGGTCATGGCCTGCGGGATGGTGCTGGTCATCGTCACGCGCAACATCGACCTGTCGGTCGGCGCGATGCTTGGCTTCATCGGCATGATCATCGGCGTGTTGCAGGCGCAATACCTGCCCGCGCTGTGGGGACTCGAACATCCCGCAACCTGGATCGTGGCCGTGCTGGTTGCCATCACCACGGGCGCCCTGATCGGTGGGCTGCAGGGCTCCATCATCGCCTATCTCGGCGTGCCATCCTTCATCGTCACGCTTGGCGGCCTGCTGATCTGGCGGGGCGCGGCGTGGTGGGTGACGCAAGGCCAGACCATCGCGCCCATGGATTCGCGGTTCAGGCCTATTGGTGGCGGCATCGAGGGGGCGATCGGCGCGTCGCTCTCCTGGACCATCGGCGTGGGCGCCTGCATTCTGATCATTGCCTTCAGCTTCGTGATCCGGCGGCGGCGCAAGCGTTTCGGCTTTCATCTCAGGCCCTTGTGGGCGGAGCTTCTGGTGGCGGGCCTGCTGAGCTTCTCCGTTCTCGGCGCTGTCTGGGTCGCGAACAGCTATCCGCTGCCCGCCGGCGTCGCGCGGCGAATGGTCGAGGCCGGCGGCGGCGTCTGGCCTGCCGGCGGCGTGTTCATCGCGCATGGGCTCGCCATTCCGGTGCTTGTCGCCGTCGCCGTCGGGGTCGCGGTCACCATCCTGGCGACGCGGATGCGCTTCGGGCGCTATGTCTTCGCGATCGGCGGAAACCCGGAGGCGGCCGAACTGTCAGGCGTCAACACCCGGCGGCTCCTGATGCTGGTTTATGCGCTGATGGGGGCGCTGGTGGGCATCGCCGCCTGCATCTCCACGGCACGCCTCAACGCCGCCACCAATGCGGCCGGCACGCTCGACGAGCTTTACGTGATCGCTGCGGCGGTGATCGGCGGAACCTCGCTGGCAGGCGGGCTTGGCACCATTGTGGGGGCCATGCTGGGCGCGCTGGTGATGCAATCATTGCAGTCGGGAATGGTGCTGCTCGGCGTCGATGCGCCCCTGCAGAACATCGTGGTCGGCCTCGTCCTCGTCACGGCCGTGTGGCTCGACACGGTCTACAACAAGCGCGTCAAGTGAGGCCATGATGAGCAGCCAGACTCCTCTCGTCGCCATGCAGGGCATTTCCATCGCCTTTGGCGGGATAAAGGCCGTGGACAATGTCGATGTTGATCTTCATGCCGGCGAGGTTGTCGCGCTCCTGGGCCATAACGGCGCCGGCAAGTCGACCTTGATCAAGATCCTGTCGGGCGCCTATCGCCCCGATGCCGGGGATATCCGCATCCGCGGCGAGAAGGCCGACATCGCCTCACCGCGCGACGCCAAGCGCTACGGCATCGAAACGATCTACCAGACGCTGGCGCTGGCCGACAATGTCGACGCTGCCGCCAACATCTTTCTGGGCCGCGAACTCGTGACGGGCTGGGGCATGCTCGATGACGCGGCCATGGAGGACGAGACGCGCAAGGTGATGGCGCGGCTCAACCCGCACTTCCGTCGCTTCAAGGAGCCTGTCCGCGCGCTGTCCGGCGGCCAGCGGCAGTCGGTTGCGATCGCCCGCGCCATCTATTTCGACGCGCGCATCCTCATCATGGACGAACCCACCGCAGCGCTCGGCCCGGCCGAGACCAGGCAGGTCGGCGACCTCGTCAAGGAGTTGAAGAAGCAAGGCATCGGCATTTTCCTCATCAGCCATGACATCCATGACGTCTTCGACCTGGCCGACCGGGTGGCCGTGATGAAGAACGGGCAACTCGTGGGCACCGCAGCCGTAGGGGACGTCACGGAGGACGAGGTGCTCGGCATGATCATCCTCGGCAAATGCCCGCCCGGCGCCAGGCCGGGGCCCGGCGCGAACCAGAACTGACGAGGCTTCGCCTCAGGCGCAGAAGCGCAGGAACTCGGTGCGCTGACGGCTGATCGGATGCGGCAGAGGCGCAGTCAGACGGGGACGCCCGGCGCTGCTCGACGTTTCCACGCGCCAACTCAGCGAGTCCGATGGCGACAGCAGAAGCGCGGTCATTTCCTGCGCAGTGATCTCGCTCGTGATGGCAGGGCGATCGCTCAGGACCCCGCTGGTGCGCAGGGCGGCGGCCATGACGCTGGCCTTTCCGACTTCCAGATCAAGCCGCAGCCGCCTGTCGCCGAGATCATCCTCTGGCATGGGCACGATGACCTGTGCGACGCCCGGCATCCGCGCGCCGCAGACGAATATGATGAGAGGGCGGCCTTCCGGTTCGGTGACAAACGCAAGGGTCGCGGTTCCCGCGATCGTCGTCAGGGTCCAGCGTTCGCTGGGCGCCTTGGCGGCCTGAACGATCCCGATTGAAACCACGCCTGCGAGGATTGCCACGGCAAGGGCGTGCATCCGCAAATCTCCGATTGCATAAAGCAACCCTAGCGTGCAAATCCTTCAGCATCCCTAACCATTATGGCGCATACCGGGCCTCTCAGGCCTAGGCCTCGCCGTCTTCTTCTCCGTCATCGGTGATGTGCTCGACGCTGACGACATGCTCGCCTTCAGCGGTGTCGAATACGATCACGCCCTGGGTCGAGCGGCCGGCCACGCGGATGCCCGCCACCGGCACGCGGATCAGCTGGCCGCCATCGGTGACCAGCATGATCTGATCGGCATCCTCGACGGGGAAGGACGCAACCAGCGGCCCGTTGCGCTCGTTGACGACCATGGCGACGATGCCCTTCCCGCCCCGGCCGGTCACGCGGTACTCGAAGGACGAGGTACGCTTGCCGTAGCCATTGGCGGAGACCGTGAGGACGATCTGCTCGACCGCCGACATGGCCGCGTACCGCTCCTGCGAAAGCCTCAAGTCGCCGGACGAAGCGTCATCCGTGTCCGCCGGCCCGGCCTCTGCGGCCGTATCATCGGAGACCTCGCCAGAGACCGCGCGGCTCATCTTGAGATAGGCGGCCCGCTCATCGGCAGTCGCTTCGAGATGATGCAGGATCGCCAGCGAAATCACCTTGTCGCCTTCGGCAAGGCTGATGCCGCGCACGCCGGTCGAATCGCGCCCCTTGAACACGCGCACCTCTGGAACCGCGAAGCGGATGCACTGGCCCTGCGCGGTGGTGAGCAGCACGTCATTGTCTTCGGAGCAGATGGCCACGTCGACAATGGCGTCGCCCTCGTCGAGCTTCATGGCGATCTTGCCATTGCGGTTGACCTGCACGAAATCGGACAGCTTGTTGCGCCGGACATTGCCCGACGCCGTCGCGAACATGACGTCGAGCGTCTCCCAGCTTGCCTCATCCTCGGGCAACGGCATCACGGAGGTGATGCGCTCGCCCGCCTCAAGCGGCAGCATGTTGACCAGCGCCTTGCCGCGCGCGTTGGGCGCCGCCAGCGGCAGCCGCCAGACCTTCTCCTTGTAGGCCTGGCCGAGCGAGGAGAAGAAGATCAGCGGGGTATGGGTGTTGGCGACGAACAGGCGCGAGACGAAATCCTCATCGCGCGTGGCCATTCCCGAGCGGCCCTTGCCGCCGCGGCGCTGGGCGCGATAGGTCGAGAGCGGCACCCGCTTGATGTAGCCGCCATGGCTGACGGTGACGACCATGTCCTCGCGGGCGATCAGGTCCTCGTCCTCAAGATCGGCATCCCAATCCTGGATGATGGTCTTGCGCGGGGTCGCATGGGCGGCCCTGATCTCGCTCAGCTCTGACTTGACCAGATCCATGATCCGCTGGCGCGAGCGCAGGATTGCGAGGAAATCCTCGATCTCGACGGCGAGCCTGGTCAGCTCGTCGCCGATTTCCTCGCGGCCGAGGGCGGTGAGTCGTGCAAGGCGCAGCTCGAGAATGGCGCGGGCCTGGGTGTCGGAGAGCCGATAGGAGCCATCATCGCCAATAGGATAGCGCGGATCGTCCACAAGCCGGATCAGCGGCGCCAGATCGGAAGCCGGCCATATCCGGCCCGTCAGCGCCTCGCGCGCCGCATTCGGATCGGGCGCGGTGCGGATGATGCGGATGACCTCGTCGATGTTCGCCACCGCGATGGCGAGGCCGCACAGGACATGGGCGCGTTCGCGCGCCTTGTTGAGCAGAAACCTGGTGCGGCGGGAGATGACCTCCTCACGGAAATCCACGAAGGCGCGGATGAAGTCCTTGAGGTTGAGCGTCTCTGGGCGGCCGCCATTGAGCGCCACCATGTTGCAGCCGAAGCTGGACTGCAGCGGCGTGAAGCGGAACAGCTGGTTGAGCACCACATCCGCGATGGCGTCGCGCTTGAGCTCGATCACCATGCGCATGCCGTCGCGGTCGGATTCGTCGCGCAGGTCGGAGATGCCTTCAAGCCGCTTCTCGCGCACCAGATCGGCGATCTTCTCCAGCAGCGAGGCCTTGTTGACCTGATAGGGCAGCTCGGTGACGATGATCGCCTCGCGCTCCCGGCGCAGTTCCTCGACCGCCGTCCTGGCGCGCATGACCACCGAGCCGCGGCCCAGGTGATAGGCGGCGCGCAACCCGCCGCGCCCCATGATGAAGCCGCCGGTGGGGAAATCGGGGCCGGGGACGATCTCGATCAGGTCGTCGATGCTGATCTCGGGATTATCGATGTAGGCCACGCAGGCGTCGATCACCTCGCCGAGGTTGTGCGGCGGGATGTTGGTGGCCATGCCGACAGCGATGCCGCCGGCGCCATTGACCAGCAGGTTGGGATAGCGCGCCGGCAGGACGGAGGGTTCTTCCTTGCTGTCGTCGTAGTTGGCCTGGAACTCGACGGTCTCCTTGTCGAGATCCTCCAGCAGGGCCATGGCCGGGCGCGCGAGGCGGCTTTCCGTGTAGCGCATGGCTGCTGGCGGATCACCGTCGACCGAGCCGAAATTCCCTTGCCCGTCGACGAGCATGAGCCGCATCGAGAAGTCCTGCGCCATGCGCACCAGCGCGTCGTAGATCGCCTGGTCGCCATGCGGGTGATACTGGCCCATCACGTCGCCGACGATGCGCGCGGACTTCACGTATTTGCGGTCAGGGGTGAAGCTGTTCTCCCACATCGCGTAGAGAATTCGGCGATGCACGGGCTTGAGGCCGTCGCGCACATCAGGCAAGGCACGGCTCACGATCACGCTCATGGCGTAATCAAGATAGCTCTTGCGCATCTCGTCGGTGATCGAGATCGGCTTGATGTCGCTGCCGCCGCCGGGGGGGACCGGCGGTTCAACCGGCTTGTTGTCGTCGTCGCTCACTGCACCGTTCCGTAGTCGGTTCCCGGGGCTGGTCCTCCGGAAAATCATCTTGAGAGAAGAGAGTCGTCGTTAGCCGATTCAAGCCGGCGACGCCAGCGAAACAGGGCGATCGTCACAGCCAAATTATGCTTTGACCGACAATGATTTAGGCGGAGATTTCGAGGCGCAGGGCCGTGGCGTCGTCGCTGCGCTTCCAGCGCGGCCTGAGCACGCAGTCCGGGTCGACCTCGGCCTCGAATCGGCGAAGTGCCGCGGCGATTGGCTGCAAACCGCCCGCGGCAGCGGCGGCCATCAAGGCACGCGGTCCGTCATGCAGACCGTAGCGCAGTTCGGCTGCGGCGAAGCCGTCGGTCATCAGCAGCAGACGCAGACGCCTTGCGCTGATGCGGGCGCGCCCCAGATGCTCCAGAAAGCCGCGATCGGGGCAAAGAATGATCGAGCGGGCGGGCGCCAGCGCGACGCCCCGCTGCTCACGCAAGGCTTCGAGCGCCGCTGGCTCGCGATAGCGCCGGGCGGGATCGCCCCCCTGCCCCAGCCGCGCGACGAGCGCAGCCTCGGCTTCCTCGCTGAGCGCGCTGGCGCCAAAGCTCAGCAGAATGCCGCCATCCGTCTCGACGATGGCGCGGCAATCTGCCGACCATGACAGGTCAAGCCCACCATCGCGCCAGCTCGCCAGCATGAACGCGCCGCAGGGCAGCTCCCACGACGCATCGAGCGACCGACGCCGTTCCGCTTCGAAGCTCGCCACCAGATCATCAGCCGAACGGGAGAGAAGTTCCGCCGGGTCCTCGACATCGGCATGACGTGTGAAGGCCTCATGGCAACGCTGCGCGAGCCAGGCCGCGTCGCTGGCCCCGCCCATCAACGGCTCGCCAAGACCTGTCGCGCCGTCGATCACCCAGGCATGGCGTCCTGCGAGGCCAGCGCGGTCCTCGTTGGGCCTGTCGGCGCAGCCGGCGAGGCTGATCAGGTCGAGAAGGTTGATCGCGCTCATTCGGCTGCGCTGCGCGTCTTTGGCGGCCGCCTTGCCAGGACCTCCTTGAGAAAGCGCCCGGTATGGCTGGCCGCCGCACGCGCGACGTCTTCGGGCGTGCCCTGCGCCACGACCATGCCGCCTCCGTCGCCGCCCTCGGGGCCCATGTCGATCACCCAGTCGGCGGTCTTGATGACCTCGAGATTGTGCTCGATCACGACCACGCTGTTACCCTGATCGACCAGTTCATGCAGCACCTCCATGAGCTTGGCGACGTCGTGGAAGTGCAGGCCCGTAGTCGGCTCATCGAGGATGTAGAGCGTGCGGCCGGTGGCGCGCTTGGACAGTTCCTTGGACAGCTTCACGCGCTGCGCCTCGCCGCCGGACAGCGTCGTGGCCTGCTGGCCGACCTTGATGTAATCGAGGCCCACGCGCGCCAGGGTCTCCATCTTGTCGCGGATGGTGGGCACGGCCTTGAACAGCTCCGCCGCCTCCTCCACCGTCATGTCGAGCACGTCGGCGATGGAGTGGTTGCGGAACTTCACATCAAGGGTCTCGCGGTCATAGCGCTTGCCCTTGCAGACATCGCAGGTGACGTAGACATCGGGCAGGAAGTGCATCTCGATCTTGATGACGCCATCGCCCTGGCAGGCCTCGCAGCGGCCGCCCTTGACGTTGAAAGAGAAGCGGCCCGGCTGGTAGCCGCGCGCCTTCGCCTCGGGCAAGCCGGAAAACCACTCGCGGATCGGTGTGAACGCGCCGGTGTAGGTGGCCGGATTCGAACGCGGCGTGCGGCCGATCGGCGACTGGTCGATGTCGATGACCTTGTCGAGATGTTCGAGCCCCTCAATGCGGTCGAAGGGCGCGGGATGCTCTATGGCGCCGTTGAGCTTGCGCGCGACCGCCTTGTAGAGCGTGTCGATCACCAGCGTGGACTTGCCGCCGCCGGAGACGCCCGTGATGCACGTGAAGGTGCCCAGCGGCAGCTCCACCGAGACATCCTTGAGGTTGTTGCCGCGCGCGCCGAAGAGCTTGAGCATCCGCCCCTTCTGCGGCTTGCGGCGCTTGGCCGGCACCGGCACGGACAGCTCGCCCGTGAGATACTTGCCGGTGAGCGAGGCCGGATCGGCCATGATCTGCGCTGGCGTGCCGCGGGCCACGATCCGTCCGCCATGGATGCCGGCGCCGGGCCCGACATCGACCACATAATCCGCCTGCAACACAGCATCCTCGTCATGCTCGACCACGATGACGGTGTTGCCGAGATCCCGCAGGCGCCGCAGCGTGCCGAGAAGCCGCTCATTGTCGCGCTGGTGCAGGCCGATCGAGGGCTCATCGAGCACATAGAGCACACCTGTAAGGCCCGAGCCGATCTGCGACGCCAGCCGGATGCGCTGGCTTTCCCCGCCCGAGAGCGTCCCGGAAGCCCGCGAGAGCGTCAGATATTCAAGCCCCACGTCCAGCAGGAAGGTCAGCCTGTCGCGAATCTCCTTGAGGATGCGGACGGCGATCTCGTTCTGCTTGGCGTTGAGGCGCGCCGGCAGCTCGCTCACCCAGCCAAGCGCCTCGCGCACGGAGAGCCTCGTCACCTCGCCGATGTGGCGCATGTCGATCTTGACCGCGAGCGCCTCGGGCTTGAGCCTGAAGCCGCCGCAGCCAGCGCACGGGGTCTCGCTCATGAAGCGGCCAATCTCCTCGCGCGCCCAGTCGGATTCGGTCTCGCGGTAACGGCGTTCGAGATTGGTGATCACGCCTTCGAACGGCTTGTTGACCTCATAGGACCTCAACCCGTCATCATAGGCGAAACGCACTGCCTCCTTGCCTGTGCCGAAGAGCAGGAGGTTGCGCACCGTCTCCGGCAACTCACGCCAGGGCTTGTTCATGGGGAAGCTGTAGTGCCGCGCCAGCGCCGTCAGCGTCTGCCCGTAATAGGGCGACGTGGACTTGGCCCAGGGCGCGATGGCCCCGCCCTTCAGCGTCGCGCTGTGGTCGGGCACCACCATGTCCGCGTCGATGCGCATTTCGTGGCCCAGCCCGTCGCAGGTTGGGCACGCGCCGAAAGGGTTGTTGAAGGAGAACAGGCGCGGCTCGATCTCGGCGATGGTGAAGCCCGAAACCGGACAGGCGAACCTGGACGAGAAGATCATCGTCTTCGGCTCGCCCTTCTCGTCCTTCTCGTCGGCGAACTCGACGGTGGCGAGCCCCTCGGCGAGCTCAAGCGCGGTCTCGAAGCTCTCGGCAAGGCGCGCGGCGATGTCGGGCCGCACCACAATGCGGTCCACCACCACGTCGATGTCGTGCTTCAGCTTCTTGTCGAGGGCTGGCGCGTCGGCGATCTCGTGGAACTGACCATCGATCTTCACGCGCTGGAAGCCGCGCTTCTGATAATCGGCCAGCTCCTTGCGGTATTCGCCCTTGCGGCCCCGCACCACGGGCGCAAGCAGAAAGAGACGCGTCTTCTCCGGCATGGCCAGCACCCGGTCGACCATCTGGCTGATGGTCTGGCTCTCGATGGGCAGGCCTGTGGCGGGCGAATACGGAATGCCGACCCGCGCCCAGAGCAGGCGCATGTAGTCATAGATCTCCGTGACCGTGCCGACGGTGGAGCGCGGGTTCTTCGAGGTGGTCTTCTGCTCGATGGAGATCGCCGGGGACAGTCCGTCGATCTGGTCGACATCGGGCTTTTGCATCATCTCGAGGAACTGGCGTGCATAGGCCGAGAGCGACTCGACATAGCGCCGCTGCCCCTCAGCATAGATCGTGTCGAAGGCGAGAGACGACTTGCCCGAGCCGGACAGGCCCGTGAACACCACCAGCTTGTCGCGCGGGATGGCAAGGTCCACATTCTTGAGGTTGTGCTCGCGCGCGCCGCGCACGGTGATCAGCCGTGCATTGGGGTCCGCCAGCAGGTTCCTGTCGAACAGGTCTTCGATCGGGTCTCGCGGGCGGGCCATCTGCTGCTCTGCTGGATTGTGGGAACCACATCTATCTAGGGTGCTTTTCGCTCGAAGCCAGCGTCTCAGGCGGGCAGCTTGCCGCATGGCCGGCCTGCGTGCGCGGCTGGCGAAGCGCGCAAGGGATCGCAGCAATGCCAAGCTGCCGTGTTCTCCCCAGGTGAGTTGCACGAACATATCAAGAACATCTTGATTTGTGCAAGGGGCTCGGCTTATCTGCGCTGACGAGGGCGCGGAGCGCCGGGTGATTGGATCAGGCGCTGCGGCGCCAGCAAAGGTGAGCGTGGGAGCGGCGACATGTCAGGCAGCGTGAACAAGGTGATTCTGGTGGGCAATCTGGGCAAGGACCCGGAAGTCCGCCGCACGAACAGTGGCGACCCGGTTGTGTCCTTCTCGCTGGCCACGACGGAAAGCTGGCGGGACAAGGCCAGCGGCGAACGCAAGGACCGGACCGAGTGGCATGACGTGGTCATCTTCAACGAGAACCTCGGCAAGGTCGCCGAGAACTATCTGAAGAAGGGCTCCAAGGTGTATGTCGAGGGCCAGCTCCAGACGCGCGAATGGGACGACCAGCAGTCGGGCCAGAAGCGCCGCCGGACGGAGATCGTTCTGCAGCGTTTCCGGGGCGAACTGACGTTGCTCGACAGCCGCGGACGCGGCGAAGGCGCCGACATGGGCGGCGGGCGCGACGGCGGCATGATCGAGGACCGGTCGGGCGGCGGCAACTTCGGCCGTTCCAGCCCGATGGAGCGCCGGCCAGCCGCTCCGGCCGGCCGCGCCTCGACGCTCGACGACGACATCCCGTTCTGAGGCTCGCCTCCATGGCAACACATCCGGCCAGCGTGGCATCCATCGACAGCCTGGTGTCGTGGGTGGCGGTTGAAAGCCCGACCCGCCATGTGCCGGGGGTCAACGCCATGATGGATCTGGTCGCGGCAGAGGTCGCCGGCCTGCCCATCTCCGTCAAGCGGATTGCCGGCCGCGATGGCCTGGGCGATACGCTGTTGCTCGGCGCGGGCCCTGACACGGGCGCGCCGGGCCCGCTCGTGATGTCGCATCTGGACACGGTCCATCCCGTAGGCACGACCAGCGGCGACCTGCCCGTGCGGATCGAAGGCGACAGGCTGTATGGACCTGGCGTCTACGACATGAAGGGCGGCGCCTGGCTGGCGCTTCAGGCGTTCAAACAGGCGGCTCCGATGGCGCGAAAGCCGATCCGATTCCTGTTCACGCCGGACGAGGAAATCGGCAGCCCAACCACGCGCGCCCTGATCGAGGCCGAATCCGCGCGATCAAGCCATGTCCTTGTCACCGAGCCGGCGCGCGATGGCGGCCGCATCGTGACGGCGCGCAAGGGGGTCGGCCGCTTCGAGGTGACCATCGAGGGGCGGCCTGCCCATTCAGGGGCCCGGCACCAGGACGGGCGCAGCGCCATCCGCGAGGCGGCCCGCCAGATCCTCGCTATCGAGGCCATGACCGATTATGCGCGCGGCGTGACCGCGACCGTGGCGCTCGTCACCGGCGGCACCGCGCCCAACGTCATCCCGCAGCATGCCTGGTTCACGGTCGATCTCAGGGTCCGCACGGCGGCGGACGGGACCGAGTTCGAGCAACGGCTGCTGAATCTCAGGCCTCATGATCCCGATGTGAAGGTCAAGGTCTTCGGCGGCATGAACCGCCCTCCTTACGAGAAGACGCCGCCCGTGGCTGCGCTGTTCTAGCATGCTCGGGGGCTGGCCGCCGAGATCGGGTTCACACTTGAGGATTGCCCCATGACAGGCGGCGGTTCGGACGGCAACTTCTCGGCTGCGCTCAACGTGCCGACGCTGGACGGGCTCGGCATCGACGGCGAAGGCGCCCATACGCTTTCCGAACATGGGCTGATCTCATCGATCGCACCGCGTCAGGAACTGATGCGGCGGCTGCTGCTCACGCTCTGACGGCGCCTCAGAAGGTACGGACGACCGCCTTTATCCCGTCGACAACGAACTGCACCGCCATGGCGGCCAGGATCACGCCGAGCAGCCGCGTCAGCACGACATTGCCCGTCACCCCGAGCAGGCGCGAGATCGGCGTGGCGAGGAAGAAGGTCAAGGTGCAGGACAGCACTACCAGCGCCGCGATGCCGACCAGCAGTGACAGTGTCCAGGGATCGCCGCCGGCGCGTCCCGCCAGCAGCATCATGGCCGTCAGGGCTCCGGGGCCCGCCATCAGCGGGATCGCCAGCGGAAAGGCCGCGACGTTCTGGATGTGGTCCCTGGTGATGGCGACATCCGCAGTGTTCTGCTTGCGCTCGTTGCGGCGCTCGAACACCATCTCGAAGGCAATCCAGAACAGCAGCAGCCCGCCCGCAATCCGGAAGGCTGGCAGCGACACGCCGAGAACCCTGAGAAGCGCGTCGCCCGCCAGCGCGAAGAAGGCGAGAAGCACGAAGGCGATCACGGACGCCCTGATGGCCACCACTCGCCGCTGGGCATCCGACATGCCGCGTGTCACAGACAGGAAGATCGGGGCGAGCCCGGGCGGATCGAGCGTGACGAGAAGCGTCACCAGCGCGGCTGCGGTGAAATCATAGATCATCCGCGGCAGATATCCCGGCAGCGCTTCAAAGGCGAGGCCGCAGCCGTGAAAATCGTCCGCGCGTCGCCGGCCGCGGCGCCGCTTGCCTGAAACTTCGCGCTGGCCGGATCGCCGCGCTGGCTTTTTGCGCGTTGGTCAGCCACAAGGCCCGGCCATGCTCCATCTCAACGACCTCACTTATCGCCTCGGCCCTCGCCTGCTCATCGACCAGGCGAGCGTCGCGTTGCCGCCGAACGCCAAGGTCGGGCTCGTCGGCCGCAACGGCACCGGCAAGACCACGCTGTTCCGCATCATCATGGGAGAGCTTGCGACAGAGAGCGGCCATGTCGGCATGCCGAAGAATGTGCGCATCGGAGCCGTGTCGCAGGAAGCGCCCGGCGGTCCCGAAAGCCTGATCGAGGTGGTGCTCGCCGCCGATCTGGAGCGCTGCGCGCTGATGGCCGAGGCGCAGACCACGCAGGACCCGATGCGGCGGGCCGACATCGAAATGCGGCTGGTCGACATCGGCGCCTATTCCGCCGAGGCCCGGGCCGCCTCGATCCTGCATGGCCTGGGCTTTGACGCCGAGCAGCAGAAGCGGCCTTGCTCGTCGTTTTCCGGCGGCTGGCGAATGCGGGTCGCGCTGGCGGCAGTGCTGTTCACCGAGCCGGACCTGCTCCTGCTCGACGAGCCCACCAATTACCTCGATCTCGAGGGCACCTTGTGGCTCTATGACTATCTGGGCCGCTATCCGCACACGGTGCTGGTGATCAGCCACGACCGGGAGTTGCTTGACACCTGCGTCGACCACATCCTGCATCTCGACCAGTCCAAACTCACGCTTTACCGCGGCGGCTATTCCTCGTTCGATCGGCAGCGGACCGAGAAGATGGCGCTGCTGGGCAAGCTCAAGGACAAGCAGGAGGCGGAGCGCAAGCACCTGCAGGCCTTCGTCGACCGCTTCAAGGCCAAGGCTTCCAAGGCAAAGCAGGCCCAGTCCCGCGTGAAGCGGCTCGAGAAGCTCGCGCCGATCGCCGCCATCGTGGACAGCCAGGTCCTGCCCTTCCACTTCCCCGAGCCGACGCGCGAGATGTCGCCCCCGCTCTACACCTTCGATGGCGCGGCGGTCGGCTATGGCGACAAGGCGATCCTCAAGGGGCTCAACCTGTCCATCCAGCCGGATGACCGCATCGCACTGCTGGGCCCGAATGGAAACGGCAAATCCACCTTCTGCAAACTGCTTGCGACGAAGCTCGCGCCGATGGCCGGCGAGGTGCGCCGCTCAAGCCGTGTCGAGGTGGCCTACTTCGCGCAGCATCAGGTCGATGAGCTCCGGCTTGGCGAGACCCCCGTGCAGCACATAGCGCCGCTGATGCCTGATGCAACCGAGGCCCGCATCCGGGCGCGGGCAGCCCAAATGGGCTTTCCCGCCTCCAAGGCCGACACCAGGGTGGCGCAGCTCTCAGGCGGCGAGAAAGCCCGGCTCATGCTCGGCATCGCCACCTTCAAGGGGCCTCATCTGCTGATTCTCGACGAGCCGACGAACCACCTCGACATCGACAGCCGCGCCGCGCTGATGGAGGCGATCAACGATTATCCCGGCGCGGTGATGCTGGTCAGCCATGACCGCTTCCTGATCGAGGCCTGTGCGGACCGGCTCTGGCTGGTCGAAGGCGGCACCATCAAGCCGTTCGATGGCGACCTCGACGAGTACCGCGCCCGTGTCCTGGCCGGGCCTGGCCGGCCGGTGCGGCGCGATGGCGCCTCGGCTCAAGGCGCAGCCGCCGCCTCTCAGGGGAGCGATGCGCGCAAACCCGCGCGCGGCAAGTTCGAGAAGCGGCTCAAGGAGATCGAGGCCGAAATAGCGCGGCTCGACAGTCTGCGCACGCGCATCGATCAGGCCCTGAGCAACCCGGAACTGTTCGCGAAGGAGCCCGAGAAGGCCGGCCGGCTCTCGGCCGACCGCGCGGCGCTGGCCGACAAGATCGCGCGGATCGAGGATGAGTGGCTTGTCGTGAGCACCGAACTCGGCGAGGCGTGATCAGCCCTGCCCGGGCCTGACGATGCGGGTCAGCCTGTTGTCGGTGAAGAGATAGATCTCCCGCCCGCCCGGCTCGCTGTAGAGAACCTGCACCTCGCGCTGGCCCTTGCCGCTTTCGCCGATCAGCACATCGGTGGGCGCGCCGCCCTTGAGCCGCACAAGATCGCACTCGGCGATGCCTTCCGCGATGGCGGCGGGCGCCTGGCGCAGGCGGGAGGGATCAAGCGTGGCTCCGGTTCCGCACGAGCCATCGGGCTGGAGCAGCGGCTCCCCGGTTGTGACCCGCATCGAGGCCGTCTGGTCATTGACGAAGGCGAAGCCGCCCAGGTCCACCGAGCAGCCGCCAAACGCGAGCGCCACTCCCAGAGCCAGAACCGTTCCTTGCACGCGCACCATCATGCTTTCTTCTCCCAGCGGCCATCGGGGCCTTGCTGCCAGTAGCTCGCGGCAAGGCCGGTGGCTCGCGCCACCTTCCAGTCGGCCCGCGCCGCTTCGAGCGCGGCCGGATCGCCACCATCGAACAGCAACGCAATGCGGCTATAGCCTTCCAGTTCCGGCGTAAAGCGGGCGCCGTCCACCAGGAAGCGCACATCGGCGCCGTTCGCATTTGCGCGGGAGGTCGTGACGAGGATGGGCTGGGTCTCGCAGTCGGGCTCCTCGTCGCGGCCATGGGGCAGGAAGCTGCGTTCGGCATAGGTCCACAAAAGATCGTCGATCGCAGCCTGACGCTCGGCGCTCGAGACCTCGACCACCGCCTTCCAGCCCCGCTCAAGCGCCTTCTCGAGCAGAAGCGGCAGCACCTTTTCGAGTGGCTGCCGCTCCAGATGATAGAAGGTCACGTCCATCACGACCTCGTCAGCCCCGCAGCCGGCATCACCCCTCGTAGTGGTCCGCGACCAGCCGGTCGAGCAGGCGCACGCCCCAGCCCGAGGCCCAGCCCTTGCTGATCTCGGTCTGCGGCGAACCCATGGCCGTGCCGGCGATATCGAGATGCGCCCAGGGCGTGTCGTTGACGAAGCGCTTGAGGAAGTGCGCCGCGGTGATCGAGCCGGCGTCGCGGCCGGCGGAGTTCTTCACATCCGCGAACTTGGAATCGATGATCTTGTCGTAGGCCGCCGACATGGGCATGCGCCAGACCGTTTCGCCCGTGGCCTTTCCGGCCTCGAACAGGCGCTCCGCCAGCTTGTCGTCATTGGAGAAAAGACCGGCATTTTCCTTGCCCAGCGCCACCAGAATCGCGCCGGTGAGGGTGGCAAGGTTCACCATGAACTGGGGCTTGTACTTGTCCTGCACGTACCAGAGCACGTCGGCGAGAACGAGCCGGCCCTCGGCATCGGTGTTGATGATCTCGATCGTCTGGCCAGAGAGCGAGCGCACGATGTCGCCCGGCCGCTGCGCCTTGCCGTCGGGCATGTTCTCGACCAGACCGATGGCGCCGATGACATTCGCCTTGGCCTTGCGGCTGGCAAGCGCGTGCATCAGCCCGACCACGCAGCCGGCGCCGGCCATGTCGCCTTTCATGTCCTCCATGCCGGCGGCCGGCTTGATCGAGATGCCGCCGGTGTCGAAGACCACGCCCTTTCCAACGAAGGCGACGGGCTGGGCGCCCTCCTTGCCGCCGTTCCAGCGCATGATGGCGACCTTGCTTTCGCGGTGGGAACCCTGCCCTACGCCGAGCAGGGCGCGCATGCCGATCTTCTTGAGTTGCTTCTCGCCCAGGACCTCCACCTCGACGCCGAGCTTCGACAAAGCCTCGGCCTGCTCCGCGAACTCCTCGGGGCCAAGGACGTTGGGCGCCTCGTTCACGAGATCGCGGGCGAGGCACACACCTTCAGCCACCGCGTCCCTCACCTTCATGGCCTTGCGGGCCTTCAGCGTGTCGGCGACGTGCAGCGCCAGTTCGCCCCCGACATTGGGTTCGGCGTCGGGCTTCTTGGTCTTGTAGCGGTCGAAGCTGTAGCTGCGCAGCCTGGCGCCCAGCGCGACATCCCCCGCCTGGGCCGGCGAGAGAGGACCGGCCGAGCTGGCAAGAAGCGCCGCAAGAGGCCTGCGCGCGGCGATCTTGCCAGCGATGACGCCGCCGATGGCCGGCCAGTCGATCTTGGCGGAATCGTCGCGCGCGCCGAGGCCGACGAGCACGATGCGGTCGAAGCCGCTGCCTGCCGGGGCCATGGTCTGGATCGTGCTCAGCGCCTTTCCCTTGAACTGCTCGATCGCGGCAACCCGGGCGGCAGCCTCGGCAACGGCCTGCGGCACGTCTGCCGGCATGGCGAGATCATCGAAGACAAGGATGGCGACATCGCCCGATGACGGAGGCGCGAGGGGCCTGAGTTCGATTTTGAGACGGTCAACCATCATTGTGCCTCATGCTTGGTGGATGCAATCCGCTGCAGGGTGCAGCGGCAGGAATGCGGCTCCGGGAACGGATTGCCGACTTTTGACCCGGCGTGCGAGGATGTTGTAACGCAAACCTCGATCGTCACAAGCCGGCGCGGTCAGCCACGCCACAAACTCGCCGTGTTTTGCGCGCTGAACATCGCCCGCCCCCAGCTGGCGACCTGAGGAGACAACGGCACCGATGCGTTTGGGATTGCTCGACCGCTATCTGCTCAGGACGATGCTGGTCGCCGCGATAGCCTGTCTCGTGGGCCTCACCTGCGTCATCTGGATCACTTCCGCCCTGCGCGAGCTCAGCCTCGTGACTGGCAAGGGTCAGACGATTCTGGTGTTCCTCAGGTTCACCGCCCTCTCCTTGCCCGCTCTTGTGATCGTGATCGCCCCCGTCGCAGCCTTCGCGGCCACGCTCTACACGCTCAACAAGCTCAACAGCGATTCAGAGCTGATCGTCATGAGCGCCTCGGGCGTGCCGCCGGGGCGGCTGCTCAAGCCGTTTGCGCTCATGGCCGTGATCTCGGCCGCGCTGGTGGCGGTCATGACGCTCCAGGTGATGCCGGCAAGCTTCCGCGAGCTGCGCGACATGATCACGCAGATCAGGAGCGACTTCATCGCCAATGTGGTGAAGGAGGGGCAGTTCACCTCGCTCGACCAGGGCATCACCTTCCATTACCGCGAGCGCTCGGGCGCTGCCCTGCTCGGGATCTTCTTTCTCGACAGCCGCGAGCCCGGAAAATCCTCGGTCTACATCGCCGAGCGCGGGCAGACGCTCGACATCGAGGGCAAGCCCTTCCTCGTGCTCGAGAAGGGATCGATCCAGCGTCAGAGCGCGAAGGCGGAAGACAACTCGATCGTGACCTTCGACCGCTATGGCGTGGACCTGTCTTCGTTCGGACAGGATGGGGCTGATGTCATCCTCAAACCGCGCGAGCGGACGACGCAGGCCCTGCTCTTTCCGGATCCGAACGAAGCCTATTATCGCCTGATCGAAGGGCGCTTCCGGGCGGAGCTGCATGATCGGTTCCTCGCGCCTATCTATGTGATCTGTTTCATCCTGATCGGATTCGCGGCGCTGGGCGAGCCGCGGACCACGCGCCAGGGGCGCGGCTCGGCCATGGCCGCCGCGGCCCTGTCCGTCATGGCCGTGCGCATCGCCGGCTTCGCCCTGTCGAGCCTGATGGTCCGCGCGCCCGGTGCGGTCTATGTCGCCTATGCGCTGCCGCTGCTCGCGATCGTGGCCTGCCTCCTGCTGATCTTCGCGCGGCCCACATTCGCTCCCGCAACAGCGCGCCTGGCCGCCTGGTTGGACGGGCTTGCGAGCGCGGTGCGGACACGGTTTGCGAGGCCGGCATGATCATCGGCCGCACGCTGGGCATCTATATCGCGCTGCGCTTCATCAAGCTGATCGCAGGCGTTTTCTTCACGATTTATCTGCTGATTTTCACGCTCGATTTCGTGGAGTTGATGCGCCGGGCCGGCGATGCGCGGGATGCCTCGGCCGTAGCCATGGCGACTTTGGCTTTCTACCGGGCGCCATCCATTGCAGAGCAGGTGCTGCCCTTCGCCGTGTTGTTCGGGGCGATGGGCGCGCTTCTGGGGCTCAGCCGCAAGCTTGAACTTGTCGTGGCCCGCGCGGCGGGTGTGTCAGCCTGGCAATTCCTGCAGCCGGGACTCGCGGTGGGCGCGGCGCTTGGCATCGCATCGGTGCTGCTGTTCAACCCAATGGCCGCCAGCTTCCGGCAAAAGGCGGGCGAGATGGAGGCTGCGATCTTTGCAAAAAGCGGGCGCGAGACGACCGACAAGGTCATCTGGCTTCGGCAGAAAAGCGTTGATGGGCAATCCGTCATTCGCGCGATCTCCGCCACTGAACAGGGCCTGCAGCTCAATCAGGTTACTTTCTACAACTACGACCCCGAGGGGCTCTTCATCGAGCGGGTTGAGGCGGCGCGCGCAGTATTGCGCAGCGGTTACTGGGAACTCAGCTCTGTTCGGGTGATTTCCATCATGGACGAGCCGCGCACTTATGAATCGTCCGTGCTGGCCACCAATCTCGAGGTCGAGCAGATCCGTCGTAGCTTCACCCCGGCCGACCAGGTCTCCTATTGGGATCTGCCAGAGGTGATCGACCGGACTGAACGCGCGGGCCTCGACGCCACCCGGTATCGGCTGCAGGAAGCCGCGTTGACCGCTCGTCCCGTTCTGCTGCTTGCGATGATTCTGGTGGCTGCGACCGTTTCCTTAAGATTTTTCCGATTTGGTGGCGTAGCTCGAATGGTCCTGGGTGGCGTTATCGCTGGGTTCGTGCTTTACGTCGCCACGGAGTTGACCGAGGATCTGGGGGCCAACGGGATTATCGGTCCCGCCATGGCTGCCTGGTTGCCGGCCATTTTGGGGAGTTTGCTCGGCGTGCTGGCCCTTCTTCATCTGGAAGACGGCTAGTGGACGAGAGTGCGTGGGCAGGTGGTTGAGATCATGACTTCGCGGACAAGGCGCATCCACCGTCTTGCTGCCGGCACGGGGCTCACTCTCGTGCTGTCTCTCGGCGCGGCCAGCGCACAGGGCCCATCCGCGCAAGGCCAGCCTTCGCGCGAGCGCATGCTTATCGAAGCCAGGCAGCTGGTTTACAACAACGACAAGAACACCGTTGAAGCTGTTGGCGACGTCCAGATCTTCTATCAGGGTCGCACGCTTGAGGCGGATCGCGTTGTTTACAACCGAGCGACCAAGCGGGTCTTCGCCGAAGGCAATGCCCGCCTTACCGAAGCGAATGGCCAACTCATAACAGGCTCGCGCTTTGATCTCACCGATGATTTCCGCGACGGCTTCATCAATTCGCTGCGCACCGAGAATCCCGACCGCAGCCGCTTCGCCGCGCCGCGCGCCGAGCGGTCGGCCGGCGACACTGTCAGCTTCGAGACCGGGACCTACACGGCCTGCGAGCCGTGCAAGGACAATCCTGAAAGGCCGCCGCTTTGGCAGGTGCGCTCGCAGAGGATCATCCACAAGGGTGACGAGAAGACGATCTATTTCGAGGGCTCGACGCTGGAGCTCGCGGGTGTGCCCATCGCGTATATTCCCTATTTCTGGTCGCCTGACTCGACCGTGAAGCGGCAGTCCGGGTTTCTTTCCCCGACCATCTTCTCCAGCACGCAGCTTGGCGTCGGCGTCGGCGTGCCGTTCTTCTGGAACCTGGCGCCCAACTACGATCTCACCCTCACGCCGACCTTCTTTTCGCGGCAGGGCTTCCTTGGCCAGGCTGAGTGGCGGCACCGGCTGGTCAACGGCTCCTACGCTATCCGCGCCGCAGGCATCTTCCAGAACGACCCCGGCGTTTACGCTGCGCCTCCCGTCGGAGCAGGTGACCGTCGCTTCCGCGGCTCCATCGAGACGTTCGGCAGCTTCGACATCAATCGCAACTGGCGCTTTGGCTGGGATGTGTCCGGCTCGACCGACCGCTACTTCTACCGCAACTATCGCGTGCGCACTGACGGGCTGACCTCGACCTTCTTCCGTGAAGTGACCTCGACCGTCTATCTCAACGGCCAGAGCGCCAATGCCTGGTTCGATGCGCGTGCCTATCATTTCCGCCCGCTCAGCTACACCGACTGGCAGCGGCAGCAGCCTGTCGTCCATCCGGTGATCGACTACAACAAGCGCTTCGAGGGTCCCGGCGCGCTCGGCGGCGAGATCATGGTCGACGCCAATGTGACGAGCCTGAGCCGTGAGCAGGCGGCATTCCAGACGATTCCAACACCTGGAACGGATATGCCGTCAGGCAAAACGCCGTTCGCGGCATCGAGTTATCTCGTCAACCGACCGGCAACGGGAACGACACCTGCCGCTTCCTTTTATGAAGGCTGCTTCCTCTACAATCGCTCCGAGTGCCTGCTGCGCGGCATAGGCGGTTCCGCCACGCGCGCCTCGATCGGCATTTCATGGCGCCGCCAGATGATCGACCCGATCGGCCAGGTCTGGACGCCGTTCGCGCAGTTGCGCGCCGACGCCTTCTACACCACGTTGAATGCCGGCGGCTTCAACAACAGTTTCCAGAGCGCCTTTGGCGCGCAGGAAGGCACAGCCACGCGCTTCATGCCAGCGATCGGGCTGAGTTATGCCTATCCGCTGGTGATGTCGATCGGCTCGGGCAATCATGTGATCTCGCCCGTGGCCCAGATCATTGCGCGGCCAAGCGAATCCAGGATCGGCCGCACCCCGAACGAGGACGCGCAGAGCCTCGTCTTCGACGACACCAACCTGTTTCAGTGGAACCGGTTCTCGGGCTATGACCGCACCGAAGGCGGCATCCGGATGAGCTATGGTCTCAACTATTCGGGCACCTTCGCGAATGGCGCCTATGCCAACGCCCTTGTCGGCCAGTCCTATCATCTGTCGGGCCGCAACTCCTTCGCGGCGCAGGACATGACCAACTCCGGCGCCAACAGCGGGCTTGAATCGCGCAATTCCGACTATGTCGCGCGGGTGCAGTTCTCGCCCAATCCTTACGGCACCGTCACCGCCAAGGGCCGCTTCGACGAACGAACCTTTGCAGCGCGCGCGATCGAGGTGGCTGCCACTGTGCAGATCGATCCGGTCTGGGCGTCTGTCACCTATGCGCGCTATGATGCCCAGCCCGAGCGCGCCCAGCCGTTCCGCCGAGAGGGCATCTCATTGAGCAGCGGCCTGAAGCTTGGCCAGTTCTGGAGCGTGCGCGGCAGCGTGCTCTACGATCTCGACAAGTATCTGACGGATCGGGTGCTTCCGCTGCCAGCTCAGAAATTGAACACGCCGCGCTTCTCTCCGAGTTCGCTAGTGGTTGGCGCGCGCTACCAGGACGAGTGCACAATCTTCGATGTGAGCTACTTCAGCTCGTTCAAGGACACGACAGAAGGCACGCGCGAGCGGACGAACCAGGGCATTCTCTTCCGGGTTGAACTGCGTACACTTGGGGCATTCACGCACCGTCAGGCCCTTGGCGACCAGATCGGCGGGAATGCTGACGGCATCCCAAGCGCCAAGTGATCGCAACGCGCGACGCAACCGTGATGACCCGCCGCCTACCCCTGCTGCTGACGCAGGGCGACCCTGCCGGCATCGGCCCGGAACTGGCCTTCACGCTATGGAGCGAGCGGGAAAGGTTGGGGCTGCCACCTTTCGCAATGATCGGCTCTGCACACGCTCTTGGTCGAAGTGCAGCAATGATGGGCTTCGGCTCGCCCATTGCCCGCATTGCTGCGCCCGAAGAGGCTGAGGACTGCTTCAGGTCCGGACTGCCGGTGATCGACCACGGCCTTGATGCAGAAGCGGAGCCGGGACAGCCTCAACCCGCCACCGCAGCAGGAACCATTCGCGCCATCGAGATGGCGGTCCGTTTGACGCAGATGGGCAAAGCCGCCGGCATCGTCACCAACCCGATCGCAAAATCGGTTCTGTACGCCGCCGGATTCGTCCATCCAGGTCATACCGAATTTCTCGCAGCGCTGGCAGGAGAGCCTGGCCAGGCAGCTCCGCGCCCGGTCATGATGATCTGGAGCGAGCAGCTCGCCGTGGTGCCGGTTACGATACATGTGCCGATCAGCGCTGTTCCTGGCCTGATCTCAACTGCACTGATCGTCGAAACCGGCGTGATCGTCGCGCGTGAACTCAAGGCCCGTTTCGGCATTGCGACCCCGCGCCTCGCTGTTGCGGGGCTCAACCCTCATGCTGGCGAAGGTGGAGCGATGGGCCGGGAGGATGACGCCATCATTGCTCCTGCGGTGGCCGCGCTCGGCGCCCTTGGCATTGAAGCACGCGGACCGCTGCCAGCTGACACGATGTTTCATGCGCGCGCACGCGCCAGCTATGACGCTGCGCTCACCATGTATCACGATCAGGGCCTGATCCCGGCCAAGACGCTGGCCTTCGACGATGGCGTGAACGTCACGCTTGGCCTGCCCTTCGTCCGCACGTCGCCGGATCACGGAACGGCCTTCGACATAGCGGGCCGCGGCATCGCTCGTCCGGACAGTTTGCTCGCGGCGCTGAGGCTGGCGCGGCGGCTGGGCGAGGGGGCGGCGCCTTGACGCTTGCCGCCGACGGGCTCCCACCCCTGCGCGATGTGGTCAACCATCACGGGTTGCTCGCCAAACGGGCGCTCGGGCAGAATTTCCTCTTCGATCTCAACCTGACGCGCCGCATCGCACGCGCCGGCGGCCCGATCGAAGGGCGCACGGTGGTGGAGATCGGGCCCGGACCCGGCGGGCTCACCCGCGCGCTGCTGCTGGAAGGCGCGGGGCGCGTGATCGCCATCGAGCGCGACGAGCGATGTCTGCCTGCGCTGGCCGAAATCGCAGCGCGGTGGCCCGGCCGCCTCGAGATCATCCATGGCGACGCGATGCGTGAGGACATGCCTGCCCGCCTGCGCGGCGAGCCTGCCAGCATTGTCGCCAACCTGCCCTACAATGTCGGAACCGCGCTCCTCATCGCGTGGCTGACGCGCGGGCCCTGGCCGCCCTGGTTCGATTCGCTCACGCTCATGTTCCAGCGCGAGGTGGCGGAGCGGATCGTCGCCGCGCCGTCGGACCCCTCCAATTACGGGCGATTGAGCGTGCTGTGCGGCTGGCGGACGCAAGCGCGGATCCTGTTCGATGTCGCAGCCTCCGCCTTCGTGCCGCCGCCGAAGATCATGTCGAGCGTGGTCCATCTCGTGCCGCGCGCCGCGCCGCTGGCCTGCGATCTCGCCGAGTTGCAGCGCGTCACGATGGCGGCCTTCGGCCAACGCCGGAAGATGCTCCGGCAGTCGCTGAAAGGGTTGGGCGTCGAGCTGCCGCCCCTGTTCGCGCAGTCGGGCATCAGCGAAACGGCAAGGGCGGAGACGATCGATGTCGCGGGCTTCGTGGCGCTGGCCAATGTCGCGTCACGGCTGCGGGGCGGCGATGCAGCCGATCAGGTCCCGTTTCCGGCGAGCAGCGCGTCCACATAGCCGGGCAGCCCCACAAGCCGGTCGCGCTTCATGCGTTCGGCGGCGAGCACCGCCTTGACGCTGTTGAACGCCTTTCCGAGATCGTCATTGACGATGAGATAGTCGTAGATGCCCCATTGCGCGATCTCGTCACGCGCGTTGCGCAGCCTTCGCCCGATTGTCTCGGGCGAGTCCTCCGCACGGCGTTCCAGCCTTGTCTTCAGCTCGGCCATCGAGGGCGGCAGGATGAAAACCGCCACCACGTCGCGGCGCATCCGCGCCATGATCTGCCGCGTTCCCTGCCAATCGATGTCGAACAGGATGTCGCGCCCCTCGGCGAGGGTCGCCTCGGCGGCGCGGCGCGGCGTGCCGTAGAAATTGCCGTGGACCTCCGCGCTCTCGAGCAACTCGCCGCGATCGCGCATCGCCTTGAAGTCATCCACGGTGATGAAGTGATAATGCTTGCCGTCGATCTCTGATGGTCGGCGCGGCCGGGTCGTGACCGAGATCGACAGCCGAACGTCGGGCTCATCCGCAACCAGCTGGCGCGTCAGGGTGGATTTGCCCGCGCCCGACGGCGAGGACAGGATCAGCATCAGGCCGCGGCGCTGGATTGGTGCCATCAGCTTCACTCCACGTTCTGCGCCTGTTCGCGGAACTGGTCCACGATCGCGCGCAACTCCAGGCCGACGCGCGACAGCTCCACATGATTGGCCTTGGCGCAAAGCGTGCTGGCTTCACGCCCGAACTCCTGCGCGAGGAAGTCGAGCTTGCGGCCAACGGCGCCGCCCTGATCGAGCAGCTCGCGCGAGGTATCGACATGCGCGCCCAGCCGGTCAAGCTCCTCGCGCACATCCGCCCGCGTGGCCAGAAGCGCTGCCTCCTGATACAGCCTGTCGGGGTCAAGCGTGTTCTCGCGCCCATTCATCAGCGCCGAGACCTGCGCCTCCAGGCGCGCGCGAATGGCTGCCGCGCTGCGGGCGGGATGGCTCTCGACGATGGCCACGAGTTCGCTCATCCGGGACAATTGCGCCGCCAGAACGTCGCGCAGCGTACGCCCCTCCTGCCGCCGTGAGGACGCCAGCGCCTCGGCTGCGCGGCCGGCGGCCGCCACCAGATGCGGCTGAACATCAGCGCCCAGCGCCTGTTCGTCGGGTTCCTCTACCTCTACCACGCCGCGGACCTGCAAGAGACCATCGAGCGTGGCGGGCTGGAACGGCAGCGAGGTCGGCAGGCTGGCCAGCGCCTCGGCGAGCGAGGTCAGCACGTCTGCGTTGATCCGGACAGCGGGGCGCCGCGCTTCGGCCCGCTGCACCATGAGGCCGACCTGGACGGCGCCGCGCGTGACGACGGCAGACACCAGCTTGCGGGCCTCCTCGCCCACAGCCTCGAAGCCCGGCGGCACGCGCACCCGGATATCGAGGTTGCGGCCGTTCACCGACTTCATTTCCCAGGCGAAGCTGACAGCTCCATGAGAACCAGCTTCGCGCGCGAAGCCTGTCATGCTCGAAATCATCGGGGAATGGTCCGGAATCGTCGTGTGAAGGCTGCGAACCGTAGTGCGCTTTTCGGGGAGCGAAAAGCGCTAATCCAGAACAGCCTTCAAGGCCGCAGCGGAGGAATGGCCTTCGGCGTGTTGAGATCGAAGGTGCGATTGAGCAAGGGATCGCGAGCAGTGCCCTCCGATGCGTCAAAAGCGCGGGCCCGTTGGCCTGGCGCTGCGCCCTGCCCAGCCTCGGTCGAACGGCCCGACTGAGGCGCAGGCTGGTTCATGCCGGCGCGGCGACCGGCCGGCACCGGAAAGGTCTCGAGATCGGAAGGCTGCGTCTGATCCTCGAAAGCGGTGGAACGCGGATCGAGCGCGTCAAGCGCCTCCGTGCGGCGCTCGGGCTGTCCGGGCGTGGCGGCAGGAGACTGGGCCGGGGCCTGGACCGGCGGCGGCTCCGTGCGGTCCACGCTGGCTTCGGCGGAGGGCCGGCCTGCCTCGCGGCGCGACGCCTCGATCTGGCGCCAGCGCACAACATTGCGGTTGTGCTGATCGAGCGATTCGGCGAAGGCGTGGCCGCCTGTGCCATCGGCGACGAAGAACAAATCTCGCGTCCGCGACGGGTTGGCCACAGCCTCCATCGCCGCGCGGCCAGGATTGGCGATCGGCCCCGGCGGCAGGCCATCGATCACATAGGTATTGAACGGCGTCGGCTGCGTAATCTCGGTGCGCAGGATGCCGCGCCCGAGCGTGCCCTTGCCGCCCACCAGCCCGTAGACAATGGTGGGATCGGATTGCAGCTTCATGCGCCGGTTGAGGCGGTTGACGAACACGCCCGCCACACGCGGCCGCTCGTCGGCACGGCCCGTTTCTTTCTCGACGATCGAGGCAAGCGTCACAAGTTCCTGCGGGGTCCTGAGGGGCAGGTCCGCCACACGGCGCGCCCAGATGCGGTTCAATTCCTCGCGCTGCTTGTCCGTCATCGTCTGGATCACCCGTTGACGGCTCCAGCCGCGCTCGACGCGGTATGTGTCCGGCAGGAGCGATCCCTCGCGCGGGATCTGCGCGACCTCGCCGGTGAGCAGGTCGTTCTCCTTGAGCCGCGCCACGATTTGCTCGCTGGTAAGCCCCTCGGGTATCAGGACGGAGTGCAGCACGGGCTTGCCGCTCGTCAGCACGTCGAGCGCCTCGCGCTGGCTGATGCCGGCCTTGAAGAGGTATTCGCCTGCGCGCAGCTGCGACCAGGCGCCGTTGAGATAGCCCGCCAGACCGAACATCAGCGGATTGCGGATGACGCCTTCGCGGTCGAGTTGCTCGGCAACTTCAGACAGCCCGCTGCCGGGCGGGATGATCAGCGCCCTGTCCGCCGCCAGCGGTCCGGGCTCGCCGGCCTGCCGCGTCACGACGATGAAGGCGCCGCCGATCACGACGGCGCCGATCACTGCGATCGTGAACATGGCGCTGAGAAACCCGATCAGGCCGCCGCGGCGGCGCTTGATCTTGCGCGGCGGAGGCGGAGGCGGCGCGCTCGGCTTCATCGCCTCGGACGGGCTGCGCGGGGACGCCCGTTGCTGATCGCCCAATCCGGACGGCTTATCATTCATGGCGCTCATGTCCCCGACTGACCCGCGCTGGGATTGGCTCCGCGTGTGGCTCTCGGCACTGTGTCTCCGGTCCGAATGCGACCAAATCAGGCCGACGGGCCAGATACGCCATGCGTCAAAGCCCATAGCGCCGGAAGACCAGCGAAGCGTTCGTCCCACCAAACCCGAAGGAATTGGACAGGGCGACGTCGATGGAGCGCTTGCGGGCCTTGTGCGGCACAAGGTCGATTTTCGTTTCGATGGAGGGATTGTCAAGATTGAGCGTGGGCGGCGCGATGTTGTCGCGAATGGCGAGGATCGAGAAGATCGCCTCCAGCGCGCCCGCCGCGCCAAGCAGATGCCCGACGGCCGATTTGGTCGACGACATCGAGATATTGACGGCGTGCTCCCCCAGAAGGCGCTCGATGGCGCGCAACTCGATCTCGTCGCCAAGCGGGGTCGAGGTGCCATGGGCGTTGATGTAGTCGACCTCGGAGGGCTCGATGCCGGCGCGCTTGAGCGCCGCGCGCATGCAGCGATAGGCGCCGTCGCCATCTTCGCTGGGCGACGTGATGTGAAAAGCGTCGCCCGACATGCCGTAGCCGACAACCTCGGCATAGATTCGCGCGCCACGCGCAAGCGCATGATCAAGCGCCTCGACCACCACAACACCGGCGCCCTCGCCCATGACGAAGCCGTCACGGTCCCTGTCGTAGGGGCGCGAAGCCTTTTCGGGCGTATCATTGTAGGAGGTGGACAGCGCACGGCAGGCGCAGAAGCCGGAAATGCCGATGCGGTTCACGCCCGACTCGGTGCCGCCGGCGACCATGACCTCGGCATCGCCCAGAGCCACGATGCGGGCCGCGTCGCCGATGGCATGGGCGCCGGTCGAGCAGGCGGTCGCTACGGCATGGTTGGGGCCCTTGAGACCGTGCTGGATCGAGACGTAGCCCGATGCGAGATTGGCTAGACGGCCAGGAATGAAAAACGGCGAGAGACGCCGGGGGCCCTTCTCGTGCAGGATGATCGAGCCATCGAAAATGCCGCCGATGCCGCCGATGCCTGAGCCGATCATGACGCCTGTGGTGGTCTGTTCCTCATAGGTCCGGGGCTTCCACCCGGCATCGGCGAGCGCCTGCGTCGCCGCCGCCATGGCGTAGACGATGAACTCGTCGACCTTGCGCTGCTCCTTGGACTCCATCCAGTCGTCTGGATTGTATGTGCCGGCCGAGCCGTCACCGCGCGGGGGAACGCAGGCAATGCGGCACGGAAGGTCGCTGGCGTCGAAACCCGTGATCGGCGCGGCGGCGCTGTCGCCAGCGATCAGCCGGCGCCAGGTCTCCTCCACGCCGCAGGCAAGCGGAGACACCGTGCCCAGCCCCGTCACAACGACGCGCCGCATCGCTTGTACTCCGTATCAGTCTATGGCCGGAGGAAACTGGCCCGCGGAGGCGGATCAGGCAGCGGCGTTCTTTTCGAGGAACTTCACCGCGTCGCCGACCGTGACGATCGTCTCGGCAGCGTCGTCGGGAATCTCGACGTTGAACTCTTCCTCGAATGCCATGACCAACTCGACCGTGTCGAGCGAGTCGGCGCCCAGATCGTCGATGAAATTGGCGCCGGCGACGACCTTGTCCGCGTCCACGCCAAGGTGCTCGACAACAATCTTCTTCACACGCTCCGCGACATCGCTCATGGACACGTCCTCTTCGTTTGCTTTCACGCCATTTCGTTTGGCGCCTGATGTGATATGCCGCTCGAACACGCTAAGCCAGCGGGCGCGGCGGTGACGACCGTGGTGCAGAAGCCCAACACGACGGCAAACGTCAAGCCCCTGCGCCCTTCCCAGCGGTGAATAGCATGCCGGCTGGACGCTGGCGAGCCGTTTTAAGAAGCGGCAGGCAGAGCTGGAGCAAGACCGCGCAAGCGGCTCAGATCATTGCTATTCCACCATTCACGTGCAGGGTCTGCCCGGTCATGTACGAGGCCTCCGGACTGGCCAGAAAAACGGCGGCGGCAGCAATGTCGGCGCCCAGGCCAAGCCTGCCCATCGGCACATTGGCGAGAATGGCCTCGCGCTGCTTGTCATTCAGAGCGTCCGTCATGGGCGACTCGATGAAGCCCGGCGCGATGACATTGACCGTGATGCCGCGGCTGGCGACCTCGGCGCCGAGCGCCTTCGACATGCCGATCAGACCTGCCTTGGAGGCGGCATAGTTGCCCTGCCCCGGATTGCCCGTGGTGCCGACCACCGAGCCGATGGAAATGATCCGCCCCTGGCGGCGGCGCATCATGCCCTTGACGGCCCCGCGCATAAGCCGGAACGAGGCGGTCAGGTTCACCGCGATGACCTGGTCCCACTCCTCATCCTTCATGCGCAGGAAGAGGTTGTCGCGCGTGATCCCGGCATTGTTGACCAGAATATCGAGCTGGCCCAGCGCCGCCTCGGCAGCCGGCACGAGCGAGTCCACGGCCGCCGGGTCTGACAGATTGCATGGCAACGCCACAGCCCCGTCGCCAAGCTCGGCCACGAGCCGCTCCAGCACCTCGGCGCGCGTGCCGGAAACGGCCACGCGTGCGCCCTGGGCCGCAAAGGCGCGGGCGATCGCCCCACCTATGCCGCCTGTGGCGCCTGTGACGAGGGCGGTCTTGCCAGCCAAGGAGAACATGGTGATACCCTTCCGGTTCAGCCGCGTGCGGCGGCGAAAGCAGCCGCAAAGGCCGCGATGTCATCAGGCCCGTTCACTGCCGTGAAGCTGGCATCGGGAGCGATGCGCTTGCCGAGGCCGGTGAGCACCTTGCCTGAGCCCACCTCGTGAAAGGCAGTGACGCCGGCAGCGGCCATGGCGGCCACGCATTCGCGCCAGCGCACGGTTCCGGTGACCTGGGCCACAAGGCTGTCACGGATCGCGGCGGGCTCGGCGAGAGGGGCGGCGCCGACATTGGCCATCACGGGGATGGCCGGCGCGCTCATCATCACCCGCGCCAGCGCCTCACGCATCGCATCTGCGGCGGGCTGCATCAAAGAGCAATGGAAGGGCGCGGAGACAGGAAGCAGAACGGCACGGCGCACGCCGCGTTCGCCTGCCAGCGCCATGGCCCGCTCGACGGCAGCCTTCGATCCTGACAGCACGACCTGTCCGCCACCATTATCATTGGCGACCTCGCAGACATCGCCCTGGGCGGCATCCTGCGCAATGGCGCGGGCCGCGTCGAGTTCGGTTCCGATCAGCGCCGCCATGGCGCCCTGCCCGGCCGGAACCGCTTTCTGCATCGCATCCCCGCGAATCCGAAGAAGGCGGGCGGCATCGGCGACCGAGAAGGTTCCAGCGGCGGCCAGCGCGGCATACTCGCCAAGCGAATGGCCGGCGACGAATGCCACGTCCCGGCGCATGTCGAGACCGGCCTCGGCCTCGATCACCCGCACCAAAGCCACCGAAACAGCCATAAGCGCCGGCTGGGCATTCGCCGTGAGGGTCAGATCGTCGGCAGGACCATCCCACATGAGGGTCGAAAGCGACTGGCCTAGCGCAGCGTCGACCTCGGCGAAGACAGCGCGTGCAATGGGAAAAGCCTCCGCCAGAGCCTTGCCCATGCCCACGGCCTGGCTGCCCTGCCCGGGAAACAACAATGCTGCGCTCATCCTGGCCTCACGACGGGTGAATTGCCGCGCGGCAGTCGCATTGAAAACAGTCAGCCGTCAAGATCGGCCTCGCGGCATTCGGTCCGGTCCGGCGCGCTCAAGGGCGTCGGGGCGCTCGCTGCGGGTCTCGCCGGGGCCCTGGGATGGCTGCTCCAGCGGCGCGGGCGGACGCGGATCGGATGACTGCGCATGCGCCGCCGGGGCCGAAGCACAGAGCCGGAAGGACAAGGCCTGCTGGCAGGGCCGCGCAGTTGCGGGCGGGGGCATGTCGTGCCATCGGCTCTCTGCTTGCCATGCGGGTCAGAGCCTTCGCGGTCATCAGACGAAGACCCGGCGCTTGGAGAACGAGGGGCTGGAGGAAGCGTTCCCGCCACGCCGGAAGCCACGGACGTCCGGCGCGACATCCGCATCCCCAGCGCCAAAAGCCTTGCCTTCGGCGCAGGCATGGCCTAAACGCGAGCTCTGTTTGCCTCGGCTGGGGGCTGAACGGGCGCGCGCCGTCAGTTTGCTTGACGGAACGATGGGGCTGAGCCCCGACGCCCCGTGTCTCCGCCTTCGACAGCAAATCGGGCCTTCCGCGCGGCACGCCGCATGGGATTTGGCTCGAAGGGCTTTGCGCCGGGGCACAGCGCTGAAACAGAAGGAAGGCCGATGGCACTTTACGAACACATCTTCATGGCGCGCCAGGACGTGAGCGCGCAGGCCGTGGAAGCCCTGATCGATCAGTACAAGGGCATCATCGAAGCTGGCGGCGGCACCGTCGGCAAGGTCGAGTACTGGGGCGTCAAGTCCCTTGCCTACCGCATCAAGAAGAACCGCAAGGCTCATTATTCGCTCCTCAACATCTCCAGCCCGCCCGCCGCGGTGGCAGAGATGGAGCGCCAGATGCGCCTGAGCGAAGACGTGCTCCGCTTCATCACGATCCGCGTGGAAGAGCACGAGGAAGGGCCGTCCGCCATGCTGCAGAAGCGTGAGCGCGACGAGCGCCGTGACCGCGAGCGGTTTGGCGACGAGCGTCCGCCGCGCCGCCGTGACGAAGAAGAAGCAGCCGAGGAGTTCTGAGCATGACCGCTGGCGCACGCCGTCCGTTTTTCCGCCGCCGCAAGTCCTGCCCGTTCTCGGGCGAAGGCGCTCCCAAGATCGACTACAAGGATGTGAAGCTGCTTTCGCGTTACATCTCCGAACGCGGCAAGATCGTTCCCTCCCGCATCACGGCCGTATGCGCCAAGAAGCAGCGCGAGCTGGCCACGGCCATCAAGCGCGCCCGCTTCCTTGGCCTCCTGCCCTATGTGATCAGCTGAGGCTGAACCGGCTGCGGCCTTCTCACGCCGCAGCCAGCCAACCACGTCGCCCGGCGGTGCAACTCCGCCGGGTTCGTTGAAGCAAGCGCTTCTCACCTCGCCGGGCCGATGCCCGAGCGGCGGGACAGCAGGACCACGATGAGCTATCTGGTCGCCGGCATCGGCGCGGGCATCGTTTCCGCGCTCCTGTTCGCGGTGGTGATCTCAGGATCGCCGCTGGCGCTGCTGCTGTCCTATGCCGCCCCCCTCCCTGTCTTCGTCGCAGCGCTCGGATGGCATCATCGCGCGGGGTTTGTTGCCGCCATGGCCGGCGGGCTGGCGTTGGCGGTCGCGCTGCGTTTCCAGGGCGGCCTCGCCTTTGCGATCGGGATTGCGCTGCCCGCATGGGGCATCGCCTATCTGACCTTGCTTGGCCGCACCGATGAGCGCGGCGTCACCGAATGGTATCCGCTCGGCCGCCTTCTTCTGTGGATTGCGGGCACGGCGGCGCTTGTGACCCTGGTCGGGGCCATCGCCATCGCGGGAGACCACGAAGCCTATCGCACCGCGATGGAGCGCTCGATCACCAGCGTGCTGTCCGGCTCTGTGCCGGGCCTTCCGCCGCCCACCCTTCCAGCCGGAATCAGCGTCGCCGACATGGCGTCGATGCTCGCGACCTGGGCTCCGTTCCTTGCGGGCGCATCCTTCGTGCCGATGCTCACAGTCAATCTCTGGATGGCGGCCAAGGCCGTGAACGTTTCGGGGCGCCTGCCGCGTCCCTGGCCCATGCTGGCCGCAACCAACCTGCCGCGCGAGGCGCTGTTCGTCACTGGCGCGGCGCTGGCCTTCTCGATGCTGCCGGGCTTCATCGGCTTTTTCGGCATGGCCATTCTCGGAGCCATGGCCGCCGCCTTCATGATCAACGGGTTCGCCGGCATCCACGAGCTGTCCATCGGCAGGCCGATGCGCGCGGGCATCCTGGTGTCGCTCTATCTCGGCCTGCTGGTCGGCGCGACCGTGCTGCTGCCGCTGATCGCCATCTTCGGTTTCATCGATTGCCTGTTGCGGCTGCGCGAGCGCCGCTCCCGGCCGCAACCTCCCACCCCGATCTGACACGAACCCCAAGGAGAATCACAATGGAAGTCATCCTGCTCGAACGCGTCGCCAAGCTTGGCCAGATGGGCGAAGTCGTCCGCGTGCGCGACGGCTACGGCCGCAATTTCCTGCTGCCGCGCGGCAAGGCCCTGCGCGCCACGGAAGCCAACAAGAAGCGCTTCGCCGATCAGCGCGCCCAGCTCGAAGCGCGCAACCTCGAGGCCCGCAGTGAAGCCGCCAGCGTGGCTGAGCGCCTCGACGGCTCCAGCTATGTGCTGATCCGCCAGGCCGGCGAGTCGGGCACGCTCTACGGATCGGTTTCGGTGCGCGACATCGCGGCCGCGCTGGGCGAAGGCGGCTTCACCGTCGACAAGAGCCAGATCACGATCAATTCGCCGATCAAGACCCTCGGGCTCTACACCCTGCCCGTGGTGCTGCACCCGGAAGTCGAGGCCAAGATCACAATCAACGTCGCCCGCTCCGCCGAGGAAGCCGAGCGCCAGGCCCGCGGCGAGACCGCGACCGTGCGCGAGGAGTTCAACCTGGATGATCTCGGCCTTGAAGTGGGCGCTGCCCTTGCCGAAGCTGGGCCCAACGCCGAAATGTGAGGCCGACGCCAGATTTCGGGCTTCCCGCAAGCCCTGTTGTGCTAAAGGAGCTGCCCACGGGCAGCTCCTTGACGTTGGCGCCTGTGAATATCTGTGATTCGTGACGTGGCCCCTTCGCGGGGCCTTTGATGTGCTCCATTGCTGTGGAGCGTGATGACAGGTGCATGAGATGGCGAGCGTGACCGCATTGGCGGCGAAGCTGGATGCGGGCCAGGAGGCCAGCTACCGCGTCGCGCCGCACAACGTCGAGGCCGAACAGGCGCTGCTGGGCGCGATCCTGGTCAACAATGACGCATTCTACCGCGTGTCGGACTTCCTGCTGCCCGAGCATTTCTTCGAGCAGGTCCATCTCAAGATCTACGAGACCACCGCAAGCCTGATCCGGGCCGGGAAGATCGCGAACGCGATCACGCTCAAGACCTTCATGCAGGATGACGACCTTGGCGGGCTCAAGGTGTCGCAATACCTCGCCCGGCTCACCGCCGAGGCCACGACCGTGATCAACGCGCAGGATTATGGCCAGACGATCTATGATCTCGCCATTCGCCGCAGCCTGATCACGGTCGGTGAGGACATGGTCAACGTCGCCTATGACTCCCCCGTCGATGCTTCTCCCCGCGAGCAGATCGAGGAAGCGGAGCGCAAGCTCTTCGCCCTCGCCGAGAAGGGACGCTACGAGGGTGGCTTCCAGCCCTTCTCGCAGGCGGTCACCACGGCGATCGACATGGCCGCACGCGCCTATGAGCGCGATGGCGGGCTGTCCGGCATCGCCACGGGCCTGCGCGACCTCGATCAGCGCATGGGCGGGTTCCAGAATTCCGACCTCATCATCATCGCCGGCCGCCCCGCGATGGGAAAGACATCGCTGGCCACCAACATCGCCTTCAACATGGCCAAGGCCTACAAGGGCGAGCGCCAGCCTGATGGCACGATGAAGACCGTCAACGGTGCCATAGTCGGCTTCTTCTCGCTTGAAATGTCGGCAGAGCAGCTTGCCACGCGCATCGTGGCCGAGCAGTCGGAGATCTCGTCCTACAAGATCCGTCAGGGCAAGATCACCGAGAACGAGTTCTATCGGCTCTCGGATGTCGCGGCCGAAATCGAGAAGATGCAGCTATACATCGACCAGACCGGCGGCATCTCCATCGCGCAGCTCGTGGCGCGCGCGCGCAGGCTGAAGCGGCAGCGCGGACTCGACATCCTGTTCATCGACTATCTGCAGCTTCTGTCCGGCTCCGCCAGGAAGGGTGACAACCGCGTGCAGGAAGTGACCGAAATCACCACAGGGCTGAAAGCGCTGGCCAAGGAGCTGAATGTTCCGGTGATCGCGCTGTCCCAGCTCTCGCGCGGGGTCGAGTCGCGCGACGACAAACGCCCGCAGTTGCAGGACCTGCGCGAGTCCGGCTCGATCGAGCAGGACGCCGACGTCGTCATGTTCGTGTTTCGTGAAGAGTATTACGTCAAGAACAGGGAGCCCAAACCCGGCACGGAAGACCATTTCAAATGGCAGGCCGAGATGGACTCGATCCACGGAAAGGCGGAATTGATCATCGGCAAGCAGCGCCACGGCCCGACGGGCACGGTGCAGCTCCAGTTCGACGCCGAAGTCACCCGCTTCTCTGATCTGGCCGCATCCGATCATCTCCCGGAACGGCTGGAATGATATGAGCGACACCTCGGCGGAACGCGCATCCACTCTCACGATCGACCTCTCTGCGATCGCGGACAATTGGCGGCTCCTCGCGCGCCGCGCCGGTTCGGCGGAGTGCGGGGCCGTGGTGAAGGCGGATGCCTATGGCTGCGGCATAGAGCAGGTTGTGCCCGCGCTGCACTCGGCCGGCTGCCACACCTTCTTCGTGGCGCATCTCGATGAGGCACGGCGCGCGCGCGCCGCCTCTCACGAGGCGACCATCTATGTGCTGAACGGCCTGCTGCCGGGAACCGCGCCCGTCTATCACGCGATAACGGCCCGGCCCGTGCTCGGCTGCGCGGAGGACCTTCGCGAATGGCTTGACCATGGGCGTGGCCAGTTCTGCGCAGTCCATGTCGACACCGGCATGAACCGGCTTGGGTTCAGCCTCGACGAGGCTGTCCGGATCAGGAGCGATGGCGGGTTCGCGGAACTGGGCGTCAGCCTGGCAATGACCCATCTGACCTCGTCGGAAGCGCCCTCGGATCCCGCCAATATCCGGCAGGTCAACGCCTTCTCGCGCGTTGCGGAGCTTTTTCCCGACACGCGCAAGTCCTTGCTCAACTCCTCCGGCCATTTCCTTGAAACCGCCCCGACCTATCAACTGACGCGGCCGGGTTATGCGCTCTATGGCGGCAACCCGACGCCGGGCGAGCCCAATCCGATGAAGCCCGTGGTGCGCCTGACCTCCCGCATCCTCCAGACCCGCGTGGCGCCTGACGGCACGGCCGTGGGCTATAATGGCCGCTGGCACGCCAAGGGCCGACGCAAGCTGGCCACGATCGGGCTCGGCTATGCCGATGGCTGGCCGCGCAACGCCAGCTACACCGACCTGCTGCCAGGCGGCCATGCCATGGTAGGGGGCGTGAAATGCCCCTTTGCCGGAACCGTCTCAATGGACCTGATCATCGTGGATGTCAGCGATGCGCCGGCAGGCAGCGCGGAGCGCGGCAGCGAGGTCGTGCTGATCGGCGACGGGATCGATCTGGACGAGGCCGGCGCCAGCGCCAAGACCATCGGCTATGAGATGCTGACCAATCTCGGCCGCCGCTATCACCGCGCCTATCTGGGCGGCTGATGGCGCGCCGGGGCTCGTCCTTCCATTGCCAGAACTGCGGCGCGGTCTACCAGCGCTGGCAGGGCCGCTGCGATTCCTGCGGGGAATGGAGCACGATCGTCGAGGAGGGCGCGGCCCCGCCCCTGCCCGGCGGCGGACGTTCGCTCTCGGGCCGGGCCAAGGGCCGCGTCTTTGCCCTCGACAGCCTCAAGGGCGAGGTCCATGAGGCGCCCAGAACCCTCTCCGGCATGGCCGAACTCGACCGCGTGACCGGCGGCGGCTTCGTGCGCGGCTCGGTGTTGCTGATCGGCGGCGATCCTGGAATCGGCAAGTCCACCCTGCTTACACAGGCTTGCGGGCTCCTGGCCAAGGCCGGGCACCGGGTCGTCTATGTCTCGGGCGAGGAGGCCGTGGCGCAGGTGCGGCTGCGGGCCGAGCGCCTCGGCCTTGCGGACACCGCCGTGGAACTGGCCTCCGAAACCAATGTCGAGGACATCATCGCCACGCTTTCGCAAAGCGCGGCTCCTGCGCTGGTCGTGATCGATTCGATCCAGACCATGTGGACGGGCGAGGTCGACTCCGCGCCCGGCACGGTGACGCAGGTTCGCGGCTCCGCCCAGGCCCTGATCCGTTTCGCCAAGACTTCCGGCGCCTGCCTCATCCTTGTCGGCCATGTCACCAAGGATGGGCAGATCGCGGGCCCGCGTGTCGTGGAGCACATGGTCGACGCAGTTGTTTCCTTCGAGGGCGAAGGCGGCCATGCCTTCCGCGTGCTGCGGGCGCAGAAGAACCGCTTCGGCCCCACCGATGAGATCGGCGTCTTCGAGATGACCGGGCGCGGCCTTGCCGAGGTCGCCAACCCGTCCGCGCTTTTTCTCGCCGGGCGCGACCTCTCGGCTCCGGGCGCCGCCGTCTTCGCGGGGATGGAAGGAACGCGGCCGGTCCTTGTCGAGATCCAGGCGCTCGTCGCCCCGACGGCGCTTGGCACGCCGCGCCGCGCGGTGGTGGGGTGGGACCCAAGCCGCCTCGCCATGGTGCTGGCCGTGCTCGAAACCCATGGTGGGCTGCGGCTCTCCGGACACGATGTCTATCTCAATGTCGCGGGCGGGCTCAGGGTGCAGGAGCCGGCGGCGGACCTCGCCGTCGCGGCGGCGCTTGTTTCCTCCATGACGGGCGCTGTGCTGCCGCCCGATGCCGTCTTCTTTGGCGAGATCGCGCTTTCGGGTGCGATCCGGCCCGTCGCCCTTGCGGGCGCGCGGATCAAGGAGGCTGGCAAGCTTGGCTTCGCCGCCATCGTCGCGCCTGCCGCTGCCGATTCGTCAGACCTGCGCGGCATGCGGCTCAGCGCGACAGGCCATGTCGCCGATCTCGTTGCCGGCATTGCTGCCCGCGCGCCGCGCAAGGCGCGGCCCGTGCAGGATGAGGAAAGGTGAGGCCGAGACGTGACGGCGGCGGAAATGCCGGTTATACGGAGCGCGCCGCAATGCCCGCGTCATCTGAAATTGACATCCCTCTCTGAACCCGGCGAACTCGTCCATGGCCCTGACCATCCTTGATATGATTGTGCTCGGCGCCGTCGTGCTCTCCGCCCTGCTGGCGGCTGTGCGCGGCTTCACGCGTGAAGTGCTCTCGATCGCCTCCTGGGTCGCCGCCGCCATCGCGGCCTTCAGCCTGCACCCGGCTCTGCTTCCCTTCGTGCAGCAGCATGTGAAGCAGGAAACGGTCGCGCTCGTCATCGCGATCGCAGCGATCTTCCTCGTAACGCTGGTGATCGTCGCGCTCATCACGGCCCGCATTTCCGATTTCGTCCTCGATTCGCGAATCGGCGCGCTCGACCGCACGCTCGGGCTGGCCTTCGGCGCCGCGCGTGGGCTGCTGCTGGCGGTTGTGGGCTACCTGCTCTGGACGATGCTGGTGCCGGAGACGCGCCAACCTGAATGGGTGCGCAACGCCAAGTCAAAGCCGCTGCTCGAATCATCGGGCAAGACGCTGCTGTCGATGCTGCCGCAGGACATCGACACCCGCTTCATCAAGAACCTTGCGCCGCGCACCGGCGCGCCGACCGAGGCGCCCGCCGAGGAGCCTCGCCCCCCTGGCCAGGTGGCACCGCAGCCGCAGCGCCGCACCGAGGCGCCTGCCGGTTCGGTGGACCGCGCCGCTCTCCAGCGAACCGTGGATAATGCGCGGCAGACGCGGCCGTGACGAAGTCCTGATTTGCATACAAGCGGATCAACGCGAGCACGCCTTTATGTTGCAGGGGTTCTTGCGACGCTTTCCATAAAAACAACAGATTTTTAGGTTGATGAAAAAAGCGTCGCGGAAACCGAAGCGATACCTTGGTGGGTGCCTGTGCGGTTCAGTCAGGTTCGAAGCCGTAGGCGAACCTGAAAAGCCGCATACCTGTTCATGCCGAATGTGCCAGCAACATACCGGCAGCCTGACAGCTGCCTGGGTCGAGTTTCCGAAGGAAGCTGTCACATGGACTGGGTCAGCGGGTATGCCTGCAACATGGCGCTCATCTGATTTCTCCAGCCGAGCCTTCTGCTCGACATGCGGCAGCAGCGTAGGGGCAATAGACGACAATCCCGTGGTCGCTCTTCTCCTGGGGGCCTTCGACAACCCAAACAGGCCTGAATTGAGGCCAGCATATCACTCCAATCGTGGTTCACGGCCGAAATGGTGGCGTATTGAATGTGACGCGCCAACCACCTCCCCCCGGACGCTGCCGGTGCATAAATCTTGATTTGTCAAACGCGGCATTTGTGTCATTTGAGCTGCAACGATCCAGGATCACAGTCGGGGATGACGGACATGCCGCTTACGGGACTTCACGATCTCCGCGCCGGCGCCCTCCCCGCTCACACTTCCGCTTCCGATCTTGATGGCGACACACTGCGTGAGGAATGCGGCGTCTTCGGCATCTTCGGCCATCCTGACGCCGCCGCGATCACGGCGCTGGGGCTTCATGCCCTTCAGCATCGCGGCCAGGAAGCAGCCGGCATCGTCAGCTTCGACGGCGGCCGGTTTCATTCGGAACGACGCCTTGGCCTGGTCGGCGACACATTCTCGGACCGTCATGTCATGGATCGGCTTCCCGGCTACGCTGGCATCGGCCATGTGCGCTACTCCACCACCGGCGAGACGATCCTGCGCAATGTACAGCCGCTTTTCGCCGAGCTCGATCAGGGCGGCTTCGCTGTCGCGCACAACGGCAACCTGACAAACGGGCTGTCGCTGCGCCGCCAGCTCATCCGCGATGGCGCCATCTACCAGTCCACCTCCGACACCGAAGTGGTGCTTCACCTCGTGGCGCGCAGCCGCAAGGGGCGCTTCATCGACCGCTTCATCGATGCCCTGCGCCAGCTCGAAGGCGCCTATTCGCTCGTAGGACTCACCAACAAGAAGCTGGTCGGCGCGCGCGATCCGCTCGGCATCCGCCCGCTTGTGATCGGCGAGCTCGACGGCCGCTTCATCCTTGCGTCCGAAACCTGCGCGCTCGACATCATCGGTGCCCAGTTTGTGCGCGAGGTGGAGAATGGCGAGGTCGTGGTGATCTCGGAAGATGGGCTCGAAAGCCACAAGCCGTTTCCGCCAGTGCCCGAGCGCCCCTGCATCTTCGAGGCGATCTACTTCGCCCGGCCCGATTCCCTGATGAAGGGCGTGAGCGTCTATGAGCGCCGCAAGCGCATGGGGGCCGAACTGGCGGCCGAAGCCGCAGCGCGCGCGGATGTGGTCATTCCGGTGCCGGATTCCGGCGTGCCCGCCGCGCTCGGCTATGCACAGGCCAGCGGCATTCCCTTCGAGCTTGGCATCATCCGCAATCACTATGTTGGCCGCACCTTCATCCAGCCTACGCAGTCCGTGCGCGAGCTTGGCGTTCGGATGAAGCACAGCGCCAACCGTTCAGTGGTCGACGGCAAGAGCATCGTTCTGATCGACGATTCCATCGTGCGCGGCACGACTTCGGTGAAGATCGTGAAGATGATGCGCGAAGCGGGGGCGCGTGAGGTGCATTTCCGCATTTCCTCGCCGCCGATCACGCATCCCGATTATTACGGCATCGACACGCCGCAGAAGGACAAGCTGCTGGCTGCCACGCATTCACTCGAGGAGATGCGGGCCTTCATCGGCTGCGACACGCTCGCCTTCCTCTCCGTGAACGGCATCTACCGCGCCATGGGCCACCGGGCGGGCCGTGACGCGGCGCGCCCGCAATACACCGACCATTGCTTCACCGGCGATTACCCCACCGGCCTGACAGATCAGGCCGGCGAGAGCGCGAAGCAGCAGCTCTCCCTGCTGGCAGAAGCCGGCTGACATCCTGCCCACGGACTGAAAATCATGCTCAGCAATCGCGTCGCCCTCGTCACGGGCGCTTCCCGGGGAATCGGCCGCGCCGTGGCCCTCGAACTGGCCCGGCAAGGCGCCCACATCGTGGCGCTGGCCCGCACGCAGGGCGCGCTTGAGGAACTGGACGACGAGATCCGCGAGCTGGGCGCCGGCGCCACACTTGTACCCCTCTCCTTGAACGACTTCGATGCCCTCGACCGCCTCGCTGGCGCGATCGAGGAACGTTGGGGACGTCTCGACATCCTGTTCGGCAATGCTGGAATGCTCGGCCCTCTCGCTCCGCTCGGGCATGTCTCGCCCAAGGAATGGCAAGGCGTGATGGATCTGAACGTCACGGCCAACTGGCGGCTCATCAAGGCGATGGATGGGCTGCTGCGTGCCTCCGACGCCGGCCGCGCCGCCTTCGTCAGCAGTGGCGCGGCGCACAAGTGCACCGCCTATTGGGGTCCCTATTCGGTGTCCAAGGCTGCGCTCGAAGCGCTGGCGCGAACCTATGCCGCCGAGACTGCGACAACCTCCGTCAAGGTGATGCTGGTCAATCCCGGCCCGCTGCGCACCAAGTTGCGTGCCGAGGCCGTGCCGGGCGAAGATCCGATGACGCTGCGCACGCCTGAAGAGCTTGCGGTCCAGATCGTGCCCATGCTGTCGCCGGGCTGGAGCCAGAGCGGCAAGATCTATGATTTTCCCACCGGCAGCGTGAAGACGCCGCAAGCGCCGGCTTGAGAAGGCTGCGGCGCAGCCTCAACGGTCGCCGCCGCCGCCCCGGCCATCGGAATAGGGGTTCTCGCTGGTCCGCACATTGATGCGGATGGGCACGCCGGGTAGTTTGAAGGCCTCGCGCAAGCCATTGATCAGATAGCGCGAATACGCCTTCGGCAGGTCATGGAGCTGGTTTCCGAAAAGCACGAATGTCGGCGGCCGTGACTTCGCCTGCGTCATGTAGCGGATCTTGATGCGGCGGCCCGAAACGGCTGGCGGCGGATGGTGCGAGAGCACATCGGCCAGCCACTTGTTGAGCCGCGCCGTGGAGATGCGCGTGTTCCACACATCAGCGGCCTTCATCACCGCTTCCATCAGCCGATCGAGACCCTGGCCGCTCAGCCCGGAGAGCGGCACGCACTGCACGCCCCGCAGCTGGGCCAGCATGCGGTCGCATTCTTCGCGCAGGCTCTTGAGCAGGCCCGGCTGGTCGGCCACAAGGTCCCATTTGTTGAGGCCGATGACCACGGCGCGGCCTTCGCGCTCGCAAAGATCGGCGATGGTGAGATCCTGCTTCTCGAACGGAATCGTGGCGTCCAGCAGCACCACGACCACCTCGGCGAAGCGGATGGCGCGCAGGCCATCGGACACCGAGAGCTTCTCGAGCTTCTCGACCACGCGGGCGCGCTTGCGCATGCCGGCGGTGTCGAACAGCTTCACGCGGCGGTTGCGCCACTCCCAATCGACGGAAATGGAATCGCGGGTGATGCCCGCCTCCGGGCCCGTAAGCAGCCGCTCCTCGCCGATCATGGCGTTGATCAGCGTGGACTTTCCGGCGTTGGGTCGCCCGACAATCGCCACGCGCAAGGGCTTTTCCGGCGGTGCGGCGGTGATTTCGAGATCGGCTTCCTCGACAGCGGGGTCGAAGCCGCCATCCTCGTCCTCGAAATCATTGTCCTCGTCGTCGATGCCGATGAGCGGGATCAGTGCCTGCGCCAGATCGGCGGTGCCTTCGCCATGCTCGGCCGAGAAGGGGATCGGCTCGCCAAGGCCCAACTCATAGGCCTCGTAGGTGCCGGCTGTGCCTTTGCTGCCCTCGGCCTTGTTGGCGAGCAGGATAACGGGCTTGCCCGAGCGGCGCACCAGCTCGGCGAAAGGCCGGTCGGTCGGCGTGACGCCGGCGCGGGCGTCGATCACGAACAGGATCACGTCCGCGTCCCCGATCGCGATCTCCGTCTGGGCACGCATGCGGTGGGCGAGCGTGCCCTCCTGCGCATCCTCAAGGCCGGCGGTGTCCACGAGCGTGAAGCGCAGCGGCCCCAGCGTGGCCGCGCCTTCGCGTCGGTCGCGGGTCACGCCCGGCGTGTCGTCGACGAGCGCGAGCTTGCGGCCGACAAGCCGGTTGAACAGTGTGGATTTGCCGACATTGGGCCGGCCAATGATGGCGACAGTCGCGGTCATGCTTTCATCGCCCCAGGGGCGCTCACTTCACGTTGACCGGGCCGGCGCGCACGATGGCCAGATAGAGATCCGCGCGTTGGCGCAGGCCTTGCGGGGCCTGGGCATCGACCACGATCTGGTCGAACCAGCGGCCGGCCTCCTCCCAGACCTGAGCCTTCAATGCGGAAAGGCCCAGAAGTTCGCGTGCTGTATGTCGCCACACGCTGGTCGCACCGGCCAGCGGCTCCAGCGCGGCCTTGATCTCGGCATAGGATGCGGTGTCGAGCTTGATCATGCTTGAGCGCAGCCGGGCGAGATCGCGGAAAATGGGGTCAAGCGCTGCATCATTGGCGAGCGCATCGAATGCAGCGGCGCCATCGGCCGGCTCGCGCCGCGCGGCCTCGGCCGCCAGACGGAAGCGGGCGACCAGCCTGTAGCCCTCGCCGCCCAGGCGGGTCATTTCGGCGAACGCCTTCTCGGCCTCGTCACCGCGGCTTTCGCGCGAGGCCTTCAATGCCACCTCAAGCCGGTCGCTCACGGCCTGCGAGGCCAGTTCCTGGCGATACTGCCAGAACCGCCAGGCGCCCACCGCGACCACGACCAGGACGAGCAGCGCGATGACAAGATTGCCATATTTCTTCCAAAGGTCGGCCGCCTTGTCGCGGCGCACCTCCTCGTCGATCTCGCGCAGAAAATTGTCGGTCATGGCCAGCGGTCGGGGGTTCGTCAAAGGTTGCGCGGGGTTAGCACAGGCGCGCGGGGATGGCGAGCGCCTTCAACCCGCCGCCGCGTCGCCAGCAGGAAAGAGCAGGCTCGCATCCCCATAGGAATAAAAGCGATAGCCGCTGGCTATGGCGTGGGCGTAGGCCGCGCGCATGGCGCCAAGACCGCTGAAGGCGCTCACCAGCATGAAGAGCGTGGACTTCGGCAGGTGGAAATTGGTCATCAGCGCATCGACGCCGCGGAAGCGGTGGCCCGGCGTGATGAAGATGGACGTGTCGGCGCTGAAGGCCGCGATGGAGCCATCCGCTTGCGCGGCGCTTTCGAGCAGGCGCAGCGATGTCGTGCCAACAGCAATGATGCGACCGCCGCGTGCTCGGGCAGCATTCAGGCGCGCGGCGGTGGCTGGGCTGATCGTGCCCCATTCAGCGTGCATGCGATGCTCGCGCGTGTCCTCGGCCTTGACAGGCAGAAACGTGCCCGCACCGACATGCAGCGTCACGAACTCGCGGCTTATCTCCTTCCGGGCAAGGCGGGCGAACAGATCGTCGGTGAAGTGAAGCCCGGCCGTCGGCGCTGCCACTGCACCGTCTTCCCGCGCATAGACTGTCTGGTAATCGGCATTGTCCTGCGCATCGGTGCGTCGCTTGCCGGCGATGTACGGCGGCAGCGGCAGTTCGCCGAGCCGGGCTATCGCCTCGTCAAGGTGAGGGCCTGACACCTCGAAGCACAGTTCGACCTCGCCGCCCTCGCCCCTGGCCTTGACGATGGCATCGACACGGACCGCCTGACAGGCGGCGCCGGCGCCCGTGTGGCCGAACCGGATGACATCGCCAAGCGCCAGCTTCTTGGCGGGCCGCGCGAATGCCAGCCAGCGATCGGCGGCCTCGCGCTTGTGCAACATGATCTCGACCCGCGCTCCCGCCCCCTCCTTCAGGCGAATGCCGTGAAGGCGTGAGGGGATGACGCGCGTATCGTTGAGGACGAGAACGTCGCCGGGGCGCAGCAATGCTGGCAGGTCATGGGCATGCCTGTCCTCGAAGGCCGGGGCTTCGCCCGGCCGCACCACAAGCATCCGCGCCGCATCGCGCGGCGTGACGGGACGAAGCGCGATGGCGCTCTCGGGAAGCTCGAAGTCGAAGAGCGAGACATCCACGGGAAAGATCCTGGCCAGGCCGGGGCGGCGGGACGACCCTCGCCTTCCCCAGATGCGTCAGGCGTCGGCCATGACCTTCATGGAGACGATCGAATCGGGATCGCGGACAGGCTCGCCGCGCTTGATGCGGTCCACATTGTCCATGCCTTCAACCACCTGGCCCCAGACGGTGTACTGCTTGTCGAGCCAGGCCGAAGGCTCGAAGCAGATGAAGAACTGCGAGTTGGCAGAGTTCGGGTTGCTCGAACGGGCCATGGAACAGGTGCCGCGCACATGCGGCTCGGCCGAGAACTCCTGCTTGAGGTCTGGCATGTCGGAGCCGCCCGTGCCGGTGCCATGCGGGCAGCCGGTCTGCGCCATGAAGCCGTCGATGACGCGGTGGAACTTGATGCCGTCATAGAAGCCCTCGCGGGCCAGCGTCTTCAGGCGCTCCACATGGTTGGGCGCAAGGTCGGGACGAAGGGCGATGACGATCTTGCCCTTGGTGGTTTCGAGAATCAGCGTGTTTTCTGGATCGAGGCTCATGACAGGTCTCTGTTCGGGCTGGAAGGACGGATTGATGCTCAGCGCGCGTCGGCGAGCAGTTTCATGGAGACGATCTTGTCCGGGCCGCGCACGAGGCCGTTGGCCGCGCTGTCTCCCTTCTTGATCTTGCGGACGTTCTCCATGCCGGCGACAACCTCGCCGAACAGGGTGTACTGCCCCGTCAGCGACGCGCAGCCTTCATAGCAGATGAAGAACTGGGAATTCGCTGAGTTCGGATTCTGGGCGCGCGCCATGCCAAGCGAGCCAACCTTGTAAGGCTCGCGCGTGAACTCGGCGGGCAGGTTCGGCAGATCCGACCCGCCGGTGCCGGTGCCGGTGGGATCCCCGGTCTGCGCCATGAAGCCGTCAATGACGCGGTGGAAGACGATGCCGTCATAAAAGCCGCGCCTGGTTAGTGTCTTGATTCGCTCGACATGCTTGGGTGCGAGATCGGGGCGAAGCCGGATCGTCACCGGACCATCCTTGGTGGTGAGCACAATCGTGCTCTGCGGATCTGCCTGCCCTTGCGCCATGGCGGCGCCGCTCGCGCCAAGAAGGGCGGCGGTGGTGAGGCTCAGCGCAAGCGCCACGGTCTTCAGCGTCATGTCCATCTCCGGCACGAGTGTGTTCACGGGTGCAATCTCAAGCGCAGGTTGCGTAGCGAGCGAACGCGGTCATGACAAGGCGAGAGTTCACGCCCGACCTCATCGATCGCCCCGGAACTGCCTGAAATCAGATCGCAAAGCCATGCAGAAATATGAGGCACAGTCTGCTAAAAAAGATGACAGGATTTTTAAATTCATATAGCGTTCATGAGGTTGGTCAGCGAGGGTGCCTCAAGGCTCCCGCGGTCCAGGTCTCGGGAGGAGCAAACGCCCGTCTGATGTCGAGAACGCGAAGCGCGTGCGCGCCGCATCACGGAAAAAAACAATAATCTGCAAGGCAAGGCTTCGGCCTTGCTTTTTCTTTTTGTTGCGCTTTTTCTCAGAATTCGGTCCAGACCCACAGGCCATAGACCACGGCAAAGACCCCGAACGAAACAAGGCTCGTGATCGCCGCCTTGCGCATCAGTTGCGGCGATGCAGGCGCGCCGGGCTCAGTGCCGGCCACGACCTCGCCTGCCTCGATCTGGCTGCGGATGTTCATCGGCAGGATGCAGAACAGCACAGTCCACCAGATGACGAAATAAACGGCAAAGGCGCCGAGCAGCGACATGGGGTGGCTCCTTCAACTGCGTCGGTCAAAAGCCCGTTTTCCCGCCCGCTGAGACCGGCAGATAGCGCGGCGTCAAACCTGTTCCAACTCCGTCAAAGTGCCGCAGAAATCCTTGGGGTGCAGAAACAGCACCGGCTTGCCGTGAGCGCCGATCTTCGGCTGGCCATCGCCGAGGACGCGCGCGCCCGCAGCGATCATCCGGTCGCGGGCGGCAAGGATGTCCTCGACCTCGTAACAGATGTGGTGGATGCCGCCATCGGCGTTCTTCTCAAGGAAGCGAGCGATGGGAGACGCCTCGCCCCAGGGCGCAAGGAGTTCGATCTTGGTGTTGGGCAGTTCGACGAACACGACAGTCACGCCGTGCTCGGGCAGTGTCTGAGGCGCGGTGACGCGCGCGCCGAGCGTGTCGCGGTAGCGGGCTGTCGCCGCATCCAGATCACTCACCGCAATCGCGACATGGTTCAGCCGTCCGATCATGGCAACGCTCCCTCAGACCTCGATCACCAGGGCATGGACGACCGGCTTCTTGCCCCATTCCTCACCGACCGCGCCGCGCACGGCCTTCTCGATGGAGGTGCGCAGGGCCTCGGCATCGCGGCGACGCTGGCGCGGCATGTTCTCGACAAGATCGAGCACGGCATCGTTGACGACATCGTCGAAGCTGTCGCCATCGACGGTCTTGGGCGGCAGGCCCATGCAGGCGATGGACAGATCGCCGGCAATGTTGCCCTTGTCGTCGATAGCGATGGCGATCGACACGACGCCGGCGAAGGAGAGCTTGCGCCGGTCGGGAATGGTCTTTTCGCCGGCGCCGACCCTGAGTTCGCCATCCTGGTAGATGCGCCCGACCTGCACGTCATCGACCTTGATCGGACCATCCGGCGTCAGCGCCACCACGTCGCCATTGCTCGCCAGCATCACATGCGGAGTCTTCATCTCTTTTGCGAGCCTCACATGCTCGGAGAGATGCAGCGGCTCGCCATGGGCCGGGATGACGGTCCGCGGGCGCACCCAGCCATACATCTGCTTCATCTCCTCGCGGCGCGGATGGCCCGAGACATGGACCAGCGCCTGCCGGTCGGTGATGATGTCGATCCCCTGCAGAGCCAGCGCATTGTGGATGGCGGAGACCGCCTTCTCGTTGCCGGGGATGGTCCGCGACGAGAAGATGACCTGATCACCGGGCGATAGCGCGATCTCGGGATGTTCATCCTGCGCGATGCGCGAGAGCGCTGCGCGCGGCTCGCCCTGGCTGCCCGTCAGCAGCGCGACAACCTTCTCGCGGCGGAGATGACCATAGGTCTGAGCGGAACGGAACTCGGGCAGATTGTCGAGCATGCCGCACTCGCGCGCGACATCGATGACCCGCTCCATGGCGCGGCCGACCACGACAACCTCGCGATTGCAGGCCGCGGCGGCTTCGGCCACGGCGCGGATGCGGGCCACGTTCGAGGCGAAGGTGGTCACGGCGACGCGGCCGGGCGCTGCTGCAATCATCTCGGCCAGCGTGCGGGCGACATCCGCCTCACCGGGGCTCACGCCCTCGCGCATGACATTGGTCGAATCGCAGACCATGGCCAGCACGCCCTCATCGCCCAGTTCGGTCAGACGGCGCGCATCGGTCGGCCAGCCGACATGGGGGGTGTCGTCGATCTTCCAGTCGCCGGTGTGAACGACGAGGCCGGCCGGTGTGCGGATCGCCAGGCCGCAGCTTTCCGGAATCGAATGGGCGACCTTGATGAACTCCACCGAGAACGGGCCAAGCTCGAGCAGCGCGCCTGGCGCCACAACATGCAGCGGCACCTTGGGCGCGCCCGGCTCCTGTAGCTTGCGCGTGGAAATCAGCCCTGCGGCGAAGCGCGTGCAGTAGACCGGCGCGCGCAGCTTCGGCCACAGCAAGGCCAGCGCGCCGATATGATCCTCATGCGCATGGGTGATGAGGATGGCCAGCAGATCCTTGCGGCGCTCCTCGATGAAGCCGACATCGGGCAGCACGAGTTCCACGCCCGGCGCTTCCGGCCCGGCGAAGGTGATGCCGCAGTCGACCATGATCCATTTGCGGGCCCGCTCAGGCCCGAAGCCGTAAAGGGCGGCGTTCATGCCGATCTCGCCCAGTCCGCCAAGCGGGCAGAAGACGAGGTGATCGGTCTTGCTCAGCTCTGATTTTGCCATTCGAGTTTCAGTAAGGGACTGAGCGCGGGGGTCAATGTCCAAAGAACAGATCACCCGCGTCAATGCGCCGTTCGCCGGCCTCCGTCGCGACCTTCAGGCGGCCGCGATCGTCGATGCCGAGCATGACCCCACGCACCTCTTCATTGGGCGGACGGACCATGATCTGCGATCCAAGCCCATGGGCCGCATCCAGCCAGGCCGCACGCAGATGCACGAAACCCGACCGCCACAGCGCCTCAGCGCCGATCCAGTGGCGGGTCAGCGCCATGAACAGCGCCTGACGCATGGCGAGCGCGCGCTCCGCTGCAAGCTCCAGATGTTCGGAGGGCGGGCACAGGCTGCTCGCTGGATAAGGGGTTGTGGTCGGCGCCGAGGCGATGTTGACGCCAAAGCCGATCAGCACTGCGAACTCGCCGCGCGCATGCATGCCCTCCAGCAACAGGCCCGCGATCTTGGCGCCCCGCAGCAAAAGATCATTCGGCCATTTGATCGACAGGTCAGGATGGCCAAGATTCGCAGCCTCCCCCACCGCCCGGTGCAGCGCCAGCCCTGCTGCAAAGCCGAGTTCAGGGGCAATGGCCGGATCGCAGTGCCCGCGCAGGGCCAGCGTTGCGTAAAGATTGCCGCGCGGCGAGGACCAGCCCCGCCCGTGGCGGCCACGCCCGGCGCTCTGGCTGTCGGCCACGACCCACAAGGGGCCATCACGCCCTTCCATCAGCAGCGCGCGCGCCTCGTCCATGGTCGAGGTGAGGATGGTGCGGTGGATCAGCCCATGGCCAGCTGCGGCGGCCTCAGGCGCGAGGATGAGCGTCGTCACGGGCCTCAGAACAGCGAGCGCGCCGCCGAATGCGCCGCCGCGACCAGGGGGCCCGGGATCAGCCAGAAAACGAAGATCGCGGCGCTGGAAATGGCCAGCACGCCCTTGAGCGCGGGCGTCATGGCCTCAAAGCCATCCTTCTGCGGATCGAAGTACATGATCTTCACGATGCGCAGGTAGTAGTAGCAGCTCACCACGCTCGAGAGCACGCCGATGACGGCGAGGTAATAGAGCTTGGCGTCGATGGCGGCAGTGAAGACATAGAACTTCGCGAAGAAGCCGGCCAGCGGCGGGATGCCGGCCAGCGAGAACAGCAGCATGGCAAGGCAGAAGGCCATGAAGGGCTGCGACTGCGACAGCCCGCCCAACTCCTCGATGTCCTCGACCATCTGGCCATTGCGGCGCATGCACAGGATGCAGGCGAAGGTCCCGAGCGTCATCACAAGGTAGATCGCCATGTACACCGCGACGCCCTGCACGCCGTTGACGGTGCCTGCGGCGAGACCCACCAGCGCGAAGCCCATATGGCCGATGGAGGAATAGGCCATCAGCCGCTTGATGTTGCGTTGGCCGATGGCCGCAAACGAACCCAGCAGCATCGAGGCGAGCGCCACGAAGATGATGATCTGACGCCAATCACCGATCGCGCCCGGGAAAGCGCCGACGAAGACGCGCACGGTGAGCGCCATCGCGGCCATCTTGGGCGCAGCGGCAAAGAAGGCCGTGACAGGGGTCGGCGAGCCCTCGTAGACGTCTGGCGTCCACATGTGGAAGGGCACGGCCGAGAGCTTGAAGGCGAGGCCGGCTGAAATGAACACCAAGCCGAAGACGAGGCCGATGCCGATGGAATGCCCCCCTGCCCCGCCATGGGACAGCGCCGCGGCGATGCCCTCGAAGCTGACAGTGCCGGTGAAGCCATAGACCAGCGACATGCCGTAGAGCAGCATGCCGGAAGACAGAGCGCCCAGCACGAAGAACTTCAGCCCGGCCTCGGACGAGCGGGCATCGTCACGGTTCATCGCCGCGACGACATACAGAGCGAGCGACTGCAGTTCGAGGCCGAGATAAAGCGCGATGAGGTCATTGGCGGAAATCATCATCATCATGCCGATGGTGGAGAGCACGACAAGGATGGGGAACTCGAACCTGGCCATGCCCTCGCGCCGGATGTAGTCGGCGGACATGATGATGGCGGCGGCCGCGCCGACAAGCGTCAGCAGCTTCATGAAGCGGGCGAAGCCATCCGCCACGAAGGCGCCGTTGAAGGTGACCTGCTTGCCCGTCTGCGTGAGCAGGACCACGCCCACGATCGCGAACAGGACGACAGCCATGATCTCCATAAGGCGGAGCGAACGCTCGCCCTGGATCGCGCCGATGAGCACCATGGCCAGCGCGCCAACGGCAAGGATCAGCTCGGGCAGAGCCGGCATGAGATCGGGAACGGCTGCCATTGCTGTCATGTCCTCACGGGCCGGCCATCATCGCCAGCTTGGCGGCGCTGAGGGCGGCTTGATAGTTCTTGAGCAGAAGATCGGTCGACGCGGCGAACACATCCAGGATGGGGCCAGGACGCACGCCGTAGTAGATCACCAGAAGCGCGAGCGGAACCAGGAGCGCCATCTCGCGGCGATCGACATCCGTGATGCCCTTGAGCTCGGGTTTGACCAGTTCGCCGAACATCACGCGACGATAGAGCCAGAGCGCATAGGCCGCCGAAAGGATGACGCCAAAGGTCGCGAAGAACGCGACCCAAGGGTTGGCCTTGAAGGCGCCGAGCAAAGTGAGGAACTCGCCGACAAAGCCCGATGTGCCGGGCAGTCCGACATTGGCCATGGTGAAGACCATGAACAGCACGGCATAGACGGGCATGCGGTTGGTCAGGCCCCCATAGGCATTGATCTCGCGCGTGTGCATCCGGTCGTAGACCACGCCGACGCACAGGAAGAGCGCGCCGGAGATGAGGCCATGGCTGACCATCTGATACATCGCCCCCTGGATGCCCTGCGGCGTCATCGTGAACAGACCCATGGTCACGAAGCCCATATGGGCCACGGAGGAATAGGCGATCAGCTTCTTGATGTCCTCCTGCATCAGCGCCACCAGCGAGGTGTAGATGATGGCGATGACCGAAAGCGCGAACACCAAAGGCGCGAAGAGCTGAGACGCCTCAGGGAACATCGGGATCGAGAAGCGGATGAAGCCGTAGCCGCCCATCTTCAGCAGGATGCCGGCGAGGATCACAGAGCCCGCCGTGGGCGCCTCGACGTGCGCGTCCGGCAACCAGGTGTGCACGGGCCACATCGGCATCTTCACCGCGAAAGAGGCGAAGAAGGCCAGCCACAGCCAGGTCTGCAGTTCCTTGCCGAAGCGGTGGGCAAGAAGCTGGGTTATGTCGGTGGTGCCCGCGCTCCAGTACATCGCCATGATGGCGAGCAGCATCAGGAGCGAGCCGAGCAGCGTGTAAAGGAAGAACTTGAACGAGGCGTAGATGCGCCGCTTGCCGCCCCAGATGCCGATGATCAGGAACATCGGGATCAGGCCAGCCTCGAAGAAGATGTAGAAGAGCACAAGGTCCAGCGCCACGAAAACGCCGATCATCAGCGTCTCGAGCACGAGGAAGGCGACCATGTACTCCCTCATCCGGTGCTCGATCGAATGCCAGGATGCAAGGATGCAGAAGGGCATCAGGAAGGCAGTGAGCAGAACAAACGGCATCGAGAAGCCGTCGACGCCGAGCTTGAAGCGGATCGTTTCCGACAGCCAGGCGTGGCTCTCGATGAGCTGGAACTGGGCGCTGCCGGAATCGAAGCGCCCCCAGGCCACGATCGACAGCGCGAAGGTCGCGATGGTGGCGATCAGGGCCGCCATGCGCGCATTGGAGCGCACTGAGGCCTCGTCGCCCCGCAGCGTCAGGATGAACGCTGCGCCGACAAGCGGCAGGACAAGCAGACCCGAAAGGATACCGAAGCCGAACATCATCTCACCCGCGGGTCAGGAGGTACCAGGTGACAAGACCGCCGACGCCCATGATCATGGTGAAGGCGTAGTGGTAGACATAGCCGGTCTGCAGACGCACGACGCGATTGGTCACGTCCACGACCCGCGCCGACAGCCCGTCCGGGCCGAGCCCGTCGATCACGCGGCCATCACCCGTCTTCCACAGGAAGCGTCCGAGCGCCTTGGCGGGACGCACGAAGATCGTGTCGTAAAGCTCGTCGAAATACCACTTGTTGAGCAGGAAGCGGTACAGGAACTCGTGGCGCTTCGCGATCTCGCCCGGCACGTGCGGCTTGAGGATGTAGCAATAGAATGCCCCGACGAAGCCGATGACCATGGCCACGAAGGGCGACCAGACCACCCATTTGGGCACGTCATGCATGGCGTGGAGGATATGGTTGTCCTTGCCGGTGAACAGCGCCGCCTTCCAGAAGCCCTCGTAGGCGTGGCCGATGAAGGCCTCCTTGAAGACGAAACCGGCTGCGACCGCGCCCACCGACAGCACTGCGAGCGGAACCAGCATCACCCAGGGGCTTTCATGGGGCGTGTGCGCGTGGCCATGGCCATGCGCGCCACCATGGACGCCGTGCCCGTGCTTGTCATGGCTCTCGCTCTGCGCGTCTTGGCCGGAGGCCCGAGCGGCGTCTTGGCCGGAGGCCCGAGCGGCGTCTTGGCCGGAGGCCCGAGCGGCGTCTTGGCCATGGGCATCATGGCCATGGCCTTCGTCCCAGCGCGGCTTGCCTTCGAAGGTCATGAAATAGAGGCGCCATGAATAGAACGAGGTGAACGCTGCGGCCGTCACCAGCAGCACATAGGCGGCCGAACCCGCGCCGGTGCCCTTGGCGAAGGCGCTCTCGATGATTGCGTCCTTCGAGAAATAGCCCGCCAGGAAGGGAAAGCCGGTGAGCGCCAGCGTGCCGATCGTCATGGCGGCGGCGGTGAAAGGGATGTGTTTGCGCAGGCCGCCCAAGTTCCGCATATCCTGCTCATGGTGCATCGCGTGGATGACCGAGCCCGCGCCGAGGAAGAGCAGCGCCTTGAAAAAGGCGTGGGTGAAGAGGTGGAAGATGCCGGCCGAGTATGCGCCGACGCCGAGCGCCACGAACATGTAGCCGAGCTGCGAACAGGTCGAGTAGGCAATGACGCGCTTGATGTCGTTCTGCACGAGGCCGACCGTGGCGGCGAAGAAGGCCGTGATGGCTCCGATCACCACCACCACAGTCAGGGCCGTGGCGGAATACTCGAAGATCGGCGACAGGCGCGCGACCATGAACACGCCGGCGGTGACCATGGTTGCAGCATGGATCAGCGCGGAGACGGGCGTCGGCCCCTCCATCGCGTCCGGCAGCCAGGTGTGCAACATGAACTGGGCCGACTTGCCCATGGCACCCATGAACAGCAGCAGGCAGGCCAGCGTGATCGCGTTCCACTCGAAGCCGATGAAGCGGAAGGTCGTGGTGGCAAGCTCGGGAATGCGCGCGAAGATCTGGTCATAGGCGACCGAGCCGGTAAGCCAGAACACAAGGAAGATGCCGAGCGCGAAGCCGAAATCGCCGACGCGGTTCACGACGAACGCCTTGATGGCGGCGGCGTTGGCCGACGGCTTCTTGAACCAGAAGCCGATGAGCAGATAGCTCGCCAGGCCCACCCCTTCCCAGCCGAAGAACATCTGGACGAGGTTGTCGCTCGTCACCAGCATCAGCATGGCGAAGGTGAACAGCGACAGATAGGCGAAGAAACGTGGACGATGCTCGTCCTCGTGCATGTAACCGATGGAATAGAGGTGGACGAGCGCCGAAACGGTGTTCACCACCACCAGCATCACCACGGTCAGCGTATCGATGCGGAAGGCCCAGTCCACCTGCATCCCGCCGGACTGCATCCATGTCGCGACCTGGATGCGCGTGGCGCCGGCGCCGAAGCCGACCTGCACGAAGGCGATCCATGACAGCACGGCGGCCATCATGAGCAGCGAGGTGGTGATGAGTTCGCTCGGGCGCGGCCCGATGATGCGGCCAAACAGCCCTGCGATCAGGAAGCCGACAAGCGGAAGAAAGACAATGGCGTGATACACGGCCTCAGCCCTTCATCATGTTGATGTCCTCAACCGCGATAGTGCCGCGGTTGCGGAAATAGGTGACGAGAATGGCGAGCCCGATCGCAGCCTCCGCCGCCGCCACGGTGAGCACCAGCAGCGCGAAGACCTGCCCCACCATGTCGTTCAGAAAGGTCGAGAAGGCCACGAGGTTGATGTTGACGCTCAGCAGGATCAACTCGATCGACATCAGGATGACGATGACGTTCTTCCGGTTGATGAAGATGCCGAGCACGCCGAGCGTGAAGAGGATGGCGGCGACGGTGAGGTAATGGCCCAGTCCGATCATGATCGCCTCCTTACACGCCGGTCCGGGAGGGAACCTTGCGGACCTCCATGGCAGTGGCCTTGGTGCGCGCCACCTGATCGGCCACGCTCTGGCGCTTGACGCCCTCCTTGTGGCGAAGCGTGAGCACAATGGCGCCGATCATGGCGACCAGCAGCACGAGGCCCGAAGCCTGAAAATAATAGACATACCTGGTGTAGAGCACGAGGCCGAGCGCCTCGGTGTTGGTGACGTTGGTGGGGATCGGCGAGGTCGAGGCCTTGAGCGCGCCCGGATCGATCACCCAGGCGCCAACCACCAGGGCCAGCTGCACCAGGAAGATGAAGCCGATGATGAGCCCTATCGGCAGATATTGAAGGAACCCCTGCCTCAGCTCGGCGAAGTCCACGTCCAGCATCATCACCACGAAGAGGAAGAGCACCGCCACGGCGCCGACATAGACGACGATCAGGATCATCGCCAGGAACTCGGCGCCCATGAGAAGGAACAAGCCGCCCGCGTTCACGAAGGCGAGGATGAGGAACAGCACCGAATGCACGGGATTGCGCGAGGCGATGACCATCACCGCCGACGCCACCGTGATCGATGCGAACATGTAGAAGAAGGCCGCGGCTGCGGTCATGGTTCAAAAGCTCCCCCGCCCCGACCGGCGGCGTTCTTCTTGTGCGGCGCAACAGGGGCCGCCCCGGTGTCTATAGACCCCGATTCCACGGCCAACAACCGGGAAACAAGGCCAATCCTCCAAGCAGGGAACGCCGGCTTGCACCGGCCCTCCCTCAACGATAAGGCGCGTCCATCGCGATGTTGCGCGCGATCTCCCGTTCCCATCGGTCGCCATTCGCAAGCAGCCGGTCCTTGTCGTAGAACAGCTCCTCGCGCGTTTCCGTCGCGAACTCGAAATTCGGCCCCTCGACGATGGCGTCGACCGGGCAGGCTTCCTGGCAGAAGCCGCAGTAGATGCATTTGGTCATGTCGATGTCGTAGCGCGTGGTGCGCCGCGTGCCGTCATTGCGGCGCGGGCCCGCCTCGATGGTGATCGCCTGCGCGGGGCATATGGCCTCGCACAGCTTGCAGGCGATGCAGCGCTCTTCGCCATTCGGATACCGGCGCAGCGCGTGCTCGCCGCGGAAACGCGGGCTGAGTTGCCCCTTCTCGAAGGGGTAGTTCAGCGTCGCCTTGGGCTTGAAGAAGTAGCGCATCGACAATGCGAACGCGCCGACGAACTCCTTCAGCAAAAGCGACTTCGCCGCCTGATCCAGTCGAAAGGCCATATGCCTCTCCTCCTTCCGGCCCATGCCTAGCTGAAAAGCCAACGGGCCATTGCAACACCGGCAACCATTCCGCCGCCAATGAAGACGACGTGCACGATCAACCAGAACATCCTTATCCGGGCGCGATAATCGGCGCGCTCCGTCTCGTTCGTGGATCTGTCCGTCGCCTCCAGTGCCGTGATGACGGCGCGCGAGACGATGGAGGCATTCAGATAACCCAGCGCCGCTCCCGCAATGGCGCCGATCAGCGCCGCGAGGGACACGGCCTCACCCCTTGACCGGACCCCAGCCCGTGAGCTGGAGGACCAGCGCCGTGACCACCACCATGGCCAGCGACAGCGGCAGGAAGACCTTCCAGCCAAGGCGCATCAGCTGGTCATAGCGGTAGCGCGGCACGAACGCCTTCACCATCGCGAACATGAAGAAGACCAGGCACACCTTGAGCACGAACCAGACCACGCCCGGAACCCAGGTGAACGGCGCGATCGGCACGGGCGGGAGCCAGCCCCCGAGGAACAGGATCACGCACAGCGCGCACATGGTCATGATGGCCACATACTCGCCGAGCATGAAGAGCAGATACGGCGTCGAGGAATACTCGACCATGAAGCCGGCAACGAGCTCCGATTCCGCCTCCGGCAGGTCAAAGGGCGGGCGGTTTGTCTCGGCCAGCGCCGAGATGAAGAAGATCACGAACATGGGGAACAGGGGCAGGAAGAACCATCCCAGAATCCCGTAAGGGCTCGCCTGCGCCTCCACGATCCGCGTCATGTTGAGCGAGCCGACGCAGAGCAGCACCGTGATGATCACGAAGCCGATCGACACCTCATAGGACACCATCTGGGCGGCCGAACGCAGGGCGCCCAGGAACGGATACTTCGAGTTCGAGGCCCAGCCGGCCATGATGATGCCGTAGACGCCCAGCGACGACACCGCGAAAATGAAGAGGATGCCGACATTGATGTCCGCGATCGCCCAGCCTGCGTTGACCGGGATCACCGCCCAGGCCGAAAGCGACAGCACCACCGTCACAAGCGGCGCCAGCAGGAAGACGCCCTTGTTGGCGCCTGCAGGGATGATCGGCTCCTTGAGCACGAACTTCAGCAGATCCGCGAAAGACTGAAGCAGGCCCCACGGACCCACGACGTTCGGGCCGCGGCGAAGCTGCACGGCCGCCCAGATCTTGCGGTCGGCATACAGGATGTAGGCGATGAAAACGAGCAGCGAGGCGATCAGCAGCAGCGTCTTGCCGACGATGATCGCGAGCGTGAGGAGAAGTTCAGGCATCTATGGGCTCCTCACTCGGCCGCCTGGAGGGCGCGGCCATCCGCCAGAGCCTGGCACTCGGCCATGACGGCCGAGGCGCGGGCGATCGGATTGGTCTGGTAATAGGCCTTCACCGCCGATGCGAAAGGGGCCTTGCCCGGCTTGCCGCCTGCAGCCGCGAGCTTGCCGATGGCGGCGCCGTCAGCAGCGGCGACCTCGCCCACCGCCGCGAAATGCGGATGCGCGGCGTAGAGCGCCTTGCGCAGTTGCGCCAGCGAGTCGAAAGGCAGCGGCGCGCCGAGCGCGCCCGACACGGCGCGGATGATGGCCCAGTCTTCCTTGGCCTCGCCCGGCGGGAAAACAGCACGGCTCGCGACCTGCACGCGGCCTTCGGTGTTGACGAAGGTCCCGGATTTCTCGGTATAGGCCGCGCCCGGCAGGATGACGTCCGCGCGGTGCGCGCCGCGATCGCCATGGCTGCCCTGATAGATCACGAAGGGGCCGCCAGCGGCAGGCGCGGGAATGTCCGCCTCGTCGAAGCCAAGCGCGTAAATCACATCGAGAGCACCGGCTTCGAGCATCTGCGTGGCTGTCAACCCGCCCTCGCCCGGCACAAAGCCGAGATCGAGCCCGCCGACACGCGCGGCAGCGGTATGAAGCACGCCAAAGCCGTTCCAGTCCTCGCGGACAGCGCCGATCTGGCTGGCGAACTGCGCCGCCATGGAGAGGACCGCCGCGCCGTCGGGACGGCTGAGCGCGCCCTGCCCCACGATCACCAGCGGGTTCTTCGCCTTGACGCTCTCATAGGAGCGGACAAGCTCGGCCAGCGAATCCGGCCCTGCCCCGAGATAATTGTAATCATAGGTCAAATCGGCCTTCTCGCCGATGACGCCGATCAGCACCCCGCCCTTGAGAAAGCGCTTGCGGATGCGCGTATTGACCAGCGACGCTTCCTTGCGGGGATTGGTCCCGATAAGCAGGATCGAGTCGGCCTCCTCGATACCGGCAATGCCGGCATTCAGCACATAGCCAGCGCGGCCCATTGCCGGGTCGATCGCGGAACCATCGGATCGGCAGTCGATGTTGACGACCCCGAGGGAGGCCATCAGCGCCTTCAGCGCGAACATGTCCTCAACCGCTGCAAGATCACCCGCCAGGGCGCCGATGCGGGCCGGCGCCGTCGCCTTGAGGCGGGCTGCCACGAAGGCGAGCGCCTCGTTCCAGGACGCCGGCTCGAGACGGCCGTTCCTGCGCACATAGGGGCGGTCAAGCCGCTGGCTCTTGAGGCCATCCCAGATGAAGCGGGTCTTGTCGGAGATCCACTCCTCGTTCACCGCATCGTTCACGCGCGGCATGATGCGCATTACCTCGGTGCCGCGCGAATCCACGCGGATAGCCGAGCCGACGGCGTCCATCACGTCGATGCTTTCGGTCTTGGAAAGCTCCCAGGGCCGCGCATGATAGGCATAGGGCCTGGAGGTCAGCGCGCCGACCGGGCACAGATCGATCACGTTGCCCTGTAGTTCCGAGGTCATCGCCTGTTCGAGATAGGTGGTGATCTCCATGTCCTCGCCGCGCCCGATGGCGCCGAGGTCCGTGCCGCCGGCCACTTCGGTGGTGAAGCGGACGCACCGCGTGCAATGGATGCAGCGGTTCATAGCGGTCTTCACCAGCGGGCCGATGTACTTGTCCTCGACGGCGCGCTTGTTCTCGGCGAAGCGCGAGGAATCCACGCCATAGGCCATGGCCTGGTCCTGCAGGTCGCACTCGCCGCCCTGGTCGCAGATGGGGCAGTCGAGCGGGTGATTGAGGAGCAGGAACTCCATCACGCCCTCGCGCGCCTTCTTCACCATGGGCGATTTGGTGGACACCACTGGCAGTTCGCCATTCGGCCCCGGGCGCAGGTCGCGCACGCCGATGGCGCAGCTCGCCTGGGGCTTCGGCGGGCCGCCCTTCACCTCGACAAGGCACATGCGGCAATTGCCGGCAATGGACAGGCGCTCATGGAAGCAGAAGCGCGGCACTTCCGCGCCCGCCGCCTCGCAGGCCTGCAACACAGTGAAATCCGCCGGAACGTCGACCTCGATGCCGTCAATGAGGAGTTTTGTCATGGTTCTATCTCACTCGGCCGCCATCAGCTTGACAGGCTCGGAATGCGGGTTCGCAGCATACCTGTCGATCCGCTCCTCGATCTCGTGACGGAAATGCGCAATCAGGCCCTGAATCGGCCAGGCAGCCGCGTCGCCCAGCGCGCAGATGGTGTGGCCTTCGACCTGCTTGGTGACCTCCAGCAGCATGTCGATCTCGCGCTTCTGGGCGCGGCCATCGGCCATGCGGTTCAGCACGCGCCACATCCAGCCGGTGCCTTCGCGGCACGGCGTGCACTGGCCGCAGCTCTCATGCTTGTAGAAATAGCTGATGCGGGCGATGGCGCGGACCACATCGGTGGACTTGTCCATGACGATGACCGCCGCCGTGCCGAGGCCGGAGCGCAGCTTCGACAGCGAGTCGAAATCCATCGGCGTGTCGATGATCTGCGCGGCTGGCACCATGCGCACCGAGGAGCCGCCGGGGATGACGCATTTGAGGTTATCCCAGCCGCCGCGCACGCCGCCGCAATGCTTGTCGATCAGCTCGCGGAAGGGGATGCCCATCGCCTCTTCGACATTGCACGGCTTGTTGACGTGGCCGGAGACGCAGAACAGCTTGGTGCCGACATTGTTCGGGTTGCCGATACCGGAGAACCAGCTTGCGCCACGGCGCAGGATCGTCGGCGCAACCGCGATCGACTCAACATTGTTCACCGTTGTCGGGCAGCCATAAAGCCCGACATTGGCTGGAAACGGGGGCTTCAGGCGCGGCATGCCCTTCTTGCCCTCAAGGCTTTCGATCAGCGCCGTCTCTTCGCCGCAGATGTAGGCGCCCGCGCCATGATGCACATAAAGATCAAACGGATAGCCGTTGATGTTGTCTTTGCCAATCAGCTTGGCCTCATAGGCCTCATCGACGGCACGTTGCAGCGCCTCGCGCTCACGCACGTATTCGCCGCGGATGTAGATGTAGGCCGCGTGCGCGCCCATGGCGAAGCTGGCGATCAGGCACCCCTCGACCAGCGTGTGCGGGTCGTTGCGCATGATCTCGCGATCCTTGCAGGTGCCTGGCTCGGATTCGTCCGCATTGACAACGAGATAGTGCGGCCGGCCATCGTTCACCTTCGGCATGAAGGACCACTTCATGCCGGTGGGGAACCCTGCCCCGCCGCGCCCGCGAAGCCCCGAGCGCTTCATCTCGTCGATGATCCAGTCGCGGCCCTGATCGAGGATGAACCTCGTGCCATCCCACTGACCACGCGCGCGGGCGCCCTTCAGGGAGCGGTCCTGAAGGCCGTAAAGATTGGTGAAGATGCGGTCCTTGTCAGCAAGCATGATCGTTCAGTCCTCACCTGCCCTTGGGCCGTTCGCCGAGCTTGCTGTCCGGGCGCCAGCCCGTCGTGAGCTTCTTCGACTGATCAACCCAGGAATCGCGCACCGCGCGCCCCTTGAAACCTTCCAGATGCGCGTCCACCCAAGCCAGCTCCTTTGGCGTCCAGGCGGCGATCTGGTCGAAATGATAGACTCCCATGCCATTCAGCTTCTTCGCCAGAATGGGGCCCACGCCCCAGATCAAACAAAGATCATCCGCCGCGCCACCGCGCGGAGCGTTGAGCATGGCGGGCTTGTCGGCATCTGAAACGGCCTGCACCGCCGCGGCGGACTGGCCGGCATCCGCCGCATCCTTGCGAACCTCGGCGGCCGTCGTTGCGCCCTTGATGGCGGCTCCGCCGGCGGCCGGCGTATCCTGCGATGCGTTTGTCGGCTGGCTGCCGGTGACCGGACGGGAGGCAGCGGGCGTCGACGTGGCGGGCGTCAGGGCGGCGGGTGCGGACGAAGAAAGCACAGGCGTTGCAGGCGGCTGGGTCGGCGCAGCAGCGGCGGCAGCCTTGGCGGCTTCTGCCGCCTCCGCAGCCTTCTTCGCAGCTTCGCGATCAGCCTTGACGCGTGCCTGCCAATCGCCGCGACCGACGGCGCTGCCGTCATAGAGCGCCTTGTCTTTCAGGGTCTCGCCGCCGCCGAGTGGCTCGGAGCAGGAGCGATCGACCTGCGGGCCGGTCTTCACAGGCTTGCCGGCGCGCAGGTTGTCGAGGAGCGCGGCGAAATTCTCCGGCGTCAGATCCTCGTAGTAGTCGTAGTTGATCTGCACCATCGGCGCGTTGCAGCACGCGCCGAGGCACTCGACCTCCAGCCAGGACAGCTTGCCATCGGCGCTCACGGTCGATTGCGGGCCGATCTTGTCCTCGCAGACCTTGATGATCTCGCGCGCGCCCTTGAGATGGCACGGCACGGTGCCGCAGACCTGCACGAAATGCTCTCCCGCCGGGGCAAGATTGAACATCGTGTAGAAGGTCGCGATCTCGAAAACGCGCATGTAGGGCATGCCGAGCTTGCGCCCCACGGCCTCGATGGCCTTCTGCGGCAGCCAGCCGCCGGCCTGCTCCTGCGCCATCCACAGCAGCGGGATCACGGCTGAGGCCTCGCGGCCTTTTGGATACTTGGCGATCTGGCCATTGGCCCAGTCGTCATTCGCCGGGGTGAAGGCGAATTCCTTGGGCTGCACGGCTTCAGGGGCGAGACGGCGGACGGACATTCAATGCACCTCAGGCACGCGACAGCGAGTAAGCGCCCGCCGCCAGCACGAAACAGGCCAGACCTGCCACGGCATGGGGCCAGACCCAGCCGCCGGCCTTGCCGACATAATGATAATCCAGAAAGCCCATGACGCCGCCGACGGCGAGCACCACCGCCAGCGCGCGCCACTCCGCAAGCACGGTGAGGCCGAGCAGCATGAACGCCATGGCCAGATAGCGGCCCGCGAAGGCCTGGACCAGCGACGCGCGTTTGTGGGCCATCATCTCCAGCGCAGGCTCGCCGCGCTTGAGCATCAGCACGCCGCACATGCCAAGGAAACCGGCCGCGATGAAAGTCGCCGTGCTGAGGAGGGCCGCGAGCGTCACCGGTCCACCTCGCCAAACACGATGTCGATCGAGCCGAGGATGGCGCTGACATCCGCCAGCATGTGCTTGCGGCACATGAAGTCCATCGCCTGGAGATGGGCGAAGCCCGGCGCCTTCAACTTGCAGCGATAGGGCTTGTTGGTGCCGTCGGAGACGAGATACACGCCAAATTCACCCTTGGGTGCCTCGACGCAGGCATAGACCTCGCCCTCCGGCACCTTGTAGCCCTCGGTGTAGAGCTTGAAGTGATGGATCAGCGCCTCCATCGAGCGCTTCATCTCAGCCCGCCTGGGCGGCACGATCTTGCCGTCCGTCGCCGAAACCGGGCCATCGCCGGACGATGACAAAAGCAGGTTGCAGCACTGCTTCATGATCGAGGCTGACTGACGCATCTCCTCCATGCGGATGCAGTAACGGTCGTAGCAATCGCCGTTCTTGCCGATGGGAATGTCGAAATCGAGTTCCTCATAGCACTCATAGGGCTGGCTCTTGCGCAGATCCCAGGGCGCGCCCGAGCCGCGCACCATCACGCCCGAGAAGCCCCATTTCCAGCAGGTCTCGAGATCGACAACGCCGATGTCGACATTGCGCTGCTTGAAGATGCGGTTTTCGGTCAGCAAGCTTTCCAGGTCGTCGCAGACCTTGAGGAAGGGATCGCACCAGGCCGCGATGTCCTCGACGAGCTTGCGAGGCAGGTCGCGGTGGACGCCGCCAGGCCTGAAATAGGCCGCATGCATGCGTGCGCCGGATGCGCGCTCATAGAAGATCATCAGCTTCTCGCGTTCCTCGAAGCCCCAGAGCGGGGGCGTCAGCGCGCCCACGTCCATGGCCTGCGTGGTGACGTTCAGCATATGCGAGAGGATGCGGCCGATCTCGGAATAGAGCACGCGGATCAACTGGCCACGGCGCGGAACCGTGATGCCGGCAAGCTTCTCCACGGCAAGGCACCAGGCATGTTCCTGATTCATCGGCGCCACATAGTCGAGCCGGTCGAAATAGGGCAGCGCCTGCAAATAGGTCTTGGCCTCGATCAGCTTCTCGGTGCCGCGATGCAGAAGGCCGATATGGGGATCGACGCGCTCGACGATCTCGCCATCAAGCTCCAGCACAAGGCGCAACACGCCGTGTGCCGCCGGGTGCTGCGGGCCGAAATTGATCGAGAAGTTGCGGATGTTGTGTTCGGTCATGTCGAACTACACCTTCGCCTTTTCATCGCCCGGCAGCACGTAGTTCGTGCCTTCCCATGGCGAGAGGAAATCGAAATTGCGGAATTCCTGCACCAGCTTCACCGGCTCATAGACCACGCGCTTCTCGGCGTCGTCGTAACGCACCTCGACGAAGCCCGTCAGCGGGAAATCCTTGCGCAGCGGGTGCCCTTCGAAGCCGTAATCGGTGAGGATGCGGCGCAGGTCCGGGTGGCCGGTGAAGAGGATGCCGTAGAAATCATAGGCCTCGCGCTCGTACCAGTTGGCCGCCGGGAAGATCTCGATGATCGACGGAACCGGAGTCATTTCATCGGTTTGCACCTTGACCCTGATGCGATGATTCAGGCGTGGCGACAGGATGTGATAGACCACATCGAAGCGACGCTCGCGGGCCGGATAATCGGCTCCGCAAAGATCTGTGAAGTTGAAGAACAGGCAGCGCGGGTCATCGTGCAGAAAGCGCAGCACGGCAACGATGTCGACCGCCTGCGCCTCGACGGTGAGTTCGCCGAAAGACACGTCGGCGCGCGTCACCTTGCCGGGCAACGCCGTCTTGATGTGCTCGCCGAGGGCCTGCAGCGCTTCGGTCATGTCCCGTCCCCTGTCTGACGCAGCCGAGGCCCCGTCATTCCGGGACGGCAAGGCCGGCCCCCGGAACCCGTGAACACCATCATGGTGATTGTCAGCCCGGCCCTGGTGTTGCTGGGTTGCGGACCCTTAGCGTTCCCGCGAAGCCCCGCGATGACGGGGCCGCGCGCCTGTCTCAGCCTAGCGCTCGATCGTGCCGGTGCGCCTGATCTTCTTTTGCAGCATCAGCACGCCGTAAAGCAGCGCCTCCGCGGTCGGCGGGCAGCCCGGCACATAAATGTCGACGGGCACCACGCGATCGCAGCCGCGCACCACGGCATAGCTGTAGTGATAGTAGCCGCCGCCATTGGCGCAGGAGCCCATGGAGATCACGTAGCGCGGCTCCGGCATCTGGTCGTAGACCTTCCGCAAAGCGGGCGCCATCTTGTTGGTCAGCGTGCCGGCGACGATCATCACGTCGCTCTGGCGCGGGCTGGCGCGCGGGGCGAAGCCGAAGCGCTCCACATCGTAGCGCGGCATGGACAGCTGCATCATCTCGACGGCGCAGCAGGCGAGCCCGAAGGTCATCCACATCAGCGAGCCGGTGCGCGCCCAGTTGATGAGGTCGTCCGTCGATGTGACGAGGAAGCCCTTGTCGGCCAGTTCGTCGTTCATGCCGAGGAAGAACGGATCGTTGGCCCCGACCGGCTTGCCGGTGTTGGGGTCGAGGATGCCTCTCGGCGCGGGGGAAACCAGTGTGTTCATGACAGCGATGCCGCCAGACCGGGTCAATCCCAGTCCAGCGCTCCCTTTTTCCATTCGTAGACAAAGCCCACGGTCAACACGCCGAGGAAGATCATCATCGACCAGAAGCCGAACCAGCCAAGCTGCCCGAACGCCACGGCCCACGGGAAGAGAAACGCGACTTCGAGATCGAATATGATGAACAGAATGGCAACAAGGTAAAAGCGCACGTCAAATTTCATGCGCGCATCGTCAAAGGCGTTGAAGCCGCACTCATAGGCGGAGAGCTTTTCAGAGTCCGGCGCCTGATAGGCCACAACGAAGGGCGCGACCAGCAGGGCAATGCCGATCACCACGGATATGCCGATGAAGATCACAAGTGGCAGATAATCGGCCAGGACGCCCGTCACCATCACTTAAACCCCGCTTTTCGCGGAAGGCATGGCCTACCGCCTTACCGGGCTTCTTGAACGAGCCCTGTTTTGCGTGGAATCGGCTGAGCCTCGCGCCAGCGCGCCACCCTACGCAACGGAGCGGGGATAGCCCACGCCCATGCTCTTCGCAAGTGCGTCAAAGGACGCAACAGCCGCTAGTGACGCCGGGGGGGCATCTGTTTATACGCGATGCGACGGTGAAATCCGCTGCTTCGCGCGGCGGGCAGGGATTGGGCGGAGCTTCGGACCATTCATGGGCAGCAGCCTCACGTGAGGACAGGCAGGCACTCTTCGGCCGTATCGGCCCTTTGTGCGATTCTGGCCTGCATGGCTTTGCTCTGGCCAACCGGCGTGGCCGCGCAGACGCGCACCGCTCAGGCGGAGCGTGACGGCGGCGTCACCGGCGTGCCCTATCCGCCGCCCCGTCCGTTCGACCTGATGGTGCCGAACGCGGATGGCGTGCGTCCCACTCCGCCGCGCCAGCCGGAAGCCCCCCCCAGCCCCGCCGACGCCCCCCCGGCCGCATCGCCCGGCGCGGCTGCCGACCCAGCGCCGCGCGCGGTGAACGGCGTGCCCTTGCCGCCGGCGCGGCCGCTCACGGCCCCGCTGTCGCCTGCGGAAGACGAGGAGGAGGAGCCTGAGGACGTCTGGCCGCGCCGCACGCCGGGCCAGCGCAACCTCGATTTCGAGCCCCGCGTGCCGTCGCCTGATGAGGTCATCGCCAACGGAATCACCACAGATCCCGGCACCTCGGTCGCCTGCCTTCCGGCGCAACTCAAGCGCGTGCTCGATTACGTGGTCAAGCGCTACGGCGCCGTCCGCGTGACATCGACCTATCGGCCGGCCTGGCGCGCCAGGCGCAACTCCTTCCACCGCAGTTGCCAGGCTGTGGATTTCCGCGTTCCGGGCCAATCGCCGCGCGATGTTCTCGCTTTCATCAAGACGTTGCCCGAGACGGGCGGCCACAAGGTCTACTGGAACGGCCTCATCCATGTCGATACGGGCGGCTGGCGCACCTGGTGAACGGCGCCGTTTCCGAAATCGCGGCCCCGCCGCAATGGCCGCTTGACACTCCCGGCACCCTCGCTTATCCCGCCCTCATCGCGGTCCAGACAGATGGTTCTGCGGTCCAAGCGCGGGCGTAGCTCAGTTGGTTAGAGTGCCGGCCTGTCACGCCGGAGGTCGCGGGTTCGAGCCCCGTCGCCCGCGCCACTTCTTCTTCAGCCGCTGCGCTGACGCCTCCCGCCCCGTTCAGTTTCATCACTGCCAGGTCCTCGCCGGTCCGGCGGGCTCGTTCGCATGCCCGCCGGCTCTGATCGGCGTGACGCCGCCTCAGGCGTCGCGCCACTCGCCCGGCGCATGGTAGCGCCGGATCACGGCCCCCTCTTTCGCGATGGCGTAAAGATGGACCCAGCCATGATCGACCAGATCGCGCACCGAGGCATGCCGCGCGATGATGGCGTCCATGGCGCCCTCGCCCGCCTCGATGAACACGTTCAGCCGCACCGGCTCGTGGATGAAGCGCCGGCCGTCATGAACAGACTGCCATGGCAATCCGGCCTTGAGGTCGCCGGCATTGCCCTCGAGCACGCCGAGCTGGCCCACCACATTGTGCAGCGCCTTGTTGCCTGAACCGAAGGCGCGGTTGTTCACGGTCGAGCCGTAATATTGCAGGTTGATCCAGCTGGCGACGACCATCGGCGCGGTCATGATGAGCTCAAGCACGCCGTGGCCCTCATCCCTGGCTTCCTCGTATTCGTGCAGGAAGGCGCGCCCTGACAGGTCGAGCCCGCGCGTACGCTGCCGCGGCGCGGCGATGAAGGCGGCGTTGCCGGCAAGGCCCCATTCCGGCCTGACCTGCGACCAGTCGCGCGACCGGGCCGCAACCTGCTTCTGCGCATCGGGCCCTGGCGCAATGCCGAGCAGCACGGAACGCTCCATCCGCGCCAGCTCCGCGGCCCTGGCCAGCCAGAGCTTCAGTTCGCCGAGATCGGCGGCGTGCGAAGCCGGCACATCCTCATCGCCATAAAGCGTGACCTCGTCGGTTGTGGTGTCGTGCAGCGCGCCGATGAACCAGGTATCGTCCGGCACGGCCAGGCCCCTGGCCTTGAGGCCCTTGCGAACATCGGGATCGTTGAGAATCGCGGCCGCGACGCGCGCATTGGCCTGCCCTGTATGGCCGCCGCAGGCGCCGCAATCGAGGCCCGAGGCATGAGGGTTGTTGACCGTGGTGCTGCCATGGCCTGTCAACATCACGAGCCGGGCGAAATCCCCGGTCATCGACATGGCCTTCAGCACCGCCTCGGCCATCGCGACACGTTGGGCAGGCGTGAAGCCGGTGGCCCTGCCCGCGACCTCGCGCGGCTCCAGGCTGGGGCCGGCGCGCCGCGCCACATCAGCATCGAGCCCATCCTCATCCGGGTGGGAGACGGTGCGGGTGAGGCCGACGCTGTCGGACACGATCTTGCCCGCGAAGAGCAGCCCGGCCGTCTCGACATAGGAGAAGGACGACACGGCCGAGAGTTTGAAGGACTTCCAGGCCTTGGTGGCCCGCCGCCGCATGAGCCTGAGGCCCATGACCTCCGCCTCCCGCTCATCGGAAGCTTCGGCGACGGCCTCGCACACGATGAAACGCGGCGTGAGCAGCACCGGGCATTGCGCCCCGCCCCGCTTCAGGCCGATCGGCACATACTCGATGGGAAAGCCGAAGAACCCGGCGAAGCCGATGGTTTGCGCCTGCGGGCAGACCATCTCCAGCGCGCGCCTGAACACTTCCGACCGGACATCGATGCAGAATGCCGCCTGCAGGCTCTTGCGCGGCGGAACCGGCGCCAGGCCAGCCTCGCTCGCATGCGCCTTGAGCCGCAGGATCAGCCTCCGCTTATAGGCCGTCTCGTAGGCCTGCTGGCAGAGCAGGTCCGTTGCAAGGTCGGCGTCCTCGCCGAGCTGGTGGTCCTGCGGCAGTGCAGCGGCGCGCGCCATGGCGTCGGCCCAGGCCTGCCGCACGGTCCGGTCGCCCCGCGCCTGGAACAGGGCATGGCCCCAGGCGATGCGGATGGCGAGCAACTGCACCATTGTGTCGTCCGCGCCGCCATGCAGCTCGGCATTCCAGACGATGTAGCGGGCATAGGCCGCCCAGCCGCCGATATCGAACAGCGCCCGGTGAAGATAATCCTCGACGGCCCGCTCCGGGATGCCAAGCGTCGCGACCACCAGAGCGATGGCCTTGACCGGGTCCTCCGGCAAGCTGGCAACCGAGCGCCGGAAGCCTGTGATGCCCATGGTCTCGGGGTTGAGGTCATGCCGGGCAGCCGCCCGCCAGGCCGCATAGGGCCTGAGCTTGCGCGCCGGCGAGGCCCAGCTCGCCTGGCCCTCGTCGAAATAGGCGGCGCACCAGCGCGAGATCTCGTCGATCATGAAGCCCACCCGCGAGGCCTGCCTGTCGCCTTCGGCCAGGCCGTCCAGGACCTCGGCCACGGTTGCGACGACGGCTGCGGGCTTGCCGGCATCGGGCGCCGGATCGCGCGCCAGCGCATTCTTCAGGCTTGCGAAATCGGAAGGACCGCTCCTCGTCAGCGTGCCGGCCGCCAGCGCCGCCGCAAGATCGTCATCGCTGATGAAGCCCTCGGCATGAGCCTGCCGGTAGAAAGCGCGCGGCATCAGCATATCGACATTGGCCACCCGCTTGAGCGTGGCGCAGGTGCGGGCGAATGACTGCCCGGTGAAGCCGAGGAAAGGATTGACAGCGACGAAGTGCTTGAGCGGCCAGAGCGGCGCGATCTTGCGGCAGGCCCGGTCGATCACGGCGGAGAGCGCGGCGATGTCGTTTGGCTGCGGTGCGGCGTTCGCAGCGGGCTGCGCGACATGGGTTGCGAGGGCGGTCATGACTCAGGCCTTGGTGTTGACGGTGGCGGATGACGAGGCGGGCGCAGCGGCGGGAGGCCACAGCTGCAGAACGAGGCGATTGGCCATCGTGTTGAGATAAAGCCCATTGGCGAGGTGCGTGTGCAGCGCGAGCCAGGCCGGCGAGCCTGCACGGAGCGCCATCACGCTCTGGAAGATCGTGACCGCCGAGAAGGAGAGGATCACCAGGCCTGCAAGCGCGAGATCAAGCGCCCCGGAGGCCGGCATGGTGGGCGGCAGCGTTCCCGCCATCAGCCACTCGGCCACAGCCTGCAAAGCGAAGTAGGCGACGGCGACGCCCAGCGCGAGCGCGGCGACGCGCAGCACGACGAAGCTGTTGGGCCGTTCGTCGATGGCGTTGGCGATGAGATGTGTCAGGCCCATCAGAAGGATGGCTGCCAGCGTGAATGCGCCGGGCTTCTGATCCAGCGTCGCGCCAAACAGCGCGCCGACACCAAGCGTCACCGCGAATACAGCCAGCAGCGCGATGACGATCCGTGCCGGATGCGGCTGCCCGCCCGGGCTGGGGCTCCAGGAGGAGCGGGCGAGATCGATGACGCTGCCCGACGAGAGGAAGGCATGCGCCTTGTACAGCGAATGCGCCACGATGTGCAGCAGCGCGGCCGAAAACGCCCCAAGCCCGCATTGCAGCAGCATGAAACCCATCTGCGCGATGGTGGACCAGGCCAGCGACACCTTCACCGAAGTCTGCGTCAGCATGACGACTGAGGCAAAGAGCGCCGTCGCGCCCCCGACAATGGCCAGAAGCGGCAGCGCGCCGGCGCCAAGCACGAGCAGATCCGACATGCGCAGCACGAGAAAGCCGCCCGCATTGATGATGCCGGCATGAAGCAGCGCGGAGACGGGCGTGGGGGTTTCCATCACCTCCGTCAGCCAGCCGTGGAAAGGCAACTGAGCAGACTTGAGCAGCGCGGCGATGACGATGAGCAGCGCCGCGACCGTGATCAGGCCCGAAGACCGGCCCTCGGCGGCCATGGTCCGTGCAGTGTCGAATATCTTGCCGAATTCCAGCGTTCCGAATGCGGCGAGGCACAGGACCACGACGCCGACCAGGCACAGATCGCCCAGCCGGCTGGCGAGGAACTCCTTGCGCGCCGCGAGCTGCGCCGCCTGCCGCTCGGGATAGAACAGCAGGAGCTTGCCAAGGCCCAGGCTGGTCGCGATCCACGCGGCGAGGAACTGCGCGAGATTGCCCGAGACGATGAGCACCAGCACCGCCGCCAGCGTGACTGAAAGCCATTTCAGGAAATCGCCCTGCCTGGCATCGCCATCCATGTAGTTCCGGCTGTAGCGCAGAACGACCACACCCAGGAAAGCCACGAGGACGAACATCACCGCCGAGAGCGCGTCGAGATGCACGCCCAGGCCAGCGCCGAAAACGCCGATGGTGGGCGTCGCCAGCGGCCCCGCCCAGATCACGCAGACAGCGCCCACGATCGCCGCCCCCAGAGCCACAAACGCCGCAAGGAGGCTTCGGCGCGCCATGTCCCCCGCATCTGCATTGACGATGGCGGAGGAGCCGGCCGTCGCGGCGACCAGCGCCAGTGGTCCCAGCAGGATGAGAAGCGGAGCGAATGACATCATGGCGAAGCCCTTTGGCGAAGTTCCGTGCGGTGATCGCCCATGCCTCTACGCGCTGCCGATACTTCTGAAAAATTCAAAGATTGAAACGTATCGTTCTGTTTGACATAATGGTCAGCCTGGCGGTCCGATCGGCTGGGCCGGAGAGCGAGCGCGGCTGGACATGGCCTTCCTGAACTTTCACCACCTGCGCTATTTCCGGGCGATCGCGCTCGACGGCGGCATCACGCGCGCGGCGCAGCGGCTGAACATCTCGCCTTCCGCCCTCTCGGTTCAGCTCAAGGCGCTCGAGGATCAGCTTGGGCAGGCCCTGTTCGAGCGGCGCGGGCGCAGCCTCCAGCTCACGGAGGCAGGGCGCATCGCGCTCGATTACGCCAACCGGGTCTTCCAGTCCGGCGAGGATCTGATGAGCACGCTCAAGGGCCTTGGCGGCGCGAGCCGTCCGGTGCTGCGCATCGGCGCCGCCGCCACCCTCTCGCGCAACTTCCAGCTGGGCCTGCTGCGCCCTCTGATCGCGCGGCCCGATGTCGAGCTGGTGCTGGAATCAGGCGCGGTGGCCGATCTTCTGGCGCATCTGGAGACACATGCGCTCGATCTGGTGCTGGCCAACCAGCCGGCGACGGTAGACGCCGCTTCGGAGTGGCAGAACACCCTGATCGGGGACCAGCCTGTCAGCCTCGTCGGCCATCCGGAGGACGGCGCCGGCCCCCTCGCCTTTCCGTACGATCTGGCGCATGTGCCCATTGTGCTGCCAGGTCGCGGCAGCACGATCCGCACCGCCTTCGACGCGCTGCTCGATGATGCTGGGGTCAAGCCCATCATTCTCGCGGAGGTGGACGACATGGCCATGCTGCGCCTGATAGCGCGGGAGAGCCATGGCGTGACGCTGGTGCCGCCAGTCGTAGTGATCGACGAGCTGAAATCGGGCCTTCTGGTCGAGCGCTGCCGCCTGCCGCAGATCCGGGAATCGTTCTATGCGATCACCAGAAGGCGACGTTTTCCCAATCCGCTGCTGCGGTTGCTGGACATGGGCGATCCCGCCAGCGGCGAGCAAGACTGCGCCGCTTCATGAGATGGACCTCGCGGCAGGGCATGAGTCTTGCAGAGGTTCCAGGCAACCAACAGGACTTTCGCCTCGTGCCGCATCATCGCCTGCCCCAGCCCCCTGCCGATACCGACCGCGACGCGCCGCTGCGCGATGACATCCGGCTTCTCGGCCGCATCCTTGGCGACACCGTCAATGCACAGGAAGGCGCCGGGATCTTCGATCTGGTCGAGCGCATCCGCACGACCTCGATCAGCTTCCATCGCGACAATGACCTGCCGGCGCGGGCTGCGCTTGAATCGACGCTCGACAGCCTCGGCCCGGGTCAGACAGTTCCCATCGTACGGGCCTTCAGCTATTTCTCTCATCTCGCCAACATCGCAGAGGATCAGCACCACATTCGCCGCTCGCGGGCGCAGGCCCATGCCGGCGAGGAGCCGGCCGACGGCACGCTTGCGCTCGCCCTCAGACGCGCGGATGCGGCCGGGGTGAGCGCCGAGCGCATGGCGGCTTTTTTTGCGGAAGCCCGGATCGCGCCTGTCCTCACCGCGCACCCGACCGAAGTGCGGCGCAAGAGCACGCTGACCCGTGAGCTCGCGATCGCGGGCCTGCTCGACGACCGCGAGCGCATGCGCCTGACGCCTGAGGAACTGGCCGAGAACGAAGCCAAGCTAAGGCGCGCCGTGCTGACGCTCTGGCAGACCAGCCTGCTCCGGCGCACACGCCTGACAGTGATTGACGAGGTCACCAACGGGCTTTCCTATTATGATTACACCTTCCTGCGCCGCCTGCCGCAGATCTACCGCACGGTCGAGACGGCCCTTATGGCGCGCCGGCCCGGTGGCGGGCGGCCCGATGTGCCGACATTCTTCCATATCGGCTCATGGATCGGCGGCGACCGGGACGGAAACCCCTTCGTCACCGCCGAGGTGATGGTGGAAACGCTGCGACTGCAATGCAGCGTGGCGATGCGGTTCTACGCCGAGCAGTTGCACAAGCTCGGCGCGGAGCTGTCGATCAGCAGCGCGCTGGTGTCCGTCTCCCCTGCGCTGCAGGCATTGGCGGAATCGTCGCCCGACCATTCGGTTCATCGCCGTGCGGAGCCTTACAGGCTGGCCATTTCGGGCATCTATGCGCGCCTGGCCGCGACAGCACGGCGCCTCGGGCAGGAGCCGCCCAACCCGCCGCCGGCCGGGCAGGCTGAAGCTTACGAAAACGCACAAGGCTTTCTGGCCGACCTCGACATCATCGACGCCTCGCTGGCGCAAGGCCAGGCCGGTGCGCTGGGCGATGGGCGGCTGGGGACGTTGCGGCGCGCCGTTCGCTGCTTCGGCTTTCACCTCGCCACGCTCGACATGCGCCAGAATTCGGACGTGCATGAGCGCACGATCGCCGAGCTTCTCGCCACCGCGCAGCCAGGCTCGGATTATCGCGCGCTCGACGAGGACGCCCGCGTGGACCTGCTCCTGGCCGAGCTTGTCAATCCCCGCCCGCTGGTGTCGCCCTTCGCGGCCTATGGCGCCGAAACCACGTCCGAATTAGCCGTGATGCGGGCTGCCGCCGCCGGGCGCACGCACTATGGGCCCGCCACCATCGACACGGCCATCATCTCCAAGACGGCCAGCGTCTCGGACCTGCTGGAACTCGCCGTGCTGCTCAAGGAGGCGGGAATCGTCTCGCCCGATGGCGCACGCGCCATCAACATCGTGCCGCTGTTCGAAACCATCGAGGATCTGCGCCAGTCGGCGGCTATCATGGATCGGCTGCTCTCCATGCCGGCCTATCGCCGGATCGTGGAGGGGCTCGGTGGCGTGCAGGAGGTGATGCTGGGCTATTCGGACAGCAACAAGGATGGCGGCTTCGTCACTTCCGGCTGGGAGATCTACAAGGCCGAGATCGGGCTGATCGAGGTGTTCGCGCGGCACAAGGTCAAGCTGCGCCTCTTTCATGGTCGCGGCGGCTCGGTCGGGCGCGGCGGCGGGCCGAGCTATGACGCCATCCTCGCCCAGCCGGGCGGCGCGGTGCAGGGCGACATCCGCATCACCGAGCAGGGCGAGATCATCTCCAGCAAGTATTCCAATGCTGAGGTCGGGCACCGCAACCTCGAATTGCTGGCGGCGGCGACCTTCGAGGCGTCGCTGCTCACCAGCAAGGACAGCGCGCCCCGTCCCGAATTCCTCGATGCCATGGAAGAGCTCTCGGCCGCCGCCTTCAAGGCCTATCGCGGGCTCGTCTACGAGACGCCGGGCTTCGAGGATTATTTCTGGGCTTCGACCGTCATCACCGAGATCGCCACGCTGAACATCGGCAGCCGCCCGGCCTCGCGCACGAAAACCCGGCGCATCGAGGATCTGCGCGCCATTCCCTGGGTGTTCTCCTGGGCGCAATGCCGGCTGATGCTGCCGGGCTGGTTCGGCTTCGGCGCTGCGGTGAAGGCCTATGGCGCAACGCATGCCGACAGAATCGAGACGCTGCGCGCCATGTATCGCGAATGGCCCTTCTTCCGCACGCTTCTGTCCAACATGGACATGGTGCTGGCCAAGAGCTCCATCGCCATCGCATCGCGCTACAGCGAGCTGGTGCCTGACAAGGCGCTGCGTGACGCCATCTTCGCCCGCATCACGGCCGAATGGGAGCAGTCGATCGACGCGCTTCTGGCGGTGACGCGGCATGAGCGGCTGCTCCAGGGCAATCCGCTGCTGGAGCGCTCGATCCGCAACCGCTTCCCCTATCTCGATCCGCTCAACCATGTGCAGGTCGAGTTGCTCAAGAAGCATCGCGCGGATGGCAGCGACGACGCCGTCCTGCAAGGTCTCCAGCTCACGATCAACGGCATCGCCGCAGGCCTGCGCAACAGCGGCTGAGCCTTGCCCTTGACCAGATGCGGGCGCGCGTGCCTGCCTTGATGCAGGGCGAAGCTCGCTCCCGGAGACAAAGCCGTGCAGCCATGGATCACGCTTGATGTCGCCGCGATACCGGGCGGGGGCGAGATGCGCCTGAAGCGCAGGGGCGCGGAGTTTTCCATCATGCTTGGCGGCAACGAGCTGATGAACAGCCGCCTCAGCCATTCGGAGGAAGCGCTGGCGAGGCTGGCAGCCGCCCGGCTGGCGAGCAGGCCGCAGCCGAGCGTCCTGATCGGTGGGCTCGGCTTCGGCTTCACCTTGCGAGCCGCCCTCGCCGCCTTCGGACCTCAGGCGCGCATCACGGTTGCGGAACTCGTGCCCCAGGTCTGCGCCTGGGCGCGGGGTCCGCTGGCCGGCCTGTTCGCCGGCAGCCTCGACGACGGGCGCGTCGACCTGGTGGAGAGCGACGTGGCTGCGATCATCAGGGCCGGGCGCGGCGCCTGGGACGCCATCCTACTCGATGTCGACAATGGCCCTGATGGCCTGACGGCCGCTGCGAACGATGCGCTTTATGGGCCTGCCGGGCTTGCTGCGGCATGGCAGGCGCTGCGGCCCGGCGGGCGACTGGCCGTGTGGTCGGCCGCACCCGACCGTGACTTCGGACAGCGCATGGCGCGCGCCGGCTTCCGCGTGGAGGAAGTCCGGGTCCATGCCCACCGCGGCGGCGGCGCGCGCCATGTGATCTGGCTTGGCGCACGTGGCTGAGTGCGCCTCGGGCGCTGCTGCATGAAGCCCATGCGCTGGGCGTATCGCTTCGTGCTGGACAGGGAGGCGTATGGAGCCCTTATGGGTGCCTGCTGAATCTTGTCCTCATGAGGTCTCCATGGACAACCGCAATACGCTCTGGCGTGAAGTCGACACACTCAGGCCGCGCTTCGTGGAGCTGTCGGACCGGGTCTGGGGCATGCCCGAGGTCTGCTACACCGAGGCGCGGTCCTGCGCAGAGCATACGGCGGAGCTGAAGGCGCAGGGCTTCCGGGTCACCGAACGTGTGGCAGGCATCCCCACGGCAGTGGTCGGCGAGGCTGGCGAGGGTGGACCCGTCATCGCGATCATGGGCGAGTACGATGCGCTGCCGGGCCTCTCGCAAGAGGCCGGCGTGGCGGAGCATCGCCCGATCGAGCCCAATGGCCATGGCCATGGCTGCGGCCACAACCTGCTGGGCTCGGCAGCGCTTCTGGCGGCCGCCGCGCTGAAGAACTGGCTGGAAGCAACCGGCACGCCGGGCCGTGTGCGATATTATGGCTGCCCGGCCGAGGAAGGCGGCGCGGCCAAGGCCTTCATGGTCCGCGCCGGCGCCTTCAACGATGCTGACATCGCCATTTCCTGGCATCCGCACAGCTTCTGGGAGGTGACGCCGCCGCTTTCGCTGGCGAACACGCGCGCCGACTTCATCTTCACAGGCCGCGCCGCCCATGCCGCCGCCTATCCACATCTGGGCCGCAGCGCGCTCGATGCGGTTGAGCTGATGAGCGTTGGCGTGAACTACATGCGCGAGCACATGCCCAGCGACGCGCGCGTGCACTACGCACTGCTCGACACGGGCGGCATCGCCCCCAATGTCGTGCAGGCCCATGCCCGCGTGCGTTACTCGATCCGGGCCATCGACCTGCCTGGCATGCTCGAGCTTGTGGGGCGCGTCCACAAGATCGCGCAAGGCGCTGCGCTCATGACAGAAACCAAGGTCGAGATGCGCATCATCAGCGCGGTCTCGAACATGGTCGGCAACGAGCCTCTGGAAGCCGCGCTCCAGGGCATCATGGAAGAACTCGGCCCGCCGCATTTCGACGACGAGGACAAGCGCTTCGCCGAAGCGATCCGCGCCACGCTGTCGCCGCAGGACATCGCCGCAGCGTGGACAGCGATCGGGATGAAGGATAATCGCGCGCCGCTGGCCAACTTCACCGTGCCGCCGATCACGCCGCGCAAGCCGATGATCGGGTCAACCGACATCGGCGATGTGAGCTGGGTCGTCCCGACGGTACAGGCCCATGCCCCGACCGTTGCGATCGGCACGGCGTTCCACACCTGGCAGGTGGTGGCGCAGGGCAAGTCTCCCGCCGCGCACAAGGCGATGGCGCAGGTCGCAAAAGCCATGGCCACGCTCGGCGCAAGGGCCCTCACCGATCCTGGGCTGGTGGCCGCAGCCAAGGCGGACCTTGCCGCTCGAACCGCCACGACGCCCTATGCCTGCCCGATCCCGGAGGGCGTCGAGCCGCCGCTCACCATGTCGCTGGGGTGATCAGACGACGGAGGTCTTGAGCTTCAGGAAGCGCAGGGCGCGTTCAGCCGTGGGCGTGTCAAGCTGCGCATAATCGAGCATGATCTCCTCGATGTCCTGCTCCACGGGCGCAAGGCGACGATGGCGCAGGGCCAGGATCGAGCGGAAGGCGAACTGGCGCATGTTGAGCGACCGGCACACCATCGCGATGCCGGCGGGATCGCGATGCATCATCACCCGCAGCACGTGGTCCACGTTCAGCGAGGAAACCGTGCCGATGACCTGCGCCAGATGACAGGCCCGATCATCCTCCGCCAGCATAACCACGACATCGTCGACCTCGCGCGTCCTGGCCATGATGTCTGCGATCATGATCTTGACCTCAGGGGGCTGCTGTCGAACCTGCCCTGCGAGGTTGGCGACATGTTCGGATGGCGCATCGGGCCGCTGCCCGTCGCCGAACCGCTCGACAATCTGCAGAACGCGCGCGGCGCGCGCCGGAACAAGGTCGGATCGCATTGACAGCGCCTCTCCGACAGCCTGGTCATCCTTGCCACGCTCGAGCAGCCGGTCAAAGCTTGCGTCGGAGAAGGTCGCGCCCTCGTTGCCGCTGACGATGCGCAGAACGGTCTGGTCGCCGCACCCGACAAGAATGTCGGTCACGCTGCAGGACAGTCGGCCGCGCTCGGCTATGGCGGCGAGGTGGCCATGGCTCTGGCTGACGGCGATGGCGGCAAGGTCGATGTCGGTCAGAACCGGCGAAAGCTTGAGCACAATCCCGGCTACATCGGCTTCCTGGTCGTGGGCGAGCTTCATGGCGACGGCATGGGGCAGCGTGGGGGCCGCCGCAACCTGCTCGGCATACTCCTTGCGGCTCTCCGCATCGAGCGCAGTCAGGGCCTGGATCGCAATCTCGCCGTAAAATGCCCTGCCCCCTTCCGATGGGTCTTCATCTAGAAGGAACAGATCGGTTACGATATTGAGCAGAGCATGAAGATTCTCTGACGTCATGCCCGACGGGAAGCGGGATAGCGAAATCAGCATCGAAAGCCCCACCAGAATCTATGTGATGCGGTCATCGGACGATCGTCTTGATTTATAATTAAATCGATTGATAGACTTTTGTTTTTCTATTTGAAACCTGAAGTTTATACTATTTCTGGCTTCATACCGCACTTTCCCGGTGATTTCGCGGTGGCTTCCCAGGCTAAACTCATGCCGTATAGTCGACTTGCCAAGGCTCCGCTTCTGCCGCTTTGATGAAAGAGAACGCCCGTCAACATGGAACATCGCTTTGCCTGAGTCTTATGTGCTGCTTCTCGCCTGCCCTGATCAACCCGGCATCGTGGCGCGCGTGTCGACCCATCTCTTCGAGAGGGGCTACAACATCCTCGACGCGCAGCAGTTCGATGATGGGCTTACGGGAGAGTTCTTCATGCGCGTGGTCTTCGATCAGGCGCATGAAAGCGCCTCGGACGATCCTGCGGCGGAATTCCACACTCTGGCTGAATCGTTCGCGATGACGTGGTCGATCACGCCCCGCTCGACCCGCCGCAAGGTCATGCTCTGGGTGTCGAAGTTCGATCATTGCCTTGCGGATCTGCTATATCGCTGGCGAATCGGCGAACTCGCCATGGACGTAACGGGAATCGTCTCGAATCATCCGCGCGAGACCTACGCTCACCTCGATTTCGGCGGTGCGCCGTTCTTTCATTGCCCCGTGACCAAAGCCACGAAGCTCGAGCAGGAGCAGCAACTCTGGCAATTGGTGAAGGAGACAGGGACAGAACTCGTCGTGCTCGCCCGCTACATGCAGGTCCTGTCCGATGGGCTGGCCGCAAAGCTCTCAGGAAAATGCATCAACATCCACCATTCCTTCCTGCCGGGATTCAAGGGCGCCAAGCCGTACCACCAGGCGCATGAACGCGGCGTGAAGCTGATCGGAGCCACGGCGCATTACGTGACATCCGACCTCGATGAGGGGCCGATCATCGAGCAAGATGTGGAGCGCATCAGCCACCGGGACGATCCTGAAGATCTCGTGCGGCGCGGCCGCGACATCGAGCGGCGGGTTCTGGCGCGCGCCGTCAGCTACCACCTCGAGAGCCGCATCATCCTCAACCGCAAAAAGACAGTTGTGTTCGCAAGCTGACAGGCACGGCGCCGCGCCGGAGCGCCCGCAGTTCCTGTCCGCAGGGCCTCGATCGCCCTGCCCGTCATCATCCTGAGTGGAGCGCCTGTCGAGGCGCGACGAACGCAGGAAACGTTAATGGATTGGACATCATAATCATCGTTAATATTTTCTATAACCTTCCCACTTGATTGAACAGGCTTATACTGCACTTCGATAACCATGGTGGAGTGCAGCATGTCCGTGCGTATCATGATCGCCCTCGCCGTCGCAGCGGGCGCGTTTGCCGCGCCGGCATGGGCTGAGACATCCTCGCGCCAGACCAACTGGCAGGGCGTGTATCTCGGTGGCCATCTCGGTGGCTCGGTTGGCGCGGCAGGCTCGACCAACACCAACGGCTTCCTGGCCGGCGCGCATCTGGGCGTAAACGGCCAGTTCGACAAGGTCGTGCTCGGGGTCGAGGCGGATGCGGGAATCACCACAAACGGGCACACCGGCCTCGCAGGCAAATTCCGCCAGGGAACCAACGGCTCGATGCGCGGACGGGTGGGCTATGCCTTCGATCGCGTCATGGTCTTCGGGACTGGCGGCATTGCAGTGACCAACCAGAGCTACAAGAACGCCGCCGGATCGGTTTCCCGCACGAGGGGTGGAACAGTGCTCGGCGCGGGGGCGGAACTGATGCTGACAGAAAATGTAGCCGTCAGGGGAGAATTCATGAGGTATAATTATTCGAAATCTTCCTTTGGAAAAATCGGCGGACCAGAAAATGTTCGTCCAATCAACAATTCATTTCGTGGCGGACTCAGTTATAAATTCTGAAATAACTAAAATATGAATGACTATTAATTGAACTTCATATTTATGCCTTATTTCAACGAATTTACGTCATATTCCCTGTTCATTATGTTACCTCGATATCACAGCGCCAATGGCCATCATCCCTTATATACAGTCGGGATGAAATCAGCTGGCGCGTGAGACCGGCTCTTCCCTCACACCCAACGGAGTGTCACATGAAAAACTACCTGCTCGGCGGCGCCGCCGCCCTCATTGGCCTGATGGGCGCTGGCGTTGCGGGCGCGGCCGATCTGCCTGCCCGCACCGGACCCGTCCCGGCGCCTGTCATGTACAGCACGATGTTCTCCTGGACCGGCTTTTATGCCGGTGTGAACGCGGGCTACCACTTCCATGACAACAAGGCGACGACCACCGGCACGCCGGCTTTCGTCGCGCTTGGCCCGCTGGTTCCGGGCTCGCTGGCAACCGGCAAGGACGGTTTCATCGGCGGCGGTCAGATCGGCTACAACTACCAGTTCGGCGCAGTCGTGGCCGGTGTCGAAGCCGACCTTCAGTATGTCGACGGGAAGCGCGCCACCGTCTTCACGAACGGCCCGGTCGCCACCGGCGCCGGCAGCGGCCTTGAATATCTCGGCACTGTCCGCGCCCGCCTCGGCTATGTGCCCATGGATCGCCTGATGATCTATGTCACGGGTGGTCTGGCCTACGGCAACCCCCAGAACACGGCTGTCGTCACGACCGTGGCGCCCCTGCCCGCAGGCCTGTGGGCCGGCTCCTCCGACAACACCCGCTTCGGCTACACGATCGGTGGCGGCGTCGAATATGCCTTGACCAACAACTGGACAGCGAAAGTCGAGTATCTCTATTACGATCTCGGCCGCCAGAGCGTCACCGCCGGCCCGGTCAATGCTGCGACGGCAGCCGCGTTCCCGGGCGTGGCCTATCAGGCCCGGTTCCAGAACAACGGGTCGATCGTCCGCGGCGGCGTGAACTACAAGTTCTGATCGCTTCCGGCGATCTGACGGCAACGGCGGCGCCCTTGAGCGCCGCCGTTTTTTGTTTGTGGCGCGGTCCCTCAGCCCTTGACACGGGTCGCCTCGAAGGCCGGCACGCGTTCCTCGAATTTGGCCAGCCACTTGCGAAGCTTCGGGTGTTTCTTGCGCCAGGCGCCGGCGAAGCGCAGGTCGAGATAGCCGAGCGCGCAGGCAGTCATGACATGGCCGACATGGAGTTGCCTGGTCAGCTTCGGTGGCGCTGCTTCCAGCGCGGCGAGCGCCCGCTCGATCTTGCCGGCCTGATGCTCCAGCCACTTCGCATCGCGCTTGTCCTCGCTGCGCCAGCGGCTCTCATAGACCTGCATGAGGGCTGCGTCGCAGAGCCCATCCGTCAGGGCCTGGAGGCGCAGCACGTCAAAGCGCCTTGCCCCGCGCGGGACCATCTTCCCGCCGCCCGCCATATGGTCGAGATAATCGACGATCACGCGCGAGTCGTAGACCGTGGCGCCGTCCTCAAGGATCAGCACCGGGATCTTGCCGAGCGGGTTCTCCTTGCGCAGCGTATCCTCCGGATTGGTGGTGTCTGCCTCGACGATTCTCATCTGGTCGGACAGCCCGAGCAGAGCGGCGCAGATCTTGACCTTCCGGCCATAGGGTGAGGCTGGTGCGGAGCGAAGCGTGAGCATGGAGTATCCCTGGCGAGGGGTTGCGGGGAGCGCCCCGGCTTGCGGCCGTCAGCCGGCGAGGCGCTCGCAGCGGTAACCCGCCCGCGCCGATCGGGCAAGACGCCCGGCCAGAGCCGGCAGGAGGCGCTCTGCCTCCCCCATCAGGGTCCAGGGTGGGTTGATCGCGATGAGGCCGCAGCCGGCGAGGCGGTCGGCGCCGGCGAGGTCATCGACCAGGATGTCCATGCGGATCGCGCTATGGACGCCTGCTTCCAGAACCGCGCGTGCCAGATCGTCCGCCTGGCGCGGGTTCTTCAAGGGATACCAGACGAGATAGCAGCCTGTGGGCCATTTGCGGTGCGCGGCGAGCAGTTCGCCTTGCATCCGCTCCCACTCATCGGCGGCCTCGAAGGCCGGATCGATGAGCACGATGCCACGCCGCTCCACTGGCGGGACATTGGCGCGCAGCGCGTGCCAGCCATCCATCAGCAGAACCTTGAAGCGCCGGTCCTTGCCGAGGGCATTGCGCAACTGCCAGCTCGTCTCGCCATGGAGTTCGGCGCCGATGTAGCGGTCGTCGGAGCGCAGCAATTCCTGGCAGAACAGGGGCGATCCGGGATAGCTCGCCGCGCCGTGACCAGCGCGAAGGGATGCCAGCGCGGCGCGCCAGGGGGCGAGGATCGTCTCGACTTCGGCGGAAAAGGGCGTCTCCATCCGTCCGACGCCCTCGCGCCACTCGCCGGTCCGCGCCGCCGCGGCACCAGACAGATCATAAAGTCCCGCGCCGGCATGGGTCTCCATGACGCGGATGGGCGCAGGTTTGATGTGCAGATAGGCGATCACCCGCGCCAGCACGACATGCTTGAGCACATCCGCGAAATTGCCAGCATGGAAGGCGTGGCGATAGTTCAAGAACGGCCCTCCTTGCGGCTCGACGCCTTGCGGTCAGCGGACAGGCTGCACGCTCATGGCCTGGATGCGGCAGCCGCCGCTATCGACCTCGCCGCAGGTGCGGAAGGAACGCAGATCCCGCGTCAGGCATATGCGGACCTCCTGCAGTTCGCCGCGGCGGCAGGACACGGCCATCATGTCGGGCCTGAGGCCGGGATTGGCGGCCGCGAAGGCGCGCTCCAGATCGAGCGGATTCCAGTTCTGCACGGCTTCCACCTTTGCGAAGGGCGGCGGGATCACCACCGCCTCGCGCGCGCGCCTGACGTCATTGAAGTAGTCGGTCGGGCTTGAGCCGGAGCAGACGCCGTGCTTGCGCCATTGATGCCGGGCAAGCCCCTCCTCGGGAAAGACATTGCGCGCGACATCCATCGCCTGACGCGAAGGCGTGCGGCCGGCCGGGCCGCACTCCACCGGATAGCCGCGCTCATTCTGTGGCCATAGCCCGTGAACGACGAAGCCGAGGCCCGAACCGGAGCGGCACTGATCGCGGTTCTTCTGGTCGCCTTCCAGCGCGCAGAACCCAGGGGACCAGGACAGCGCCAGCACGTAGAAATCAAACTCGCCGGCAGGCCCGCCCCGGACCACACGATCCTGCGCGAGCGCGCCCGAAACCGGCAGGCCAGGCCCCGCACCGAGCGTGACCATCATGACCATCGCGGCTTGCAAGATGCCGGCAGCCAACGCGACGAGGGGTGAAGCCCGCCCCGGCGGATTCACCATGGCGTCGCCTGCTCACAATTGGGCGCGTAGGTGCGGTGCCGATCAAGGCCGGCGGCGCACCAGATGACTTCCCAGCTGTTGCCGAACGGGCCGATGCTCTCGCGCACGAAGTAGTTGACGTAACGGAGCTTGCCATCATTCATGTGGGCTCGGGCCGAGCAGAAGCGGCGCGGCACGAAGTTGGCGCCCCATGGACGCAGGCCACGCTCGCGAACCCTGTCGTAACCGCCGATCTGCAGGCCGGAATTCCAGTAGGTCGCCTCGCGCGAATGGAACCATGCGCTCACCTGCTCCAGCACTTCCGGAGAGGCGCAGCCGGGCAGGCGCATGGCGGCGTAGCCGGCGGCGCGGTTCTCGGCCGGGGTGAGCGCTGCAGCCGGCGCCGCGAGCGCGCACGTCAGCAAGACGAGTGCCGATACAAGCCTCTTAACGCTCATGATTCTCTCTCTCCTGCGCGCTTTGAGCATGCGGAGAAGGCCCGCGCCGGTCAAGCATGTTGGCGCGCCGGGTCCGGCACGATGGTCCCGGCACGAAAGGCTTCAGCCGCGCTCCCGGCCCGCGCGGCGCGGCGCCGGACGATCGGGCGTGATCACCCGCAGGCGCGCCAGTTCGGAGCGGCTGAGCACGCGGATGCTGGTGCTGGGCGTGGCGTCAGCGAGAGCGACGAGGCGTCGCGAAACGCCCATCATCCCGAGATAGCGCTCGAGCACGGGCGAATAACCCTCCACCGCAATGCGGGCAGCGACCGAGCCGGGTGCTCCGTCCTCGCCCGTCCGGGACGGCCCAGCGGGCGGCAAGGTCCAGGCCTTGTGCACCCCGACCTCGCTGCCTTCCGGCACGATGCGGCGACGCCCTCCGGCCAGGGCATAGGCGCAGGCCGAATAGCAGCGGCCCGTGATGAAGGCATCGCCGCGCACCTGCCCGACCATGATCGAAAAGCCGAGCTGGCGCATGACGATGCCGAGCTTGAGCGAGCCCACAAGATTGCCGCCCGGCGAGGTCATCAGCACCACGCTGGTGACCTTGCGGCCCATCACATCGGACTTCACGAAGCGGAAGAAGCGATCATCCGAGTCCAGTTCGATCTCGCCGGATGCGACGATCACCTCCGGGCAATCGGCCGTGCAGGCGCCGTCAGGCAGTCGGGACAGCGAGAACTGCATGGCGCAAGCGGGCGCAGCCGCAAGGACGAGGGCGCCAAACGCGGCAGTTGCAGACCAAAAGAGCCGTGAGGCCATACTTGCACCGCTCCCCATGGCAGATGGCAAAGACCCGGCGATCCTAGGGCGGTCTCATTGCGCATTCAAGGCGCGGTTGGCCGCGAGGCCCGTTTCCTGCTGGAGCGGCGATCGGACCAGAACCGGGCTTCAAGCGGCTCGCAGAAGCATTCCGAAAAGATCCCGCGGATCGTCAGGGTCAGCGACGAGGTCGAGCCCGGTGAACAGGCCGGCATGGGTGAGCTGATCCCGGACATAGCTCAGCGCCGAGAAATCCTCGATGGCGAAGCCGGCGCTGTGCGATGCCAGCCGTGCGCTTTTCTCAAAGTCGGGCCAGCGGCGGAAGTCGGCTTCGATGCGAGAGGCCAGTTCCGCCAGCACGGTCGCGATGCCGCGACTGTTCACCAGACGCATCATCTGGTCCACGCTTACGAAGGGCACGACATTCAGCGCGTGCGATCGGGGCGAGCGGGGCGAGAATCATGCCGAAGCCCTCCGGTTGCCGCAGTCGCGTGAACGCGCATCGATGGCGTCCGCCGCCAGGCTCGCCATCAGCCGGGCGGTGCGGCGGTCGCGATCGAGAAACGGGTTGACCTCGACCAGATCGAGGCTGGCCAGAAGCCCGCTGCGACGGACGGTGGCCATGATCGCGCGCGCCTCGCCGAGCGAGAGCCCGTCAGCGACTGGCGTGCCGACGCCCGGCGCCTCGGAGGGGTCGATGGCGTCGGCATCGAAGCTGACATGCAGCAGGCCATTAGCGGCACGCACGCGCTCGAGAAAAGGCTCCAGCGTCGCCGCCACGCCCTGACGTGTCAGAGCCGCCGCAGCGTGGGCCTCGATGCCAAGCCGCGCGATGAGCGATGCTTCCGCTGCGTCTATGCTGCGCAGGCCGATCATGCAGAGGTGGGACGGCGCAAGCGTCTGCGTGACCGCGGGAAAGGCCTTGCCGAAACCATCGACACCCAGTGCATACGCGACCGGCGTGCCATGGAGATGGCCGCTTTCGGTGGTGTCGAGGGTGTGGCAATCGGGGTGCGCATCGATCCAGAGCACGAAAAGCGGGCGGCCCATCGCAGCCGCGCGGCGCGACAGCCCCGTCAGCGTTCCCATGGAAATGGAGTGATCCCCGCCCAGCATGACCGGCACCTGGCCATGGGGCACCGCGCTGACGGCATCGGCGATGGCCGCAGTCCAGGCCGCGACCTCACTGAGCGCCTTGAGCGCAGGATTGGGGTGAGCGCCAGCTTCAGGCCGGGCCTCGCCGAGAGCGAGGTTGCCCCTGTCGTGAACGGCGACGCCGGTGGCCTGCAGAGCCTCGCGAATGCCGGCGGCGCGCAGCGCGCGCGGACCCGCATCCGCCCCTGCACGACCGGCTCCGTCGGCGACCGGCATTCCGATCAGCACGCAGTTCATGATGCGCGTCCTCCGCGATGTCGTTTGGCCTCGCTCTGCGCAATGTGGCCGATCCTGCCGGCGATCAGAACAGTCCATATTGTCAAAAAGTCTGAATTAACCTATCAGACTGGCACTATTTTGCATCGAAATGCGAAGGGCCGATATCTCATGGACGACATCGACGCGCGCCTCATCCAGCTTCTGCGCCATGATGGACGGCGCAGCATCTCCGATCTCGCCGGCGAGATGGGGCTGTCCCGCGCCACAGTGCGGGCGCGGATGGAGAGGCTGGAACGCTCTGGCGAAATCGTGGGCTACACGGTGATCCTGCGCTCGGAGACGGTGGACATGCCGGTGCGCGGCCTGATGCTGATCGAGATCGAGGGCCGAGCGGCCGACCGGGTGGTGGACAGCCTCGGCAACATTCCGGAGGTCACGGCAGTCCACACCACCAACGGCAAGTGGGACCTGATCGCGGAACTTGCGACATTCGATCTTTCCGCGCTCGATGCGGCGCTGCGCCGCATCCGCCTGATCCAAGGCATCACCGGCTCCGAAACCAACCTTCTGCTCGCCACGCCCCGCAGCACGCGGGCTCGTCTGGGCTAGAGATCGGAGCCCGGTTGCGTGCCCGCTGTCCCGGCCTCCGCCAGCGGCGCATGGTCCTGCGTCCTGGGGTCACGCTTGAACCAGACGAGCTGAACCATTCGCGCCGGAATCCCGTAAGCCCGTGAAACTGCGCCGACAGATCAAGGTTTCCAAGGCCATGAACCATCTCACCATCATCGTCGGCGGGGCCGGCGGCATCGGCTCGGCACTGGCGCGCCGTATCGTCGCAGCAGGCCGCAAGGTTCACCTCATCGGGCGTGACGGAGCGAAGCTGCTGGCCGTCGCCAACGAGACGGGCGCCAGCCACGCGATCGCCGACGTGCACGATGCCCCTTCCCTCAAGGCCGCGATCGAGGCTGCCGGCCCCGCCGTCAGCGGCCTCGTCTATGCGGTGGGCTCGATCAACCTCAAGCCTGCCAACAGGCTCACCGAAACCGACATCATGGGCGATTTTCGCCTGAACGCTCTGGGCGCCTTCCAGGCAGCGCAGGCCGCCCTGCCCGCGCTCAAGGCTGGCGACGGCACGAGCGCGATCCTGCTCTTCTCGACGATCGCGGTGGCGCAAGGCTTCACCGCCCATGCCTCGGTCGCGATGGCCAAGGGCGCCGTGGAAGGGCTGACGCTCGCGCTCGCGGCGGAACTTGCGCCAAAGGTGCGGGTGAACTGCATTGCCCCGTCGCTCACCCGCACGCCCCTGGCGGCCAGCCTCACAGTCAACGAACAGATGGCGAGCGCCATAGCGCAGCTTCATCCCATGCAGCGCCTTGGGGAAGCGGAGGACATCGCCGCCATGGGCGCTTTCCTGATGTCTCCTGATGCCGGCTGGATCACCGGTCAGGTGATCGGCGTGGACGGGGGCCGGTCCACGCTGCGCACGAAGGGCTGAGCGCCATGCCCGCGATGGTTCGCAAGGGGGATCTGCCCCAGAAGCCGTGCGAAGCCTGCGGCCGGCCCTTCGCCTGGCGCAAGAAGTGGGCGCGCGTCTGGGACGAGGTGAAGACCTGCTCGGAACGATGCAAGGGCGAGCTGCGGCGGCGCGGAAAAACCACGTGAAAACCTTGCGGCTTGTCCTGGGCGACCAGCTCAGCCACGGGCTGTCGTCGCTGTCCGATTGCGACCCGGTCCGCGATGTGGTGCTGATGGCCGAGGTGCACGACGAGACCGTCTATGTGCCGCATCACAAGCAGAAGATCGTGTTCGTGCTTTCGGCCATGCGCCATTTCGCGGCCGAACTCAGCGAGCGCGGCTTCACGGTCGACTATGTGAAGCTCGACGATCCCGCCAATGCCGGCTCCTTCACGGGCGAGGTGCGGCGCGCCATCGCACGGCACCGACCGGACAGGATCGTGGTCACAGAGCCCGGCGAATGGCGCGTGCTCAGCGCCATGCAATCCTGGGAGGACGAATTCGGCCTGCCCGTGACGCTGCTGTGCGACGACCGCTTCTATGCGAGCCGCGAGCGCTTCCGCCGCTGGGCCGAGGGGCGCTCGAGCTACCGCATGGAGTTCTTCTATCGGGAAATGCGCCGCGAGCATGACCTGCTGATGGACGGCGACGAACCGATTGGGGGGCAATGGAACTTCGACAGCGAGAACCGCAAGCCCCTCCCCGCTGGCGCCAGCCTGCCGCGGCGCGTCCGGTTCGAGCCGGATGCGATCACGCAGGAGGTGATGGCGCTTGCCGGGCGCCGCTTCGCCGGCAACTTCGGAGACCTTGCGCCCTTTGGGTGGGCCGTGACGCGGGCGCAGGCGCTGGAGGCTCTCGACCATTTCATCACAGATGTGCTGGCCGGCTTCGGCGACTATCAGGACGCGATGAAGAGCGGCGAACCTTTCCTGTTCCATGCCGTGATCTCGCCCTACCTCAATGCGGGGCTGCTGACCGCGCGCGAGGTTTGCGAGCGCGCGCAGACCGCGTGGCATGACGGCGCCGCGCCGCTCAACGCGGTCGAAGGCTTCATCCGGCAGATTCTCGGCTGGCGCGAATACGTGCGCGGGATCTACTGGCACCGGATGCCGGACTATGCGGCGACCAACGCGCTTGGAGCATCGCGGCCGCTGCCATGGCTTTACTGGAGCGGCGAGACCACGATGAATTGCATGGCGCAGGCCATCGGCAATGTGCGGCGCCATGCCTATGACCACCATATCCACCGGCTGATGGTGACAGGGAACTTCGCGCTGCTGGCCGGGGTGGAACCGGCCCAGATCGAACGATGGTATCTGGCGGTCTACGTCGATGCCTATGACTGGGTGGAGCTGCCGAATGTCCACGGCATGGTCATGTTCGCCGATGGCGGCCTGCTGGCCTCCAAGCCCTATGCCGCATCGGGCGCCTACATCGGCCGCATGTCCGACTATTGCGGCGCGTGCCATTATGACGTGAACGCGAAATCCGGTCCAAAGGCTTGTCCGTTCAATTATACCAAAGGCCCTTTGACCGTAAGCGGTTAGCTGAGGGCGTTTGACCTGAAGTTCCAGGGCATGAGGGCGTCGATTTTGGATGCGGGCCATCCTTGGGCGATATGCGCGAGGGTTTGCGACAGCCAGTCGAGAGGATCGACATTGTTCATCCTGGCGGTTTGCAGAAGCGTTCCCAGTGTAGCCCAGGTCCTGCCACCGCCTTCACTTCCGGCAAAGAGGCTGTTCTTTCGCGTAATGGTTTGGGGCCTGATGGCCCGTTCGACGATGTTGGAGTCGATTTCAATGCGACCGTCGGAGAGGAACCGTTCGAGTGCTTCACGGCGGGCGAGCGCATAGCGGATTGCTTCCGCCGTCTTGGACTTGCCGGAGACCTTGCCGAGCTCCCGTTCCCAAAGATCGAAGAGGCGCGCGACGACAGGCGCAGACTTTTCCTGCCGGAGCTTCGCGCGGGTGTCTGCATTCCGGCCGCGCACGTCATCTTCGACCCTCCACAGCTCGGTCATGGCCATGACGCTGTCCGTGGCAGCCTGCGAGACGCCGCTGATGTGCAGATCGTAGAACCTGCGCCTGAGATGCGCCCAGCATCCGGCAAGCCTCATCGTTTCTGTGCTGCCGGTTTTGGCCTGGCTTTTGGCGTGGCTCTTGGCCTGGCTCTTGGCCTGGCTCTTGGCCTGGCTCTTGGCCTGGCTCTTGGCCTGGCTCTTGGCAAGGCTGCTATAGGCCACGTATCCATCGACCTGCAGGATGCCGTTGTACCCGGACAGATGACGGGCCACACATTCAGCGCCTCTGCCGTCTTCGAAGCGATAGGCCACCATTGGCGGACTGGTGCCGCCATAGGGGCGATCATCGCGCGCGTAGGCCCATAACCAGGCCTTGGTTGCTTTCCCCGATCCGGGAGCCAGAGTGGGCAAGCTCGTTTCGTCGGCAAAGATCCGCTCACCCTCCTTGATCTTTTCGAGGATGTAATCGGCCAGTATCTGCAGTTCAAACCCAAGATGGCCCATCCATTGGGCCATCAGGGATCGGCTGATCTCGACCCCGTCGCGCAGGTAGATCGCCTCCTGACGGTAAAGCGGAAGACCGTCGGCATATTTGGAGACCGCGATAAAGGCGAGCAGCCGTTCCGTTGGCAATCCGGCTTCGATGATGTGTGCCGGTGCGAGCGCCTGGATCACGCCGTCATGGCCACGGAAGGCATATTTGGGACGGCGCGTCACGATGACCCTGAACTTCGGCGGAATGACATCGAGCCGTTCGGAACGGTCTTCGCTGATCAGCACCTTCTCCAGGCCCTCATATCCAGCGGGGAGTTCCGGCTCGATGACCTCCTCGATGCGCTCAAGATGCGCAGCAAAGCCTTTGCGCGGGCGTGGAGCGCGTTTCGGCTTGTCCCTGGCGCCCCGGTCGAGTTCGCTCTGGACGCTCGAAAGGCCGGTCTCCACCTCCTCGAAGGCAAAGGCAATCTGCTCGTCGTCGAGGACCCCAGGACCACCGGCGCGGAGCCGTTCAGAGCGCTTGCCATGTTGCGCGCGCTGCAAGACCTTCATGATCAGCGTCAGGTTGGCAATCCGCTCGTTGGCGCTCTGTTCGATCGCCTCCAGCCGGGCGATTTCAGCCTCCGCGGCTCTTAATCGAACATCCCCTTGCGCCTGCGCACGCGCCAGGGCGAGCACCATCGCCTTGAGCGCATCCACGTCGTCCGGCAAGGTGTTCAGGGGTAAATCCATGGGTGCAAATAGAGCACAAAACCGCTCACTTTCCCAATGATTACAGCAGCATGATTCATCTTGCCGCAGATCGACATCATCCCGTCAGCAAGGGTCGCCGCACCTTTGTCGGACGGATCTTCTTCCAGTCCATCCCGGCCAGAAGAGCCATCAGCTGCGAATGGTCCAGGCGAATGCGAGCCGCCGATAGGGCAGGCCAGCAAAAGCCTTGCTCCTCAAGCGTCTTCGAATAGAGACAAACGCCGCTGCCATCCCACCACACGATCCGAACACGGTCCGCACGTTTCGACCGAAACACGTAAAGCGCGCCGTTGAACGGGTCGAGGCCGCCATCCCGGACAAGCACCATCAGGGATGCGGCACCTTTACGAAAGTCGACGGGCTGGCACGACACGTAAACGACGACACCCAGGCCAATCATGCTTTGCGCACCGCCCTCAGTATCACGGTCAGATGATCCGCATCGATGTCGCCGCCAACACGGACAACCGTATCCCGAATGACAATCTCCACAGCCCAGTTGCCAGCCGCCTCGACGCGCGCAAACTTCACCTCATCGTGCGCAACGGGCATGGCTTTGACCGCCCCGGATGCCCGGGCCTGTCGCCGCCATCCATAAAGCTGCGAAGGGTCAACCCCGGCAGAACGCGCAATCGCCGAAACATTCGCACCAGGCAACAGCGTCTGGGAAATCAGTCGTGCCTTCTCGTCGACCGACCAATCACGTGGCCTGCGCCTCGTCCGCACCGGCGCTGCCGTCAAAACCTCAAAAACTCGATCTTGATTCATACTCTCGCTCATAGGATTCCCCACATGATTCACCGGGAAAATGAGCGATCAGAACACCAAAAGATACGTGGGGTTGCCTACACGCTTACCTTTGACCTGACTCACCGAGGGTTCCCAAACTGACTGCGGCGTGATTCAAAGTGCGTGGAGGACCCACGCCATGCCGAAGGTTGTCGAGATCAAGCCGAGCCATACTCCCGCCGAGCTGCGCCGCCTGGCGGCATCGGGCAAGGATGCGAACCAAAGTCGACGATTGCTGTCCATCGCTGCGGCGCTGGACGGGATGAGCCGGGCGGAGGCCGCCAAGATCGGCGGCATGGACCGCCAGACGCTACGGGACTGGGCGCATCGGTTTAATGAGCAAGGCCCTGCCGGGTTGAAGGACAACCGTCGCCGGGGGAACCCAAGACGTCTGTCGCAGGCGCAACTGGTGGAGCTGTCCGAGATCGTCGAGACCGGCCCCAACCGCGCTGTAGACGGCGTGGTGCGCTGGCGGCGGATCGACCTGCAACGTAAGCGTGTAGGCAACCCCACGTATCTTTTGGTGTTCTGATCGCTCATTTTCCCGGTGAATCATGTGGGGAATCCTATGAGCGAGAGTATGAATCAAGATCGAGTTTTTGAGGTTTTGACGGCAGCGCCGGTGCGGACGAGGCGCAGGCTACGTGATTGGTCGGTCGACGAGAAGGCACGACTGATTTCCCAGACGCTGTTGCCTGGTGCGAATGTTTCGGCGATTGCGCGTTCTGCCGGGGTTGACCCTTCGCAGCTTTATGGATGGCGGCGACAGGCCCGGGCATCCGGGGCGGTCAAAGCCATGCCCGTTGCGCACGATGAGGTGAAGTTTGCGCGCGTCGAGGCGGCTGGCAACTGGGCTGTGGAGATTGTCATTCGGGATACGGTTGTCCGCGTTGGCGGCGACATCGATGCGGATCATCTGACCGTGATACTGAGGGCGGTGCGCAAAGCATGATTGGCCTGGGTGTCGTCGTTTACGTGTCGTGCCAGCCCGTCGACTTTCGTAAAGGTGCCGCATCCCTGATGGTGCTTGTCCGGGATGGCGGCCTCGACCCGTTCAACGGCGCGCTTTACGTGTTTCGGTCGAAACGTGCGGACCGTGTTCGGATCGTGTGGTGGGATGGCAGCGGCGTTTGTCTCTATTCGAAGACGCTTGAGGAGCAAGGCTTTTGCTGGCCTGCCCTATCGGCGGCTCGCATTCGCCTGGACCATTCGCAGCTGATGGCTCTTCTGGCCGGGATGGACTGGAAGAAGATCCGTCCGACAAAGGTGCGGCGACCCTTGCTGACGGGATGATGTCGATCTGCGGCAAGATGAATCATGCTGCTGTAATCATTGGGAAAGTGAGCGGTTTTGTGCTCTATTTGCACCCATGGATTTACCCCTGAACACCTTGCCGGACGACGTGGATGCGCTCAAGGCGATGGTGCTCGCCCTGGCGCGTGCGCAGGCGCAAGGGGATGTTCGATTAAGAGCCGCGGAGGCTGAAATCGCCCGGCTGGAGGCGATCGAACAGAGCGCCAACGAGCGGATTGCCAACCTGACGCTGATCATGAAGGTCTTGCAGCGCGCGCAACATGGCAAGCGCTCTGAACGGCTCCGCGCCGGTGGTCCTGGGGTCCTCGACGACGAGCAGATTGCCTTTGCCTTCGAGGAGGTGGAGACCGGCCTTTCGAGCGTCCAGAGCGAACTCGACCGGGGCGCCAGGGACAAGCCGAAACGCGCTCCACGCCCGCGCAAAGGCTTTGCTGCGCATCTTGAGCGCATCGAGGAGGTCATCGAGCCGGAACTCCCCGCTGGATATGAGGGCCTGGAGAAGGTGCTGATCAGCGAAGACCGTTCCGAACGGCTCGATGTCATTCCGCCGAAGTTCAGGGTCATCGTGACGCGCCGTCCCAAATATGCCTTCCGTGGCCATGACGGCGTGATCCAGGCGCTCGCACCGGCACACATCATCGAAGCCGGATTGCCAACGGAACGGCTGCTCGCCTTTATCGCGGTCTCCAAATATGCCGACGGTCTTCCGCTTTACCGTCAGGAGGCGATCTACCTGCGCGACGGGGTCGAGATCAGCCGATCCCTGATGGCCCAATGGATGGGCCATCTTGGGTTTGAACTGCAGATACTGGCCGATTACATCCTCGAAAAGATCAAGGAGGGTGAGCGGATCTTTGCCGACGAAACGAGCTTGCCCACTCTGGCTCCCGGATCGGGGAAAGCAACCAAGGCCTGGTTATGGGCCTACGCGCGCGATGATCGCCCCTATGGCGGCACCAGTCCGCCAATGGTGGCCTATCGCTTCGAAGACGGCAGAGGCGCTGAATGTGTGGCCCGTCATCTGTCCGGGTACAACGGCATCCTGCAGGTCGATGGATACGTGGCCTATAGCAGCCTTGCCAAGAGCCAGGCCAAGAGCCAGGCCAAGAGCCACGCCAAAAGCCAGGCCAAAACCGGCAGCACAGAAACGATGAGGCTTGCCGGATGCTGGGCGCATCTCAGGCGCAGGTTCTACGATCTGCACATCAGCGGCGTCTCGCAGGCTGCCACGGACAGCGTCATGGCCATGACCGAGCTGTGGAGGGTCGAAGATGACGTGCGCGGCCGGAATGCAGACACCCGCGCGAAGCTCCGGCAGGAAAAGTCTGCGCCTGTCGTCGCGCGCCTCTTCGATCTTTGGGAACGGGAGCTCGGCAAGGTCTCCGGCAAGTCCAAGACGGCGGAAGCAATCCGCTATGCGCTCGCCCGCCGTGAAGCACTCGAACGGTTCCTCTCCGACGGTCGCATTGAAATCGACTCCAACATCGTCGAACGGGCCATCAGGCCCCAAACCATTACGCGAAAGAACAGCCTCTTTGCCGGAAGTGAAGGCGGTGGCAGGACCTGGGCTACACTGGGAACGCTTCTGCAAACCGCCAGGATGAACAATGTCGATCCTCTCGACTGGCTGTCGCAAACCCTCGCGCATATCGCCCAAGGATGGCCCGCATCCAAAATCGACGCCCTCATGCCCTGGAACTTCAGGTCAAACGCCCTCAGCTAACCGCTTACCCTGCAACGTGTCATCGCGGACAAGTTCAAGATCGCGTATCACCAGCGCAGCATCGGCAAGCTGCTGAAGCACCTGGGCTTCTCGCACATCAGCGCCCGGCCACGGCATCCCGGGCAAGATGGCGAGGTCATCGCGGCTTTTAAAAAAACTGGCCCAACACGCTCGCGGCGCACATCAAGGGCGTGACGCGCAAGACGAAGATCGAGATCTGGTTTCAGGATGAGGCCCGCATCGGCCAGAAGAACGGGCTCGTCCGGCAATGGGCGAGGCGCGGCACAAGACCTACCCAGCCTGCCGACCAACGCTATGAGAACGCCTATCTCTTCGGTGCCATCTGCCCCGAAAGAGGCGTGGGCGCGGCCCTCGCTTTGCCCCATGCTGACACCGACATGATGCAACTGCATATCGACGAGATATCCCTGCACGTCGCCAAAGGCGCTCATGCCGTGCTGCTGCTGGATCGAGCCGGATGGCACATCACCGGCGACCTGAACTGGCCGAAGAACATCACGCCGATCCTGCTGCCCTCGCGCGCGCCGGAACTGAACCCCGTGGAGAATATCTGGCAGTATCTGCGTGCCAACTACCTCTCGAACCGCGTCTTCGAGACATACGCCGACATCATCAATGCAGCCTGCGAGGCCTGGAACAGGCTCACCGAAAGGCCCGACGTCATCACATCAATCGGGATGCGCCACTGGGCGCAAACAGGTCAGTTGTAAGGGCCGTTAGTATTACTTGTACTGGAATTTTCTGATCGGGAATCAGGCGTCTCTCGGGAGCAATCAGCGCCTGGCCATGCCTTACCGCAACCTTGCGCGCTTCAGCGATGAACGCCGGGCCGAAATCATGGCGGATGCGGCGCGGTTCCTGTCCTCGCTGGAGGCTTCCGCAGAGCCCGGGCCGGGCCTCGGGAGCGCGCCCTCGCCGCAGTTGACGCTGCCGCTCTAGGTCACCCGGCTGGGCCGCTCATCCCCGCCCTCAGCGCACGCCCACGGCCGCAGGCTTGCGCCAGACAACGGCAGATGGAACGCGCATGACGCGCACCGGAACATCGGGGACGAAGCAGTCCGGCAGGAATGCGCCACTCGGGATCTCAAGATGCGCGCCGGTTTCGGACATGGTGCGCACGGCGCACTGCCGGTGTCGAGCAGCCTGGTCTGGCGCACCAATACGGATAAAGGCGTCATGCGACACAAGCCGCGGCAACGCTTTGTCACGAAACATTGCCTCAATGCTGGGTCAAACGCCCCCTTGAGGGCATTTACGAAACGGCCACGGCCCCGATCGCCATGGCGACCGCCGCCTGGACGGGATCGATCACAGGCACACCGATGGCCTCCTCCAGCGGCTTGCGATGGCGGGCCATGCCGGCGCAGCCCATCACCACCGCGCCAGCGCCGTCAGCCTTCAAAGCCAGACCCGCCTCGATCATCCTGGCCAGCGTGCCCTCGCCCGAGGCCGTCTCCGCGACGCTCATTTCGAGCGCCCGCTCGCCCACCAGCCGGTCGGTGAGGCCCATCTGGCGCATGTAGCGATAATGGCGGGCAATCGAGCGGGTCTTGATGGCGATGACGCCGAAAGTGTCGGCGCGGGCCAGCGCGGTGAGAACGCCGCATTCGGCGATGCCGAAGACAGGGCGCGCAGTGGCTTCACGGCAGACATGCAGGCCAGGATCGGAATAGCAGGCAATGATGAAGGCGGCGCTTTCGGAATCGCTTTCCATGAGGCGCCGCAGCGGCAGCGTCACGCTTTCGATGTGCTCTTGCGTCTCGATGCCGAAGGGGCCGCCCGCCAGCGTGGCGCACACGATCTCGGGGCCGGCGGCGTTGGCGAAACCGGTCAGCGCGTCCCGCAATCCTTGCGTGACGGCCTCGTTCGCGTTCGGGTTGACGACAAGGATGCGTTTGAGTGTCATGGGGCCGTTCCGGTGAGGCCGGGAACTTCCACGCCTTGCCCGAGAAAGTCCAGCCATGTCACGCAACCGCTTCGATCTTGTCATCCGCAACGGCTCCGTCGCCACGTCGACCGATGTCTTCCGGGCCGATGTCGGCGTGACAGGCGGGCGGATCGTGGCGCTGGGGCTCGACCTCGAAGCCGGACGCGAGGACATCGACGCCAGAGGCAAGCTGGTGCTGCCGGGCGGCATCGACAGCCATGCGCATATCGAGCAGCTCTCGGCCGGCGGCATCATGAACGCCGACACCTTCGAGAGCGCGACGCGCGCCGCGGCCTTCGGGGGCACGACGACCGTGATGTCCTTCGCCGCCCAGCACAAGGGCATGAGCCTGCGCAAGGTGGTGGATGACTACGCCGCACTGGCTGCGCGGGGCGCCATGGTCGACTATGCCTTCCACATGATCCTGTCGGACCCGACCGAGCAGGCTCTGGCGCGCGACCTGCCGGCGCTGATCGCCGAGGGGCATGCCTCGATCAAGCTGTTCATGACCTATGACAAGCTGAAGGTCGAAGACGAGACGTTGCTCTACGTGCTCGCGGTGGCGCGAGAGCACCGCGCGCTGGTCTGCGTCCACGCCGAGAACCACGGCATGATCGCCTGGATGAGCCACAAGCTGCTGAGCGAGGGCAAGACGGCGCCGAAACACCATGCAGAGAGCCATCCGCGCGCATCTGAGACGGAGGCGTTCACCCGCCTCATTGCGGCGGCGGCGCTCGTGGACCAGCCCATCATGATCTTCCATGTCTCCACGGCGGAAGGCGCGGCGCTGGTTGCGGATGCGCGGCGCCAGGGGCAGAAGGTCTTCGCCGAAACCTGCCCGCAATACCTGTTCCTCACGGCAGCCGACCTCGACCGGCCGGGGCTGGAGGGGGCAAAGTTCATGTGCTCGCCGCCCCCGCGGGAAAAGGCCGATCAGGAGGCGCTGTGGGCGGCGCTGGCGCGCGGCGACCTTCAGACCGTCTCGTCGGACCACGCGCCATACCGCTTCGACGAAACCGGAAAGCTTTCGGGCGGGCCCAACCCGACATTCAAGCAGATCGCCAATGGCCTTCCAGGCCTCGAGACGCGGATGCCGCTGATGTTCGACGCCATGGTCTCGCGCAAGCGGCCCGAGTTCGCCGGTCGCGCGCTGCAAGCCTTCGTCGATCTGACCGCAACCGCGCCGGCCCGCATCTACAATCTGGGCGGCAAGGGGTCGATCGCCGTTGGCCTCGACGCGGACATCGCGATCTGGGACCCCAACCGGCGCGTCACGCTGAGCGACGAACTGATGCTCGGCAACACCGGCTACACGCCTTTTGCGGGGCGCACGGTCAAGGGCTGGCCCGAGACGGTGCTGGTCCGGGGCCGAATCGTGGCGCAGGGCGGCAAGGTCACCGGCGTGGCCGGATCGGGCCGGCACATACCGCGCGCCGGGGGCTGGGCGGCAGAACCGGCCAGGCGCCAGCGCCGAGCGCCGCATTGACGCGCCTGCGCCCGCGGCCGACACTCAGCAAGACAAGGAGCGCCGCATGAAGATCGCCCTCATCCAGATGAACTCGGTCAGCGACAAGGCCGCGAACATCGCGCAGGCCCGCGACCTGATCTCGCGCGCCATCGACATGGAAGGCCCTGACTGGATCTGCCTGCCGGAGCATTTCGACTGGGCAGGCGGCACGAGCGCCGACAAGCTGGCCCATGCCGACGGGCCCGGCGGCGGCCCGGCCTTCGACTTCGCGCAGGATATGGCGGCGCGGCATGGCGTGTGGATCCATGCAGGCTCGTTCATGGTCAGGGTCGAGGGCGAGAACCGGATCTACAACACCACGGTCGCCTTCGACCGCAGCGGCAGGGTGGCGGCCCGCTACGAGAAGATCCACCTGTTCGACATCACGGCGCCCGGCGGGCAGGTCTACAAGGAGAGCGCGACGGTGAAGCCGGGACGCGCGGTCGCGACCTATGATTGCGAAGGACTCACCATCGGCTGCGCCATCTGCTACGACATCCGCTTTCCTGAACTGTTCCAGGCGCTTCAGGCGCGCGGCGTGGACCTGATCGCGCTGCCGGCTGCCTTCACGCTCCAGACCGGCAAGGATCATTGGGAAGTGCTGTCGCGGGCCCGCGCCATCGAAACGCAAAGCTACTTCGTCGCCTGCGCGCAGACTGGCGCCTTCATCTCTGGCGGGGAAACGCGGCACACCTATGGCCATTCGCTGGTGGTGGACCCCTGGGGCCATGTCGTCGCCCGCGCCTCGGACGGCATCGGCTTCGTCGCGACGCGCATCGATCGTGAACTGATCGGCCGCGTGCGCGGGATGATCCCGGTCGCGCAGCACAAGGTGCTCGATCAGGCCGGCGCTGTGCGCCCGGCGGCGGCGCCCGTGCGTGCGGCCTGAGCGACGCCCGCGGAGCCGTTCACCACAACCATTATCCGTGGCAGGGGAAGATCACCAAAGCGTGTAGGCCGGCGTTGGCTCAAGCGTTGCATAACACGGTTGCGCGTAATAGCACTTCGTGGCGTGCAAATTGCTGGCGTTGGGCCGTCGATGGCTGCTTGATGCTGCGCGTCGTGGTCTGGGAAGGTTGTTCAATGTCGGGTCGGGTGATTTGGCGCGGAATGGCGGCGCTGGCTGTCATGGCGGGGGGCGTCATCGGCTACTATGGCTATACCGGCGCGCCGGTTCCGGCCTTCCTGACCCAGATGCCCTATTTCAACGAGAGCGTCTCGCGCGCCTCGGCCGCCTTCGGGGTTGCGCCCAAGACGGCAGCGCCTGTCTCGAAGCTGCAAGCCGGCGCGCCTGGCGGCCCGCCCGCACGCCCCCCCGTCCCCGTGGCCGTGGGCCAGGCCAAGCGCAAGCCGATGCCCGTGCGCCTTGACGCGCTCGGCACCGTGCAGACCATGGCGGCGGTGACGATCCGCGCGCGCGTCGAAAGCCAGATCCTCGAGGTCGCGTTCAATGACGGCGCCTATGTCAAGGCCGGGGAAACGCTGTTCCGGCTCGACTCCCGCCAGATCGAGGCCCAGATCCGGCAGGCCGAGGCCAATCTCGCACGCGACCGCGCCCAGGCGGCGGCCGCCGAAGCCGACTACAAGCGCGCACAGGAACTGCAGCGCCGCGACTTCGCGTCCGAGCAGCGGCTCGATCAGGCCAAGGCGCTGGCCGAGACCCAGCGCGCGGTGGTGCGCGCCAGCGAGGCCAACATCGAGAACCTCAGGGTCCAGCTCAGCTACTACACGCTGTCGGCGCCGATCTCGGGGCGCATCGGCGCAGCCGGGCTCAAGGCCGGCAACATCGCCAAGACGGGCGACGGCTCGCCGATACTGGCCTCGATCAACCAGACAAGTCCCATCTATGTCGGTTTCTCCGTTCCGCAGCGCTACCTGATCGACGTCAAGGCGGCCGTCACGGATGCGAGTTCGTCCGTGGTGGCGACGCCGCAAGGCTTGCCGCGATCCAGCACCGGCCGCGTCGCCTTCGTGGACAATGCCGTGGATGGAACCACCGGCACGGTGACGGTGCGCGCGGCCTTCGAAAATGCCGACGAGCTGCTCTGGCCGGGCGCGCTGTGCTCGGTCCGGGTCATCCTGCGCACGGAAGCCGATGCGCTGGTCGTGCCGCGCGAGGCGGTGCAGACCAGCCAGACAGGCAGCTTCGTCTTCGTCGTAGAGGGCGATGTCGCGCGCGTCCGACCCGTGGTCGTCAACCGCGTGATGGAAGGCGAGACAGTGCTGGCAAGCGGGCTGACTGGTGGCGAGACGGTCGTGACCGACGGCCAGTTGCTCCTGACCAACGGCGCGCGCGTCGCGGTCCGGCAGCCGGGCGGCAATCCCGGCGGGCCGCCGGCTGCGCAGCGGCAGCTCCCCAACCAGGGCTGAACTGCACGAAGCGGCGCGATGACCTGACGGACCCTATGGTGGGCCCGTCATGAACCGAACGACAGAAGGAGCTGCCCATGTCGCTGCCCGAGCTGTGCATCCGTCGTCCGGTGATGACGACGCTGATGATGCTGTCCTTCGTGGTCTTCGGCTTCTTCGCGTTCCGGCAGCTGCCGGTCGCCGCGCTGCCGCGGGTGGACTTCCCCACCATCAACGTCAATGTGCGCCTGCCCGGCGCGAGCCCGGAAACGATGGCCACCTCGGTCGCTGCGCCGCTCGAGCGTGAGCTGTCCTCGATCGCGGGGATCGCATCCCTTTCCTCGATCTCGCAGCAGGGGTCGACCTCGATCACGCTGCAGTTCGACCTTGACCGCAACATCGACGGGGCTGCGCTCGACGTTCAGTCGGCGATCAGCGCCTCGGCGCGCCGCCTGCCGCAGGATCTGCCTGCGCCGCCCTCGTTCCGGAAGGTCAATCCGGCCGACCAACCCATCCTGTTCCTGGTGCTCACCTCCGGCACGCAGCCGCTGTCGAGCGTCAACGAATACGCCGAAAACATCCTGCAGCAGCAGATCTCGCAGATCGCGGGCGTCGCGCAGGTGAACGTGTTCGGCGCGCAGAAATATGCCGTGCGTATCCTCGTCAACCCGGACTCGGTGTCCGCGCGCGGCATGACCCTCAACGAGGTGCGCGCCGCGGTGCAGGCCGCCAACTCGAACTCGCCAGTCGGCACCATCTCGGGCGAACGCCAGCGCCTGACGCTCGGCGCGACGGGCCAGCTCGAACGAGCGGGCGATTATGGCGGCCTCATCATCGCCCAGCGCAACGGCATCCCGATCAAGCTCGAAGATGTCGCGACGGTCATCGACTCGGTCGAGAACAATCAGACGGCAAGCTGGTACAATGGCCAGCGCTCGATCATTCTCGCCGTGTTCCGCCAGTCCGATGCAAACACGGTGGATGTGGTGCAGCAGATCCGCAACCGCATCCCGGCCTATCGCGACCAGTTGCCGGCGTCGATCGATCTTGCGGTGCTGAACGACCGCGCGCAGCCAATCAAGGAATCGGTGGAGAAGGTGCTGGAGAAGCTCGTCGTCGCGACGCTTTGCGTGATCGTGGTGATCTTCATCTTCCTCAAGCGCCTGACGGCGACGCTGATCCCGACCATCACCTTGCCCATTTCGCTGATGGGCACGTTCGGTTTCATGTATGCGTTCGGCTATTCGCTCGACAACATTTCGCTTCTCGCGCTCACGCTCGCCGTGGGGCTCGTGGTGGATGATGCCATCGTCGTGCTCGAGAACATCGTTCGCCATATCGAGATGGGCAAGAAACCCTTCGAGGCGGCGCTGATCGGCTCGCGCGAGATCGGCTTCACCATCATCTCCATCACGCTTTCGCTGGTGGCGGTGTTCATCCCGGTCTTCCTCATGGGCGGGGTCGTCGGGCGCGTGTTCCGGGAGTTCGCCGGCACGATCTCGGCCGCCATCCTGGTGTCCGGCTTCGTGTCGCTCACGCTCACGCCCATGATGTGCGCACGGTTGCTCAAGGGCGGCCATGGCCATGAGGGCGACAAGAAGACCTTCATGGACAAGCTCGTCGACCCTGTCTTCGATGCGGTCCTGGCCGGCTATCGCTGGTCGCTGGACTGGGTGCTGCGCGCCCGCCTGCTGATGCTCGTCATCACGCTCGCCACGGTGGGCATCAGCGTGAAGCTTTACATGGACATCCCCAAGGGCTTCTTCCCCATCGAGGACACCGGCCTGCTGCGCGGCGCGATCGAAGGACCGGCCGACACGTCCTTCGAGGCTATGTCAGCGCGGGTTCAGCGTGTCGCAGATATCGTGCGCGCGGACCCGGCCGTCGAATACATGACCGTCAACATCGGCGGCTTCAGCGCCGTCAACACCGGCTTCATGTTCATCTCGCTGAAGCCGCGGAACGAGCGCGACAGCGCGCAGGATATCATCGGTCGGCTCAGGCGCGCGAGTTCCGGCGTGCCCGGCCTCACCGCCGTGTTCCAGCCGGTTCAGAACATCAACCTGAACTCCGGTCGTGCCTCGCGCGCCGCCTACCAGTATTCGGTTGCGGGGCCTGATCTTGAGCAGCTGTTCAACCTGGCCCCGCGCCTGCGGGAGCGGCTGTCCCAGTTGCCGCAGCTTCGCGACGTGGCTCTCGACCTGCAATTGCGCAACCCTCAGGTCTCGGTCGAACTGGACCGCGACCGCGCCGCCAGCCTCGGCATCACCTCGGACCAGATCCGGCAGACGCTCTACAACGCGTTCGGCCAGCGCCAGATCGCCACCATCTTCACCGCATCGAGCGACTATCAGGTGATCATGGAGGCGGACCGGGCCTTCCAGCTCGAGCCGGCCGTGCTGTCGCGCCTGCTGCTGCGCACGGCCGGCGGCCAGAACGTGCCGCTGGAAGCGGTCGCCAAGATCACGCCGTCAGTGGGCCCGCTCGCAGTAAACCGCATTGCGCAGCAACCGGCCGTGACCTTCTCCTTCAACACCGCGCCGGGGGTGGCGATCGGCGATGCGGTCGCGGCCATCCGCATGGCCGAGCAGGAAATCAACATCCCCGCCTCCATGAACACCAACTTCTCGGGCTCGGCGCAGCTCTTCCAGGATGCGCTCAAGGGCCAGGGCCTCCTGATCCTCGCGGCGGTGCTCGTGATCTACATCGTGCTCGGCATCCTCTATGAGAGCTTCATCCACCCGATCACCATCCTGTCCGGCCTGCCCTCGGCTGGTCTGGGCGCGCTTCTCGCGCTGCAGTGGTGGGGCATGGATCTGTCGGTGATCGCCATCATCGGCATCCTGATGCTGGTCGGCATCGTGAAGAAGAACGCGATCATGATGGTCGATTTCGCGATCGAGAAACGGCGCAGCGAAAACTGCGACGCCATGACCGCGATCCGCGAGGCCGCGATCGTCCGCTTCCGCCCGATCATGATGACGAGCTTCGCGGCCATCTTCGCCATCCTTCCCATCGCGCTGGGCTCCGGCGCAGGCGCGGAGCTGCGCCAGCCCCTGGGCGTGGCGGTGGTCGGCGGCCTGATCGTCTCGCAGTTCCTGACCCTGTTCATCACGCCGGTAGTCTATTTCTACCTCGACAAGCTCGATGCGCTGATCTCGGGCCGGGATCGGCCGGCCGCAGACAAGCCCGTCATCGTCCAGCCGGCGGAATGAAGACACTGCTCAAGACACTGAAGCTGGATGCCCCGGGGCGTCGTCAACGGGCGCAGGCCGTGGTCGATTGAGGCCTGGCAGGCATAGCCATCCCTGCGCCGCCACGAACTTCCGGGACCGCCGTTCGGCGCCGACCATTTCCGATGCCGCACGCAAGCGAATGGATGAGATTGCCGGCGCAAGCCGCCAGAGCGGCTTCAGCGGGAGACGCGGCGGGTGGCGCGCGTGCTGGTGGCGAATGCCGGCGCACGGGACACGGCCATCGACGTGATCTCCGGCGGGGCTTCGCGTCCTTCCGCCACCATCCGGATGATCGAGCTCCCGCGCCGCGGACAAGCCAGGCCATTTCGACAGGCTTCATCCGGACGGCCGCCGACCGCATCGATCCCGCCACGCGGCCGCGCAACGCGCTGTCGCAGCCGAGCTTTTCGGCCTGGTTCGATCCGTTCCAGACTGCATGGCCTGTTCATGCAGTTTAGAATCTATATAAGTTATTGTTTTATATCGATTTTTTCTTGACCACTCCAGCGGCGACGATTAACCCAAGCATCGTGGCGGATGTCGATCTGCCAGCGCGGACCTTGAATCCGCGAGACAAGGAGAAACCGATGAATTCACTCGACCGCCGCAGTTTCCTGGCTGGAAGCGCCGGCCTTGGCGCCCTGCTCGCCGCGCCTGCCATTGTCCGGGCGCAGTCCACGCAGACGCTGAACCTGTATTCCTCGCGCCATTACGACACGGATGAGGCGCTTTATCAGACCTTCACCGCGGCCACGGGCATCCGGGTCAACCGGGTCGAGGCGGCGCCCGATGCGCTGATCGAGCGCATGCGCGCCGAAGGTGCCAACAGCCCCGCCGATGTCTTCATCTCGGTCGATGCCGGACGCATCGAGCGGGCGCGGGAGCTGGGCCTGCTGGCCCCCATCAATTCGGAAGCGCTCGTCTCGCGCGTTCCTGCCAACCTGCGCGATCCCGACGGGCATTGGTTCGGCGTGTCCACGCGCGCCCGGGTGATCATGTATCACAAGGACCGCGTGAACCCGTCGCAGCTCTCGACCTATGAGGATCTGGCCGACCCGAAATGGCGCGGCAAGGTGCTGATGCGCTCCTCGACCAACATCTACAGCCAGTCGATGACCGGCGCGATTCTCGCGGCCAATGGCGAAGCGGCGACGGAGGCCTGGTGCCGGGGCATTGTCGCCAATTTCACGCGCCAGCCGCGCGGCGGCGACACCGACCAAATCCGCGCGGCCTTCGCCGGCGAAGGCGATCTGGCGATTTCCAACACCTATTACCTCGGCAACATCATCCGCAAATCTGCGACGCAGGATGCAGCGCTGATCGACAAGATCGGCGTGTTCTTCCCTAATCAGGGCAATCGCGGAAGCCATGTGAACATCTCCGGCGTGGCGCTCTGCGCGACAGCCAAGAACCGCGAGGCGGGCATCCGCTTCATGGAGCATCTCATCTCGCCCGCCGCCCAGCGCTTCCTCGCGGAAGGCAATGACGAGTATCCAGTCGTCGATGGGGTTGCGCCGCCGCCGACCATCGCCCGTTTCGGCGCCTTCAAGTCCGACACGATCAATGCCCGCGTCTTCGCGCGCAACAACGCGCAGGCTCTCCAGATCATGGACCGCGCCGGCTGGAAATGATGCATGGCGCATGAGCCTGCGCCGGCCACGCCGGCACGCAATCCGATCCGCTTCGAAGGCCGCGCCCCCGCGCGGCCTTCACCGGCGTTCAGGCTCCCCAGCGGACACACGCCGGTGACGCTCGCCGCGCTGATGCTCGCGCTGCTCGTCGCGCTGCCGCTGCTCAGCCTCGCGCTCAGCCTGACGCAGAGCGGATCGGGCAGCATCGACCATCTGATGCGCACCATCCTGCCCGAAGCCATGCTGAACACGCTCGGCCTGCTCGTGCTGGTGGGCGGCGGCTGCGTCATGCTGGGCGTCGCCACGGCCTGGACGGTCACCGCCTTCCGATTTGCGGGATCGACGGCGCTGCACTGGCTGCTGCTGCTGCCGATGGCGATGCCGGCCTACATCATCGGCTATGCCTATACCGACGCGCTCACCTTCGCCGGCCCCGTTCAGACAGGGCTGCGCGAGACCTTCGGCTGGTCGCGCGGAGATTACTGGTTCCCCGACATCCACAATCTCGGCGGCGTCAGCGTCATGCTCACGCTGGTGCTCTACCCTTATGTCTACATGCTCGCGCGGGCCGCTTTCGTGGAGCAATCGGCCTGCATCATCGATGCCTCGCGCACGCTTGGCGGGGGCATGGGCGAAAGTTTCCGCCGCATCGCGTTGCCGCTGGCGCGCCCGGCCATTGCGGCCGGCACGGCGCTCGCCTTGATGGAAACGCTCGCCGACTTCGGCACGGTGCAATACTTCGGCGTGAACACGTTCACGACGCTGATCTACCGCACCTGGTTCGGCATGGGCGACCGCATCGCCGCCGCCCAACTCTCCATCGGGCTGCTGTGCTTCGTCATGGCGCTCGTGGCGCTTGAGCAGCATTCGCGCGGCCAGCGGCGCTATGGCCGCACTTCGCGACGCGAGCGCGTGCTGGGCGCCCGTCAGTTGCGCGGCTGGCGCGCGGCGCTGGCCTTTGGCATGTGCTTCCTGCCGGTGCTGCTCGGCTTCATCGTGCCGGTGCTGATCTTGCTGAACCTGCACGCACAGGGCGGCGATCCGTTCTTCGGCTCGCGCTTCCTCACCTATGCGGGCAATTCCTTCGTGCTGGCCAGTCTTGGGGCGGTGATCATCGTGGCGGCGGGGGCGCTGCTCGCCTATGCGCTGCGCGTCTCGCGCTCGGATGCCGTGCGAGGCGCGGTGCGCTTCGCAACCTTGGGCTACGCCATTCCGGGCACCGTGGTGGCTGTCGGCGTCTTGCTGCCGCTCGGCCTGTTCGACAATGCCCTCGACAGGCTGATGCGAGACAGCTTCGGCATCTCGACGGGCCTGTTGCTCAGCGGCACGCTTGTCGCCCTGCTGTTCGCCTATCTGGTCCGGTTCCTGGCTATTGCGACGGGCGGCATCGAGGCTGGCTATGCGCGCATCGGCATGAGCATAGACCATGCCGCGCGCACGCTCGGCTCGAGCCAGAGCTCGGTGGCGCAGCGCATCCATGTCCCGATGCTGCGCCGGTCGCTGATCACTGCCGCGCTCGTGGTGTTCGTGGATGTGATGAAGGAACTGCCGGCCACGCTGATCGTGCGACCGTTCAACTTCGACACGCTGGCCGTGCGTGTCTACCAGCTCGCCTCCGACGAAAGACTGGCGCAATCGTCGACCGCCGCCCTGGCGATCGTGGCGATCGGCATCGTGCCGGTGCTGATGCTGACCCGGGCGATGCGTCAGGGCCGGAACTGAGCGGGTTCGAAGCGGGGGCGCGCCTGCGCCCCGGCAAACCCGGAAGCCTTTTCGCAAGCTTCAGGCGGCCCTCGACGCGCCGCCAAGCGCCACAGCATATCCGGCCTCGGTCTTGGCCTTGACCTCGTCGAGCGTCACGTCCCCGGCCAGCTCGATCAGGGTCATGCCGCCCTTCTTCTTGTCGATCGCGAAGACGGCAAGATCGGTGATGACGAGGTCGACGACGCCCGCGCCGGTGAGCGGCAGGTTGCACGCTTTCAGCAGCTTGGACTCGCCCTTGGCCTCATGCTCCATCACGACGACCACCTTCTTGACGCCGGCAACGAGATCCATGGCGCCGCCCATGCCCTTCACCATCTTGCCCGGAATCATCCAGTTGGCGAGGTCGCCCTTCTGCGACACCTGCATGGCGCCGAGGATGGACAGGTCGATATGGCCGCCGCGGATCATCGCGAAGCTGTCGGAGGACGAGAAAAAGCTGGTGGTGGGCAGCTGCGTGATGGTCTGCTTGCCCGCATTGATGAGGTCGGGGTCGACCTCGTCGTCATGGGGGAAAGGTCCCATGCCAAGCATGCCGTTCTCGCTCTGGAGCTGGACGCTCATGCCGGCGGGAATGTAGTTCGAGACGAGCGTCGGAATGCCGATGCCGAGGTTGACGTAGTAGCCGTCCACCAGTTCCTGCGCGGCGCGCGCCGCCATCTGTTCGCGGGTCCAGGCCATTGTGATCTCTCCTCGCGGGTGTGGGTCAGGCGGCCGCGCGCTGGCGGACGGTGCGCTGCTCGATGCGCTTCACGGGGGTTTCGAGCTTGATCAGACGCTTCACGTAGATGCCCGGCGTGTGCATGTGGTCAGGGTCGATCTCCCCGACATTGACCAGGTGCTCCACCTCGGCGACCGTGACCTTGGCTGCCGTGGCCATCATCGGATTGAAGTTGCGGGCGGTCTTCCGGTAGACGAGGTTGCCTTCCGTGTCCGCCTTCCAGGCATGGACGATGGCGAGGTCCGCAAACAGGCCGCGCTCCATGATGTAGCGCTCGCCGTCGAATTCGCGTTCCTCCTTGCCTTCCGCGATCAGCGTGCCGACGCCGGTCTTGGTGAAGAAGGCCGGTATGCCTGCGCCGCCTGCCCTGATGCGCTCGGCCAACGTGCCCTGAGGGTTGAACTCGATCTGCAATTCGCCGGCGAGATACTGGGTGGCGAAGGTCTTGTTCTCGCCGACGTAGGACGAGATCATCTTCTTCACCTGCCGCGTCTCGAGCAGCACGCCAAGGCCGATGCCGTCCACGCCGGCGTTGTTGGAGACGATCGTAAGGCCCTTCACGCCTGATTCGCGGATGGCCGCGATCAGCGCCTCCGGGATGCCGCACAGGCCGAAGCCGCCAGCCATGATCATCATGTCGTCGCGCAGCAGGCCGGCCAGAGCGGCGGTCGCGTCGGGGAACACCTTCTTCATCGATCGACACCCTCTTGCATGCGCGCCGATGCGCGCAACTGATCGCTTTTCCTGATCCTCATCCACAGCGACGCCGCGCAGATGTCAACCCCGGCCCGGTTGGCGCAGCAGCAAGGCAAGCCTGGCGCCGAGGCCCGACGCTGCGTTTCCACGCATTAATCGGTACAATCCTCGACTTTAACGCAATGACGCGCTAACTATCCCGCAGCGGTGGGTCGGCAGCGACGCTTTCGTGCGCCGGCATTCCCGTCAAGCGTCAGGCTTCCGGAGCCACCTGTCCACCATGACACAAATGCATCGCCTGGCATGAGAAAGAGATGGCGCATCGCGGCCGTCGCAGGGCTAGCCATGGCCGCCGCCCTGGCCGCCATGCCGTGGCGGCTGGCTGAGCGGACGGTGGAGCGCCATCTGCTGGCCCAGCTCTCCGACGCGATGGGCCTTGCGCTGGACAGCTCCGGCGACGGAGCATTCGCGCTGCTGCCCACGCCGCGCATGATCGCCAACGATGTCGTGTTCACGACAAGGGATGGAGCGATCTCAGCCCGCATTCCGCGCATGCGGGCGGAGATCCGCCTGCTGGCACTGATGGCCGGCCGCATCGCCTTCGACCAGATCACGCTGATCGCGCCGCAAATCGAGGTGGCAGTGCCGGCAGAAGGCGTCGACCTCTTCTCGATCATCACCTCATTGCGCCTCGCGCAGCTCCCGGGCTCGCCGCAGATCGCCATCCGTGCAAATGGCTCCATCTTCTTCCGGCGCGGCCCCGGCATCATCTCCTCCGCGCGCGATGTGAGCCTCGACATCGCCGCACGCGAAATCGGCGAGGCGTTCGAGACAAGCGGCTCGCTCACCTGGCGTGGCGAGAAAGTGAGCTTCGCCGTGGCGACGAACTCGCCCATGCGGGCGACCCTGCCGATGGCGAGCATCAAGTCCAACCTGCTCACGCTCGATTTCGTTTCGGCGCGCGTCTCGAGCGCGACGCCGGCGAGCATGCTGGACGGCTCGGTGGCGATCGCCGCGCCCTCCATGTCGCGGCTTGGGGCCTGGCTGGCTTCCGGCTCGCCGGTCCTGCTGCCGTTCGGCAAGACCGACATTCGCGGTGAGGTCCGTGTCGGGCCCGATGGCGCACAGATCAGGAATGCGGTGCTGACGCTCGGCGGCGACCCGCTCGAAGGCGCGCTGGACTGGCGGCGGCGCGAGGGGCGCTGGCGGCTCACAGGCACCTTCGCCGGACAGAACCTCGACATCGGCCGCGCCCAGGCCGGAATCGACATGCATCAAGGCGCGCTGCCCGACCTTGCTGCGACGAGCCCGATCGACATCGACGACTTGCTGGCGCACGACATCGATCTGAGGGTTTCGGTGCAGCGCATGCGCTTTCCGCGCGTGACGCTGAGCGAGGTGGCCGCGCAGATCATGGCCACGGACAAACGGCTCGACATCGCTCTGGCCAATGCGGGGCTTTACCGCGGTTCGCTGCGCGGCCGCGCCTCCATCGGCCATTCCAGCTCTGGCGTCGAGATCAGATCCACCCTCACCGCCGACAAGGTCGACCTTGGCCTTCTGAGCGCCGACCTGTTCGATGCGCGGCGGCTGACGGGCCAAGGCACCTTCCAGCAGCAGCTTGAGATGAACGGCCGCAGCCCTGCCGAACTGGTCGCGAGCGCGGAGGGACGCGCCATATTCACCGCCCGCAATGGCGATTTTCTGGGCACGAACCTCAATGAACTGATGCGGCGCATGGAGCGGCAACCCCTGGCGGCGGCGCGGGACATGCGCGGCGGCCGCACCAGCTTCGAGCAGATGACGCTTGCGGGCACGATTTCCGAAGGTGTGCTGATGGTGACGGAAGCGCGGGGCGCGGGGCCTGCCTTCCGCATGGCCCTTGAGGGCCGTGTGTCGCTGATCGACCAGATCTACCGCCTGCAGGGCGAGGTCCAGTCCAGCACCGGTCAGGCCGCCCTGCCCTTCGAGGTGCTCGGCTCGATTGGCGAGCCGATGGTGCAAGTCAATGCGCGGAGCCTGCTGGAGCGCTCGGGCGCCGCAGCGCCGTTCCTGAGGCCCCGCGCGAACTGAAGGCTTTTCCGGCTAATCGCCGGGGCGGCCCATCCGGCTTTGCACGTCGCGCTTGGTGAGAAGGGAGGCGACGATTAAGCCAAACGTGACCAGCACGATCAGCACGGTGGAGACGGCATTGATCTCCGGCGTCACGCCGAGCCTGGCCTGGCCGTAGATGCGCATCGGCAAGGTCGTCGCGCCGGGCCCTGACACGAAGCTGGCGATCACGAGATCATCGAATGACAGTGTCAGCGCAAGCAGGAAGCCTGCGCCGATCGAGGCGCCGATCAGCGGCAGCGTGACCTGAATGAAGGCCATGAACGGGCTGCAGCCCAGATCCTGCGCGGCTTCCTCAAGGCTGCGATCCAGCGTCACCAGCCGGGCCTGCACGATCACGGCCACGAAGCACATGGTGAAGGTGGCGTGAGCGAGCACGATCGTCCAGAAGCCGCGATCGAGGCCGATCGCCACGAACAGCAGCAGCAGCGAGAGCCCCGTGACGATCTCTGGCATGACGAGCGGCGCATAGATCATGCCGCCCAGCAGCGCCCGCCCGCGGAACGGCCCGATCCGTGTGAGAGAGATCGCCGCCAGCGTGCCCAGCACTGTCGCGATGGCGGCAGAGGCCAAGCCGATCCTGAACGTGATCCATGCGGCATCGAGCAAGGCCCGGTTGTCAAGCAGGCCGCGATACCAGCGCGTCGAGAAGCCGCCCCAGACCGTGACCAGCCGCGAGTCGTTGAACGAGAAGAGAATCACGATCAGAATGGGCATATAGAGGAAGGCGAACACGAGCGCGAGCACGGTCGTGTCGCGCAGCCTCAGCCCCGAACGCCGGCTCATGACCGCCCTCTCCACTGCCGCGCCTCGAGCGCGCGCCAGGCAAGCAAAGGCGGCAGCAACGCCAGCAGCAGCAATATCGTCAGCGCCGATGCAAGCGGCCAGTCGCCATTGGCGAAGAACTCGGCCCACAACGTGCGCCCGATCGTGAGCGTGCCCGAGCCGCCGAGCAGATCGGGGATGATCACCTCGCCCACCGCCGGAATGAAGACCAGAAGGCAGCCGGCCATGGCGCCCGGCAGGGTCAGCGGCAGGGTCACGGCCCAGAATTGCCGCCAGGGCGGGCAGCCCAGATCCTGCGCGGCCTCGTGCAGCGCTGGATCGAGCCTGTCGACGGCGGCGAAAACCGGCAGCGCCATGAACGGCAGATAGGCGTAGACGATGCCGAGGATGATGGCCCCGTCCGTATCCAGAAAGCCGACGGGCGCCGTGGTCAGGCCAAGGCCCTGCAGCAGCGCGTTGAGATAGCCGTCATGACGCAGGATGCCGACCCAGGCGTAGATGCGGATGAGGAAGCTCGTCCAGAACGGCAGGATAACGAGCATCAGCGCCAGCGGCCTCAAGCGCGCCGGCAGCCGCGCGAGCGCGATCGCCAGGGGATAGCAGATCAGCAACAGGATCAGCGTGGCGATGGCCGCCAGCCGCAGCGACGAGAGCAGCGACAGGAGATAAAGGCTGTCCTCAGCGATGAGCCGGAAATTCGCGAGTTCCAGCGCGGCGAGATCCTCGCGAAAGCGCGCCCAACCTGCCCCGATGTCGAAGACCGGCAGGTATGGCGGCTGGGCCTTCGTCGCGGTGGAGAGCGCGATGCGCGCGATGATCGCGAAGGGCAGCAGGAAGAGCGCGCAAAGCCACAGCATCGGCAAAGCCGGCACCAGCGCACGACGCCACCGCGCCAGCCCGGCGCACGCCGCCCTGCCGCGGCTCATCGGGCCAGGACCATGGCCGCGCCGGGCGCGAAACGCAGGCTGACAGGCTCATCCCAGCCAAAGCTTGGGCTGGCCTGACGTTCGGCATTGGCCCGCGAGACCCGCACCATCTGCCCTGATGGCAACCGCACCATGAAGATGGTCCAGTCGCCGAGATAGCCGATGTCCCAGATGACGCCGGCCATCCGGTTGGGCGCCGCCGGCGCATCCGCGCGCTCGAGCACCAGCTTTTCAGGGCGGACGGCCACGGCGACGCGCTGGCCAGCCACAAGCCCTTCAGGATGCTCGGCAGCAAGCCCGGCGGGACAGGCGGGCGCCTCCAGGAGCCATGCGCCATCCCGCTCCGATCCCGTGACGACCGCCTCGAACAGGTTCACGTCCCCGATGAAGGCTGCGACGCTGCGGCTCGCCGGGCGCTCATAGATGTCCGATGGACGACCCACCTGCGCCAGCGAGCCGGCCTCCATCACGCCGATGCGGTCGGCCATCACCATGGCCTCATCCTGGTCATGGGTGACGACAAGGAAGGTGGTGCCCAGATCAAGCTGGATGTCCATCAACTCGAACTGCGTCTGCTCGCGCATCCTGCGGTCCAGCGCCGCCATGGGCTCATCGAGCAGCAGAACCTTCGGCTGGCGCGCCAGAGCGCGGGCCAGAGCCACACGCTGTCGCTGGCCGCCTGACAGTTCGGACGGCTTGCGACGGCCAAACCCGCCCAGCTGCACGAGGTCCAGCAGGCGATCGACGCGGCGGGCGATATCCGCGCGACCCAGGCGCTCGGCGCCCGTCAGGTGACGCAAGCCGAAGGCGATGTTTGACGCAACATCAAGATGCGGGAACAGCGCGTATGACTGGAACATCATGTTGACCGGGCGGCGATGGGGCGGAACATCGGTGATGTCCTGCCCATCGAGCCAGATGCGCCCTTCATCCGGCGACTCGAAGCCCGCCAGCATACGCATCAGCGTGGTCTTGCCGCAGCCGGAAGGCCCCAGAAGACAGAACATCTCGCCAGCGTTCAGATCCAGCGACACGGCTTTCACGGCCGTCACTGCGCCGAAGCGGCGGGTGACGCTCTCGAACCGGATGAGTGGGGCCGCGCCCATCGCCGGGCCGCCGCCAGTGCGCCGGCGACCGGCCCGCGCCGCGCGCGCGCCATCGGCGGGCGGGTGATCGGGCCGGTTCATGAAGACGGGCAGCCAGTGTTCATGCCGGCAATCTAGGGCGCTCGCCCGGTGGCTCCAATTGGCGGCCCGATGAAAACTGTGAACGCGGCTAGAGAGCGAGGTCACCCTCGCCGGCGTCCTGGCCGGCATCCAGCAGCGGCATCAGCAAGCTGATGTGACGGGTCAACCCAGGCTTGTGCTCGCTGAGCGCGACGGCAACGATCCCGATGGCGACGACAAGCCCCATGAAGGCACTGCACAGGGCAGCCGCCGAGACGCGAGAAGCGTAATTATTCTGGGTTGTCATGGACATGTCGTCACCAAGCGAATCAGAAGCCCCACTGTCGCCACTTTCGTGCACGTGCTGTGGCGAAAAAGCGGCAGAGCGCGCGCGTCGCCGCAGCGCTCACGAACAGCTTGACAAATTGTGAACGAATTGTCGCGCGTGCATGCGTCTGACGCATGTCAGATATCATATCAGCAATATCGCAACCCATAAACGCATGCCCTATATCAGGGATGTTGCAGCGCACACAAAACGCGCTGCCCCTCATCGTCCATTTCCATCCCCTGAAGGAGCCCACCGTGTTCATTGCCAGCCTTGTCGCCCGGATCCAGGCCTATCTGCGTTATCGCGAGACGGTCCGCGAGCTGTCCAAGCTCTCCGACCGCGAGCTGGACGATCTGGGCCTGCTCCGCGCCGACATCCACAATATCGCCCGGCACTACGCCGCAGCCTGAGCTTCAGCACCGCTCTTTGCGTTAAAGCCCGCCTCTATGGCGGGTTTTTGCATGGAGGCATCGATTGGGTGTTTCCACCGGCTGCGTCTTTGACTACGGAACGGCATGGCTAAGCCGACCAGACCCGCCGACGTCTCCCGCCAGCCCAGCACCGACACGACCGCCTTCGAGCGGGTGGCGACGCTCAAGTCCGACGTATTCTCGACTATCGACCGGGGCTTCTGGCGCGAGGGCGACAGACGTCATCCGGCGATCAGGCGCGACCTCACCACGGCGCGCTGGTGGGCCCGGCCGCTGGCCTGGCATTTCGGCGTGCGCGAGCGCAGATCGCTGGCGCGGGCCTCGGGCATTGAAGGCGTGCCGCCGCTGCATGCGGCGTCCGACGGGGTCATCATCCGCGGCTTCATCGAGGGGCTACCCTTCCAGATGGCCAGGCCGCATGGCCAGGCGGCGCTGTTCAGCGATGCCAAGCGCCTGCTGCGGCAGTTGCGGCGCTCAGGCGTCTGTCACAACGATCTCGCCAAGGAGCCGAACTGGCTGGTGACGCCCGATGGCCGCGCCGCCGTCACGGACTTCCAGCTGGCGAGCGTCCATGAGAGGAGCGGCCGGTTCTATCGCCTGCTGGCCCATGAGGACCTGCGCCATCTGCTCAAGCACAAGCGCAAGTATTGCCCGGATGCGATCACCCCCGGCGAGTTGCGCGTGCTCAAGCGCAAGAGCCTGCCGTCCCGCATCTGGCTTATGACAGGCAAGAAGGTCTACAAGCTCATCACGCGCGATCTCATGGGCGTGCGCGACCGCGAGGGCGGCGGGCTGCGGCTGCATCGCGAGGCACCGCGGCTCGAGCGCATCGCCGCATCCCTGCCGGGCGCCACCGAGGCCGCGATCGTGGGTTATCCGTATCGGCGCAAGGGCGTCGGCCTTTACGCATTCGTTGAATCGGCCAGGCTTGACCCTGCGGAGATCCAGGCGGCTCTGCGCGCGCGCGACACCGCTGCACCGCCCGAACTGATCCAGGTCGTGCCCGTCCTGCCCCGGCGCGCCGATGGCAAGGTGATGACGGACGTGCTCTCCCTCATCGCCACCAACCAGATCGACCTGCTGGAGCCCCTGCTGGCCACCGCGCCCGACCAGCGCCTCGCCGTAGAGGCCATCATCGAGAAGCGCCTCAACGTCACCGACCGGTCGATCAAGGGCGTCTGAGGCGCCGCCTTCACCGCGACACCGCCTGCGCTTGCCTGACGGCGGAAACGCGCCTATCTGCCGGGCATGAGCGACGTGACATCATCCAGACGCCAACCGGTTCATGTCGTGGGCGGCGGCCTCGCCGGTTCAGAGGCCGCCTGGCAGATCGCCCAGGCGGGCGTGCCGGTCGTGCTGCACGAAATGCGCCCTGTCCGCGGCACCGATGCGCACAAGACCGACGGCCTTGCCGAACTCGTGTGCTCCAACTCATTCCGCTCGGATGACCACAGCTCCAATGCCGTGGGCCAGCTGCACTGGGAGATGCGCCAGCTCGGCTCGCTGATCATGGCCAAGGGCGACGCGCACCAGGTGCCGGCCGGCGGAGCGCTGGCGGTGGACCGCGACGGGTTCTCGGCGGCCGTCACCGCCGCTCTCGATGCGCACCCGCTGGTGACGATCGAGCGGGCCGAGGTGGCCGGTCTGCCGCCTGCCGATTGGCATTGCGTGATCATCGCCACCGGCCCGCTGACCTCGCCAGCGCTGGCGGCGGCGATCCAGGCGCTGACCGGTGAAAAGGAACTCGCCTTCTTCGACGCCATCGCGCCAATTGTCCACCGCGACAGCATCGACATGGACGTGGCATGGTTCCAGTCCCGCTACGACAAGGCCGGGCCCGGCGGAACCGGCGCCGACTATCTCAACTGCCCGATGACGAAGGATCAGTATGACGCCTTCGTGGACGCGCTTGTGAGCGGCGAGAAGACCGAGTTCAAGGAGTGGGAAGCCAGCACCCCTTATTTCGACGGCTGCCTTCCCATCGAGGTCATGGCGGAGCGTGGCCGCGAGACGCTGCGCCACGGGCCCATGAAGCCAATGGGCCTGACCAACCCGCGTGATCCGCTGGTCAAACCTCATGCCGTGGTGCAGCTCCGGCAGGACAATGCGCTGGGCACGCTGTTCAACATGGTGGGCTTCCAGACCAAGCTGAGATATGGCGACCAGGCCCGCATCCTCCGGATGGTCCCCGGCCTTGAGAACGCGGAGTTCGCCCGGCTGGGGGGGTTGCACCGCAACACCTATCTCAACTCGCCGCAGGTGCTCGACCCCGCGCTGCGGCTCAAGGCCGACCCGCGCCTGCGCTTCGCCGGCCAGATCACCGGTTGCGAAGGCTATGTCGAAAGCGCAGCCGTCGGCCTCTTGGCCGGGCTCATGGCCGCCGCCGAATGGCGCGGCGAGATTGCACCGCTGCCGCCGGCGGACACGGCCATCGGCGCGCTGGTCAACCACATCACCGGCGGGCACATCGTCACGATCGATGAGGGACCGCGGTCCTTCCAGCCGATGAACATCAATTTCGGACTGTTCCCGCCGATCGCCGCCGTGCGCAACGGGTCAGGCAAGCGCATGCGCGGCCCAGAGAAGGCCCTCGCCCGCAAGCGGGCGCTGACTGACCGCGCCAAGCAAAGCCTGAACGCCTGGAGCGCAGCGCTGCCCCAGACAGGCCGCGCCAGCTCCCGGGCCGCGGAATAGGGATTATCCCATCAGCTTCAACTCGGCCGCCACGGCCTTGCCCGTCCGCTTGTCCGTGGCGATTTCAAAGCTGATCTTCTGCCCGTCCTTGAGGGGGCCGCAGCCCGAGCGCTCGACGGCGCTGACATGGACGAACACGTCCTTGCCGCCATCATCGGGCAGGATGAAGCCGTAGCCCTTGGTGGCATTGAACCATTTCACAGTACCAGTCGTCATTCACAGGACCCTTGTTGATGCACGACCGACCGAACGGCTCGCGCAGGACGTCGCAAGCGGACGCCACCGCCTGCACAAGCCGGGCAAGAATGCGCGATGGGCCAAAAGGTCTGATCATCCGCCGGCCCGCTTCCCGCCAAGTTGGTGACGTAAGGGTAAACGTCAGATTCTGGCGTAATCAAGACGCCAGAATTGAGGTAGGGACGCCTTCAGGACATCGCCTTGCGGGCCTGCCGCCACAGGCGGAATTGGCGGCGCCACTGGGGCGCCTGGATGATGCTGGTGAACGGATCGTAGCTCGCCCGCTCCATCTCCCTGAGGTAGATCTCCACGAGCGCGACCGGCAGGAAGGCCGGCACGACCCTGGCCGGGATCGTGTCGCGAATGATGCGCGTGCGCTCCAGATGACGCCAGGCAAGCTGGCGCATGTCGCGCAGCGCGGCAAGCACGCCGTGACCGCCGCGTCCGGAGACGACATCCTCCCGCGTGGCCCCATGTTCGAGCAGATACTCCTTCGGCACATAGACCTGCCCGCGCATGGCGTGCCAGGGGAAGGCCCTGAGCAGCCCCGTGACCGCATAGGCAACGCCGGCATGGCCCGCCGCCTCGGCCGCGCCCGGGTCCTCGCCATCGGCCAGGATCAGGCAGGACAGGCGGATCAGCGCGGAGCTGGTCTCCCCGCAATATCCCTCAAGGTCCGCCACGGTCGGCATGGGATCGTCGTAGAGATCGAATATGCGCGCATCGATGAGCGCGATGAGCGGCGCCACAGGCAGCCTGAAGGCGGCGATGGTGGAGAGCAGCGCACGGGATACCGGGTTGGCCGCGGCATCGCCATGGGAGCGGCCTTCCAGAAGGTCACGCCACCATTGCAGCCTCACCTCGCCCGGCAACGGATCGGAGACGAGTTCGCGCACACGCGCCACCTCGAAGCTGAAGGCATACAGCGCGAACAGATGCGGACGCTTGCCGGCGGGCGCGAACAGGGTCGCCAGATAGCGATCCTTGTCGACGTCGCGCACCAGGCTCTCGCAGAAGGCGAAAGCTTCGGCGAGGTCGCGAGCGCTGACCCCGGGCGACTCTGGCAGGATAGACGGCATCAGGCGTCCACGCATTCCGTTTCGGCGAAGGCATCGGCAAGGGCGGGGCCAGAGGTCCGGCCGTGCCGACGGGAAACTGGATCACAGGCGCGCGGTTTCAACGCTCAGGCGACCGAAATCAGCGCGGCCGCCACCTTGCGCCCTTCGGCCAGCAGAATGTTGTAGGTGCGTGCCGCAGGAGGCGTGGTCATCAGTTCAAGGCTGACCTTCACCTCGCGGAAGCGCCAGCGCAGCGCCTCGGGCAAGGGCCGCAGATCGACGCCGGTGCCGATCAGCAGCAACTCGATGGCCTCCGCCTCGGCGAAGACATCGGCGAACTGCGACGCGGCCCATGACTGCCTGTCCACTGCGCTCCACGCCTTCACGCCAGACGGCAGCATCAGGATGGAGCCCTTGTGGCTCATGTCCGCGAAACGGAAGCCGCCGGCGCCATAGGCGTCGATCAGGTGCCGGCCGGGCACGAAGCCGTCATGGCGCGCGCCGGCTGCCATTTCTTCAGGCCTTGACGGGCGCCGCGACCGCCTTTGCCTCGGCAGCCTGCTCGCCCCTGGCCGGATCGCCGCCGCCTGTCTTGAGGCCGAGGTAGATCAGGACAGGCGCTGCGATGAAGATCGAGGAGTAGGTGCCAATGACGATGCCGAACAGCATCGCCAGCGAGAACGAGCGCAGCACTTCGCCGCCGAAGATGGCCATGGCCGTCATCGCGAGAAAGGTCGTCGTAGCGGTGATGACGGTGCGAGACAGCGTGGCGTTCACCGAGATGTCCAGCACCTGGTAGAGCGACAGTTTCTTGTATTTGCGCAGCATCTCGCGGATGCGGTCGTAGATGACGACGGTATCGTTCAGCGAGTAGCCGAGGATGGTGAGCACGACTGCGATCGACGTCATGTCGAAAGTGAGTTGCATCACCAGGAAAAAGCCGATGGTGAGCACGATGTCGTGCAAGGTCGCTATCACGGCCCCAACAGCGAATTGCCATTCGAAGCGAAACCACAAATAAAGGAGCACGCCGATCACGGCGACGATCACGCCGATCGCGCCGCTCTGCACAAGCTCCCCCGACACGCGCGGGCCGACCACCTCGACGCGGCGGAACTCATATTCCGCGCCAAATGCCTCACGCAGCTTCGTCACGACATTCTGCTGCGCCCTCTCCTGCTCGGCGACGGTCGGCGCGACCTGCAACTCGATCCGCAACAGCAATTCGCGCGGCGAACCGAATTCGGCGACTTCGACGGAACCAAAACCAAGATTGTTGGACCGTTCGCGTACATCGGAGATGTTCGCCTGGGTGCCCTTCGCCTGCAGTTCGACGAGCGTGCCGCCCTTGAAGTCGATGCCGAAATTCATGCCGACAGCGAAGAAGAGGATCACGGTCGCGATGGACAGGATGGCGGACAGCGGAAAGCTGACCGACCTGAACTTCATGAAGCTGAAGCTCGTGTCGTCCTTGATGAAGCGCAGACGGAAAGCCACGGTTGAACCTCAAATCTCGACTTTGGAGGGCCTGCGCCAGCGATACCAGGTCGCGATCATCAGGCGGCTCAAGGTGAAGGCGGTGAAGACGGTGGTGAAGATGCCAAGCGAGAGCGTCACAGCGAAGCCACGAACCGGACCTGTACCAAGGAAGAACAGGACCATGGCAGCGATCAGCGTGGTCAGGTTGGCGTCCAGAATCGTGCTGAAAGCTCGTTCGAAGCCGGCATCAAGCGAGGAAATCGCCGAGCGTCCCAGCCGCGCTTCCTCCCGGACCCGCTCATAGATCAGCACGTTCGAGTCGACCGCCATGCCGACGGTCAGCACGATGCCGGCGATCCCTGGCAATGTCAGCGTGGCGCCGATGACCGACAGCAGCCCCAGCAGCATGAACACGTTGAAGGTTACCGCGACGACCGCGACGACCCCGAAGAAGCCATAGGTCGCGATCATGAACACAGCCACAAGGATGGTGGCGAGATAGGAGGCCAGCACCCCGGCGCGGATCGAATCCGCGCCAAGGCCGGCGCCAACGGTGCGCTCCTCGATGATCGAAAGCCGCGCTGGCAACGCGCCGGCCCTGAGCAGCAGCGAGAGATTGTTCACCTGCTCCACCGTGAAGGAACCCGAGATCTGGCCCGAACCGCCCGTGATCGGCGTCTGGACCACGGGAGCGGAGATCACCTCATTGTCGAGCACGATCGCGAGCTGACGGCCGACGCCGCGCGTCGTGGCGTCGCCGAAACGCTGAGAACCGCGAATGTTGAAGCGGAAATTGACGATGGGCTGGCCCGTGCGCTGGTCGAAGGCGGCCTGCGCGTCGATCAGGTCCTCGCCCTCAACGATCACCGAGCGCTCCACGCCCACGAGCTGGCCCGTGTCGCGGTTGCGCATCGATTCGGTGTCGGCGGCGCCGGCCTCGGCCACGAAGCGGAACTGGAGCTTGGCGGTGCGGCCAAGCCGCTCCTTGAGCTGCTGGGGATCGGTCAGGCCCGGGACCTGCACAAGGATGCGGTCAAGGCCCTGCCGCTGGATCGAGGGCTCCTTGGTGCCGTCGATGTTGATGCGCCGCTCGATGACCTCGATGGTCTGCTGGCCGACGCGGCGGATGCGCTCGTTGAGGCCGAGTTCGCTATAGGCCATGGTGATCTGGCCGTCCGGGCTCTCGGTGATGTCGATCGACTGGTTGCCCGTAGGCCCGAAAAGCTGCTGGCCGACAGGCTGGGCAAGCTCGCGCAGCTTCGGCATGGCGCGCGCACGGTCATCCGCCTGAGGGATGCGGAACTGCACGCCACGCGGCTGCATGATGATGCCGCCCTGCAGCGCCGCCCGCTCCTCGCGCAGCACCCGGCGCACATCATCGCGCAACTGGGTCGACATGGAGCGGATCAGATCGGGCTTGTCGATTTCCAAAAGCACATGAGCGCCGCCCTGAAGGTCCAGGCCGAGCGAAACCGCCTTCTGCGGCACCCATGAGGGCAAGGCCCCATAAACGCTGGCGCGCCTCTGTTCCGACATCAGGCTGGGCAAGGCCAGGATGCAGCCGATCGCTGTCACGAGAATGATCAGGATCGACTTGATCCTCGAAATGCGCATCATGGCTGCGTCAGCCTCTTCATGTCGGGTCTGGCTGCCCTCGAGCGCGAGAGTGCCTGTGTGCAGTGCTCATATGCGGCGATTGGCCCGCGATGGACAGCTGGAATGGCTGCACATGCGGACCTTGCTGCGCCGCCGAGGCGGCGCGCCGAACCAGGCGGGATCAGGACTTCGCCGTGTCCTTGTCCTTCACCGGCTCGCCCTTGGCGCGAACGTCCTGGATCATCGACTTCACGAAACGCGCCTTCACGCCGTCAGCGATCTCGGCCTCCACCTCGCCATCGTCCAACACCTTGGTGACCTTTGCGATCATGCCGCCAGAGGTCACGATGGTGTCGCCGCGGCGCACGTTCGAGATCAGCTCCCGGTGCTCCTTCATCCGCTTCTGCTGCGGGCGGATGATGAGGAACCACATGATCACGAAGATCAGGATGAACGGCACGAGGGACATGAAGATGTCCGCGCCGCCACCACCGGGGGCTTGCGCAAAAGCAGGGGTAATCAAGACAGCACCTCACAAGGGAGCGTAGAACGGCCCGGCCCGAAGCGGGGCGGATTTCGCGGCGGACTATTATCCAAGGTGTGGGCGAAATCAATCACAAGGATCGACAAGCCTTGTCGCAAGCCGCCATGCCACGATGACCTCCCCATGAGCGTGATTTGCGGCTAGAGAGCCTGCGGGCCCCGCGCCCGCCCCGCCCTCCCGCAGCCTATCCGGCGCGGGGACCCTGCCTGTTCGAGATCCGCACCCAAGGCCATGACCCAGATCACCGGACCCGCCGCCGACCCGACCCTCACGCTGCTCGCCCGCATCGCGGACGCGCTGGACCGCATCGCTCCGCCCGCGCCGGCACGGGCGGACCTTGCCGCGGCCGATGCCTTCGTCTGGCAGGCGCGCGACCAGCGGCTTCAGCCGGTGCCGCTGGTGAACCGCGTCGCGCTCGGCCTGCTCAAGGGCGTAGACCGGGTCCGAGACCTGCTGGCGGAGAACACCGAACGCTTCGCGAAGGGGCTGCCGGCCAACAACGTGCTGCTCTGGGGCGCGCGCGGCATGGGCAAGTCATCGCTGGTGAAGGCCGTGCATGCCGACATCAATGCGCGCGGGCTGGGCCCCACACGGCTGAAGTTGATCGAGATTCATCGCGAGGACATCGAAAGCCTTCCGCAGCTGATGAGCCTGCTGCGGCCCGATCCGCACCGCTTCATCGTGTTCTGCGATGATTTGTCCTTCGATCATGACGACACCTCCTACAAATCGCTGAAAGCGGCGCTTGATGGCGGCGTCGAGGGGCGGCCCGGCAATGTGGCGTTCTACGCCACCTCAAACCGGCGGCATCTGCTGCCGCGCGACATGATGGAGAATGAGCGCTCCACCTCCATCAACCCGGGCGAAGCTATCGAAGAGAAAGTTTCGCTGTCGGACAGGTTCGGCCTGTGGCTGGGCTTCCACAAGTGCAGCCAGGATGAGTATCTCGACATGGTCTCAGGCTACGCACGCCACTTCAAGCTCGCCATCGACGGCGAGGACCTGCGGCGCGACGCGCTCGAATGGGCCACGACGCGGGGCAGCCGTTCAGGCCGCACGGCCTGGCAATACATCACCGATCTTGCCGGCCGGCTGGACATGCGCCTCGACTGAGAGAAGCCGCGCAGCCTTGCGGAAAACGATCAGAGACGGGAACGGCCTTTCCTGGGACCGTCCCGTCTCTCGTTCACGACCGGCACAAGGGTCTCGCGAGCGCCGGCCGAACTCTGGCACTGCCCTCAGTTGTTGAGGTAGGGCATGGGATCGACAGGGTTGGAGCCCTTGCGGATCTCGAAATGAAGTTGGGGCGTGGACACGTTGCCGGTCTGGCCGGAGCGGGCGATCACCTGGCCGCGGTTCACCTTTTCGCCCCGCTTCACGTTCAGGTCGCCATTGTGAGCGTAGGCGGAGACATAGCCATTGTCGTGGCGGATCAGCACGAGGTTGCCATAGCCCTTCAGCTCGTTGCCTGAATAGGCCACCACACCATCTCCGGCCGCCTTGACCGGCGTGCCTTCCGGCACCGCGATGTTGATGCCTTCATTGGCGCCCTTGCCGGTGAAGCCGGTGATGACGCGGCCGCGCGCGGGCCAGCGGAAATCGGCGGTCGGCGCCGCCTTTGGCTCGTCCTTGGCAATGCTCGCCGTGGGTGCGGGATCAGCTGCGGCGCGGGGGACTGCGGCTTGCTGGCGGGCCGTGCGCTCGGCCTTCAGCTTGGCGTCCGCCTGCATGCGGCGTTCGGTTTCGGCCTTGGCCTTGGCTTCCGCGGCCTTCACGCGTTCGCTTTCGGCAGTCTTGCGAGCCTCGGCCGCCTTGACGCGCTCTGCATCGGTGCGAGCGCGGATTTCGGCCAGACGGGCCTTCTCGGCGTCCGCGCTTGCCTTGGCCTCTGCGGCGCGACGTGTGGCGGCTTCGGCGTCGGCGCGCGCGCTGACTGCGTCCTGCTGGCGCACGACCTCGGCGCGGGCGCGGGACGCCTCAGCCTGGGCACGGGCCCGCTCACGGGCCGCGTCGGCCGATGCGGAGGCGACGGGCTTGGGCGCGGCGACGGGCGCAGGCGGCACGATGCGTGTCACCGGAGCCTCGCGCGGCGGCGCAGCGGCGGCCACGCGCGGCTCGGCGCGTGTCACCGGAGCCTGGCGCGGCGGCGCAGCGGCGGCCACGCGCGGCTCGGCGCGTATCACCGGAGCCTGGCGCGGCGGCGCAGAGGCGGCCACGCGCGGCTCGGCGCGTGTCACCGGAGCCTGGCGCGGCGGCGCGGCGGCGGCCACGCGCGGCGGCGGGGCTGCCGGGCGGGCAGTCGCAGCAGCAGCAGCAGCAGGCGGCGTCGGAGCGCGGACAGGTGCCGGGCGCTGCATCATCGGAGCCGCAGCGGACGGGATGGCAGGCACCGCCGCGACGGGCTGGGCTGCGGGCTGGGCTGCGGCGGCAGCCGGCGCGCCAGCGGCATTGTAAACCGGGATTGTGATGCGCGAGCCCGGAGCGAGGCGCGCGCCGCCGCCAAGACCGTTCGCCGCCAGGATCGCCGAGGCCGGGACACCATAGCGCGAGGAAAGGGTTTGAGCGGTCTCGCCCTCGGCGACGACGACCTGAGTGCCGCCTTCAGCGGACCAGCCGGCCGGAGCGCGCGTCGTGGAAACTGTGGAGGCCGTGGAGGCCAGATCGACAGCGCTGGGCGCGCGGGACGCACGGGACGCCGAAGGCACCGAGCCGGTGACCATGGGGGCCGCAAGCGGCCGAGCCGTGACGCGACCCACGGAACGGGCCCCAAGGGCGACATTCGTCTCGGGCTGCGAGTCGCCGCGCTGGACCGGGCGCACGACGCTCCCTGTCGCCGTGCGGTCCACGCCGGAGCCGCTCGCCCTGAACGGATTGCCGAAAGGATTATCGGAAAAACGGGCCACATCGGAGCTGCATGCACCCAGCGCCCCGGCCATCAAGGCAGCCGCTGCAACGCGGCTCAAAGCCGAAAAACGAAGAACTTTTGACGTCAGACGCATCAGCACGCACCGCAGATTACGCAACAGAAACTACTGCCATCATTAAAAGCGGATTTAGGTTACGAAACCCTTTCCGAGGTGAATGAATCGACAGGAAACTTGAGGTTTCCGGGGGAGTGTCGGCCAGGCCTGAGCCGGATGGCCTCCCCGCTCCTCAAAGGGTCGTCGCAACACCCGGCGTCAGCGGCGTCAGGCGGATTGCCGGGCCAAGCTGGTGATCGACCGCATTGTCACCGACGCGGTTGACCACGACCTTGCGCGGAACGCCCTCCACCCTGAGCGCGCCGACCAGACGCCCGCCGGGAACGAGGCGCTGGAGCAGGTTCTCCGGGATGGTGTCGACCACGCCATTGAGGATGACGCGATCGAAGCGGCCGAGCAGGCGTGCGGCCTGCAGGCCATCGCCATGCTGGAGTTCGACCGCCCGCATGCCGAGCCTGTTGAGCCGCTCATAGGCCGCCAGCGCCAGCGAGTGGAAGCGCTCAAGCGAGACGACATGCACGCCCATCGCCGTCATCAGCGCGGTGACATAGCCCGAGCCGGTGCCGACTTCGAGCACGCGCTGGCCAGGCTCGATGCCGAGCGACACGAGGAATGACGCCACAATGGAGGGCGGGGTCATGGTCTGGCCGCAGGCGAGCGGAATCGAGACATCGGTGCGCGACAGGTCGGCATAGCGCGTGGGCGCGAAGATGACCCGCGAGACGCGCTCCATGGCGCGCAGCACTTGCAGATCGCTCACGCCCTGGGCGCGCAGCGCCAGCAGGAACTGCAGCGTCCTGGCGCCGTCCGCCAGCGGCTCGTCCTGATCAGGATCGTCGACCGCGAGATCACTCATCAGGCAAAGGCGATGGCAAGGCGGGTGAGCGTGGGCTCGTGGGTGAGGTCGAGCTCGAGCGGCGTGATCGAGATGCGGCGCTCCTGCATGGCGCGAAGGTCGGTGCCGTTGGCGGGCTCGCTGCGCCCACGCTGGAAGGCGATCCAGTAATAGGGCTTGCCGCGGCCATCCTCGCGCGGATCGATGCGCAGGAGGTTCTGGTTGCGCCGCCCCTGCACGGTGACCGACACGCCGGCGACCTCCTCGGGCAGGCAGTCGGGGAAATTCAAGTTGAGCAGGATGTCGTCCGGGATGCCCTCGGCCAGCAGCCGCTTGATGATGCCCGGCGCGTGCGTCTCGGCGCAACTCCAGTTGATCACGTCCCGGCCCTTGGCGCCGTAGGCCTGGCTCAGCGCGATCGAGCGCACGCCAAGGATCGTGCCTTCCATGGCGGCGGCGATCGTGCCCGAATAGGTCACGTCCTCGGCCACGTTCTGGCCATGGTTGACGCCCGAGAGCACCAGATCGGGGCGGTGGTCCGCCATGACCTGCCGCACGCCCATGATGACGCAATCGGTGGGCGTGCCCTTCACCGCGAAATGGCGCGGCGATATCTGGCGCAGCCGCAGCGGATCGTTGAGCGAGAGCGAGTGCGACACGCCGGACTGATCCGTCTCCGGCGCGATGACCCAGACATCGTCGGTTAGCGCGCGCGCCACCCGCTCCAGCACGGCCAGGCCGGGCGCGTGGATGCCGTCATCATTGGTGACCAGGATGCGCATGGGAACCTGCAAGGAGCTACGGTGCTATGCGGTCCTGCTACGCCATGACGGGCGACGCCTCAAGCGGGAATGCTGCGCGATCATGGTGAGCCCGTGCGCAGCCACGTCATAGCGAGGCAGCGGCGCCCCCGCTCCCCCGTCATCGCAAGCGCAGCGTGGCGGCCTCGGGAGCGCTCAGCTGCGGGCGATGCGCGTGACGCCGCCCATGTAGGGCAGCAGCACATCCGGCACGGTGATCGAGCCGTCAGGGTTCTGGTAGTTCTCCATCACCGCGATCAGCGCGCGCCCCACAGCGACGCCCGAGCCGTTAAGCGTGTGGACATGGGGCAAGCCCCCCTTGCCTGCTTCAGTGGGGCGATATTGCGCGCGCATGCGGCGGGCCTGGAAATCCCCGCAATTCGAGCACGACGAGATCTCGCGATAGGCCTTCTGGCCCGGCAGCCAGACCTCTATGTCGTAGGTCTTGGTCGAGGCGAAGCCCATGTCGCCGGTGCACAGCACCATGGTGCGGAAGTGCAGGCCGAGCTTCTTCAGCACCGTCTCGGCGCAGGCGAGCATCCGCTCATGCTCGTCGTTCGAGCGCTCCGGCGTGGTGATCGACACCAGCTCGACCTTATTGAACTGGTGCTGGCGCAGCATGCCCTTGGTGTCGCGCCCGGCAGACCCCGCTTCCGCGCGGAAACAGGGCGTGAGCGCGGTGAGGCGAAGGGGAAGCTCAGCCTCGGAGAGGATGGATTCCCGCACGAGATTGGTGAGCGGGACCTCGGCAGTGGGCACGAGCCAGTGTTCGTCGCCAGCCCGAAACTGATCCTCACGGAACTTCGGCAGTTGCGCCGTGCCGAACATGGCCTCATCCCGCACCAGCAGCGGCGGGTTGACCTCGGTGTAGCCATGCCCGGTGGTGTGCGTGTCGAGGAAGAACTGGCCGATGGCGCGCTCCAGCCGGGCAAGGCCCGATTTCAGCACCACGAAGCGCGAGCCGGACATGCGCGCAGCCGCCTCGAAGTCCATGAGCCCGAGCGCCTCGCCCAGCTCCCAATGCTCCCTGGCGGGCTGGTTCGACTCCGCGCCCCAGAGCGCCGGCTTCTCGCCGTGGACATGGCGCACCACATTGCCATGCTCATCCTTGCCCAGGGGCACGTCCGCCTGCGGGATGTTGGGAATGGCCGCCAGCGCGTCATGCAGGGCCTGCGCGGCCTCGCGCTCGGCGGCTTCCAGCGCCGGGCCGGTTTCCTTGAGCCGGGCGACCTCGGCCTTCAGGGCCTCGGCGGCGGCGAGGTCCTTGCGGCCCATGGCCTGGCCGATCTCCCTGGACAGCGCATTGCGCCGCTCCTGCGCGGTCTGGTTGTCGGCGATGGCCTTGCGGCGCGCGTCATCAAGCGCGAACAGGGCGCCGGAGACCGCTTCGGCGCCCCGGTTCAGCAGCGCCTGATCGAACGCGGCTGCGTTCTCGCGAATCCATCTGATGTCATGCATGGCCGTGCTCCGAAACAGGCCGCCCCTATAGCAGCGCGGAGCGCCGAGCGCCAGTTGTCAGAGAGGGAACCGGGCCTGCCAGCGCAGACGGCGGCGTCAGACGCCCGCTGCGGCATCCTCCGCCGCCTTCTTCGCGGCGCGCTTCTTCTCAAGATAGCCGACAGAGAGGACGGAGGCCTCGTAAAGGACGATCATCGGGACGGCGAGCATGAGCTGGCTGATGACATCGGGCGGGGTGAGCACCGCAGCCACCACGAAGACGAAGACGATGGCATAGCGCCGCTTTTCCTTGAGGAACCGGCTATCGATGATGCCCGCCTGCCCGAGCAGCGTCAGCACCACGGGGAGCTGGAAGCTGATCCCGAAGGCGAAGACCAGCGTCATGATGAGTGCGAGATATTCGCTGACCTTGGGCAGCAGCTCGATTCCGGCCCGCTCGGCCGAAGCGGACTGCTGCATCCCGATCGAGAACTGCATCAGCACCGGCATGGCGAAGAAGAACACCATGGCCGCGCCCAGCACGAAGAAGATCGGCGTGGCGAACAGATAGGGCCGGAACGCGTCGCGCTCGTTCCGGTAAAGGCCGGGCGCCACGAACTTGTAGATCTGCGTGGCGATGACGGGGAACGCGAAGAAGCCCGCGCCGAAGGCCGCGATCTTGATCTGCGTGAAGAGATATTCGAGCGGCGCCGTGTAGATCAGCTTGGCGTTGGCCGCGCCGCCGGCCGCCCAGACATAGGGCATGACCAGAACGTTGTAGATGTGCTGCGCGCCGGCGAAGCAGATGAAGAACAGCACGATGAAGGCAACGAGCGACTTGATCAGCCGCGAGCGCAGCTCGATGAGATGCTCGATGAGCGGCGCGCGCGACGCCTCGATCTCGTCCTCGCCTGAACGCTTGGCTGATGGATCGGCGATCAAGTCGGTCACGCCGCGTCTCCCTCGGTTGCGGCGGATTTCTTGCGCGCCGGCTGCGGCGCCGGCTCGGCAGGCGCGGCGACCGGCGCCTCAACCACCGGCGGGGCAAGCTCGCTCGGATCGAAGGGCGGCGGGATCTCAGGCAGCGGGATCGCCGGCTCGATCGGCTGAGGCTTAAAGTCTGCGACAGGCGTCGATGGATCGGCCGCAGGCTGCGCTGCCTTCAACTCGTCGCGGATGGTCTGGATGGGGTTGAAATCCACCTTGGTGGCGGCCTGCACGGAGCCGCCGACATCCTCCACCTGCTTTTTCAGGTCGTGAAGCTCGGCCTCGCGCATGGCGTCGTTGAACTGTCCCTGAAACTCGGCGGCCATGCGCTTGATCTTGCCGACGGCCTCGCCCACCGAACGCAGCGCCTTGGGCAAATCCTTGGGGCCGATCACGACGAGCGCGACGGCACCAATGACCAGCATTTCGCTCCAGGCGATGTCAAACATTCACGCCACACGCGCCGGGCTCGCACCCCGCGCTCCCCGGTTGAGCCCGCCGATCAGACCTTCCGGTCTGCATCGACCTTCTGCGCGGCCTGCGCGGTCTGGTCGATAGTGCGCGGGGCTTCGGTCACCACGGTGGCGGGCTGCGTCGGCGCGGGAGGATTCTCCTCGTCCGCCATGCCCTTCTTGAAGGACTTGATGCCCTTGGCCACGTCGCCCATCAATTCGGAGACCTTGCCACGACCGAAGAGCAGCATCACCACGATGCCGACCACGATCCAGTGCCAGATGCTGACGCCACCCATGGCGAACTCCCTGTCGTCAATCGCTGCGATGAAGGCCGAGGGCCCACCTCGCCTGTGGCGTAACTAGGGTTCACGCTCGGAGAACACAAGGACTTCCTCGCGTTTGATGTCGACGCCGACATCGGCACCCTCGTTGAAAGGCTTGTGCTCCGGCGCGCGGATCGTCAAGGGCCGATCAAAGCCCTGCACCGCGACCTGCAGCACGTCGACCTCGCCAAGAAAACGCCGCGAGAGCACCCGCCCCGGCAGGCAAAACCCCGGCGCGCGCAGCATGATGCCCTGCGGGCGAACGCAGACAACGGCCTGCTCGCCCTCGATCAGGCCCGGCGCCGGAACGCGCCCGAACGGCGTTTCGACCGAACCTGCCCGCACCACTGCATTTATCTCGTTGAAATCACTGAAGAAACGCGCCACGAACAGGCTGTTCGGGCTGCGATAGAGCGCCTCCCCCGGCCCGGCCTGTACAATCTCGCCCTTGCGCATCAGCACGATCCTGTCCGCGATCCGCATCGCGTCCTCGGGGTCGTGCGTCACCATGACGGAGGTGGCGCCTGTCTCACGGATCACCGCCACTGTCTCCTCGCGCACCGCGTCCTTGAGTCGGCGATCAAGGTTCGAGAAGGGCTCGTCCATGAGAAGCACGCCCGGGCGTGGGGCAACAGCGCGCGCAAGCGCCACGCGCTGCTGCTCTCCGCCCGAAAGCATGTGGGGATAGGACTCCGCCATGTGCGACAGCCCGACGCGGTCGAGCGCCCGCAAGGCGCTGGCGCGCGTGTCGGCCGGAGACAGGCCGCGCACGCCATAGCTGACATTGCCCAGCACGCTCAGATGCGGGAAAAGCGCATAATCCTGAAACATGAGGCCCACGCCGCGCCGCTCGGGCTCGACGAAGCGGCTGGGGCCGGCAACCTCAATGCCGTCGAGCAGCACGCGGCCGGCGCTGGGCTTCTCGACCCCGGCGGCGATGCGCAGCAGGGTGGATTTGCCGCAGCCGGACTGGCCAAGCAGGCACACCACTTCACCGGCCGCGATCTCGAGTGTGATGCCCGCCAGCGCCGTGACATCGCCATAGGACTGGCGAAGCCCCTCGAAGGCCAGCGATACGGGAATCGAGGCGCCCGCGGTTCCGCGACGGCCCCAGCCGCGCCAGCCGCGATCGATCGCATTGTCAGAGGCCATCGCTGTCATGTGCACGCAAGGGAATGGGGCTCGAAGGGCAACGGTCTGCTTGTGCCCGTGTGCATGGCGCGATGCAAGGTGGTCGGGCCTCGGGCAGCTGTCTAGTCAGGCGCGCCGGTCGGGCCGCCGTCGATGGGCGAGAACAGATCGTCGAGCGGATCCTCGTCGTCCCGGAGCGTGCTGTCGTCGCTCGGGATTGGCACGTCGAGGCCTTTTGGAATGCGCCCTTCCAGGAAGCCGGCGCCCTTGAGTTCGTCGAGGCCAGGCAGGTCATCCACCCGGTCGAGCCCGAACTGCTCGAGGAAAGCGGACGTCGTGCCATAGGTGAGCGGGCGGCCCGGCGTGCGCCTGCGACCCCGCATCCGGATCCAGCCTGACTCCAGCAGCGTGTCCAGCGTGCCCTTCGATGTGGCGACGCCGCGGATCTCCTCGATCTCGGCCCGCGTAACGGGCTGATGATAGGCGATGATGGCCAGCGTCTCGATCGCGGCGCGCGTCAGCCGTCGAGGCTCCTCGACGCGGCGGACCAGAAGATGGCCCAGATCCTCGGCCGTCCGGAACGCCCATTTGCCGGCCACGCGCACGAGATTGACCCCGCGGCCCGCATAGGCCGCTTCCAGCCTTGCCAGCACAGAGGCTGGCTCCAACCCGCCTGGCAGATAGCCGGCGATTTCGTCTTCGGAAACCGGCTCGGCCGAGGCGAACAGAAGCGCCTCGGCGATGCGCAGGGCCTCCGCCATCATGGCCGCCGCATCCCCGGCGGCGCGCCCGCTGTCGGCGTGATCCCCGGCCGCGTCCTCCGGATCAGGCGAGGGCATGGCCGTCTTCCTCATTCCGCCGCCATGCGCGGCGCGGCGCGGCGGCGCAGGTAGAGCGGCGCGAAGGGGCGATCCTGTCGAATGTCCATGACTCCCTCTCGCACCATCTCCAGCATGGCCGAAAGCGCGGAGGCGCGGAGCGTGGCCCGCATCGAGGGATCGACGGCGTATTCGAGCAGATACGCATCGAGCGTCGTCCAGTCGGCTGCCGTTCCAACAAGCTTGCGCAGCGCCTCGCGCGCCTCCACCAGCGACCAGACGAAGCGCTTGTGCAGCGTCACGCGGGCTTCGATGCGGCGCTGCCTCTGGCGCGCATAGGCGGCCAGCAGGTCGTAGAGTGATGCGTTCCAGGCACCATCAGGGCCCTGCGGAGCTTCGGCGCGCTGGCCGCGGGCGAAGACGTCGCGGCCAAGCCGGGCGCGGGAGGCGAGCTGGCGCGCCGCTTCCCGGATCGCCTCCAGCCGGCGCAGGCGCAGGGCGAGTTGGGTGGCGAGATCGGCGGCGCTGGGTTCGTCCTGCTGCGGCGGCTCGGGAAGGAGCAGGCGCGACTTGAGATAGGCCAGCCATGCCGCCATCACGAGATAATCGGCGGCCAGTTCGAGCCTGAAGCGGCGCGCGCTCTCGACAAAGGCCAGATACTGATCGGCCAAAGCGAGGATGGAGATGCGCGAAAGATCGACCTTTTGCCGCCGCGCCAATTCGAGCAGCAGATCGAGCGGACCTTCATAGCCGTCGACATCGATGACGAAGGCCTCTTCGCCCTCGGCGCGACCGCTCTGCTCGTCCTCGAAAGGCAGCTCGCTCTTCACCGATTCGCCCTCCCCGCCCGCAACTCTGAGGCCGTCATCGGGCAGCCGCAAGGATGCGGTCAATCCCCTCGGAGAGAAGCGCGCGGTCCAGCGGCTCTGGCATGTGCGCGATGCGTGCCAGCGCCTGCCGAGCCCGGCGACGGGCGGCGCCGCCAAGCGGACGGGCCGCCTGCGCGACCTCCGCCAACTCGTCCATCTCGCCGTTGCAGTGCAGCAGCATGTCGCAGCCGGCGGCATAGGCGGCCCCGGCGCGCTCGGTGAAGCTGCCGGACAGCGCCTTCATGGAGAGATCATCCGTCATGACGAGCCCCTGATAGTTCATTTCCTTGCGGATGATGCGGCTGATGATCTTTCGCGAGGTGGTGGCAGGCGCCGTGGCGTCCAGGGCTTCGAACACGACATGCGCCGTCATCGCCATCGGCATGTCGGCGAGATGACGGAAAGGGCGGAAATCATGGGCGCGCAGCGTGTCCAGCGAGGCATCGACGCGCGGCAGATGATGGTGGCTGTCGGCCTGCGCCCGGCCATGGCCGGGCATGTGCTTGATGACCGGCAGAACGCCCCCGGCAAGCAGGCCCTCGGCGGCGGCGCGGCCGATCCGCGCCACCTCGTCCGGGTCCTGCGCATAGGCGCGATCCCCGATCACGTCATGCGCGCCTGCCACGGGCACGTCAAGAACGGGGAGGCAATCGACATCGACGCCGACCTCGCGCAGATCATGGGCCATCAGCCGGGCCGACAGCCGCGCCAGGGCCGTGCGCTGCAACGGATCATTGAGCTGTCCGAACCAGCGCCCGGACGGATAGGCCGGCCATTCGGGCGGGCGCATGCGCTGCACGCGGCCGCCCTCCTGGTCGATGAGGATGGGAGCGTGACGGCCGACCGACGCACGCAGCGCGGCCGTGAGCGCGCGGAGTTGCGCGCGGTCGGCGATGTTGCGGCGAAACAGGATGAAGCCCCAGGGCTGCATCCTGGCGAACAGCGCCCGCTCGGCATCGCTCAGCTCAAGCCCGGCGCAACCGGCAATGAAGGCTCGGATCGACATGCAGCCGAGCGGGAACCCATTCGGCCGCCCGGGTCAAGACGCAGGACCGCGATTGCTGGGGACCGATGGCGCAGCAGCGCGGCCTTCCGGGGACGCCGCCCATCAGATTGGGGGTCTCCGTCAGCTGCCTGCGACGAAGCACTGGCCTCCGGCGGACTTCAGCGCCTCGCAGCGCTGGACGGCGGCCTCGCGGCTGAAGGGGCCGATGCGAAGGCGATAGACAGTGCGGCCGTTGCCAACTTCGGCACGGCGTACGACCGGGCTTTCGCCGCCCAACTGCGCGCCATAACGCCTCTGCAGGCTCGAGAACAGGGAACGAGCTTCCGCCTCGCTGCCAGGCGCGCCGAGCTGGATCATGAAGTCACCCGCACCACCGCCTGCCGCTGGAGCGGCTGCGGCAGGCGCTGCTGCTACGGCTGCGGCTGGAGCGGCTGGCGGCGCAGCAGCCTCCATGACGGGCCGGGCAGCCGGAGGCCGGGGCGGCGGGGTCACGGCGGGACGCGCCGCAGCGGCCGAGCGCGTGGAGGTCGAGGTCGCAGGCGCAGCGGCGGCTGGGGAGCTTTCGGCACGGGCGGACGACGCTTCGGCGACAGGGGCAGCGGCAGGCTGCACCGGCGACGGCACGCTGGTTCCATCGGGGCGGACCGCGATGGTGCGGACGCGGCGGGGCTCGCCCAGAGCAGGCGCGGCGGAGCCGGCAGCGGCGGCCTGCGGCGGAACCGCAGAAGGAGCCAGCGCAACAGCAGTCGGCGCTGCGGGTTGCGGCGCCGCAGGGGCGGCCGCCTGGGCAGCGTCAGCCGGCGCGGCTGGGCCGGGCAGGATCACCCGCGAGGCAGCGCGGGCGCTGGCCTGCACGTCCATGGGTTGCTCCTCGCGCGTCACGACGCGGGTCTCGCCGGGCTTGGGCTCGGGCGTGCGCTCATAGATCTGCTTGTTCTGGTTCGGGATCTCGACGCCGCCGGGGTTCTGCGGCTGAACCTTGGAGGGGCCGGCTTCCGCCTTGATCAGCGGCGGCTCGCCCGTTCCGCGCACGGGCCCCGAAAGGCCGCGAATGCCGATGACGGCGCCGATTCCGATAGCGGCCACGCCAAGCAGCACGCCGGCTATGATGAGGCCCTTGCGCGGCTGCTGCGGCTCGCTGCTGCGCGCATCATCCGCTGAATACGCCGGCTCATGGGGTTCGGGCAGCGCAGCCGCCCGGCGCACCTGGTGTTTGGCACGCACCTCATCGGCGAAATCCTCGTCGACAGGGCGCGGCGGCGCAGCCATGGCGGGCCGCGCCGGCGAAAAGGCGGCCGCTTCGCGACGGGACGTCATGTCGTCCCCGGAGGAATCATCAAAGCGCGGGCGCGCCTGCAGCGGACCTTCGAAATCCGGACGCGCCCCGGGCTGGACGGCGCCGCGCAATTCGCCCTGCAACAGGCGATCGAACTCGTCGAGCATGTCCTGCGGAGCCAGACCGGGCTGGGATGACGGCGCAGGCGTCGCAGCGGCGGCCTGCGGAACAGACACAGACTGCTGCGCATCGGCGCGCGCGGGCTTCGGCGCCTCCTCGAACTCGCGCAGAAGGGCCTCCAGCGAGATGTTCATGCGCTGATCGGGAAGAGCCGAACCCCCTCCATAGGGCTCAGGCTCGGGAACCAGGCCGGGCTGTTGAGCAAGCGCGTGCTGCATGTCGGCGCCCGCACCCTCTTCCTGCGCATCCGGTCGCGAGCGCCCCTGGCTGAACATGGCTCTGAAGGGGTCATCCTGCCCGACAATGCGGGCGAGATCGGCCAATGGATCGCCGGCAGAGGCCGCAGGCTGGATGTCAGCGGTTTGCCGAAGCTGGCGCTCAAGCTCGTCGAGATCGACGGCGAAACGGGACTTCTGGTCTGACATCGCGACCCTCCACAACCGCGCTTGCAGGGCAAGGAGCCCGATCACACGGCTTGACGCTGTATAACGCAGCGCTGGCGGCCGTGACAGCCTCAGCGCATTTCGGACGGACTTGAGACGCCCAGAACGCCCAAGCCCGATGCAAGAACGGACCTCACGGCATGCACAAGCGCCAGCCTCGCTAACGTCAACTCTGGCTGATTATGATTAACGAACCGTAATTGAGGGGAATCCTTGCCCTTGTTCCACAGCGCATGGAGCCCCTGCGCGAGATCATGAAGATAAAAAGCGAGCCGGTGCGGCTCGTGCGCGATCGCTGCCTGCTCGATCAGGCGCGGGTATTGTGCGATCCACTTGATCAGTCCCACCTCTCCCTCATCCACCAGCAGCGAAAGCTTGGCGGCAGCGAGCGCGGCCGGGCCGGCGTCCAGACCGGGCGCGGTCTCGGCTGCCTGCCGGAAGACGGAGGCGCAGCGTGCGTGGGCATACTGCACATAAAACACCGGATTGTCCTTGGACTGCTCCAGGACCCTGGCCAGATCGAACTCGAGCGCGGCGTCATTCTTGCGGAACAGCATCATGAAGCGCACCGCGTCGCGGCCGACCTCGTCGATCACCTCCCGCAGCGTGACGAAATCGCCCGAGCGCTTCGACATCTTCACCGGCTCGCCATCGCGCATCAGCTTCACGAGTTGGCAGAGCTTGATGTCGAGCGAGCCCTGCCCGCCCGTCACGGCCTTCACCGCGGCCTGCATCCGCTTGACGTAACCGCCATGGTCGGCGCCCCAGACATCGATCATCTCGGCAAAGCCGCGGTCGAACTTGGACTTGTGGTAGGCGATGTCGGAGGCGAAATAGGTGTAGCCGCCGTCGGACTTCATCAGCGGCCGGTCGACATCGTCCCCGAACGCCGTCGAGCGGAACAGGGTCTGCTCGCGGTCCTCCCAGTCGTCGTCCTTCTGGCCCTTGGGCGGCGGCAGCCGGCCTTCATAGATCAGGTCACGGCTGCGCAGATCCGCGATCGCCGCGGCGACGAGCCCGCCCTGACCGCCCTCCTGCAAGGTGCGCTCGGAGAAGAACACCTGGTGCTCGACGTCCAGCGCAGCAAGGTCTTCGCGGATCATGTCCATCATGGCGTCGATCGCGACCTTGCGGATGATGGGCAGCCATTCGCCCTCCGGCATTCCCACAAGCGCGGGGCCATGCTTCGCAGCGAGGCTATGGCCCACGCCAACCAGATAATCGCCGGGATAGAGCCCTTCCGGGATGGGGCCAACATCCTCGCCCAGCGCTTCGCGGTAGCGCAGGAAGGCGGAGCGGGCGAGCACATCGACCTGCGCGCCGGCATCGTTGATGTAATACTCGCGCGTAACGTCACGCCCGGCGAAGGCCAGCAGGTTCGCCAGCGCATCGCCGAACACCGCGCCGCGGCCATGGCCGACATGCATGGGGCCGGTCGGATTGGCGGAGACATATTCGACATTGACCCTCGGCAGGCCGGCGTCCGGCTGGCGGCGACCGAACCGGGCCCCTGACACCACTGCGCAGAGCAGCGCCTCGACGTAAACGGCCGGTTCGAGCGTGAGATTGATGAAGCCCGGACCGGCGACGGAGACGGCGCGCACGCCATCCACGCGCCGGAGTTCGGCCGCGATCGCTTCGGCCAGCTGTCGCGGATTCATGCCCGCCTCGCGGGCCAGCGCCATCGCGGCATTGGTGGCGAGGTCGCCATGGCTGGCGTCGCGCGGCGGTTCGACCACCACGCGGCCGAGATCAAGGCCAGCGGGCAACGTCCCGGCCGCCGACAGTCGCGCCAGCGCGTCATTCAAACGCGCGGTGAAGATCTCAAAAATATTCATGACGCCAAAGCCTTGCAGGCTCTTCCTGTGAAAACGAGTCACGCGGACGAAGCAAGTGGACCGCGATAGCCTGCCGCGCGCCTATCGCAAGAGCGGGGTTGCGTCAAACAGACGGGCATGCTCGTCAAGCGCGTAGCGGTCCGTCATCCCGGCGATGTAGTCGCAGACACGGCGTGCGCGCCGGACCTCATCGCCTGCATCGAGCCCTGCCGACCACTCCGCCGGCAGCAGCGCGGGATCGTCCATGAAGCGCGCGAAGAGCTGCCCGACGACGCCCGCCGCGTCCTGGCGGATGCGCATGACCCGCGGATGGCGGTAAACGCGCGGAAACAGGAAGCCCTTGATGGCCCGGTCCGCCTCGGCCATCGCGGGCGAGAAAGCCACCATCGTCCGGCCCGCAAGGCGCACCTCATCGGCGCTGGCGACGCCGCTTTCGTCAAGGCGCCTTCGACTCTCCTTGATGACATCCTCGACGAAGCGGGTGATGACCCGTCTGACAAGCTCGTTGATCAGGCGGGGCCGTTCAAGCGATGGCCAGGCGCGCTCGATCTCGCCGAGCAAGGCGGCGAGGAAGGGCACCGCGCGCATGTCGGCGATGTCGATGAGGCCGGCGCGCAGGCCATCGTCTATGTCGTGCGCGTCATAGGCGATGTCATCGGCGAGAGCGGCGCCCTGCGCCTCGACGCTGGCATGGCTGGAGAGCCACAGATCATGACGCGCGCTGTATTCAAGGATCGCGCCCGGCAAAGCGGGGCCATGGCCCGGCTGGGGCTTGCCGTCCGCATCGAGCAAGGGGCCATTGTGCTTCACCAGACCCTCGAGCGTCTCCCAGCACAGGTTAAGCCCGTCGAAGGCGGCATAGCGGCGCTCCAGCCGCGTGACGATGCGCAACGCCTGGGCATTGTGGTCGAACCCGCCGAACGGCGCCATGCAGGCGCCAAGGGCATCCTCGCCTGTGTGCCCGAAAGGGGTGTGGCCAAGATCATGCGCCAGCGCCAGCGCCTCGGCGAGGTCCTCGTCGAGGCCGAGCGCGCGCGCGATCGAACGGGCGATCTGCGACACCTCGATGGAATGGGTCAGCCGCGTGCGGAAATGGTCGCCTTCGTGGAAGACAAAGACCTGGGTCTTGTGCTTGAGCCGCCGGAAGGCGGTTGAATGGATGATGCGGTCCCGATCACGCTGGAAGTCGCTGCGCGTTGCGGATGCCGCCTCGGCCACCAGCCGACCGCGGCCTTCAGAGGGCCGGCAGGCATAAGGCGCCCTGTACCGATCGCCAGGCTCTCGCATCCGTATCGAACCTTTCGCGGCCGGCGCTTGACAGGCCGCGCCGCATCCCGCCGCTTGAAGTGCCGCGCTGCGAGACTTACCTTGATCGCAGCGAGGGAGACAAGACACCGATGGACGCCGTTGCCGCCGCGAACACGCCTTCCGCCCCCACGGCCGCGCCGACTCTCAATGTGACCGATCGCGCCTTCGCGCGCATCGCCAAGGTGCTGGGAAGCGAGCCGGACGGGACGATGCTGCGCGTGGCGGTCAACGGCGGCGGGTGCTCAGGGTTCCAGTATGCCTTCGAGATGGACCGCAGCCGCAATGCGGATGACCTCGTTCTGCAGCAGGGCGGCGCCACCGTGCTGGTCGACGAAGCCTCGCTCGGCTTCCTGGCCGGCTCCACGCTGGATTTCGTGGACGACCTGATTGGCCAGTCCTTCAGGGTGACCAATCCGAACGCGACGTCATCATGCGGCTGCGGCACCTCGTTCGCGCTCTAGAACCAGCCCCAAGACCGCCGATTCGACAGCGGCGGCGCATGTTGCAGCGACCCGCTCATTGCGCTGGGGAGCAGCCGGGAACGGGGCGGCATCGTGGTTCGACAAACGCGGTCTGAACGGCATCAGGAAGCGGGTCGCAAGGGCTGACCTTCAGCGGGGCCCCCGGCGGGCATTGAACGCGACCGGCTTGCTTGAGTAAGCGTGCAGTTCCGACAAGGAACTTGCCGGGGCGCGGCAGCATCTGGCAAGCTGACAGGATCCGTTCGTGTCTTGTACGGTGAATGCTTGTAATCTCATGCGCGATTCGAGGCTTTGCGTTTATCGGATCGGAAGGCGCTCCTGATACGCGGCGTGCATCGAAGCCAGCTGGAAAGGACGCCATCATGCGTCAGCCCCCCTCCCATCTCGCCCCTGCCTCGCTTCGTCCAGCCTTCGCATCGCCGTTGGCGCGGCTCGCTGGCGTCGCGGCTCTCATCGTCGGCCTGTCGTCGGCTGCCGGCGCGGCCGACCACAGCCTTACCGACCTGCGCTTCGATCTTGGCTTCATGCGCATCGACATCCCGCGCATGGAGGTGCGGGACACGCCGCTCAGCCGAGAGGACATCACCGCGATCCTGACCAGGGGCGGCCCGGACATCGCCGCCAGCGTGGCCCGCCTGCAGGCCGCCACGGTCACCATCCCGGAGGTCATCGCCACGCAGTCCTTGGACAGCGTCTCGAGGGTCACGCGCTACAGGGACCTGAGCCTGTCCAACATCACCGCCGGGGTGATCGGCGGGCTGAGCGTGGGCGCGATCGAGGGGACCGCCAGCGAGAAGGCTGCGGGCGTGGCGCGGGTGCGGATCGGCCAGACCACGGCCGAGGCGCTCAACCTGCCGCTGATCGCACGTGTGCTGACCAGTTCGGTTCCGGATCCCTCCGCCGTAGCGATGGCGCCGATCATGCGCTCCCTTGCCTACCGCGACTTCGTGACCGACCTTCCTGAGGGCAAGGGCCGCATGAGCATCGACCGCGTGACCCTGCGCGACACCATGGCGCGGCCCAGCAAGGCCCCGGTGCTCACGGCCATGAACGAGGTCATAGCCATCTCCGAGAGGCAGAAGGCGGCCGGTGGCGGCGATAAGCTGCCGAACGCCGCGGACATGGCCAGCGTCGGCCGCATCTTCGGCTTCCTTGAAAACTTTGAGTACGGCGTCGGCGAGGCGGAAGGCTTGAGGGGCGAGTCCGATGGCGACGCCGGCAAGGGCCGCTTCGAGATTGCGCGCATCCGCTTCAGCGATCAGGCGCAGGCGCCGGGCTTCGTCATGAGCGGGCTGAAGATCGAGGTCAGCCCCGGAAAGATGTCGATCGACGAGCTTGAGATGCGCGACTTCAGCATCCGCAATGCACTCCGCGCCGCCATAGAGATGCTGGAGCGCGGCGATGCGACGGCGCTGATTACGGATTACAAGCGGCTCATCCCGCAACTCGGCACCATCCGCGTCAAGGGCTTCTCAGTGCAGGACCCGGAGCCGAAACGGCCGCAGCGCGGCAAGCCGCCGGAGATCTTCCGTGCCTCTGTGAAGGCGATGGAGATCGGTTTCGGCGGACAGATCGACGGCGTTCCGACCGCGTTGCGCTTCTCGGCCGAAGAGTTCGCAGCCCCCCTGTCTGCCAACTCGGAGGAGCAGGGCGTGCGCGATCTCGTCGCCATGGGCTACAAGGACGTCAACCTGTCCTGGCTCGCCGATCTCGCTTGGCAGCGCGACACCGAGCGCCTCGACATCAAGGCGCTGAACATCTCGGGCAAGGAGATGCTGGGGCTCACCCTCTCCGGCCAGCTCTCCGGCGTGAGCAAGGATGCGTTCTCCACCGACAGCGCGCTGGCGCAGGTGGCGTGGCTTTCGGCTGCGGCGCAGCGCGTGAGCCTCGTGGTCCAGAATCTCGGCGGCTTCGAGAAGTTCATCGCGCGGGAAGCGGCGAAGGCGCGCAAGCAGCCTGATGCCGTGCGGCGCGAATGGGGCATGCTCGCAGCGGTGGGCCTGCCTGCCATCCTCGGCGATTCCGATGGAGCCAAGGCGCTCACGGGGGCCATTGCCCGCTTCGTCGCCCGCCCCGGCACGTTGTCGATCGACCTTCGCGCGCGCTCGGCCTCAGGCATCGGCGTCGCCGACGCGGTGGGCGTCATGGCCGCGCCGAAGGAGATATTCGACAAGATCGAGGTTCAGGCCAAGGCCGAGTGACGGGCCGGCGCGCTCAGCGCCGGGCAAGTTCGCGCAACTCTTCCGCCACCCGCCCGCGCTCGGCTGCGCCGCAGGCACGCGGGGCGTTGTAGGACTGCACGGCGAAGCTCTGGTTGGCGCCGAGAAAGCGGCGGCGCTCCTCTCTGCGATAGGTCGCGACCACGCGTCGGCGCTCAACCCTCAGGCCGCAATCATAGCCGCGCGAGACGGCCGCTGCGGCCCTTTCCGGCGAGCCGGGCGGATAGGTGGACGCGCCCTGGCAGGCTGCCAGAAGCAACGGCACGGCCAGCGCGCCCAGCACCGGACGCGCCCGAACCCGGACGGCAGGCACGGCTCACTTCTCCGGGAGATTCAGCCTGATGTGAAGCTCGCGCAGCTGCCTGGGCGTGACGTCGCCCGGCGCGCCCATCAACACGTCCAGCGCCTGCTGGTTCATGGGGAACAGCGAGATCTCGCGCAGATTCGCGGTGCCGCACAGCAGCATGACGATGCGGTCAACGCCCGCCGCCATGCCGCCATGGGGCGGCGCGCCATACTGGAAGGCGCGATACATGCCGCCGAAGCGCTCGATCACGTCGCTTTCGCCGTAGCCGGCGATCTCGAAGGCCTTCACCATGGCCTCGGGCCGGTGGTTGCGGATGCCGCCTGAGGCGATCTCGAAGCCGTTGCAGGCGATGTCGTACTGGAAGGCCTTGATCGTGACCGGGTCCTGCGTCTTCAGCGCCTCGAGCCCGCCCTGCGGCATAGAGAACGGGTTATGGCTGAAATCGACCTTCTTCTCGTCCTCGTTCCATTCGAACATCGGGAAATCGACGATCCAGGCCAGCTCGAAGCGCTCCTTGTCGATGAGGTTCAGGTCCTCGCCGACCTTGGTGCGGGCCATCCCGGCAAACTTCACGAACTTCTCCGGATCGCCCGCGACGAAGAAGCAGGCGTCGCCATCGGCAAGCCCAAGCTGGGCGCGCACGGCCCCGGTCTTCTCCGGGCCGATGTTGTTGGCGACGGGGCCTGCGCCGGCCCCTTCCTTCCACATGATGTAGCCCATGCCCGGCTGGCCCTCACCCTGCGCCCAGCTGTTCATCCGGTCGCAGAAGGCGCGGCTGCCGCCGCCGGGCGCAGGAATTGCCCAGACGCGGTTCTTCGGCTCTTCCAGAATACGCGCGAAGACCTTGAAGCCCGATCCGCGCATGATGTCCGAGACATCCTGCATCACCAGCGGGTTGCGCAGGTCCGGCTTGTCGGTGCCGTACTTCGCCATCGATTCCGCATAGGGAATGCGCGGCCAGCTCCTGGTGACAGGCCGGCCGCCGCCGAACTCCTCGAAAATGCCGGTGATGACCGGCTCGACCGCGGCGAACACGTCCTCCTGCGTGACGAAGCTCATCTCCAGATCAAGCTGGTAGAATTCGCCGGGCAAGCGGTCGGCGCGCGGGTCCTCGTCGCGGAAGCAGGGCGCGATCTGGAAGTAGCGGTCGAAGCCCGCCATCATGATGAGCTGCTTGTACTGCTGGGGCGCCTGCGGCAGCGCGTAGAACTTGCCGGGATGGATGCGGCTCGGCACCAGGAAGTCGCGCGCGCCCTCGGGACTGGAAGCGGTAAGAATCGGGGTCTGGAACTCGAAGAAGCCTTGCCCCTTCATGCGCCGGCGCATGGCGTCGACGATGGCGCCGCGGGTCATGATGTTCTGGTGGAGCTTCTCGCGGCGCAGGTCGAGGAAGCGGTACTTGAGCCGCGTGTCCTCGGGATACTGCTGATCGCCAAAGACCTGCAGGGGCAATTCGGCGGCAGGGCCGAGCACTTCCATGTCGGTGATGAAGATCTCGACCATGCCGGTGGGCAAGTCGGCGTTGGTGGTGCCCTCGGGCCGGCGGCGCACCTTGCCGTCGATGCGGACGCACCATTCGGAGCGCACCTGCTCGACCGCCTTGAAGGCCGGGCTGTCCGGATCGGCCACGCATTGCATCATGCCGTAGTGATCGCGCAGATCGATGAAGAGCACGCCGCCATGATCGCGGATGCGATGGCACCAGCCTGAGATGCGGACGACCTCGCCGACGTGCTCCTCGCGGAGAGCGCCGCAGGTGTGGGTGCGGTAACGGTGCATCGACATGATGGATCTCGGGCGCAGATGGTTGATTTTGCGAGCGACGTCAGTCGGCGCTGGGGGGCGGATTGTCAAGGTCCGGCGGCCCGTGACGCGGGCGCGCGACTGCGCTAGCATCTGGCTCTTTCCAGCCAAGGGCCGACGCCATGTCCCTATCCCGCCGCAGCCTCCTTGCCAGCGCCACGGCCGCGCTCGCCGCGCCCGCACTCGCGCAGAACCCGCACCAGCATCATGCGGGCCAGTTCGAACGGCTCAACCAGCCGGGACGGATCGACATGCCGGCGCTTCATGCCGAGCATGCCGTGACCGAAAGCCCGGCGCCGAAGGCGGCCGCGCAAGGAGCCTGGCGGCCGCGCGCGCCGCTGCCGATCCCACGCACGGAAATGGCCTGGGCGGTGGAATATCGCGGACGCATGCACCTGATCGGTGGCTATGCCGAGCAGCGCGTGGACAAGAACTACCATCATGCCTACGACCCCGCCGCCGACCGCTGGGAGCAGCTCGCGGAGCATCCGCGCGGCTCGAACCATGTCGGCGTCGCGACGCTTGGCGAACGCATCTATGCCTTTGGCGGCTTCATCGAGCAGAACCGCACGCCCCATGACGGCGCCTTCGCATTCGACGGCACACGATGGGCTGCCGTGAGGCGCCTGCCCGAGGCCTGTGGCGCCATGGCCTGCATCGCTCTGGGCGACAACATCCACATCATCGGCGGCGCCATCGGCTCCGACAACCGCCGCTCGATCGACTGGCACGTGGTCTATGACACCAGGGCCGATCGCTACACGCGCCGCCAACCCATGCCGCTTGGCCGCGACCACTGCGGCATCGTGGCCGTGAACGGGCTCATCCACATCATCGGCGGGCGGGTGGATTCCTTCCACACCAACTCCAACCTGCACCATAGCTACGATCCGAAGACCGATGCCTGGACCTTCCGCCAGCCCCTGCCCACGGCACGCTCGGGCCAGGGCGCCGTCTGGTTCAAGGACCGCATCTTCGTGATGGGCGGGGAAGGCACCAACCGCGTCTATGGCCAGAACGAGGCCTACAACCCGGCCACCGACCGCTGGGAGAGCCACGCGCCGATGCTGACGCCGCGCCATGGCATGGGCGCGGTGGTGCTGGGCGAGGCCATCTACGTGGCCGGCGGCGGCCCGCAGATGGGCGGCGGCGTGAAGAGCGCGATCAACGAGGCGTTTGCGCTCTGACAGGGCGTTCCGCGCAGATCAGCGCCTCGCTGGCCAAGACGCGGCCCGGCGTCCCCGGGGCTTGCGCTCTTGCGCATCCGGAGGCCTCCTTTTGCCGGATGGAATTGCCGCGCAATGATGGCTATCAGAGGGTTTCAAGTTCCGACGCCCTCGCGAGACGCTGCCATGAAAGACATGCTCGACCAGCTTGAAGCCCGCCGGGAGAACGCCCGCCTCGGCGGCGGCGAAGCCCGCATCAGCGCGCAGCACAAGCGCGGCAAGCTGACGGCGCGCGAACGCATCGAAGTCCTGCTCGACCATGGCAGCTTCGAGGAGTTCGACATGTTCGTGCAGCATCGCTGCACGGATTTCGGCATGGAGAAGAACAAGATCCCCGGCGACGGCGTCGTGACGGGCTGGGGCACGGTCAATGGCCGGACCGTGTTCGTCTATGCCAAGGACTTCACCGTGTTTGGCGGATCGCTGTCCGAGACGCATGCCGCCAAGATCATGAAGATCCAGGACATGGCGTTGAAGATGCGCGCGCCCATCGTCGGGCTGATCGATTCGGGCGGTGCGCGCATCCAGGAGGGTGTGGCCTCGCTCGGCGGCTTCGCCGAGGTGTTCAAGCGCAATGTGCAGGCCAGCGGCGTCATCCCGCAGATTTCGGTGATCATGGGGCCGTGCGCGGGCGGGGATGTCTATTCGCCCGCCATGACCGACTTCATCTTCATGGTGCGTGACACGAGCTACATGTTCGTGACCGGCCCGGATGTGGTGAAGACGGTGACCAACGAGACTGTGACAGCCGAGGAGCTGGGCGGAGCGAAGATCCACACCAGCAAGTCCTCGATCGCCGACGGCGCCTTCGACAATGATGTCGAGGCCCTGTTGCAGGTGCGCCGCCTCATCGATTTCCTGCCCGCCAACAACATGGCCGGCGCGCCCGAGATGCCGAGCTTCGATGTGCCCGACCGGGTGGACATGAGCCTCGACACGCTCATCCCCGACAATGCCAACAAGCCCTATGACATGCGCGAGCTCATCCTCAAGACCGTGGATGAGGGCGAATTCTTCGAGCTGCAGGAAGCCTTCGCCAGGAACATCATCACCGGTTTCGGCCGTATGGAAGGGCGCACCGTGGGCTTTGTCGCCAACCAGCCGATGGTTCTGGCCGGCGTGCTGGACTCGGACGCCTCCCGCAAGGCGGCGCGTTTCGTGCGCTTCTGCAACGCATTCGAGATCCCGATCGTGACCTTTGTGGACGTGCCGGGCTTCCTTCCGGGCACCGCGCAGGAGTATGGCGGGCTCATCAAGCACGGCGCCAAGCTGCTCTTCGCCTATTCGCAATGCACCGTGCCGCTGGTGACCTGCATCACCCGCAAGGCCTATGGCGGCGCCTACGACGTGATGGCCTCGAAGCATATCGGCGCCGACATCAACTATGCCTGGCCCACGGCGCAGATCGCCGTAATGGGCGCGAAGGGCGCGGTGGAGATCATCTTCCGCGGCGGCGATGCCGAGACCATCGCGGCGCAGACCAAGGCCTATGAAGACCGCTTCATGAGCCCGTTCGTCGCCGCCGAACGCGGCTACATCGATGAGGTCATCATGCCGCACTCCACCCGCAGGAGGGTGGCGCGCGCGCTGGCCATGCTGCGCGCCAAGCAGACCGAGGCGCCCTGGCGCAAGCACGACAACATTCCTCTCTGACAGGGCGCAACCCCACCGTCACCGGTGCGGCGACGCGCCTTGCGGCGTCTTGATCCAGATCAGCAAGCCTGATGGCCCTTGCCATAGGTTGGACTTGTTTCACGTCCCCCAAGAGGCCATCATGACCCCATACCCCAAGCGCATCGCCGACCTCGCCTGCATTATCCGGGCCGGCGAGACGCTGCCCGAAGCCGCGCTCCAGCAGGCGCTCAAGCTCGCGGCGGCGCATGGCGCGCATCTCTCCATCACCATCTCCACCCAGCAGCTCGCCACCCCCTATTCGCCGATCTGGATGTCACTGGCATCATCGCTGGTCAGCGACCTCAACGCCAAGACCAAGGCCAAGGCGGATGCAGCCGCCGACGCCGCCCGCACCGCCGCGCGCCTTGCCGGCGTGAACGCCGACATCCAGGTGGTGATAGACAATCTCGGCGAAAGCTCCGAGATCGCCGTGCGCGCCGCCCGCGCCGCCGATCTCATCGTGGTGGACCAGCCCGAAGCGCCGATGGACTCACGGGCCACGGTACTTGAGGAGGCGCTGTTCCGCTCGGGCCGGCCGGTCCTTGTGGCGACGCCGAAGCGCCCGCCGATCGACGGCGTGACCAAGGCTGTGATCGCCTGGGATGGAACGGCCCATGCCGCCCGCGCCGCTGGCGACATGCTGGGCCTGTTCGGCCAGATCAAGCATGTCGACATCGTCTCGGTCGTCGGCGACAAGGACATGGCCAAGTCGCTGCCGGGCGCGGATTTCGCGCGGCACCTGTCACGCAAGGGCATCCACGCCAACATCGTCGAGCTGTCGGTGGCGGCCGGGCCGGTGGCGCGGCTGATCGACGACCATGCCACCAGCACCTGGGCCGAACTTATCGCGATGGGCGGTTATGGCCATTCGCGCCTGCGCCAGTTCGTGCTTGGCGGCGTCACCATCTCGATGGTGCAGAGCGCCGCCACCCCGCTTCTGATGGCCTACTGAGCCTCGCCTGCCCCGGCGCGCCTGCCCCTGCCCATCCGGCGAGGCAGGCCTTCGCGGCTTGGGGACTCGACGCCAACCCGCCCGCTTGTTAATCGCGGGAGATGAACCTGATCACCACAACGGCGGATCTCGCCGCCGCCTGCACCCGTCTGGCAACGCATCCGTTCGTGACGATCGACACGGAGTTTCTGCGCGACTCGACCTATTATCCGAAACTGTGCCTGCTCCAGATGGCCTCGCCCAAGGAGGGCCTGCTGGTTGACCCGCTGGCCGATGGGCTCGACCTTGCGCCGTTCTTCGCGCTGATGGCAGATGAGCAGGTCGTGAAGGTGTTTCACGCTGCGCGGCAGGATCTCGAGATCGTCTGGAATCTGGGCAGGATGCTGCCCAAGCCGCTGTTCGACACGCAGATCGCGGCGATGGTCTGCGGCTATGGAGATTCGGTCGGCTACGAGCAGCTCGCCAATGATCTGGCCAAGGCGCGCATCGACAAGTCGTCCCGGTTCACGGACTGGTCGCGCCGGCCGCTGAGCGATGCGCAGCTGTCCTATGCGCTGTCCGACGTCACCCATCTGCGCGACATCTATATGGCGCTCAAGGCGGACCTCGCAACGACGGGCCGGATGAGCTGGCTTGACGAGGAAATGCTCGTGCTCAACCACCCAGGCACCTATGAGACCAGGCCCCAAGATGCCTGGCTGAGGCTGCGCGGCCGTGTGCGCAAGCCGCGCGAGGTGGCGCTGCTCATGGAGCTGGCGGGCTGGCGCGAGACCGAGGCGCAGACCAAGGACGTGCCGCGCGGGCGCGTGCTCAAGGATGACGCGCTGATGGACATCGTCCAGCGTGCGCCACGCGACCCGGAGGGCCTCGCCGATCTGCGCTCGCTCCCTCGCGGCTTCGAGCGCTCCCGAGCCGGTCAGGAGGTGCTGGCCGCAGTCGAACGCGCCCTGCTCGTCGACCACAAGACCTTGCCGCGCATGGAGCGGGATCACGCGCGCGGCGGCAACGGCGCCGTGCTCGACCTGATGAAGGTGCTGCTCAAGGCGATCTCCGACGCCGAGCGCGTGGCCCCGAAGATCATCGCGACGGTGGATGACCTCGAAGCCATCGCCAATGACGACGAGGCCGACGTGCCCGCGCTCAAGGGCTGGCGTCGCACCCTGTTCGGGGACAAGGCGCTGGCGCTCAAGGCCGGGCAGCTGGCGCTGAGGATGCGCGGCGGGCGGGTCTCGGTCGAGGCGTGAACCTGACCTTTCATGCACCCAGCACGATCGAGGAATCCTTGCCCAGAAGCTTGGCGAGCTGCTTGAGGCGGCTGGCGACGCGGTCGCTGGCGAGGGAGGCAAGCCCGCGCGGCACGTTGAGCACAACCTTCTTGTCCGTCGCCGTCAGCCCCATGCGGGGCAAGAGGCCGTTCATCGCGCCCGACAGCAGGTAGGCCACCCGCATGACCCCTCCGAGGAGCCGCGCCCGCTCCAGCAGGCGCGCTCCGGTCAGTTCGCGAAGCGGCAGCGAAATGCCCTCCTCCTTCAGCCCCGCATAGCGATAGAACACCGCCATGGACAGATAGGCGCGGCCCGGATGGTCGAGGCCGATGAAGGCGGCGTGGGCGATGACGTTGAGGCTCTGCTCGCCACGGTAATCAGGGTGGGCGCGCCAGCCTATGTCTGCCAGCAGGCAGGCGGCGCGACGCAGACGGCGCTCTTCGGCGGTTTCGTCGATGCCGGCGCTGGCGAAGAACTCATCGGCGAAGGCGATCAAATCTCCAGCATGGGCAGGATCGCGCGAGCGCAGGACGTTGTAGTCCCCGGCGGCGCGCAGCAACGCATCGGCCGCGCGCTCCTCCGGGTCAAGCTGCTCATGGAGCAGCCCCTCGCGCACGCCCTGGGCGGAGATGACCACGGCCTTCGGTCTGCCGCGCTTGATGAGGTGATCAAGCACCAGCGCGCCATAGGCGAGGAGCGGGCGGCGGGCAGACGAGACAGAATCGATTGATTCGAGGATGTCCGCATCGACGCGCTCAATCATGCGGGCAAAGTCCGCCACGTCGCGCGCAGGCACGGTGTAGCCATGCATCACGCTCAGCGGATAGTGCATCTGGCGCTGGTGCAGCTTGGCCAGCGCGCGCCATGTGCCGCCGACTGCGTAGAAATTGCGGCCCTTCATGGCCTCGACCTGCGGCAGCCTGTCGAGTTCCTCGCGCACGATCTTCTCGGCGGCGCGCAGCGAGTTGCAGGAGCGATCCAGCAGGGCAAGCCCGCCCAGCGGCACGCTCACCCCCTCCCCGATCGTCGCGCCAGCCACATCGATGAGTTCCAGCGAGCCGCCGCCAAGATCACCCACCACGCCGTCGGGCTCGGCGAAGCCCGAGACCACGCCAAGCGCTGACAGGAACGCTTCACGGTCGCCGGAGATGAGTTCGATCGGCTGACCGCAGATGGCCTCGGCCTGATCAAGGAAGGCAGGGCCATTGCGGGCGTAGCGCGCGGCCGCTGTGGCGATGACACGGACGTCGCGCACATCCATGGCCTCCCACAGGATACGGAAGCGCTGGAGCGCGCTGAGCGCTTTCTCCACCGCATCGGCGGCAAGTTCGCCGCTGGAGGCGACGCCACGGCCGAGACCTGCCATCTCCTTCTCGTTGAAGATGGGCGTGGGCGAGCGCGAGAGATGCTCATAGACGACCAGACGCACCGAGTTGGACCCGATGTCGACGATGGCGATTGGAGCGCCCAGCGAAAGCCTGCCTTTCGCTGCCAGACTGGAAGGCTCAGCCGCCACGGCGGGCGAGGTTGAGAGGACTTGAGAGGGCAAGGGATTTTCCACGGCCGGACAGGCTCGGATTGGTCATGAAATACTTGTGCGCGTTGAAAGGAGCCTCGCCTTTCGCCGGGACAATGCGTTGGGACGAACCATCAGGCAAGATGCGCCAGCTCTGTTCGTTGTCGAGAAGATTGGCCATCATGATCTGCTCGAGGATCTGCTGGTGCACGGTGGCGTTGGTGATGGGCATGAGCGTCTCGACGCGGCGGTCGAGATTGCGCGGCATCAGGTCGGCCGAGGAAATGTACAGATGCGCCTTGGCATTGGGCAGTCCATGGCCGTTGCCGAAGGCGTAAATGCGGCCGTGCTCGAGAAAGCGCCCGACGATAGACTTGACGCGGATGTTCTGCGACATGCCCTCGACGCCGGGCCTGAGGCAGCAGATGCCCCGGACCACCAGATCGATCTGCACCCCGGCGCAGCTGGCCTCATAAAGCGCATCGATGATGACCGGATCGACGAGGCTGTTGCACTTGCCCCAGATGGCTGCGGGCCGGCGCGCGCGGGCGTGGCCGATCTCCTCGCGGATGTGCTGGAGCAGGCGCTTCTTCGCCGTCATGGGGGAGATCGCCATGAGCTCGAGTTCGGCCGGCTCGGCATAGCCCGAAATGAAGTTGAAGATGCGCGCCACATCACGCCCGATGACGGGATCGGCGGTGAAGAAGGACACGTCCGTGTAAACCCGCGCCGTCACCGGATGATAATTTCCGGTGCCGACATGACAGTAGGTGACGAGCTGCGTGCCCTCCTTGCGGACCACGAGGCTGAGCTTGGCGTGGGTCTTGAGCTCAAGAAAGCCATAGACCACCTGCACGCCGGCCCGCTCAAGGTCGCGCGCCCAACGGATGTTGGCCTCCTCGTCGAAGCGCGCCTTGAGCTCGACGAGCGCGGTCACGGACTTGCCTGCCTCCGCCGCCTCGGCCAGCGCCTTGACGATCGGGCTGTCTGACGAGGTGCGGTAGAGCGTCTGCTTGATCGCCACGACATTGGGGTCACGCGCGGCCTGCTGCAGATACTGCACCACCACGTCGAAGGATTCGTACGGGTGGTGGACCACGATGTCCTTGCGGCGGATCGCGGCGAAGCAGTCCCCGCCATGGTCGCGGATGCGCTCGGGGAAGCGCGCCTCGTAGCGCTTGAACTTGAGCTGCGGGCGGTCCACCCCGACAAGCTGTGACAGCTCGTTGAGCCCGATCATGCCTTCGATCGCCACGACCTCGTCGGGCTCGACCTTGAGCTCGCGCACGATCATGTTGCGCAGCCGGTCCGGCATCGACGCCTCGACCTCGAGGCGGATGACCACGCCGCGGCGGCGCTGCTTGATCATGTTCTCGAACATGCGCACCAGGTCTTCGGCTTCCTCCTCGATGTCGAGGTCGGTGTCGCGCACGATGCGGAAGGAGCCCTGCCCGCGCACCTGATAGCCCGGAAAGAGCTTGCCGACGAACAGCTCGATGATGTGTTCGAGCGTGATGAAGCGGTTGGAGCCGGTGCGGCCCACATCCGGCACTTCGATGAAGCGATCGAAACGCGAGGGGATGCGGATCAGCGCATTCAGCGCGCGGCCGTCGCTGATGCGGCCCATATCGAGCGCGATGGTGAAGCCGAGGTTGGGGATGAACGGGAACGGGTGCGCCGGATCGATGGCGAGCGGCGTCAGCACCGGGAAGATGTGGCTCAGGAAATGATCCTCGAGCCACATCCGGTCCTGCCGCGTGACATCGGCCGGCCCGATGATGACGATGCCGGCTGTCGCGAGATCGCTGCGCAATTCCCGCCAACGCTCCTGCTGATCGGCCGTGAGCGAGGCCACGGCCTGCGCGATCCTCGTGAGCTGCTCGGCCGGGGTGAGCCCGTCCTCGCTCTGGGTGGTGATGCCGGCCTTGAGCTGCTCGATCAGCCCCGAGACCCGAACCATGAAGAACTCGTCGAGGTTGCTCGCCGAGATCGACAGGAAGCGCAGCTGTTCGAGGAGCGGATGATTGCGGTTGGAGGCCTCCTCCATAACCCGGCGGTTGAATTGCAGCCAGGAGAGCTCGCGGTTCATGAAGCGCTTGGGGTCCCGGAGCCAGGGCGGGGGGCCGGGCACGGCAGGTGCTGCGGACGCGGCCTTGTCGGCGCGCCGGGCGGCCGGCCGCGCAGGCGGTTTCCGCGCTGGAGCGGGCGCGGGACCCGGCGGCGGAACAGTGGGCGCTTCCGCAGCCGGCGCCGGCGCGGCGGGCGGTGTTTCGGCTGGAGGCGTCGGCGGATCGGCCAATGTCGGGTTCCTCTTGCGTCCGACCGGACGTGCAGCAGGTTTATGACGCTCTGACGACATGGGCGCCTCTCATTCGGCCGCGGCTGCGAGCCGGTCAGCGTATTCGCAGGCGAGGGTGCGGGTGACGCGCTTGCCGCGTTCGAGGGAGGCGCGGTCGATGGCGTCCACCACCGCCCGCGCCTGGGCGAAGGAGCGTGGAATGCGCAGCGCGACGGCATCGAGCACGGCGGTGTCGATGATGAGCTGGCGGTCAAGGAACAGCTTCACCAGGACGGCCTTCAGCAGCGCATCATCCGGCGGCTCGATGCGCGCGAGCGGCGCCAGACGCAGGCGCGACAGCAGGTCAGGCGTGGCGATGCCCCACATGTCCGGCGCGGTTCGCGCTGTGAGGATGACCGAGCCTGCACGCGCGCGGATCAGGTTCAGAAGGTGAAACAGCGCCGCCTCGTCGAACGGGGCCCTGCCGCAATCCTCGATGACGAGGGCGCCGCCAGAGGCAAGCTCCGGCACGCGATCGGCAGTGACGTCGTGGATGCCGACGCGCCAGGCATGGCTGCGCGCCGCCCAGATCGCCGCGAGATGGCTCTTGCCAGACCCTTCCGGCCCGGCAAGCACGAGCGCGGGATCGGACCACTCCGGCCAGCTTTCGATGAGGGCATAGGCGGCCTCGTTCGAGGGGCCGACGAGGAAGTCCTCGGCGTCGAAGCTGGGCTCGCCTGCCAGATCAAACGCCAGCTGGGCGGGCCGGCCGGGCGGCTGCCCCTTAAACATCCGAGCCCTCCTCGGCGCGGCTGCCCCGCACGCCGCTGTAGAGCGGGCTCGCAAGGTATTGCCCGAGGGCGAAGCGCGCGAGCACGCCCACGACCGCCGCGAGCGGCACTGCCAGCAGCAGACCCACGAAGCCGAAGAGCGAGCCGAAGGCCACCAGCGCGAACATCAGCCACACAGGGTGCAGGCCCACCGCCTCGCCGACCAGCTTGGGGGCGAGGAAATTGCCCTCGACAAACTGGCCGACGCCGAAGATGGCGAAGGCGATCAGCGGCATGTGCCAATCGGGCCAGAACTGGACCAGCGCCACGCCGACCGCGAGCAGCAGGCCGGTGATCGAGCCGATGTAGGGAATGAAGCTGAGCAGGCCCGCGACGATGCCGATGAGCACGCCGAAGTTCAGCCCCATCATCCACAACGCCACGGCATAGAACAGGCCCAGCAGCAGGCAGACAGTGGCCTGCCCCCGGATGAACCCGGCGATGGCCCGATCCATCTGCATGGCCAGCGAGCGGATGGTGGCGCGCTGGCGCACAGGCAGCCAGCCATCCACGGCGGCCACCATGCGGTCCCAGTCCACAAGCAGGTAGAAGGCCACCACCGGGGTGATGACCAGAAGCGAGACGATGCCGGCGATGGCCTGACCGCCTGCCAGCGCGCCCTGCCCGACACGGGTCAGCCATGCGGTGGCCTGGCCGGCGAAATCCGTGAGCACCTTCTGGGTGTCCCCCACGCCGGCGCCCATGCCAAGGCGCTCGAGGAGCGGGCCGCCCCGCTCCTGCGCGATGGCCTGAAGCTGCACGAGATAGCTGGGCAGACGCGCGGCGAAAGCCGACAGCTGCTGCGCCAGCACAGGCGCCAGCAGCACCAGCGCCAGCACGAACAGCAGCACGAAGGCGCAGAGGATGACGATGGTGGCGATGAGGCGGCTGATGCCGCGGCGCTCGAGCCAGTCCGCCAGCGGATCGAGCAGATAGGCCAGCACGAGGCCGGCGACGAAAGGCAGCAGCACGTCTGACAGCACGTACAGGAGCAGCACCAGAACCAGCGCGGCGGCGAGCCAGAAACCAAGCTGCTTTTGCAGTGTCATGCCTCAACCCGCCATGTGTCGCACCCAGAACGCCAGATAGGCGCCCGCAGAGGCCACCGTCAACGCCGCGATCGACCACATCGTCAGGTCCAACCACATGCCGAGCGAGACATTGAAGGCCTTCGCCGCCAGAAGGGCCGCAGCGAAGGCGATCTGGGCGAAGGTGTTCAGCTTGCTGACGAGGAAAGGCCGGATCTCGAGCGGCTTATCGAGCACCCAGGACAGCATCACTGCCGACACGATCATAAGGTCGCGCGACACCACGAGGATCGCCACCCAGGCGGGAATGATGCCGATGATCGAGAGCGTGATGTAGATCGAAACAAGCAGAGCCTTGTCAGCCACGGGATCGAGATAGGCGCCGAGTTCGCTGCGCATGTCGAAGCGGCGGGCAAGGAAGCCGTCCACCCCGTCCGACACACCCGCGATGACGAAGAGCGCGAAGGCGATCTGCCATTCACCCTGCAGGATCATCATGATCACCAGAGGGACAATGATCAGCCGCCCGATGGTGATGAAGTTGGGAATCGTCATCTGCCTCTCCGGCTGACGTGCGGGCATGATGCAAGATTAGACATGGAAAATTGGCGTGGCGAGAGCATTCATGCTTGCGGGGCGGTGCCTGTGTTTCTATCGCTGGCGGGCAGACGGGGTACGGGCAGACCATGGCACAGACAAGGACAGATGGCTTGACCTATGCGCAGGCTGGCGTGGACATCGACGCGGGCAACGCCATGGTCGAGGCGATCAAGCCACTGGTGCGGGCCACGCGAAGGCCAGGCTCCGATTCCGAGATCGGCGGCTTCGGCGGTCTGTTCGACCTGAAGGCGGCCGGCTTCCATGACCCCATCCTCGTGGCGGCGAATGATGGCGTCGGCACCAAGGTCAAGATCGCCATCGAGACCGGCGCCCATGCCACGATCGGGATCGATCTGGTTGCGATGTGCGTCAACGACATCATCGTGCAGGGGGCGGAGCCGCTGTTCTTCCTCGACTATTACGCCACCGGAAAACTGCGCCCGCAGACCGGGATCGACATCGTGCGCGGCATCGCCGATGGCTGCCGCCTTGCGGGCTGCGCGCTGATCGGCGGGGAAACGGCCGAAATGCCCGGGCTCTATGCCGAGGATGACTACGACCTCGCAGGCTTCGCAGTCGGCGCCGCCGAGCGCGGCGCGCTGCTGCCGCAGCCGGGAATCAAGGCCGGCGACGTCGTGCTGGGCCTTCATTCCTCGGGCCTGCATTCCAACGGGTTCTCGCTCGCGCGCCGCATCGTGGCGCTCTCGGGTCTCGACTGGAAAGCGGAGGCGCCCTTTGCGTCCGGCCTTACCATGGAGACCGCGTTCCTTTCGCCCACCCGCATCTATGTGAAGCCTCTGCTGGCCGCGATCCGCGCAACGGGCGCGATAAAGGGCCTCGCGCACATCACTGGCGGCGGCTTCCCGGACAACATCCCGCGCGTGCTGCCAGAGGGGCTCGGCGTCCGGATCGACCTTGGCGCGATTGCTCCGCCCCCAGTGTTCGGGTGGCTGGCGCGTATGGGGGGCGTCGCGCAGTCCGAGATGCTGCGGACGTTCAACTGCGGCGTCGGCATGATCGTCATCGTTGACAAGGCCGGCCAGGAGCCGGTTCAGGCCGCGCTGGCTGCTTCGCATGAAAGCTCCTTCGTGCTCGGCGAAGTGGAGGAGCATGGCGCCGGCGAGCGCGTGCGCTTCACGGGCGCGCTCGCGCTGTGAAGCGCACCTCCACCGCCGTGCTGATCTCGGGCGGCGGCTCGAACATGCTGGCACTGCTCGCCGCCACCCGCGCGGGCGGGCATCCGGCCGACATCAGGCTGGTCATCTCCAACGATCCGCACGCGGCCGGCCTCGCCAGAGCCGCGGCCCTTGGCGTCGCGACCGAACTGGTCGACCACAAGGCCCATGGCAAGGACCGCGAAGCTTTCGAGCGCGACCTGGATGAGATTCTGCGCCGGCATGACATCGAATTCGTGGCCTTGGCCGGTTTCATGCGCGTGCTGACCAGTTGGTTCGTGTCGCGCTGGGAGGGGCGGATGATCAACATCCATCCATCCCTGCTGCCGCGCCACCGTGGGCTCGACACCCATGCGAGAGCGCTGGCGGCAGGCGACGCCGCGCATGGCTGCACCGTGCACTGGGTCGTCCCTGAACTCGATGCCGGCACGATCATCGCGCAGGCATCGGTGCCGGTGCTGGCAGGGGATGATCCGGCCAGCCTAGCCGCGCGCGTGCTGGCCGAGGAGCACAAGCTCTATCCGCGCGCGCTTGCCATGGCGCTGGCGCAGCGCGACTCGCAAGCCCGGCAGAACTGAGTCTGTCCGGCGGGTCAGATCGGGCGGACGAGCTTGCAGCGATCTATCTGCTCGAGCGCCTTCTCGCGGGTTGACTCGTTGAAAACGCTGGTGTCGCGGAAGGCCTGGATATCGGTTGCGCTCATGGCGCGCACAGTGCCCGTCGCGTAGCAGCGGCAGGCCGAGCCGACAGCATCGCGCGTGGTCTGCTGCAGGCGCGACTGGCTGATCAGGCAGGCGTCGAGCACCCGCGTCTGGATCTGCGCGCGCGACATGGTCTTCGTTTTCGGGTCTGGCTCCGGGAGCGGAGCCGGGCCTGCGGCGGCGAAAGCCGCAAGGGGCGCGACGGCGATCAGGCCGGCCAGCAACAAGGTTGGGAACCGCATTTCCATGTCCTGCATCACAACTTTCAAGGTGGCCCGTCGTGGCAAAGCCATCGCCCCCCGTCAAGCGAATGCACCTGTGCGGACTTCGAAATACTGCATGATCGCCATGCGGCGGTCGTTAACCCTGGCGCGCGAAAGCCCTGTCCGCCGCTTGAGCAGCACCGGGCGCATGCCTATGGTAAAGGAAGCGTTAACGTAGCCACCGGAGGGTTTCGTGCTGGCCAAACTGGATCAAGCGATGCTGGCGGTGACCAACCGCCTGGCGACCTATCTGCAGGAACAGTCCGGCTTCACCATGCCGATGATCCTGCGCCAGATCGCGACCGCGACCATCGTGGCGACGGCGCTGGCCATCGGCGCGACCCTCGCGATGCGCGCACCTTTGTTCATGCTCATCACCATGGTGTTCGGCGGCATCACCATCGCCTCGTTCTGGCGCCTTCTGGAACGCTACACCCGCGATTCCGAGAAGGATTGGACCTCCGATCTTGCCCGAGACTACATGGTGCGCGCCATCGGGGCCACCGAAGGCCAGCGCCGCATGCGCGAAGTCGGCATGGTGTTCTCGCTCATCGCCATCGCGCTGTCGCTTGCCGTGCTGCAGTTCCGCGCCCACGACCTGGTCGACATGACCATGCTGGCGCTGGTCTTCAGCACCATGGCGCACATGTATCTGTGCTGCGCAGAGCCCAGGCCGCCGGGCTCGGGCCGCCGCTCGTTCAAGCTGGCGATGCAGGCCTCGCGCTGAGCCCAGGACGCGGGCTCAGCATGAGCCTGCGCGCACCCACACCTTGTTGTCGTGGAAGGCTGCGCCGCCAAAGGGGGCGACTGCATCGGCCGATGTCACCGTGTTGATGCCGGCTCCATCGGCATGGGCCGCGTTGGGATGGATGGACTCGGCGATCACCACCCCAGGCTGCACCCCGTCGAAAAGCCGCGCCCGCAGGCGCACCTCGCCGCGATGATTGCCGATGGTGACGGCGGCGCCCTCCCCGATCCCGGCCCGCGCCGCATCGGCCGGATGGATCAGAAGTTGCGGGCCGCCCTCGCGCGCGGCCGAGGTGGGCGTTTCGGTGAAGGTGGAATTGAGAAAATTGCGCGCAGGGCTGGTCGCCAGCCGGAAGGGATGGGCGTCGTCGGCCTCCTCGATGATCGCCCAGTGATCGGGTAGCGACGGCATCTGCGCCCAGGTGCCCATAGGTCCGTCATGCTTGTAAGGCACGGTCGGCCAGTCCGGTTTGAAGCGAAACCTTGCGTCCGGCCAGGCGAAGCCGTCGAGATAATGAGCGGCGCGGAAATCGGGCTGGACATCGAGCCAGCGCGCCTCTTCGAGCGCCGCATAGGTGCCATGGCCTGAGGCCTGCAAGGTCCAGTCGATGATCTCGCGCGGCGACATGCCGAAGCCGCGATGGCGCGCGCCCAGCCGCTGCGCCAGACCTTCAAGCACCTCGTGATTGGAGCGGCATTCGCCCGGCGGGTCGATCAGCTTCGGGCCGAGCATGACATGCTGGTGCCCGCCGCCCTGATAGAGATCGTCATGCTCCATGAACATCGTCGCCGGCAGCACGATGTCGGCCATGAGGGCCGTCTCGGTCATGAACTGCTCGTGCACGCAAGCGAACAGATCCTCGCGGGCGAAGCCCTGCTTGACGAGCTTCTGTTCGGGCGCGACCGAGACAGGGTTGGTGTTCTGGATCAGCATCGCCGTCACCGGCGGGCCATGGCGCAGGGCGTCTGGATCGCCCGTGAGGACGCGGCCGATCTGCGATTGGTCGAGATTGCGGATGGCCGGATCGAGCGCGTCGCTGCCTTCGATCAGGCTCTTGTTCCAGCCATAGATTGCGCCATTGTTGTGGAAGGCCCCGCCCCCCTCATGTCGCCAGGCGCCGGTCACGGCTGCGATGCAGGAGGCGGCATGCATGTTGACTGCGCCGTTGCGTTGCCGTGCGAAACCGTAACCGAGGCGAAAGAAGGTTCTGGGGGTGCGTCCGACGAGATGGGCGAAAGCTTCGATCTCGTCGACGCCAAGGCCGGTGATGGCGCTGGCCCAGGCGGGCGTGCGGGTCTGAAGATGTGATTCAAGCTCTGCCGGCACATCGGTGTATTGCTTGAGATAATCGCGGTCCGCCATGCCGTCGCGGAACAGCACATGCATCACCGCGCAAGCCAGCGCCCCATCCGTGCCGGGCTTGAGCACGAGGCCGAGATCGGCCTGCTCGATGGTGCCGTTCCGGTAGATGTCGATGGCGACGATCCGGGCGCCGCGCTCCTTGCGAGCCTTCACCGCGTGATGCATCACGTTGACCTGGGTGTTCACCGCATTGGTGCCCCAGATCACGATGCAGTCGGCCTTGCCCATCTCGCGGGGGTCCGCGCCCGCGAGCCTGCCCGTGCCCGCGATGAAGCCGGTCCAGGCCATGTTGGTGCAGATGGTGGAATACTGGCCGGAATATTTCTTCACATGGCGCAGGCGGTGGATGCCGTCGCGCATCACGAGGCCCATGGTGCCGGCGTAATAATAGGGCCACACGGCCTCGGAGCCATGGGCCGCCTCGGCCGCCAGAAAGGCCTCGGCCACGCGGTCAAGCGCCTCGTCCCAGCCGATGCGCGCGAACTGGCCGGAGCCCTTGGGCCCGGTGCGCCTCAGCGGATGAAGCAGCCTGTCGGGATGATGGATGCGCTCCGCATAGCGCGCGACCTTGGCGCAGATAACGCCATCGGTGTAGCTCTGTTCCTTGTGGCCGCGCACCCGCCCGATCGTGCGCGCATCGAGCACCTCGACATCGAGCGAGCAGGCCGACGGGCAATCATGCGGGCAGACGGTGGCGCGGCGGTCGATCCGGGGCTGTGCGTTCATGCCCCATGGATCGCAAGCCTGCCTGCGGTTGGCAAGGCCTGCGGCACGCGCCTGCTCCGCTCATGACACTGGCCGCCCTTGCGGAGCGGCCAGAGCAGGGTCAGCGCCGCGCTGCGATACTCAGCCGACGATCTCGTTGCCGGAGAAGAACTGGGCGATTTCCTGCGCCGCCGTCTCGGGCGCATCCGAGCCATGGGCGGTGTTCTCGCCGACCGACAGCGCGAACAGCTTGCGGATCGTGCCTTCCGCAGCGTTGGCCGGGTTGGTGGCGCCCATGACTTCGCGATACCTCGCGACAGCGTTCTCGCCTTCAAGCACCTGCACGACCACGGGGCCGGAGGTCATGAAATCGCACAGTTCGCCAAAGAACGGGCGAGTTGAATGAACGGCGTAGAACGTCTCGGCCTGCGCGCGCGTCATGAGAATGCGCTTCTGCGCGACGATGCGCAGACCCGCGGCCTCGATCACGGCATTGACGGCGCCCGTCAGGTTGCGCTTCGTCGCGTCCGGCTTGATGATCGAGAAAGTGCGCTGGTTGGCCATGGATTGTCCTCTGGTGGTCCGAAATCGGGAAGCGGGCTTATAGCCGCCTCACATCACAGCCACAAGACATCATGGCGCCCAGGCGCGCCGGCCCTGTCGGGGCCGGGCTCAGTGCCGGGTGATCAGCGCCCTCGCCTCGCGCAAGGCGGCGGCGATCTCCTCGTGCGACATCTCGCTGGCCAGTTCGGCGCGGCGCAGGACTGCCTCACGGAAACCTTGCATGACTGCCACATTCAACCACTTGTGGGCAGCAACCAGATCAATCGGCTGCGAACGGCCCGAAGCATAGGCCAAGCCAAGCTTGTAGCAAGCCTCGCCGGTCATTGCCACCGGAGCCGCCGCAACCGGATTGATTTCTTCTATCGTCTGACGTGGCATCTTGATTCACCCCTATTGACGTTCATCTGTCCTGCGCCGCCGGCGCTTGTCATCTCGCCGGTCGTTGGGATGATCATCGGGGTCAGTTGCGAAAAACTGTCTAAAATGCGCGCTAAATGCACTGTAAATGCGCGCAACATAATCCTGAGGATTCAGGTTATGGAAACCGTCAAACGCCGGAAAACCGTTTGATCTCAACGGATGCAGCATTGCTTCATGAAGCGGCGCGTTGACGGGCTGTTAACCTTGAGCGCAGAGAGGCGCAGCCCAGCCCTCTCCAAGATCCCAGTAAAGCCCGGCCATGATGCACAGCGCCTCACGCAGCAGCGCCGAGGGCACATGCTCATCCGGCGCGTGCTGGGAGCATCCCGGATAGGAATGCGGCACCCAGATGGTCTTGAGCCCGAGCACTTCGGCGAAGATGTCATTGGGCAGCGCGCCGCCCAGATTGGGCAGGAGGGCCGGCTTTCTTCCCGTCGTGCGCTCTAGCGAGGCGCAGGCCTTGCGCACCGAGGGATCGTCCGGATCAAGCCGGGTCGCCCCGAACACCGTCTCGCGCGCGCTCTCCACCGCGACCATGCCCAGACCTTCGCGCGCCAGGTGACGGCGTATGGCAGGGATGACGTCGGTGTGGTCGACATCGACGGTGAAGCGCAGCTGGCAGCGCGCCCAGGCCCGCGGCGGGATCGCATTGACCGGCGCGCGCGGATCGCCCGCCTCGAAGGCAAGCACCTCGAAATTGCACCAGCCGAACACTTTCTCCGCGCCTGTCAGGCCCGGCTCGCCCCACCACGGCTCGATAGCCGGGCCATCGGCGCCGCCATCCACGCTGAGACCGGCCAGCGCGGCGCGGACCGAAGGGGGAATGCCGTTCTTCGGCACCAGCTCGGGTATCCTGATCCGGCCACTGGCGCCGACGATGCGGCTGATGGCGTGCGCAAGCAGGATGGCAGGGTTCGAGATCAGCCCGCCCCAGTTGCCGGAATGGTGTCCGCCCGCACGGGCATCGACGATCAGGTCCAGGGCCAGCGCGCCGCGAGCGCCGAGGAAGATCGTCGGCTGCTCCGCGCTGAGGCGCGGGCCATCCGAGGCGATGAGGATGTCGGCGGCGAACGCGTCGGCATGTTCGGCGCAGAGTTCGCGCAGGCCCGGCGAGCCAACCTCCTCGCCCATCTCGATCAGGTAGCGCGCGTTGAAGCCCAACTTGCCGCGCTCGGCCAGCACCGCAGCCATGGCCGCCATGTTGACGCTGTGCTGGCCCTTGTTGTCCACCACGCCGCGCCCATACCAGCGATCGCCCCGCTCGCTGAGTTCCCACGGCGATAGCTCTTCGCGCCAGCGCCCCTCCATGCCGCGCACCGTATCGCCATGGCCATAGCCGAACACCGTCAGCGCACCGGGCGTCTCCATGCGTTCGGCGAGGAGAAACGGTCCGCTCGATCTGGGATGGGTCAACACGCGGTTCGAGAACCCCATCGCCGTGAAGGCCGGGATCATGGCATCGTGGATATAGGCCTGAAGGGCGCCCCCGCTGTCCGGGTTCTGGCTTTCGGTGGGGATTGCGATGCGTTCCGCCAGTTCGCGGCGGAAGCCGCCATCGTCGAAATGGGCGGCGGCGCGGGCAATGGCACGGTCACGCGTCGGGGCGGTCATGGCTTGGTCCTCATCCGATGGGCTCGACATCCACCTTCACATCGATGGACTGGCCGCCCGAGCCGATGATGACGCCATCCACCGGCGCGACATCGGCATAATCACGCCCCCTCGCCACCACGATGTGATCATTGCCGGCCAGCATGTCGTTGGTGGGGTCCAGCCCGACCCAGCCAAGCCCGTGGCCGCACCAGACCGAAACCCAGGCATGGCTGGCATCGGCCCCTTGCAGGCGCTTCTGCCCCGGCGGTGGCAGCGTCCTGAGGTAACCGCTCACATAGGAGGCCGGCAGCCCGAGGCCACGCAGGCCAGCGATCATGACATGGGCGAAATCCTGGCAGACGCCATGGCGATGCTCGAGCGCCTGCGAGAGCGGCGTCGAGACGACAGTGGCTTTCGGATCGTAGACAAAATCTCGCTTGATGCGGCCCATGAGGTCGCGCGCGCCGTCGAGCACGGTGCGGCCCTGCGGAAAGCTGGACGCCGCATAGGCCACGGCCGCAGGCTCGATCGGCACAAGGCGGCTCTGGTAGAGGTAATGCACCGGCGATTCCGGCTCGAGCCCTGCGCCATCGGCAGCCATGTCGCGCACCGTCTCCCAGGCATCCGACAGGTCAAGACCTGCTAGGGCGCCATGATTGACCTCGACGCGCGAGGTCACTGAGACGGTCAGCGCCCGGTGCGGCTGCTCCACGGTGATGGTGGCGATGGCGTTGCCGAAGAAGCAGATGCTGTCGCGCCGTTCCGATACCTTGGGCGAAACCGTCAGCAGCGTGGACACCACATTCTGGCCCCGCTCGGCGCGCGGAAACATGCGTAGCACGCACCGCGCGAAAGGTACGGCGGAGTTGTAGGTGTAGGTCGTGACGTGGCGGATGTCGTACAGCACGCTCACGGCTTTCCGCTGTCGTCATCGACGCTGGATTGCAGGAAATAGCGATTGGCCACCGCTTCCGACAGGCCCATGAGCCGCTGCTCCAGCGAGAGCACATAGGTCTTGTCGACCTGATCGGTGCGGGCGGTCGCGACATCGGCGGCCAGCCTGAGCGAGAGCCGGCGCGGCGCCTCCATCAGCCCGTCCTCGCGCACGGTCGGCAGCGCCGCCACCTCGGCATCCAGCCGCGCGATCTGGAAAGCCACGGAACGCGGGTTGTATTCATCGAACAGGACCATGTCCATGACAGGGTGGTAGGCGACGCCGACGAGATAACGCGAGCGATAGGTGATCTGCGAGTCGATCAGGTCAAGCAGAACGTCGAGGCTTTCGCGCGCGGCGCTCTGGTCGCCGAACTGGCGGGCGAAGCGGCATGTCGTCACCGCGCGTTCGATGCGCCGGCCAATCTCGAGGAAGCGCCAGCCCGCGCCGCGGTTCATGTTTTCCTCAGCCAGCCCCGCGAAGGCCGCCAGCCCGCGCAAGGCCCGGTCGGCGGTCTCGTAACCCTCCCCCTCGGTCGGGGGCAGATCCGTCTCCCGCTCCAGCCGGCGGGTCAGATCGCCGATCAGCCGCCAGGCATCGACCGAAAGCCGTTCGCGCGTGACGGATGCCGTGCGCTTGGCCTCGCGGATGCAGGCCGCAGCCGAGCCGTAATGATCAAGGCCATAGAGCGCCGCATAGGCCTGACGCATGACGGGCGTACGGGCGCCAGTGGCCGCGCCCCAGGCCACGAGCAGCCCGCTCAGCCGCCTCACGGCATCGCTTTGTGCAGGGCTGCGGACATCGGAATCGATCAGCCGGCCAAGGAGAGTGCGAGTCAGGCGCAGCACGCCTTCGGCCCGCTCAAGATAGCGCCCGAGCCAGAAGAGGTTGTCAGCGACACGGCTGGGCAGGTTGCCCATCACACGGCGCACCTGCACCTGATCGGGCGGCGGCAGCAGCGTCACCGGCTCCACGGGCTTGCCGGACAGAACCCAGACATCGGAAGACCGTGCGCCCTCGCGCATGTTCACGGCGCGGGCGTCCAGCCGATCGGAGGTGCGGCAGAAGCCGCCAGGCATGACCCGCCAGCCATCTGGCGTGTGAGTGGCATAGACCCTGAGAGCGAAGGGCCGCGGCTCCAGCACGCCGTCGGCGCCAAGCACCGGCATGGTCGAGATCTTGACGACCTCCTGCCCGACATAATCCACGCCCCGCGAACGGATGGCATCAACCAGCGCGGTGCGGGCCGCCGCCGGCATCTCCGACACCAGAAGCGGCTCGCCATCGCCAGAGCTGCGAATGTCCGCCCGGAAAGCGGAGGCGATCGCCATGTCATCGATGCGGCTGAGGACTTCCTCGCGCTCATGGGGCTGGCCGCACCACCATGTCGCGACATTGGGCAGGGCAAGGTCCGCGCCCAGCACCTTGCGGCAGAGCGTAGGCATGAAGCCCATGAGCGCGCGCGACTCCACCACGCCCGAGCCGGGTGCATTGGCGACCACGACATTCTCGCGGCGGATGGCGTGCAGCATCCCGGCAACGCCCAGCCGCGATGCGGCGTTAAGCTCCAGCGGATCGGCATAATCGCCATCGATGCGGCGCCAGATCACATCGGCCCGCTTGAGCCCGGCGATGGTGCGGACATGCACGCGGTCATCGCGCATGACCAGATCGCTGCCCTCGACGAGCAGGAAGCCGAGATAGCGCGCCAGATAGGCCTGCTCGAAATAGGTCTCGCTCAACGGTCCCGGCGTCAGCAGGCAGATGCGCGGCTCGGCACGCCGCGCGCCAGACACGAGCCCGGCGCGGAAGCCCTGGAAGAAACTGGCAAGCCGCTCGACATTCATGGAGCGGTAAAGATCGGGGAAGGCCCTCGCCATGGCCAGCCGGTTTTCGAGCGCATAGCCGGCGCCGGATGGCGCCTGGGTGCGGTCGCCCAGCACCCACCAGCGCCCGTCGGGACCGCGTCCCAGATCGCAGGCATAAAGCTGAAGGTGCTGGCCGCCCGGAGCCAGCGCGCCCTTGAGCGGGCGCAGATAATCGGGGCTGCCCGCAACCGCCGCCGCCGGAAGCGCGCCCTCCGCGATCAGGCGAGCGGGGCCGTAAAGGTCACGCAGTACCGCCTCAAGCAATTCCGCACGCTGCGACACGCCCGCCTCGATGGCCCGCCATTCGGCTTCGTCGATAGGCAGGGGCATGTGGCTCATCGGCCATGCCCGCTCGCCCGAGAGCATGTCGTCGAGGGAAGATTCCGCCCTGATGCGGTAGGAGACCCCTGAGTCCGCCAGATGCCGCTCAGCCAGAGCGATGCGCCGCAAAAGCTCATCGGGCGAATAGCGGGTCCACTCCTCGAGAAGCGCCTCCCAATGCGGGCGGATGGCGCCATCGGGGCCCATCATCTCGTCATGCACGCCGGCAAACGGCGCATAGGCCCCGAGGAGCCGCCGCTGCTGTTCGGACCTGCTGCGCTGCGACTCGGCCTGCCGGGAAGTGGACATGACCGATTAGGTCCCGATCCGACGGCGCAGATCAAGGGTGTACGGAAACTCCGTGGAACGCTCCACAGGCGGCGGCGTGAAGGGGCCGGGCGTGTGGCCGATGCTCTCGAAGCGCGCCAGGCGCCGCGCCTCGGCCTCGTAGGCATTGACCGGCAGCGTGTCGTAGTTGCGGCCGCCAGGATGGGCGACGTGATAGACGCAGCCGCCGAGGGAGCGCCCGGCCCAGCTGTCCACGATGTCGAAGGTCAGCGGGGCATGCACCGGAATGATCGGGTGGAGCCCGGCCGCAGGCTGCCATGCCTTGAAGCGCACGCCGCCGGCATGGGCATCGCCAGCCACAGGCGCAAGCGGGACCTGCCGGCCATTGCAGGTGATGATGTGGCGCCCCGGCACGAGGCCGCTCGCCTTGACCTGGAGGCGTTCCACGGAGCTGTCCACATAGCGCACCGTGCCGCCGATGGCGCCCGTCTCGCCCATGACATGCCACGGCTCCAGCGCCTGCCTGAGCTCGAGCGTGACGCCGCCATGCGCGACCTCGCCATAGAAGGGAAAGCGGAACTCGTGCTGCGCCTGGAACCAGACGGGATCGAAGGCGTAGCCGGCGCGGCCAAGATCGGCGAGCACGTCTTGGAAATCGGCCTTCACGAACTCGGGCAGCATGAAGCGGTCATGCAGCGCCGTGCCCCAGCGCACCAGCGAACCCTCCTGCGGCTCGCGCCAGAACCAGGCGACGAGCGCACGCACCAGCAGTTGCTGGGCAAGGCTCATGCGCGCATCGGGCGGCATCTCGAAGGAGCGGAACTCGACGAGGCCGAGCCGGCCTGTCGGGCCATCCGGCGAAAAGAGCTTGTCGATGCAGATTTCGGAGCGGTGGGTGTTGCCGGTGACGTCGATCAGCAGGTTGCGGAACAGACGGTCCACCATCCAGGGCGCGACATGCCCCTCGCCTGGCTTCGGGACATGGGCCATGGCGATCTCAAGCTCGTAGAGCCCGTCATGCCGTCCCTCGTCCACGCGCGGGGCCTGGCTGGTCGGGCCGATGAACATGCCGGAGAACAGATAGGACAGCGACGGATGCCGCTGCCAGTAGAGCACGAGGCTCTTGAGCAGGTCTGGCCGACGCAGGAACGGGCTGTCCGGCGGCGTCGCGCCACCGATGACCACATGATTGCCGCCGCCCGTGCCGGTGTGACGGCCATCGACCATGAACTTGTCGCAGCCGAGGCGCGACTGGCGCGCATCCTCATAAAGCCCCCTGGTGATCGACACCGCTTCGGACCAGCCTTGCGCGGGCTGGATGTTGACCTCGATCACGCCGGGGTCGGGCGTGACCTTGATGACCTCAAGGCGTGGATCATAGGGCGGCGCATAGCCCTCGATGTGGACCGCCATGCCGGTGGTCCTGGCGGCTGCCTCGACCGCCGCGAGCAGATCGAGATAATCCTCGACCTTCTCGACGGGGGGCATGAACACGCAAGGCACGCCGTCGCGCATCTCGACCGACAGCGCCGTGCGGACGCTCGCCGCCTCGAGGTCCTGCTCGACACGGTCCTGCCGCTGGACGGCGCTGGCTTCGGAGGCGATGAAGCTGAGCGGGGCGCCGGCTTCGGGCCCCATGCCGCCGACCGCAGCAACGCCATGGGCGGCATCGGGCACGGGCAGCGGCGCGCGCGGCTCCAGCGGGTCCTGCGGATGGACATGGGGATAGGCGGAAGGCGCAACCCATGGCAGAGAGCCCAGAGGCAGGCGATACCCCACGGGGGAATCGCCGGGAACGAGGAAGAGCTTGCCGCGGCGCAGGTCCCAGCGCTCCGATTTCCAGCGCCGGTCAGAGGCTGCGGCCTGCAAGCGCTGCACCGGCAACACGTAGCCGGAGGCCGCGTTCAGACCGCGTTCGAACACGCGCACCATGCGGGCGCGCTCCTCGGGGTCGGCGAGCCTGGGGTTCTGAGGATCGACGTTCGGCGGAAGCTGGCCCTCCTTGAGCACCCAGTGGGCCGGGTCCTCGAAGGCAGGCAGCACGTAATCCATATCGAGGCCAAGTTGACGCGCGACATGGGTGGCGATGGCCTTTGCGGGCCCGGATTCGGCGCTGGCCTTCTGCGGCGCCTTCGGTTCCGGCGCGATCAGGCTCATGTCGGACCAGATCGGCCTGCCGTCCTTGCGCCAGTAGAGCCCGAAGGCCCAGCGCGGCAGCGTCTCGCCCGGATACCACTTGCCCTGCCCGTAATGGAGAAAGCCGCCAGGCGCGAAGCGCTCGCGCAGCTTGCGGATCAGCACGTCGGCGCGGCCACGCTTGCCCGGCCCCACGGCGGCGGTGTTCCACTCCTCGCCCTCATAGTCGTCGATCGAGACGAAGGTGGGCTCCCCGCCCATGGTCAGGCGCACATCCTGCGCCGCAAGGTCGGCGTCCACGCGCGCGCCGAGCGCATCGAGGCTGCGCCAGGCTTCATCGGAGAAGGGCAGCGTGATCCGCGGCGCCTCGCGGACGCGCGTCACCGTCATGTCGAAAGCGAAGCTGGTGTTGGCCACGCCCAGCACGCTGCCGCTGACCGGTGCGGCCGAGCGGTAATGCGGCGTGGCGGCCACCGGCAGGTGGCCCTCCCCGCACAGCAGGCCCGAGGTGGGGTCCATGCCGATCCAGCCTGCGCCGGGAATGTAGACCTCCGCCCAGGCGTGAAGGTCGGTGAAGTCCTTGTCGGTGCCGCGCGGCCCCTCGATCGGATCGATGTCGGCGGTGAGCTGGATAAGGTAACCGGAGACGAAGCGTGCGGCGAGGCCCAGGTGCCGCAGGATCTGCACCATCAGCCAGGCGGAATCGCGGCACGAGCCGGAGGCGAGCGAGAGAGTTTCCTCCGGTGTCTGCACCCCCGGCTCCATGCGGATGCCATAGGCGATCATGCGCTGGAGACGGGCATTGAGATCAACGATGAAATTGACGGTGTTGGTCGGCTCGCGCGGGATCGTGGACAGGAAAGCGGATAGCCGCGGCCCTGCGGGATCGGCGATCAGGTAGGGCGCCAGTTCTTCGTGGAGGTCCGGCGGATAGGCGAAGGGGAAGGTTTCGGCTTCCGCTTCCACGAAGAAGTCGAACGGATTGACCACCGCCAGATCCGCGATCAGGTCCACCTCTATGCGGAACTCCGTCACCGGCTCGGGAAAGACGAAACGCGCCATCCAGTTGCCGGACGGGTCCTGCTGCCAGTTGACGAAGTGCTGGGCCGGGGAAACCTTCAGCGCATAGCTCTCGACGCGCGTCCGGCAATGCGGCGCGGGGCGCAGGCGGATGATCTGCGGGCCCAGCATGACCGGCTTGTCATAGGCGTAGTGCGTGACGTGCTGGATCGCGGCGAGGACGGCCAAGGGCGCAACTTTCTGATTTCGCAGTCGGGCAGGAAGCGTAGCGCCCCATCAACGACAGCGGAAGCCAAGCGGAGCCTGTATTTTGGGCGCGGCGCGATCAGAGTTTCAGCTTGAATCCCTCATGGCTTCTGGCGAAGCCCAGCCGCTCGTAGAAGCGGTGCGCGGCGGTGCGCAGCTTGTTCGACGTGAGCTGCACCGTGCCGGCGCCAGCGGCGCGCGCTTCGGCGATGGCATGGGCAATCATGGCCGCGCCGATGCCGCCCCCACGCCGCTCGGGCCGGACATGGACCGACTCGATCGTGGCCCGCGTGCGGCCCCGCCCCACCAGCCCCGGCGTCAGCGTGAGCTGGAAGGTGCCGATGATCTCGCCGCCAACCGCGACTGCCGCGCGGCCGGTTTCAACCCGCTCTGGATCGGCCACCGCCACATAGAGCCGGTTGACCGGGCTCGCCAGGATCGCGGCCATGGCGCGCTCATAGTCCGGGCGGCTGGTCTCGTTCCAGTCATCGCCGTGGCCGCCAGCCTCATCCGCCATGTAGATCTGAATGATCGGCTCCAGATCGGACCGGACGGCACGGCGGATCGTGATGCCGCTCATGTGGCCTGCGTTGCCTTGGGCAAGAGCTGGTCGTTGGGCTTGAAGCCCGGCAGGGCCTCGAAGCGCTTCACCCAGGCCGTGAGATGCGGATAGGCGGCGAGATCGTAGCCGCCTGCCGGCGCGTAGGACACGACGCCATAGATGTCGATGTCGGCGATGGTGGGCGCCGCGCCCACTATCCACTCGCGGCCTGCGAGATGGTCATCCAGCAACTTGAGCGCGACATTGCCCTCGGCGAAGTGCATCTCGACGATCGGCTGGGACAGCGAGCGCAACCCGAGCCGCTGGCCGCGCATGCGGTAGACATGCATGGCGAGGCGGTCGAACTCCCAGTATGTCCACTCGCGCGCCGCGATGGCCTCCTGCGCGGAGCTGCCGCCGAACTTGCCGGTCTGTTCGGCGAGATATTGCAGGATCGAGGCCGACTGGGCCAGCTTCAGCCCGGTCTTTGCATCTTCCAGCAGGGGCACCTGGCCATAGCGCTGCCTGGCGGTGAAATCGGGCTTCTTGTGCTCGCCGGCCCTGAGGTTGACGTGGACATAGTCGAACGGCTCGCCGGCAAGGCTGAGCATCAGTCCGACCTTGTAGGCCGGGCCAGACAGCCAGATGCCGTGCAGTGTGTAACGCGATGCCATGGTCTTCCCCCGGTGGTGGTGGTGGTGCTTGCGCCGAACTCAACCGGGCCGCGACGGGCGCGTCAAGGCCGCGCAGGACATGGCCTGCCGGCGTGTTCAGCCAAGTCCCAGCTTCTTCGCCAGGATCTCGTTGACGGCAGCGGGGTTGGCCTTGCCGCCCGAGGCCTTCATCACCTGCCCGACGAACCAGCCGGCCATGCTCGGCTTGGCCTTGGCCTGCTCGACCTTGTCGGGATTGGCCGCGATGACCTCGTCGATCACCTTCCCGATGGCGCCGGTGTCGGTGACCTGCTTCAGCCCACGCGCCTCGACGATCTGGCGCGGATCGCCGCCTTCCGTCCAGACGATCTCGAACAGGTCCTTGGCGATCTTGCCGGAAATGACGCCTTCGCCGATCAGGTCGATGATGCCGCCGAGCTGGTCGGGCGACATGGGCGAGGCGGTCACGTCCTTGCCTTCCTTGTTGAGGCGGCCGAACAGCTCGTTGATGACCCAATTGGCCGCCGCCTTGCCGTCGCGACCCTTGGCCACGGCCTCGAAGAAATCGGCCTGTTCCCGCTCGGCCACGAGCACGGCGGCGTCATAGGGGCTCAAGCCATAGTGGCTGACCAGACGCGCCTTCTTGGCGTCGGGCAGCTCTGGCAGTTCGGCCTTCAAAGCCGCGACGAAGGCATCGTCAAACTCGAGCGGCAGCAGGTCCGGGTCGGGAAAATAGCGGTAGTCGTGCGCCTCCTCCTTGGAGCGCATCGAGCGCGTCTCGCCTTTGGCCGGATCATAGAGGCGGGTTTCCTGGTCGATGGAGCCGCCGTCCTCAAGAATGCCGATCTGCCGGCGCGCCTCCACCTCGACGGCCTGGCCGATGAAGCGGATCGAGTTGACGTTCTTGATCTCGCAGCGCGTGCCGAAGGGCGCGCCGGGCTTGCGCACCGAGACGTTCACGTCGGCGCGCAGATTGCCCTTCTCCATGTCGCCATCGCAGGTGCCGAGATAGCGCAGGATCGTGCGCAGCTTCGTGACATAGGCCTTGGCCTCGTCGGCCGAGCGCAGATCGGGCCGCGAGACGATCTCCATCAGCGCCACGCCCGAGCGGTTGAGATCGACGAAGCTCATGGTGGGGTGCTGGTCATGCAGCGACTTGCCGGCATCCTGCTCGAGGTGAAGGCGCTCGATGCCGACCGTGATGCTCTCGGTTGGCGAGACATCGACCACGATCTCGCCCTCGCCCACGATCGGGCTCTTGTACTGGCTGATCTGGTAGCCCTGCGGAAGGTCGGGATAGAAATAGTTCTTGCGATCGAAGACAGAGCGGTTGTTGATCTGCGCATTGAGGCCAAGGCCGGTGCGCACGGCCTGACGCACGCATTCCTCGTTGATGACAGGCAGCATGCCCGGCATGGCTGCATCCACGAGGCTGACATGGCTGTTGGGCTCGGCGCCGAACGCCGTGGATGAACCGGAGAACAGCTTGGCCTTCGAGGTCACCTGCGCGTGGATCTCCAGCCCCACGACGATTTCCCAGTCCCCCGTCGCGCCCTTGATGAGCTGCCGGGCTTCGGCGTTGCGGACATGAGCGTTCATGGCATCCATCTCTCGTGTCGGTGACAACCGCGGGGACATTGAGCCCCAGCCGGAGGCGGCGGGGCGGTTCATGGCCGCAGCACAGGCTTGGTCTGTCGGTCATTTGGTTAGTGGCTCTCGCCCCCCGGTTCAAGCCCTGGCCGCGGCGCCGAATTGCGCCGGAGCGGGAGCGGCGAAGGCAGTATCGATGGGTCAGGAGCGCGCATGAACGGTGCGATGGCTCACCACTTGCAGATCAGCAGGCGCCGCAGGGCCCATGAGAGCAACACCGCCCTCACATCAGCCCGGCCGCCCTGCCTTGAGGGCGATCAGGATCAGCGGTGACGAGATCATGCCAGCGTCTGGCCACGGCAGCCCAGCCCAACTCGCCGCGCTGGCGCATGGCTCCCGCCTCCAGCTTCCGCGCAAGGGCAGTGTTCGCGCACAATGAAGCCCCAGCGGCGACAAGCGCCGCATGGCTGGCGCAGATCAGGCCGTTCTCGCCATGCTCCACACGTTCGGCCAGCGAGCCGATGCCCAGCGTCAGGACGGGAAGCCCCATGCACTGCGCTTCGGCGGCGGCGAGGCAGAACGTCTCGTCTTCGGCGCCGGGCGCCAGCATCGCGCGCGCTTCGGCATAGGCTCCCGCCAGATCCGGTTTGCGCACCCGGCCATGAAAGATCACGCGCATGGCCGCGGGTATGGCGGGCCCCATACCGATGTCCTCGGCCTTGCTGCCGAAGACATGGAACTCGGCATCAGGCGGCAAGCCGGGCAACGCTTCGGCCCATGCCGCCAGCAGCGGACGCAAACCGCGATGGGGCTGCGAGGCGAAGACGAAGCGGTTGCGCCGGGCAGCCGAAACCGGCGTCTCCAGAAAGCATGCATTCACACCAAGGCCGATCTCGATCCGCGCGCCGAACATCAGCAGACGGCTGGTGCGCTGCATCAGGCGACGGCCCACGAAGACGCCCACCGGGCGGTGCCGCGCCAGCGGCAGGATTTGCCCGCGGCGGAACGCCTTCTCAAGCGCCATAGGATTGTGCATCCACATATAGCGCCGCGTGGCGGGCGCTGAACCGGCAAAGAAGCGGGCATCGTTGGAGCTGATCAGGGCATCGAAGCTGGTGGGTGCAAAGGCTTCCAGCGGGCGGTTCAGCACGCCGCGCACGCGGCGCTCGCCCGTCATGCGCGAGAATAGCGTGACCTCGTGGCCCAGCGCGGAGAGGCCCTCCGCCAGCGCGATGTTAGCGCCCTCAATCCCGCCAAGGCCGGTTTCCTGTTCGGATTCGAGGTGGAAATGGGCACGCGTCGGGCAGATGATGGCAACGCTGGACAATGGCTCCTCGCTGAATGCGGCATCTTTATGGGATTGACCTTTTGCCAGTGACATATCCATGACGCATTGAATAGCTGACGGGCCACAAGCTCACGTGCCTTCGGAGATGCCACAGCAATGGCCCGCCGCAAATCCCGCCTGCAGCGCATGCTCGATCTCAAGCCGCTGGCGTATCGAGGATTGAGCGCACTCACGGATGCTGTCCCGGCTGCGCACCAGTTCCTGTCCTTCTATCCAGAGATCGGCCCAGTCCCAGACAGGCGGATTGCGACGATCCTCGATGAACGCAAGCGCCATGCCCTGGCGCAGCCCGCCTTCGCCCCGCAGCTCGCGGCTCTGGCCCAGCATGACTGGGATGTGCATCGCGACAACATCATTGATCGCGACCCGTGGAGCGCGTTGCGCCAGATGGTGCTGGTCGGTGATGTGCTGGTGCCGGGCCACAGGCTCGCGCCCGTTGATCCCGAAACGAACATGCAGATCGGCGCAGGCCGGCGTGGGGCGCTGAACTGGTTCTATTCGCGGCCGCAAGGCTTTCCACGCCGGCGGCTTGCTGTCGCTGGGCCGGCCTTCGTGCTCAACCCGTACTGGAACATCTGGCACCTGCTGGTCGAGGTTCTGATTCCGCTTGCGGCGGCGGCGCGGCTCCGGGCCTGGGGCGATGCCGAGCTGCAAGTGCTCACATACGCAAGCCGCCCTGCGCTGGTCGATGCGCTTGTCGAAGGCCTGCAAAAGCAGCTCAAGGTTAGGATGAAAATCGTTCCGCTCGGTTTCAATGACGTCGCCGAGGTCCGGTCCTGCCTGATCGCAGACAATGTGTGCTGGAATGTCGAGCGCGCCTTTTCCTTTCCCGAAGCCATGCGGGACATGGCCGCCGCCTTCGCAGCGGCTTACGGTCCCCTGCCCTCGCCGTTCGACGGCAAAGCCCGGCGACTCTACATCACGCGCAAGGGCGCCAAGCTGCGCCAGATCATCAATGAGCAAGAGGTGCTTGACCTGATGAGGGCGCGCGGCTTCGCCGTGCTGCAAGCCAACTGGAACAACCACCCTGCGCAGCTCGGCGCGTTCATGAACGCCGAAAACGTCGTCGGCGTCCATGGCGCTGGCCTGACCCATCTGCTCATGGCGCCGCCGGGCACGAAGGTCATCGAGATGTTTCCCTTCGATCACCGCAAGACGAGCATGCTGCATCTTTGCGCTGAGATGGGCCATCGCCACCGCAGCTTCCTCGGAGGCCCAGAGCGGCTCAATCAGGCTTTCATGGTCGATGTCGGCAAGCTCGCCGAGGCGATCGAGGATTGAACGTCATTCCGCGCGCTGTTCGAAGCGGTGCGCACCCCAGCCGCTGGCGAGGCCGATGCCCGCGAAGGCCAGGGCACTCAGCATCGTCACATAGGGGCGCGCATCGATGTCCCCGCGGACGAACTGGAGAACGGTGAGCAGCACAAGCAGCGCGGCGGTGAACCAGCAAAGGGCGCGCATCACGGTCAGGCAAGCCATCGCCATGGCGCGCGCGAAGAGCATGTTCAGGCGCCCGTCCACCAGCGCTGCGGCACGGTGAAGCGACCGGCTGCCTGCTCGATCACTTCGGACAGCGAGAACAGAGTCTCCTCGTCGAAGGGGCGTCCGATGAGCTGCAAGCCCAACGGCAGGCCCTGACCATCGAGGCCAGCGGGAACGGCGATTCCGGGAAGGCCGGCCATGTTCACCGTCACCGTGAAGATGTCATTGAGATACATTTCGACCGGATCGGCGCTGCCCTTCTCGCCAATGCCGAAGGCGGCGGACGGGGTGGCCGGGGTCAGGATGGCGTGGACGCCTGCGGCGAAGACATCCTCGAAATCCTTCTTGATCAGCGTGCGGACCTTCTGCGCGCGCAGGTAATAGGCGTCGTAATAACCGGCCGAGAGGACGTAGGTCCCGATCATGATGCGGCGCTTGACCTCGCGTCCGAAGCCGGCCGCGCGGGTCCTCTCATACATGTCGGCGATGTCGCGGCCCGGCTCGCGCAGGCCATAACGAACGCCGTCATACCGCGCGAGGTTGGACGAGGCCTCGGCCGGCGCGACGATGTAATAGGCCGGAAGCGCGTATTTCGTGTGCGGCAGGGAGATGTCCACGATCTCGGCGCCCGCGGCCCGCAGCCAGGCGATGCCGTCGGCCCACAGCTTCTCGATTTCGGAGGGCATGCCGTCGATGCGGTATTCCTTCGGGATGCCGATGCGCATGCCCTTCACCGAACGGCCGATGGCCTTCTCGTAATCCGGCACCGCGATGTCGACCGAGGTCGTATCCTTCGGGTCATGCCCCGACATGGAGCGCAGCATCACGGCGCAGTCGCGCACCGTCTTGCCGATGGGGCCCGCCTGGTCGAGCGAGGAGGCGAAGGCGACAATGCCCCAGCGCGAGCAGCGGCCATAGGTGGGCTTGATGCCGACCGTGCCGGTGAAGGCCGCAGGCTGGCGGATCGAGCCGCCCGTGTCTGTGGCTGTGGCGGCCAGGCACAGATCGGCCGCAACGGCAGCGGAGGACCCGCCCGAGGAGCCGCCCGGCACGAGATGCGCCTCCTCGGCAGCGCCCGCCGCCCCCGCTCCGACATGCGAGCCGTTCCGGCGCCACGGGTTGACGACATTGCCGAAGGCAGAGGTCTCATTGGACGAGCCCATGGCGAACTCGTCATTGTTGAGCTTGCCGAGCATCACCGCGCCATCGCGCCAGAGTTGCGCCGTGACGGTGGACTCGTAGGGCGGCACGAAATTGCCGAGGATCTTCGAGCAAGCAGTGGTTCGCACATCCCTGGTGCAATAAAGATCCTTGATGCCGAGCGGCAGGCCCTCAAGCGGGCCGCCCTCCCCGCGCGCCAGCTTCTGGTCCGAGGCGGCGGCCTGCGCCAGCGCGATATCGGGCGTCTCCAGGACATAGGCATTGAGCGCGCGCGCCTGCTCGACGGCAGCGATATGGGCAGCGGCCAGCTCGGTGGCGCTGAAGGCGCGGGCACGCAGTCCATCGCGGGCTTCGCTCAGCGTGAGCTTGGTGAGGTCGGTCATTGCTGGATCATCCGGGCAGGTTCAGGAGCGGCGGTGCAAGGCCTGCGCCGAAACGCGGGCCGGTCGAAAGGCTCAGCGCCTCACTCGACCACCTTGGGCACCATGAAGTAGTTGTCTTCCGATTGGGGCGCATTGGCCACCACAGCATCGGCGATGGCGCCATCATTGATCACGTCCTGCCGCTTCTTCATCACCATCGGCATCACCGAAGTCATGGGCTCGACGCCGGCCACGTCGACCTCGTTCAGCTGCTCGACGAAGCCGAGCATGGCGTTGATCTCGGCCTGCATCCTGGGCACGTCCTCGTCAGGCAGGGCAATGCGGGCGAGATGGGCGACCCGTTTCACGGTGTTGGCGTCGACGGACATGGGATGACCCTTGAGGAGTTGTCAGCGCGCTATAGCCGGCCACAGGCCGGGCTGCAACGCACAGGGCCGCCAGCACCGTCTCAGAGTTCGATTGCCTCCCCGGATGCGGGCGTCATCACCGTGATGCCCGATCCGGCCATGGCGGCGATGAAGGCATCCGCGGTCTGGTCGAGCATGGGGAAGGAGGCGTAATGGCAAGGAATGGCGATGCGGGGCCTGACGAAGCGCCTCATCGCGAGGGCCGCAGTCTTGCCGCCCATGGTGAAGCGGTCCCCGATCGGGCAGATGCAGACATCGACCGCGTGAAGCTCGGCGATGAGCGCCATGTCCGAGAAGATGTCCGTGTCGCCCATGTGCCAGAGCGTGGGCTCGCCCTTGGCCGCGACGATGACGCCATTGGCATTGCCCAGCGGGAAGCCAACGCCGGCCTCGACAAGCCCTGCCGAATGCTCGGCCCGCACCATCGAGACGCTGAAGGCGCCCATGTCGGCGGTGCCCCCGGCATTCATGGGCACGAAGCTCTTGAGGCCCTGGGAGGCCAGATACATGCAAAGCTCGAAATTGGTGACGACGGTCGCGCCCGTCCGCGCCGCGATATCGAGCGCATCGCCAATATGGTCGCCATGGCCATGGGTGATCAGGATATGGGTGGCGCCGTCCGTCGCGGCGACGGCGTCGCCCGTGAAAGCCGTGTTCGACGTCAGGAACGGATCGATCAGGATGGCGGCGCCGGCGACGTCGATGCGGCAGGCGGAATGGCCGAACCAGGTGAGCTTCATGGGTCCGTCCTCGGTCAGGGGAGCCTGGGGCGCCCACTGTCGCGCGGGACGCTGCCAAGGGCTACCGGGCCAGGCCCGGCCGATCAAGGAACATTGTCGAGGCGTGCAAGGACAGCTATGGCCCTTGGCGAGCTGATGAGAAAGGGCTGCCGTGCCGCTGATCGACCTGAACGTCATGGCTGAGACGCTCACGCGGCACCAGCGCCTGCTGGGGCTGGACCTCGGCGCCAAGACCATCGGCCTTGCGCTGTCGGATGTGGAACTGACTATCGCTACGCCGCTCGAGACGATCAGGCGGGTGAAGTTCACCAAGGATGTGGAGGCGATGCTCGCCATCGCCGCCCGGCTTGGCGTCGGCGGCCTCATCGTCGGCCTGCCGCTCAACATGGACGGGACGGAAGGGCCTCGGGCGCAATCGACCCGCGCCTTCGTTCGCAATCTCGTGCCGCACACGCGCCTGCCCATCGCGCTGGTCGATGAGCGGATGTCCACGCTGGCCGTTACGCGAACGCTGCTTGAAGCGGACGCATCACGCGCGAAGCGGGCCGCCGTGGTGGACAAGCTGGCGGCGGCCTACATCCTCCAAGGCGCGCTCGACCGCCTTTGACGCTGAAGGCCGGCGTTTTCCTCAGCGGAACGGATCGGTCCGGCGCGACGGCGTGCCGCCATGGAACTCGCCGCGGTTGTACTGGCGATACTGAAACTGCTCGCGGCGGCGCATCTCCTCGCGCTCGAGCCTCTGAGCCTGGCGGATCTGCTCGCGCTGCTGGGCACGGATCTGGTCACGTTGCCAGCGGCTCTGCCGTTGGTCCTGGTAATAGCCCCCGCCGTAGGCCGGCTGCTGGTAGTAGCCGGGCTGCTGGTAGTAGCCGGGCTGCTGGTAATAGCCGTAGGACTGCACCTGCCGCGAATAGACCGGGCGGCCATACGCATCAACGGGGTTGCCCCACTGGTCGGTGTAGTAGACCGGCGCGCGCTCGCGGCGCTGCTGCGAGGCAGCGGCCGCAGCCGCGATGCCGAGCACGCCGATGCCCAGAATGGCCGCGCCGACAGCAGCATTGTTGTTGCGGGCGCGGGCCCGGGCTACAGGACGGGGGCGGCGGTTCTGCACCTGCTCGATCACAGGCTCGGCCTTGACCTGCGAAGCGCCCACGCTGGCGAAGGGCGCGGACAGGGCCGGAGCGGTGAACCCGCTGATGCCCACCAGCGCCGCGCAGGCGACGCCCGTGATCTTGAAACGACGTGAACTGGACATTTCGACCCTCCCAGAGCCTGCGGCCCGCCAGATGCGGAGCCGCTTTCATGTTGATCTAGCGTAAGCCACGCGGCACCGGATCACAATCGCATGGTTAGATAAGGATTAACGCGCGAGCCGGGCTTTGGCGCCGCGGCTCTGACCGGCGTTTCAGCCCGGTCAGCATGCCATCACGACCTCTCAATTACCGCCGGCAGGATCGCGCCCCGGCAAGCCGCTGCGGCTATATTCAAGCTGCCGACGATCGGCCGGCGAGCGATAGTATTCACGCCGGCTCTGGTAGACGGGAGCAGGCGCATAGCCATAGGCCGGAGCATAGCCATAAGGGGCATACGGACCGTAACCATAGACGGGCGCCGGGACATAGCGCGGACGGGGCGCGTAGATCGGCTCGTAGCCATAAGGGTCGTAGGCGGGCGCATAGCCATAATCGCGCTGTTGGTCGCCGTAATAGCCCTCATCATAGCGCTGCTGGCCAGCGGCGGCGGCAGCGGCTGCGGCGAGGCCGAGCACGCCAAGGCCGATGGCCCCCGCGACAAGCGCGCCGTCATTGCGGCGGGACCGCCAGCGCACATTCTCGATGAGCGAAGGAGCCGACACGCCATGGACCAGCGCGCCGCTCCACGGCGCAGCCTGAACGGGCGCCATCGTCGCCAGCAGAGCGGCAGCGGAACCAGCCACGACAAGCCGGCGGACAGGGAAACTCGACATCATTGCAGCCATGGTCATGGCCTCCATGAGACAAGGGACACCATCGCCCTTTGCCACAGGTGTTAACGACGGGTGATTGAACCCACCGTGAACCGATTATGACGAAAATGCGCCGGCTGCAGCGCGGCCATGCGCAGCCTCCCTTGCCGGCCCGGGCCGATCATGCCAGTTGGCGCGTTTTGGCGGGCACCCATGAGCAGCCTCATCTCAAGCCTTGCGGCTGTCTTCGTGGTGATTGTCGCGGGCTACGCAGCGCGGGCCACGAACTTCATCCAGGACGCAGCGTGGCGCGGCTTTGAAAGCGTGACCTATCACGTCCTCATCCCCGCCCTTGTCATCCATACGCTGGCCTATGCGAAGCTCGATGGGCTGCCGGTGTTGTCCGTGGGCGGCTCGCTGGTGTTCGGCGCCGCGACGATGACTTTGCTGCTGCTGGCGCTGGCCCGTCCGCTGGCGCACGCCGGCGTGGACGGCCCTGCCTTCTCCTCGCTTTACCAGGGGGCTGTTCGCTGGAACACCTTCATAGCGCTTGCGGTCGCGGCGGAGCAGTTCGGCGCCGAGGGCATCGCGCTGATGGCAGTGGTGATCGCCTCGCTGATTCCCATGGTCAATGTGTTCTCCGTGCTCGTGCTCTCGCGCTTCGCACGCGGCGACAGCTTCGATCTGCAGGCGACAGCAATCACGCTCGCCAAGAACCCGTTCATCTGGTCCTGCGCGGCAGGCCTCGCGCTCAGCCCGTTCAGCGCCTACATCCCGCGCCCGCTCGGCGGCGCCGCGGACATCATGGGCAAGGCCGCGCTTGCGGCCGGCCTGCTGGTCGTGGGCGCGGGTCTGAACCTGAGGAGCCTGGCGCGGCCGCGGCTCCGCCACTGGCTGGCGATCGGGCTCAAGCTCCTGCTGATGCCTGCCCTGGTCTACGGCGCGGGCCTGGCGCTCGGACTCACGGGCGCGCCGCTCAGCGTCGCGCTGATCGCGGCCAGCGTGCCGACGGCGGCGGCCTCCTATATCCTTGCGCGGCAGATGGGCGGCGACGCGCCGCTCATGGCCGAGATCGCCACCCTGCAGACCGTGCTGGCGATGCTGACGATGCCGCTGATCCTCGTCACCTTCGTGACGTTGCGGTGAGACTCTGGCATGGACGCGACGGAAATTCGGCTTGTCAAAACATTTGTGCAACCTTAGATTGCAGCTACGAATCTTGCTGACCCGGGAGTTTTTGTTGGATGTCACGCATTATGGGTCCGGATATCTCGAAGTCCGGTTCGGAAACAACTGAATTCCTTGGGCAAGCGCCGTCGGGGACAGGATTCGGCCGGGAGCAGGACGAAAAGGCGCTGCTTCGCCTTGAGGTTGCAGCCTACATCAGCCAGATGTGCGCCGAGCTTGGCGCCATGGCGAGAAACTCTGATCTGAGCCTGCTGTCCTACTTCCTCGACATGGCGACGGCGGAAGCACGCGAAGCCTCGCAGAAGCTCAGCGCCGACATGCATGGCGTTGATGCCGAGGGGTATGGCGCCGGTCAGGCGCCGCGCGGCGACGAGGCCCGCACATAGCCGCCAGAGGCGTCACGCCGGACCAGTTCGCGCATCTCCAGCTCCACCAGCAAGCCCTGCACATGACGCGCCGCGAGCCCGCTCTGGCGGGCCAGATCATCGGCAGCGATCGGCGCGGCGCCCAGCAGATCCAGGATCAAGGCGTCATCGGCAGCCTCCGGGCCGTCGGGCAGATCAGCAACCCATGAGTCCGCGACCGCATCCTCATGAGCCTGCGCCGGTTCAGACGTGCGGCGGGTGGCGCCGATCAGCCACTCCAGCTCATCAAGATCCAGATCCTCGACATCGCCCGAATGCGCGGCCTCGAAGAGCGAAGCCTGACCCTGCGCGGGGCCTCGCCCAAGCTGGGGCTCGAGTTCCGCGATCACGTCCCGGGCGGAGCGGCACAGGTGCGCCTCGCGCCGGGCGAGCAGATCGTTGGTGCCTTCAGCGCGGGGGTCCAGCGGCGAGCCTGGAACCGCGAACAGCTCGCGCCCTTCTTCAAGCGCCAGCCGCGCGGTGATCAGCGAGCCGGATTTGCGCGCCGCCTCGACCACAACCACGCCCATGGCCAGCGCCGCGACGATGCGGTTGCGCCGGGGGAAATCTCGCGCGCGGGCCTCCACCGTGAAGGGGAGCTCAGAAACGGCCGCGCCCTCTTCGAGCAACTCCTCAAGCAGGGGCTCGTTCTGCGGCGGATAGACCTGCCCATGCCCGCCAGCGAGCACGGCGACGGTGCCGGTGCGCAACGAGGCGCGATGGGCGGCCGTGTCGACGCCGCGGGCCAGCCCGGATACGATCACGAAGCCGGCTTCGCCCAGTTCCCGCGCCAGCGTCTCGGTGAACTTCAGCCCGAGGCCCGAGGCGTTGCGCGAGCCGACCAGCGCCACCATCGGCCGCGTCAAGGCGTCGAGGCGGCCACGCACGGCGAGGATGGGCGGCGCGGTCTGCGACGCCGCCAGAGGCGCCGGATAGGCGGCCTCCCCCATGGCGATGAAGCGCACACCGAGACGGCGGGCCTGTTCAAGCTCACGCTCGATTTCGGCAACAGGCGGCAAGGCGACAGGGCGACCTGCGCCACGCGCCAGATCGGGCAAGGCTGCGAGCGCCGCTGACGCGCCGCCGAAGCGATTGACCAGCGTGCGGAAGCTGCGCGGCCCCACGCCTTCGGTCCGGATAAGCCGCAGCCAGTCGAAACGCTGCTGATCCGTGAGCTGCACCGGGCTCATCGCGGGTCAGGCCTTCTTGCCGATCTTGCCCTCGGTGCCCGAGATGAGCCGCGCGATGTTCTCGCGGTGCATCACCCACAGCAAGGCCGACAGCGTAGCCATCAAGACCGCCATGCGCCCATGGCCCATCAGCCAGAACGACAAGGGCGTGGCGACAGTGGCCACCAGCGCCGAAAGGGAGGAATAGCGACTGAGGAAGGCGACCAGGAGCCAGGAGGCGGCAAAGGCCAACGCGCCGAGCGGATGCAGCGCCAGCGCCACGCCGAGGTAGGTCGCAACGCCCTTGCCGCCTTTGAAACCGAGCCAGATCGGAAAGAGATGGCCCACGAAGGCGCCGAAGCCCGCAGCGATCGCGGTGCCCTCCCCTCCGAGGAACCAGCCGAAGATGACGGCCGCGGTGCCCTTGAGCGCGTCACCCAGCAGCGTCAGCGCGGCGAGCTGCTTGTTGCCCGAGCGCAGCACATTGGTGGCGCCGATGTTGCCCGATCCGATGGTGCGCGGATCGACGCCCCCGCCAAGGCGGGTGACGATGATGCCGAAGGGGATCGAGCCCAGCAGGTAGCCGATGACAAAGGCCAGAATGACGTGAAAACCATAGGCAGCGGCCAAAGCGCAGGCTCCGTATCAGCTCAAGGAGGCACTAACCCTAGTCGCGGCGACGGCAGCGCGCAATCAGCCGGGCAACGGCTCCACCACGCGGCGGTAGATATGCCATGTCGCGTGGCCGAGCACTGGCAGGACGATGACGAGCCCGAGGAACATGGGCAGGCTTGCCAGGATCATCAGCGCAACCACGCAGGCAGCCCAGCCCAGCATCACCACCGGGTTGGCTGCCACAGCCCTGAAGCTCGTGATGATGGCGGTGATGAAGTCATGGTCGCGGTCGACCAGCAGCGGAAAGGACACGACCGTGAGCGTGTAGGCGAGGGCTGCGAGCAGAGCGCCCACCACATGGCCGACAGCGAGGAACATCAGCCCCTCCGGCGTGGAGGTCAGCACCGTCATGAATTCGGCCATCGTGGAGAAGGAGCGCAGGCCCAGGAACAGGGCGATCAGAAGGCGCACCTGATAGAGCCAGACGATGAGCAGGAAGATGGCGACGAAGGCCATCCAGCCCATTTCGCGCCGCCTCTGCTCCCAGATCGACCACAGCACGATGCCGAAGCTGAGAGGCTCCCCGGTTTCGCGCCGGCGGCTGACCTCGTACAGGCCCGAAGCCACGAAAGGGCCGATCATGGCGAAGCCGGCGGCCAGCGGATAGGCGAGATAGGACATGTCCAGCCAGGACAGGCAGGCGAGGATGGAAAGCCCGCCCGCCACATAGACCGCGCCGAAGAAGAGCCCGTAAAGCGGGGCGGCCCGGAAGTCCCGCAACCCCGCAGCGAGGGCCTCGACAATGTCGTGCCGCGTCACTGTCCGGATGACCGGATCAGGCAGGCGCTGCGGGTCATTTTCGGCGGCGTGCGTGGCATCGCTCATGGCGCGCTCCAGCTCGTTGGGGGTGGCCGACCGGCGTAGGATCGGCCTGTCGCACGCCAAGGTCAAGCCTTTCTCTTGGCTGCCTTCAAGCCTGCCTGAGCGGCTGGAACGCTGGCGAAGCCGGGCAGCGGATCAGACCAGTTCAGGGCCATGCCCCCACCTGGGCCCGGCTTGTGCAGTTCAACTCCCGCCAGGCGTCGTCCTGGCGTTGCGAGCGGCTGACGCAGGTTTGGCGGCGGACTTACCGGCCGGCTTCTTGTCCGCAGAGGCCACCCCGGACTTCGCCGCAGATTTGCCTGCCGGTTTGGCAGGGGGCTTGGATCTGGCGGCGGGCTTGGCCGCGCGTGACGGCTTGCGGCCGCCCTTGGGCGCCGGCCCGCTCGCGATCCTGGCGCGGATCAGGTCGATGGCCTGTTCGAGCGTGACATCGGCTTCCGTGATGGGCTTGGGCAAGGTGGCGTTGATCTTGTCCCAGTTGACGTAGGCGCCATAGCGCCCGCCTCGCACCGTGATGGGGCCACCTTCCGGATATTCGCCAAGGAGACGTCCCGCAGGCGCGCCGCCAAAGCGGCGAGCCGATCCAGCCCCGCTCTCCTTGGCGACGATGAGGTCGATGGCGCGATTGGCGCCGATCTCAAGGATGTCGTCATCCTTGCCGATGTTGGCGTAGGTCTTGCCGTGCTGGACATAGGGTCCGAAGCGACCGATTCCAGCGAGGATGGGTTCGCCACTTTCGGGATGGCGCGCGACCTCGCGCGGCAGCGAGAGCAGCACCAGCGCACGGTCAAGCTCGACATGGGCGGGGCTCACGCCCTTGGGCAATGTCTGTCGCTTGGGCTTCTCGCCCTCGCCGAGCTGCACATAGGGGCCGAAGCGGCCATCGCGCACGGTGACGTCAAGGCCGGAGACCGGATCCTTGCCGAGCAGGCGCACGCCGGGCTGGCCGCCGCCCTCGCCGCTTGCCTCGCCATCAGCGGAGGGCGCGGCCATCGGGCGCGTGTAGCGGCATTCGGGATAGTTGGAGCAGCCGATGAAGCCGCCCGTCTTGGAGAAGCGCAGGCCAAGGCGGCCATTGCCGCAGGTCGGGCAGCGTCGCGGATCGCCGCCATCGGCGCGCGCCGGGAACAGGTGGGGCCCCAGCGCCTCGTCCAGCTTGTCGATCACTTCGCCCGTGCGAAGGTCCTTGGCGCCGGCGATGGCCGCTGAAAACTCCTCCCAGAAGGCGCGCATGATCTCCTTCCAGTCCACCTCGTGGTTGGAGATGCGGTCGAGATCGTTCTCGAGGCTCGCCGTGAAATCGTATTCGACGTAGCGCGCGAAAAAGCTTTCGAGGAAAGATGAGAGCACGCGCCCGGTGTCGTTGGGGACCAGGCGCTTCTTGTCGATGCTGACATATTCGCGGTCGCGCAGCACCTGAAGGATCGAGGCATAGGTGGAGGGCCGGCCGATCCCAAGCTCCTCCATTCGCTTGACGAGGCTCGCCTCGGAGAATCGCGGCGGCGGCTCGGTGAAGCTCTGGGTGGCGCGGATGTCCCTAGCGCGGAGGTTCTCAGCCGTCGTCATCTGCGGCAGGCGGCGGCTCTCTTCGTCATCCTCGTCGTCGCGGCCTTCCTGATAGACCTTGAGGAAGCCGTCGAAGAGCACGACCTGGCCCGTGGCGCGCAGGTCGAGGTCCCGCGTCCCGGCCCTGGCCTTGATCTCGACCGTGGTGCGCTCAAGCTGGGCGCTCTCCATCTGGCTGGCGATGGTGCGCATCCAGATCAGCTCATAAAGCCGCGCCTGATCGGGCTCGAGGGCGCGCGCCACATGGGCAGGCAGCCGGCCCATGTCGGTGGGCCGGATGGCCTCGTGGGCCTCCTGCGCGTTCTTGGCCTTGGTGGTGTATTTGCGGGGAACCTCGGGCACGTATCCGGCGCCAAACTCCTTGCCGATGACGCGCCGGGCCGCGGCGATGGCCGAGCCGTCCATGTCGACGCCATCGGTTCGCATGTAGGTGATGAGGCCGACCGTCTCGCCGCCGATGTCGACGCCCTCGTAAAGGCGCTGGGCCAGCTGCATGGTGCGGGCCGGCGCGAAGCCGAGCTTGCGCGAGGCCTCCTGCTGCAGCGCGGAGGTCTGGAAAGGCGGCGCGGGGTGCCGCTTCACCGGCTTGGCCTCGATCGACGCGACCTCGAAGCTGGCGGCCTGCAACGCGGCCTTGAAGGCCTCGGCCTCGGCGCCGGCGCCGATATCGAGGCGGTTGATCTTCTTGCCGTCGGCGCCCACCAGCCGCGCCTCGAAGGCATGGCCGCGCAGGGTCGCCAGTTCGGCGACGATCGTCCAGTATTCGCGCGCCCGGAAGGCCTCGATCTCGCGTTCCCGGTCGCAGACGAGCCTCAGCGCAACGGACTGCACCCGCCCGGCCGACTTCGCGCCCGGCAGCTTGCGCCACAACACCGGGGACAGGGTGAACCCCACGAGATAGTCGAGGGCGCGGCGGGCCAGATAGGCGTCGACCAGCGCGGCATCGATCTCGCGCGGGGCCTTCAGCGCCGCCGTGACCGTGTCCCTGGTGATCGCATTGAAGGTCACGCGCTCCACGGGCATGCCCCTGAGCGCCTTCTTCTCGTTCAGCGCCTGCAGGACGTGCCAGGAGATCGCCTCGCCTTCCCTGTCCGGGTCGGTCGCCAGAATCAGCTTTTCCGCACCTTTCACAGCCTTGGCGATTTCCGAGAGCTGCTTGGCGCCGCGGCCCTCCAGCTCCCACACCATTGCGAAGTCAGCATCGGGATTGACCGAGCCATCCTTGGGCGGCAGGTCGCGGATATGCCCGAACGAGGCGACGACATGGTAGTCGGAGCCAAGGTACTTGTTGATCGTCTTCGCCTTTGCGGGCGACTCAACGACGAGCACTTTCATGGGCTTGGGTCTGCTTCCTGCAATGGAGAATCAGATGTGGCAGCTGTGGCGACGCAAGCGACGCGGCCGACCATTGGGCGGCGCGCAACCTGATCGAAGCCGGGTCAGAAGTCAATTGAACGTGATTCATTTGCGAAAAGGCCGGTTTGAACCATTGTCCGTGCTTGTTTGTTAAGGTGCCAGCGCTACCTTCCTCCCAAGGTGTTGGGAGTGCGCTTCTTGCCACGCGATCCGTTGCACAGGCTGATTTTGGTCAACACCCTCAGCGGGGCGGCGATCGGCGTGATTTTTGTCGCGGGGCTGCTCTGGGCGGACGCCTATGGCCTGCGCGGCCTGCTGGCGCGCGACGGCGACGGCATACTGGCGCTGTTGCTGCTGTGCGGCGGCTGCATCGTCACAGGGGCCAGCGTGGTCACCGGAACCGCCATCATGATGAACCGCTCCGACGATGATGACGACCGAGGCGGCGGGCCGGGCATTCACGAACTCAAGCCCTTGAGGGTGCCCGTCAGGGCCAGGCGCTGACTTCCACGCCCTGGCCGCCTCCGCTGGCCAAAGCCTGTGCAAGGGCCAAGGCAAGCCTTGCCCGATGGCGGCGGGAAGCGTAACGCTCCCTTCTCGATGACATATCCCGGACATCCGCCCGTGACCTTCACGCGCCGGCATCTGCTCGGCATCCAGGGGCTCAACCGCCTCGAGATCACGAGCCTGCTGGACATGGCCGATTCCTATGTCGAGCTGTCGCGGCAGGTGGAGAAGAAGCGCTCCACGCTGCGCGGGCGCACCCAGATCAACCTGTTCTTCGAAGCCTCGACCCGCACCCAGGCCTCGTTCGAGCTGGCTGGCAAGCGGCTGGGCGCGGACGTCATGAACATGAGCGTCGGCAACTCGTCCGTGAAGAAGGGCGAGACGCTGATCGACACGGCGGCGACGCTCAACGCCATGCACCCGGACATCATCGTGGTCCGGCATCATGCCGCCGGCGCGGTGGAGCTGCTCTCGCGCAAGGTGGACTGCGCGGTGGTCAATGCCGGCGACGGCGCGCATGAGCACCCCACACAGGCCCTGCTCGATGCGCTCACCATCCGCCGCAACAAGGGCGCGATCGAGGGACTCGCCGTGGCCATCTGCGGGGACATCCTGCATTCCCGCGTGGCGCGCTCGAACATCATCCTGCTCTCGGCGCTGGGCGCCCATGTGCGGCTGATCGGGCCGTCGACGCTCATCCCGCCCGGCTTCGACGGGCTTGGCCTGCCCATCTACACCGACATGAAGAAGGGGCTGGAAGGCGTCGACATCATCATGATGCTGCGCCTTCAGCGCGAACGCATGAGCGGGTCGTTCATCCCCTCCGCAAAGGAGTATTTCCGCTATTTCGGTCTCGACCACGAGAAGCTCACCCGCGCGAAGCCGGACGCGCTGGTGATGCACCCCGGCCCGATGAACCGCGGCGTCGAGATCGCCACCGACGTGGCCGACGGCGCGCAATCCCTGATCCGCGAACAGGTGGAGATGGGCGTGGCCGTGCGGATGGCTGTGCTCGAAGCGCTGGCAGGGGGGCTCAGGAATGGGTGAGGCGCGCTGCACCGTCATGGCGAGCGCAGCGAAGTCATCCAGCCCTTGTGCGCGCCGAGGTCTGGATTGCTTCGCTCCGCTCGCAATGACGGGTTGGTCAACCGTGGTTTTTGCGGCCATGAAAACACTATTCAACCTATCGACAGGCGTTCTTGCGGGTTTGCCTCAGGCTATTGTATTTGCAGTAGCGGTGGTCGCGGCCCTTTCAGCGCTACTGACCGGGCACTTCACTGCCTTGCTTATCGCGACACTCATTGCAGTCGTCGCTTACATTTTTGAATGGATGCTCATCAATTCACGATTTCACTCAAGCGTCAGATTGATGGAGTTCCTAGAGCGTCGTTTTCCCAGAGCATTTGGCTATCTTGTGAGGCGAGGGAATACTGATTTCATTGATCGATCTGTCAGGTCTGAACACAAACCAAGTGATAACTGGGACAAATGAACCTAGCCCTCACCAACGCCCGCCTGATCGACCCTGCCACGGGAACACAAACCCATGGCGGCGTGCTGGTGCGCGATGGCGTCATCGTGGACCTTGGCCCATCAGTCAGACCCGGCGCCCTGCCCGAGGGCGCAGAAATCCACGATTGCGGCGGCCTCATCCTCGCTCCCGGCCTGATCGACCTGTGCGCCTTCGCCGGTGAGCCGGGTGCGGAGCATCGCGAGACGTTGCGCACGGCGTCGGAGGCCGCTGCTGCCGGCGGCGTGACGACGCTGGTGTGTCGGCCGGACACCGATCCGGTAGTGGATGATCCTGCCATCATCGACTTCATCAAGCGCCGCGCCCGCGACAAGGCCATCGTCAACGTGCTGCCATCGGCGGCTCTGACCAAGGGCCTGAGGGGCGGCGAGATGACAGAGTTCGGGCTGCTGATGGAGGCCGGCGCGGTCTTCTTCACGGACGGGCCGCGCTCGGTGATGAACGCGCAGGTGATGCGGCGCGCGCTGATCTACGCCCGCGATTTCGGCGCGTTGATCGTGCACCATCCCGAAGATCCGAACCTGCGCGGCGAAGGCGTGATGAACGAGGGCGAATTCGCCTCGCGTCTTGGCCTGCACGGCATCCCGCATGTCGCCGAAACGATCATCCTGGAACGCGACCTTGCGCTCGTGGCCGCGACGGGCGGGCGCTATCACGCCAGCATGATCTCGTGCTCGGGATCGATCGAACTGATACGCCGCGCCAAGGCGGCGGGGCTGAACGTGACCTGCGGCGTGTCGATCAACAATCTGACGCTGAACGAGAACGATGTCGGAGCCTACCGGACCTTCTGCAAGCTTTCGCCGCCGCTGCGCCACGAGAACGAGCGGCTTGCGCTGGTCGACGCGCTGGCTGACGGCACCATCGACGTGATCGTTTCGGACCATGATCCGCAGGATGTCGAAACCAAGCGCCAACCCTTCGGCGAGGCGGCCAATGGCGCGGTCGGCCTCGAGACGATGCTGTCAGCGGCGCTGCGCCTGCACCATTCGGGAGATGTGCCCCTGCCCCGCCTGATCGCGGCGATGACGTCTGCGCCCGCAGCGCTCATCGGCTCGCAGGCCGGGCGGCTCGCGGTAGGCGCGCCGGCGGACCTGATCGTGATCGACCCGGATGCGGCCTATGTGCTCGCCAAGGCGAAGCTCAGGTCCCGCTCCAAGAACTCGCCCTTCGACGAGGCGCGCATGGATGGAAGGGTCGTCAGCGTGATGGTCGGAGGCCGGCGCCTCAACTGAGCCCCCGTCAGGTCACGCGCCTTCGCGCCCCCCGATCAGGGCCAGTTCGATCGCCGTGAGGATGCGCGGGTCGGTCGGCTCCACGGATGTCGGGAAGACGGCTGCTATGCGCCCGTCCCGGCCGATCAGATACTTGTGGAAGTTCCAGCGCGGCGTGTCCGAGGGGCGCTGGCGCGCGGCCCAGCGATAGAAGGGATGGGCGCGCTCGCCGACAACGGTGGTTTTGGCTGCAAGCGGGAAGCTGACGCCGAAGGTGGACGAGCAGAAGCCCATGATCTCTTCATTGGAGCCCGGCTCCTGCCCCGCGAAGTCATTCGCAGGAACGCCGATCACGGTCAGCCCGCGCGCCCGATAGCGTGTCCAGATCTGCTGGAGGCCGGCATACTGGTTGACGAAGCCGCAGCGGGAGGCCGTGTTCACGACCAGCACGGGCCGTCCCCGGAAATCGGCAAGGTTGATGACCCCGCCGTCGATGCCCTCGAAACTGAAGCTGTGGGCCGAGGCGCTGGCCGGTCGTACGGCGGCGCCGAGCAGCAGAGCCGCAGCCGAACCCAGCAACACACGTCGATCCATCATGGGATGCACTCCCCTTTCTCGTCGCGGAAGGCCACGGCAGCCCGTCTTGCGGATCTACGCTTGCCGACGCCAACTGGATGCAGGCGTCCACTTTTGCACGCTGCCATCCTGGTGGGGCGACGCATGATGAAGCCTGGGACCGCACGACGGCAAAAGGAAGCAGGCTGAGCCCGTTCCGGGCCGGAATCCGGTCTCATCCTCTATAATCATGCCGATCACGATTCTGTTCCTTGCGCAGAAACGCGGGCCGCGCGCCGCACGAGCCGCGCTGTGGACTTGACCGGCGCATGGGGCCGTCGCCATTTGAGAGCGATGGAACCCATGCCCACAACCCTGAGCGTCGCCGGCTTTTCGGAGCCGACCCTTCGCCTCGCGATTTTCCTCGCCATCTTCATCGGCATGGCGCTGTGGGAGTTCCTTGATCCCTGGCGCGACAGCAGGCTCGGTCGCAGCGTGCGCTGGCCGGCCAATCTCGGCATCTTCGCGCTCGACATCATCGTGGCGCGGATCGTTTTCCCGGCTTCTGCGGTGGGTGTCGCCATCTGGACGCAGGGCCAGGGGCTTGGCCTGCTGCCGCTGGTCGGCCTGCCATGGCTCATGGCCGGGCTGCTCGGCTTCGTGCTGCTCGATCTGTTGGTCTACGCGCAGCACCGGCTTTTCCACACGGTGCCTGTGCTGTGGCGCATTCACCGCATGCACCATGCCGACACAGAGATCGACGTGACCTCGGGCATCCGCTTCCATCCCATCGAGATCGTGGCCTCGCTGCTGCTCAAGGCCGCGGCGATCGTGCTGCTTGGCATTCCCCCGGAAGCCGTCCTGGTCTTCGAGATCGTGCTCAACGGCATGGCGCTCTACAATCACTCGAATGTCCGGCTGCCGGAGCGCAGCGAGCGTGTGCTGCGCTGGTTCGTCGTGACGCCCGAAATGCACATCATCCATCACTCCACTGCGCGGCGGGAGACGGACTCGAACTTCGGGTTCAATCTGGCGTTATGGGACCGGATGTTCGGCACTTATTCCCACCGTCCGGCCGCCGGCTATGACGGAATGGTGGTGGGTCTGGACGAGTTCCGCGATGCAGCCGAACACAGGCTGGACCGGCTGGTGACGCAGCCGTTCCGGACGCCCCGCAAGGACTGAAGCCCGGCATGCCGGCGGACGACCTTTCCCCGGACAGCCGGACATGCGACACATCAAGCCGTGAAACACGCCGTTCCTTTGCCGACCAAGAGCCAGATCCTGCGCTTCATCGATGAGGAGCGCGCTGCGGGCCGCGAGGTTGGCAAGCGCGAGATCGCTCGGGCCTTCACCCTGCCGCAGGGCGGGCGCGTCTGGCTCAAGCAGTTGCTTCGGGAGATCGAGGCGGAACGGGCGAGCGACGGCGGGGCTTCCTCGCGGCGGCGCGGCTCCGATGACGGTCTGCCATCCGTGCTCCTGCTCGACATCACGGGCCGCGACCGCGACGGAGAGCTGGTGGCCACGCCGGCGGACTGGACGGCGGAGGATGGGCCCCTGCCCCGGATCATCGTGACGACGCCGCGCAAGCCATTGCCGGGAACGCCGATGCCGGGCGTGGGCGAACGGGTTCTCGCCAGGCTCCATGCGCGCGGTGAAAACAGCTTCGAGGCGCGCGCGCTGAAGATCATCGCGCGGCAGCGGCCCGCAGTGATCGGCGTGTTCCGCACCTATCCTGAAGGCGGCGGGCGCGTCGAGTCCGTGGACAAGAAGGCGCGCGGCAAGGAAATCCTGATCCAGCGAGGCGACGAGAACAGCGCCGTCGACGGCGACCTCGTCTCGGTCACGCTCGGCAGGATCACTTCTTCGCGCGGTCTGGGCCTGCAGCGCGGCAAGGTCAAGGAGCGGTTGGGCTCGGTCACCTCCGAGAAGGCTGTGAGCCTCATCGCGATCCACACGCACAACATTCCGCAGGAGTTCAGCGCTGCGGCCCTTGCCGAGGCACAGGACGCCAGGCCCGCGAACGCCAGGGGCCGGGAGGACTGGCGCGACCTGCCGCTGGTCACGATCGACCCGGCCGACGCCAAGGACCATGACGACGCCGTGCACGCGGCGCCGGACGAAAACCCCGACAATGCAGGCGGCTTCATCCTGACCGTCGCCATCGCGGATGTGGCGGCGTATGTGCGCCCCGGCTCGGCGCTGGACCGCGAAGCGCTCGAGCGCGGCAATTCGGTGTATTTTCCGGATCGGGTCGTGCCGATGCTTCCCGAGCGCATCTCGAACGATCTGTGCTCGCTGCGCCCCGAGCAGGACCGCCCGGCGCTGGCGGTGCGGATCACGCTGGGACGCGACGGGCGCAAGATCCGGCATTCCTTCCACCGCATCCTGATGCGGTCCGTCGCCAAGCTCGCCTATCCGCAGGCGCAGGCAGCGATTGACGGGCAAACCGATGCAGCAGCGGGGCCGTGGCTGGCCCCCGTGCTGAAGCCGCTCTGGGCCGCCTATGGCGCGCTCAGGCTGGCGCGCGACGAACGCCAGCCGCTCGACCTCGATCTGCCCGAGCGCAAGCTGGTGCTGGATGCGGAGGGCCGCGTGCTGCGGGTGATGATGCCCGAGCGGCTCGACGCTCACCGGCTGATCGAGGAATTCATGATCCTCGCCAATGTCTGCGCGGCGGAAAGCCTCGAGCGGGCCCTGTCGGGGCTGATGTACCGCGTGCATGACGAGCCCAGCGTCGAGAAGATGCGCGGGCTTTCCGAGGTTCTGGCTTCGATCGGGCAGAAGCTGCCCAGGGCAGGCGCGCTCCAGCCCACGCTGTTCAACCGCATCCTCGCCGGGGTGAAGGGCACCGAACACGAGATATTCATCAACGAGGTGGTGCTGCGCAGCCAGGCGCAGGCGCTCTATTCACCGGAGAATCTTGGCCATTTCGGGCTGAACCTCCGCAAATATGCGCATTTCACCTCCCCCATCCGGCGCTATGCCGACCTCATCGTCCACCGCGCCCTGATCTCCCATCTCGGCCTCGGAAAGGATGGCTTGCCGCCTGACATCAGCCGCAAGGAACTCGTCAAGATCGGCGAGATGATCTCGGCTGCCGAGAGGCGCGCCATGGCTGCCGAGCGGGAGACCGTGGACAGGCTGGTGGCGCATTTCCTCGCTGACCAGATGGGGGCGACCTTCGATGGGCGGATTGCCGGGGTGACGAAATCGGGCCTGTTCGTGAAGCTGACCGAGACGGGCGCCGACGGCTTCGTGCCCGCTGCGACGATCGGGGCCGATTACTACGCCCATGATGAAGCAACCCATTCCCTCACTGGCGCGCGGCATGGCGAGAGCTTTCGGCTCGGCGATCCGATCACCGTCAGGCTCGTTGAGGCCGCGCCCATCGCAGGGGCCCTGCGCTTCGAGATTGTGTCGGAAGGCCGCAAGGGCCAGCCCTTGCGCTCACGCCCCGGCGGACGCATGTCACAGAACAGGGGAGCGAGGGGCTCCGGCAAGGGTCCGTCCGGCGGATCGCGCGCAGCCAGGAGGCGCTGAACATGCCTTACGACATCACCACATCGCGCATGTCCACCGGCCCGCGTGAGGCAGGACCGGCCATCTCGCGCGGTTTCATGTGCAAATGCCCTGCCTGCGGCAAGGGCGCGATGTTCGGCCGCTATCTGAAGGTCAACCCGGTCTGCGACAACTGCGGCGAGGAGATGTTCCACGAGCAGGCGCACGACTTCCCGCCCTACATCAACATCTCCATCGTCGCGCACATCGTCCTGTTCGGCATCGTGCTCGCCGAGCAGCATTCCGACTGGTCGATGACCACGCACATGCTGGTGTGGCCCATCCTCACCGTGGTGCTGGCCATGGCCTTGATGCAGCCTGTCAAAGGCGCGGTTGTAGGCTATCAATGGGCGCGCCGAATGCATGGATTCGGCGGTGACGATGATGGTCTGCTGACCCGGGCGCAACTGAACGCCAAGGCCAAGGACCGCACCTCCTGAAGGGTGGGCCAGCGTGGACGAACTCAGCGCGGACAATCCGGGCGCGGATGACTATGCACGGCGCCTGACCGATGATGCGCGCGAGCGCCGCTGGCCCAATGTCCGGCCTAGCGACGCAGCCACGCTCATCATCCTCGATCGCTCCGGGCCCGCGCCCAGGGTGCTGATGGGCCGGCGCCATCCCGGCCACAAGTTCATGCCCGGAAAGTTCGTTTTTCCCGGAGGACGCATAGAGGATGGCGACCGGCGCATGAACGTCACCGGGTCGCTTTCCGAGGCGTGCGAGGCGCGCCTCATGGCCCGCGTGCAGCGGCCCAGCATGGGCCGTGCCCGGGCCCTCGCGCTGGCGGCGATCCGGGAGACCTTCGAGGAGACCGGCCTCGCCTTCGGCTCGAAGGAGTTCGGCGCGCCGGACAACCCGCCGCCCGGACCCTGGACCGAGTTCGCCGCGCATGGCGTCTATCCCGATCTCGAGGCCGTGACCTTCATCGCGCGCGCCATCACGCCTCCGCGTCGGCCAAAGCGCTTCGACGCCCGCTTCTTCGCCATCGACAACGCCGCGCTCGCGCACAAGGCCGAGGGCGTCGTCGGCCCGTCCTCCGAGCTTGACCAGCTTGTCTGGGTCACGTTCGACGAGACGCGCGCCATCGAGCTGCCAGCTGTGACGCGCGTGGTGATCGACGAGCTTGCGGACCGCATCGCGCGCGGGTTTGGAGCCCACCTGCCGATCCCTTTCTATTATGAGAGAAATCGCAAGTGGATACGGGAGCTGCTATGACGGCAGCGGTGGATCTGCGCGCGCGCAATCTCGGAATCGCCGCCGCCATCCTCATCATAGCGCTCGTCGGGGTGGGGCTCAGCCTCACCATCCCGCTGCTGTCGCTCGAGATGGAGCGGATGGGCGTCTCGAACACGGGGATTGGCCTCAACACGGCCACGGCCGGCATCGCCAGCATCATCGCCGTGCCGTTCGTTCCCCGGCTCGCGGCGCGGATAGGGATTGGCCGGGTGCTCGCTGCGGCCATCGCCACGATCGTGCTCAGTCTTGTCCTGTTCAGGGCCGTGCCGAATTACTGGGCCTGGTTTCCGATCCGGTTCCTGTTCAGCGCGGCGCTGGGGGCTCTGTTCGTCCTGTCCGAATACTGGATCTCAGCGCTTGCGCCACCGGCGCGGCGGGGGCTGGTGATGGGCATCTACGCCACCGTGCTGGCCCTCGGCTTCGCGCTCGGCCCGGCGATCCTCAACCTTGTCGGCACCAGAGGCTGGCCGCCATATCTGGCCGGCGCGGGCCTGCTGGCCCTCGCCTCGTTGCCGCTGATCGCCGCGCGCAACAACCTGCCCGCCCTGTCCGACGAGCCGTCACGCCCATTCCGCGTCTATCTCATGGCCCTGCCAGCCGCCACCATGGCCGGCATGGTGTTCGGCGCGGTGGAGACCGGCGGCTTTGCGCTTCTGCCGGTCTACGCCCTGCGCATCGGGTTCGAGGCGGAGGGCGCGGCCTTCCTTGTCACCATCATCGCGCTGGGCAACGTGCTGATGCAGTTGCCGCTCGGCCTGCTTGCGGACAAGGTGAGCAAGGGCGCGCTGCTCGTGGCCGTCGGCCTCTTGGGGAGCCTCGGCATGGCCATCCTGCCGAGCCTTGCCGGGACGGGCATGCCCTTCCTGGTCATGCTGTTCCTGTGGGGCGGCGTGGTCGGCGGGCTCTACACGGTCGGCCTCGCCCATCTCGCTTCACGGTTCGAGGGGCCGGACCTGGCCGGGGCCAACGCAGCCTTCGTCGTTCTCTACAACATCGGCCTCACCGCAGGGCCGCCGCTGGTGGGCGGCGCGATGGATGTCAGCAATCCGCATGGCTTCGCCTATGCGCTGTCGGGCCTGCTGACCCTTGTCGCCTTCGCGGCGGCCTATGGCCGGTTCAGGCGGTAGGCGTCACAGCAGTCCGAGTTCGGCCAGTTGGCGGCGCATGGCCTCTGGCATGTCCACGCTGCCGCCGCCGGCCTTGCCCAGATCGCGCGGCTTGTCGGCATCGGTGAGATAGCGCCAGCCCTGGAAGGGGCGGCACGGGCGCGGATGCACCGGCACGACGACTGGCTCAAGCACGAGGTGGCAGCGGCCGATCCCCTCGCCATCCGTGAAGGGCCGGATCGCCGTGATGCGCTGGCGGCCGCTGACCTGGCCCTTCATGACCCAGTAAAGCGAGCCTTCCCCCACGATCTCGTCCATGCGCCGCGGCACCATGCGCGTGGTGTGGACCTGCTCCTCGGGGCGTCCGAGGCGGCGCCAAAGGGCCATGGATTCGGCGATCCAGTCCTCCAGGTCGCGGATGGAATCGCAGCCGACGCAGAGCTTGAGCAAATGAAGGGCCATGCACTGGTTCTAGCGCCGCCCTTGCCAAGTTGCATCTGGCCGCCGCGCGACAGCTGTGGAACACTACGCCTCAGGCGCGCTCGTCACAGCAGCGTCCGGCATGGGCCCGCACGGTTGCGGGAGGCGCGCAAAGCTTGGGGAACACGGAATGACGGCAATCAGGGCGCGCTTCGAGGGACAGGCCGTGCTGGTCACGGGTGCAGCCGGCGGCATAGGCCTTGCCATATGCGAACGGCTGGTGGCGGAAGGGGCCAAGGTCATGGTCCACGCCCGCTCGCAGGCCGAGGCGGACGAGGCCGCGCACAGGCTGGGGGATCAGTCGGCCGCCATTGGCGGGGATCTTGCCGATCCTGACACGTGCTCGGGGATCGTCGCCGCCACAACGCGCGCCTTCGGCCGCATCGACGGGCTCGCCAACAATGCCGGCATCTATCCACGTCACCGCATCGAGGAGGTGGACCCGGAGGTCTTCGACCATCTCTTCCATGTCAACACGCGCGCGCCGTTGCTGTGCGCCAAGGCCGCGATCGAGGCCTTCCGCGCGCAGGGCTCGCCCGGCAGCATCGTCACCATCGGCTCGATCAATGGCTGGATGGGCCTGTCCGAACTGATCGTCTACTCGATGAGCAAGGGCGCCTTGATGACCATGACGCGCAACCTCGCCAATACGCTGGCACCTGAGCTCATCCGCCTCACCTGCCTCAATGTCGGCTGGACCGCGACGGAGAACGAGCACCGCACCCAGATCGCCGAAGGCCGCCCGGAGGACTGGATGTCCAGGCTGCCGAAATCATCGGCGCCTACCGGAAAGCTGCTGAGCCCGGCGGAAATCGCGGCGCATGTCGCCTTCTGGCTCTCGCCCGATTCCGCGCCTGTAACCGGACAGGTCTATGAGGCTGAGCAGTTCCCGATCATCGGGCGGTTGAACACGCAGGCGATGTGAGCCACGTCAGGCCGCCTCGCCGATGGCGACGATGCGTGCGCCCTGGGCGACCTGCGCCCCGGCTTCACCGGCCGTCTCGGTGACGATGCCGGCTTTCGGCGCCACCAGCACATGCTCCATCTTCATCGCCTCGACGATGGCAAGGCGCTGGCCCTTCTCGACCGCATCGCCCGGCTTGACGAAGAGCGCAATGAGCTTGCCATGCATCGGCGACTTGACGGCCGCGCTGCCCGCAACGTCGCCGCCCTCGACATCGACCGCGAGCGGATCGAGAAGGCGCACCCAGACCTGACGCCCCTCGCCGGCCACGATGACGCCCTCATCAGCCATGACGAGCGTGTAATCCCGTTCGATGGGCTGCGCCTCGCCAAGCTCGATCGACACCCCGTCCGCATTCCAGCGCGCGCGCAGCGTCGTCGCCTCGCTGTCGGCGCTCACCGCCACGGGCACGGCGGGATGGGGCGACAGCGCAAAGCCATCGGCCTGCGACCAGGGATCGGCGGTCATGGCCGAGCGCGGTTGCGCGAGAGCCCTCTCCTCGATCAGCATGATGGCGCCGGCCGCGATGGCGGCCCTGTCTGGCGGCTGCGGAACGGCGCCCAGCGCGTCCGCATTGCGGTCGATGAAGCCGGTGTCGAACGCCCCGGCACGGAAGCCTTCCGCCTCGCACAGGCGCTTGAGGAAGGCCGCATTGGTCTTGGGCCCGGCGATGAGCGTGTTTCCGAGCGCCTCAGCGAGCCGGTCCAGCGCCTCGAGCCGATCGACGCCGTGGGCGATGATCTTGGCAATCATGGGATCATAGAAGGGCGTGACCTCTCCCCCCTCCTCGACCCCGGCGTCGACGCGGATGCCCTCGCCCTCGGGCAGCGACAGGGCCCAGAGCTTCCCTGTCGACGGCAGGAAGCCCCGCTCCGGGTCCTCCGCATAGAGCCGGGCCTCAACCGCATGACCGTTGATCGCGAGGTCGGACTGGCCGAAGCCAAGCGGTTCGCCCGCCGCAACCCGAAGCTGGAGTTCGACCAGATCAAGGCCAGTGATGGTTTCGGTCACGGGATGCTCGACCTGCAGCCGTGTGTTCATCTCCATGAAGTAGAAACGGTCCTCACGCAGCCCGTCCCGCCCATCGGCGATGAACTCGACCGTTCCGGCTCCGACATAACCGACGGCCCGGGCCGCCTCGACTGCGGCGCGGCCCATGGCGGCGCGCACCGCAGCGGTGATGCCGGGCGCAGGGGCTTCCTCGATCACCTTCTGATGGCGGCGCTGCAAGGAGCAATCGCGCTCGAACAGGTGCACGACATTGCCGTGAGCATCGGCAAAGACCTGGATCTCCACGTGCCGCGGCGAAAGCACATACTTCTCGACCAGAACGCGCGCATCGCCGAACGCGCCTCGCGCCTCGCGTTGCGCGCTCTCCAGCGCATCGTGGAAATCAGCAGCGGATTCGACCCGCTTCATGCCCTTGCCGCCGCCGCCCGCGACCGCCTTGATCAGCACGGGATAGCCGATCGCTTCGGCCTGAGCCTTCAGGAAGGTCGGGTCCTGCTCCGCGCCATGATAGCCCGGCACGACCGGGACGCCAGCTTTCTCGGCGAGCGCCTTGGCGGCATCCTTCAGGCCCATGGCGCGGATGGCGGAGGCGGGAGGGCCGACAAAGACGATGCCGCGCGCGGCGCAAGCCTCGGCGAAGTCTGCGTTCTCTGACAGGAACCCATATCCGGGATGGATGCAGGACGCGCCGCTGGCGGCCGCGACATCAAGGATCCGCTCGCCGAGCAGATAGCTCTCGCGCGCAGGGGCAGGCCCGATGCGGTGCGCCTCATCGGCGAACCGCACGAAGGGCGCGTCCACGTCGGCATCCGAATGCACCGCGATGCAGCGCAGGCCGAGGCGGCGCGCGGTGCGGAACACCCGCAAGGCGATCTCGCCACGATTGGCGACAAGGACGGAGGAGAGAGCTGGCGGTGTGGTGCGCATGGCCAAAGTCCTTACCCTGTCGAGGGATCACCTGTCTTGCGGCAGAGCTGCACGCCCACAATGCGCAAAGCACCAGCGCGATCAAGCAGCGCCGGGCCAGTGCCGCCGCGTTGGGCCATTGGATTCATGCGTCACGGACCGCCGCTAGCAAAGCACGGACGACCAGCCTTTTCCGGAGATCGCATAAGGCATCTGAGCATATGCCACCAAGAATTATGGTGGCATTCTGGATCGAGGTTTTCACCCATGCAAACCTTCCTGCACAGGTTCCGCCGCGATGATCGCGCCAGCATCGCCATGATCTTCGGTCTTTCCCTGCTGCCCGTCATGCGCCTGAGCAAGCAAGGCCTGCCCGGCACGCAGGTTGACGCTGCCGTGGCGGGCTTCTTCAATCGCGCTTCGGACCCGGCGCTTGAAAGGCCCTTCCATGATTCCCAACCTCCAGATCGATGCCGCTCGCCTCTGGGACATGCTCATGGAGACGGCCAAGATCGGCGGCACGACCAAGGGCGGCATCAGACGGCTGACGTCGACCGAGGAAGACCGGCGGGTGCGCGACTGGTTCAGGGCCACATGCGAAGGGCTTGGCTGCACTGTGCATGTCGACGAGGTGGGCAACATGTTCGCGATCAGGCCAGGCCGCGACATGAGCCTTGCGCCGATCGCGATGGGCTCGCATCTCGACACGCAGCCGACGGGTGGAAAATTCGATGGGGTTCTCGGCGTGCTCGGTGCGATCGAGGCCATGAGGGCCATGGTGGAGGCCGGCTACGAGACGCAGGCACCGATCGCCATCGCCAACTGGACCAATGAGGAAGGCGCCCGTTTCGCGCCGGCCATGCTGTGCTCGGGCGTGCACGCGGGCGTCTTCACGGTCGAGTATGCGCTGTCACGGCAGGACCGGGACGGGGTGACGCTCGGCGAGGCGCTCGATGCCATCGGCTATCGCGGCCTTGAGAAGGCCGGTTCGCGCCAGTTTCAGGCGATGTTCGAGCTTCATATCGAGCAAGGACCGATACTGGAGGCGGAGGGCGTGCCGATTGGCGTGGTGCGTGGCGTGCAGGGCATGCGCTGGTACGAGGTCACGGTGCAGGGGCAGGACGCGCACACGGGCGCGACGCCGATGTATCTGCGCCGCAATGCGCTGCTCGGCGCGGCCCGCATGATCGATCGCATCGATGCCATCGGCCATGCCCATGAAGGCGCGGTCGCCACCGTCGGGCTGATCGAAAGCCGGCCTAACAGCCGCAACGTGATCCCGGGCGAAGTCTTCTTCTGCGTGGACCTGCGCCATCCTGACGAGGGCGTGCTGGCCGTGATGGAGAACGAATTCCGGAGCGCCCTGCCCGAGGTGATGGAGCCGCTCAAGCTCACCTTCGATGAGAAGCTGATCTGGAATTCGCCGGCCGTGGCCTTCGACCCAGAACTGATCGCGTGTGTCCGCGAAGGGGCGCGCCGCTCCGGCCACGCGACTCGCGAGATCGCCTCCGGCGCCGGACATGACGCGGCCTATACGGCGCGGGTCATGCCGACCACCATGATCTTCGTGCCCTGCGCGGGCGGAGTCAGCCACAACGAGGCGGAATCGACGACACGCGAACAATGCGCCGCCGGGGCGCAGGTGCTGCTGAATGCGGTGCTTGCCCATGATGCGCGGCTCGTGCCCTGACCGCTGATGGCTGCGTCAGGCCAGACGCGCAGAGCCATGGCTGAGCGCTTCGAGTTCAGGCGCGTGCACGGCGAGGTAGTGCCGGAGCCAGTAGGCATAGATATCGGGCTGCGCCTTCGTGTCGGCGATGAGGTCCGGCAGCGCCATCACGCGAGTCTCGCACACCTCGTCCGGATTGGGCGCAGATGGACCCGCCACGCGGCCGACGTAGACATAGACCAGCTCATTCTCGATCAGGCCGTGATCAAGCAGCGTGCGGTAGCGGGCGCGAAAACCGAAGGCCAGCCCCGCGCCCATGCCCAGTTCCTCATCGAGCCGCCGGTGCGCGGCCGGCAAGGTGCGTTCGCCCAGGCGCGGATGGCCGCAGCAGGTGTTGGCCCAAAGCCCGCCTGAATGATACTTGCCGTGAGCGCGCCGCTGCAGCAGCACGCGGCCCTCCTCGTCGAAGAGAAAGATCGAGAAGGCCCGGTGAAGCAATCCCTGCCGGTGAACGGCGAGCTTGCCGCCCGAACCAATGGCCCGGTTGGCCTCGTTGACGAGGATGAGAATGTCCTCGCCGGCTTCCTCCGGCCTGCGCTCGCGCTGTGTCTGCATGATCATCGCCCCTGGGCGCTGCGGTGCGGGCCCAACATCAGGCCGACGGGACGCGCACGATAGGATGAATGACAGGCGCTGTGAACGGGCTGGCTTTTCTCCAGCGCGCCCGATGACACCCGCTCTTTTCAGCGCAGCGCGCTGACGCCGCCCAGGCTCATGAGATGGGCATGGATCGCTGGCAGCAGCCCGGTGCGGTAAAGATCGAGCACCACCGCGTCGGACAGGCCGCGCAGCTTCTCCTCGTCGACCACCATGAGGCCCTGGATGCTTGCTTCACCTGCCTTGGCGGAGCGGACGTCGAGGGTGACGGCCTTGAGAAGCTCAAGCTCCCGAAGCCGCGCGATGAAGGCCGCGTTGCGCGCGCCCGCCTCGCGGAAGCCGCCGGCGAACTCGAGCGCCTGTTGCAGGAACGGCGTAGGCTCGCCCTTGCCGTCAAACAGCGCCTCCCCCTTTTCGGTGCCCAGCGCCTCGAAGCGGTCGTCGATGCACAGGATCGGATCTCCCTGATCGACATCGGCGAGGATGAAGGGGTAGCGGCGGACATAGGCCGGCAGGTAACTGGCCGCCCAAAGGCCTTCCGTGGTGACGAAGCTGTTCGAGCCCGGGCGCAAGCCCAGCAGGAACACCGGCGAGATCACGTCGCCCTCTGGCAGGAAGGCAATCGGCAACTCGCGTGCGGCAGACGCGAACTCGTCGACCAGGGCGGGCAAGAGATGCGTGCCGCGCACGAAGCCCAGCGGCTCGGGCAGGCTGGCGAGACGCAGCTTGCGGTGCTGGTCACGGTTGACCGGAGTCACGGACCGGAACAATACCGGAAGCATCGGGGCGGAAGGGGCTGCGGTGTTCATGAAGGGCCTCGGTCTGGCCCGGCGCGCGGGCGAAGTCGGCTTTTGAGCCGCCCAAGCGCCGCATACAAGCAAAATCTGACGTTTTGCGCGTGAACAAGATCCGGCGCGTCGCGCCTGGGCAAGGTCCGGATCCGCCTCAGCGCAGCTGCCGCCCGCACCGCCGGCCGGCCGCGAGCGGCGAGGCGCTGCGGGAAAGGTGCACGCCATGCTGGCCCGCGCCTGCCAGAGCGCCATCCCGCATCACCGTCTTGCCGCGCACCATGGTGAGCACTGGCCAGCCTGTGACCTCGATGCCGCCATAGGGCGTATAGTCCGCGCCATGCTGCTGGCTTTCATTGGTGATGGTGCGGTTGGGTCCGGGGTCCCAGATGGCGATGCCGGCATCGGAGCCGACCGCGATGGCACCCTTGCGAGGGTAAGGGCCGCAGGTTCTGGCGTGGCTGGTCGCGCTCAACGCCACGAAGCGGTTGAGGTCGATGCGCCCCTTGCCTACCCCTTCCGAGAACAGGACGGGCAGGCGCGCGCCGACGCCGGGGATGCCGTTCGGTGCCCAGCGGAAGCTCGTGCGGCCTTCGTGATGGCGTTCATCGCGGAACTGCACTACAGACCAAGGCAAGACGGGCGCGTCAGCACATGACGGACGCCCTTTTTCCTTTGAAGGAGCAGCGTGGGCCAGAACGCCACGCATGCCCAACCCAAGACAGGCGGCCTACCCTTGACCGAAACACTGATCGCGCCCGCGCTTCAGCGCGCCCTCGACGAGCGCAGCTATACTGAGCTCACGCCCGTGCAAAGCGCCGTGATTGCGCCCGAAGCCATGGGCCGCGACCTGCTCGTTTCGGCGCAGACGGGCTCCGGCAAGACCGTGGCCTATGGCCTTGGCATCGGCTCCACCTTGCTGGGAGAGGCCGAGCGCCTCGGGACCGCCGGCGCGCCGCTGGCGCTGATCGTGGCGCCGACACGCGAACTCGCGCTTCAGGTCCAGCGCGAACTGGCCTGGCTCTATGCCCAGGCCGGCGCACGCATCATCTCGTGCGTGGGCGGCATGGACCCGGCCAAGGAGCGCAAGCAGCTTGGCGATGGCTGCCATATCGTGGTTGGCACTCCGGGGCGCCTTCGCGACCATATCGAGCGCAATCGGCTTGATCTGTCCCGGATCAAGGCCGTGGTGCTGGATGAGGCGGACGAAATGCTTGACCTCGGCTTTCGCGATGATCTCGAATTCATCCTGGAGGCCACCCCGCCCGAGAAGCGCACCTTGCTGTTCTCGGCCACGCTGCCGCGCGGCATCGCTGCGCTCGCCAAGAACTACCAGTCCAACGCTTTGCGCATCGAGGCCTCTTCCAAGGATCTCGGCCATGCCGACATCGATTACCGCGCCATCCGGATCGCGCCAAAGGAAACCGAGGCTGTCGTGGTCAACGTTCTCCGGCTTGTGGATGCGCCGGCCTCGCTGATCTTCTGCAACACGCGTGATTCCGTGCGGCATCTGCAGGCTACGCTGCTTGAGCGCGGCTTTCCGGCCGTCTATCTGTCGGGCGAGCTGGGCCAGAACGAACGCAACCAGGCGCTGCAGGCGCTGCGTGATGGCCGCGCGCGGGTCTGCGTCGCCACCGACGTCGCCGCCCGCGGCATAGACCTGCCCAATCTCGGCCTCGTGATTCATGCTGAACTCCCCCACGACGCCGAGATCCTCCAGCATCGCAGCGGCCGTACGGGGCGCGCGGGGCGCAAGGGCGTCAGCGTGGTGATCGTGCCGCCGGCCCGCCGTCGCAAGGCGGAGGGCCTGCTGGCAGAAGCCGGCATCGAACCGCGCTGGACGCTTCCGCCCACCGCCGAGGACATCCGCAAGCTCGACCGCCAGCGCCTGATCGAGGACCCGGCCCTGCGCGAGGAGCCGAGCGAGGAAGACCTCGTCATGGCCGAACTGTTGATCGCCGAGCGCACGCCGCAGGAAATCGCCGCCATGCTCGCGCGTTTCTGGCGCTCGCGCCTGCCCGCGCCCGAGGATGTCTCGGACCCGACCTCCTGGTTCGACAAGGGCACGCGCTCAAGATACGGCGCCGACCGGGCCGAACGCGGCTTCGAGCGCGACCGCCCCGGCGCACGCGAGCGGGCTCCCAGGCAAGGCGCCGATGAGGGCGGCATGGTGCTGTTTCGCGTCGAGATCGGCCGTCGCAACAAGGCCGACCCGAAATGGCTGCTGCCCATGCTGTGCCGCCGCGGCAAGGTCACGCGCGACGACATCGGCAACATCCGCATCCTCGACAACGTCACCGAGGTCCAGATCAGCGGAACCGCAGCGGAGCACTTCGCCGAGAATGTCCGCCGCACGGATGGCGACGACATTCCGATCAAGCCGATGGGCCCCGGCGAAGGCTCGGGCGTGGTGGAGCGCGGCCGCTTAGACAAGCCGCGCCCGGACAAGCCGCGCTTCGGCAAGGGCAAGGGCGCCGGCAGCTTCGAGGGCCGTGCGACCCGGGAGGACCGTGCGACGCGGGAGGACCGAGCTCCCCGTCAGGACTATGCGCCGCGTCAGGACCGCGCGCCCCGCGAGAGCCATGCGCCGCGTGAGAGCTACAGCCCCCGCTCCGCTGGCGCGGGTAATGACTGGCCCCGCGCTGAAGCCAAGCCCTTCGCCAAGAAGCGCTTCGCGACCGAACGCGCCGGTGCTTCTTCCGCTCCGCAGCGCGAGGACAGGCCGATCGAGCGGAAGGGCCCCGGCGGCAATCCCTCCGGCAATCCCTCCGGCAATCCCTCCGGCAAGCCCCCTCACAAGCCCCCGGGCAAGCCTGGCGGCTTCAAGATGCGCAAGCGGGACAAGTGACGGATTGCGTCGCCAGTTGAGCGACTTGCGGTGAGAATTGCAGGTTCCGATTCAGCCTATCGCCCAGTCTTTTCGCGTGGACAGGCCCGAGCCGAGAAGCGGCCACGGCAACTTTGTCAGGTTAACGGCGGAGCGCACGGGATAGCTTTGGAGTATGGCTTCTGATTCAACGGGCTCGGATCAGGAGCCCGAACGATGGATCAGATTTTCGTCAAGGACCGGTTGCGCCTTCTGCTGGATCACTTCGGACGCGTCGGGGACCCGCGCGAGAGCTGCAAGGTCAAGTATCCGCTTGCGGAAGTGCTTTTTCTGGTGACCTGCGCGTCTGTCGCGGGTTGCGACGACTATGACGAGATCGCCGATTGGGGCGATGCGCATCTGCCTTTCCTGCGCGAGCATGCCGAGTATTTCTTCGGCACTCCCAAGGAGGATTGGCTGCGGGTGGTGCTGAACCGGATCGATCCGGCGCTGTTTGCGGCCTGCTTCACGGCCTGGGCGACGCAGCTGCGACCGGACGCGGCGGACCTGATCGCGCTGGACGGCAAGACAGCGCGCCGCAGCGGCGAGGCTGGCCGCAGTCTGCCCCCCATCCATCTGGTCAGCGCCTGGGCCTCGACCCAGCGCCTCGTGCTGGCGCAGGAGGCCGTGGACGCCAAGGACAACGAATGCGCCGCCATGCTGGCAATCCTGGAGCGGCTGACGCTCAAGGGCGCGCTCGTCACCATCGACGCCATCGCCACCAACCCGTCCATGGCCAAGGCGATCACGGACAAGGAAGGCGACTATCTTCTGGCCCTCAAGCGCAACCAGCCGACCCTGCACGACGAGGTCGCGGCCTATTTCGACGATCCGGCCACGACAGGGCTCGCCACCAGCATCAGCGTCGACAAGGATCATGGACGCATCGAGACCCGTACCACCACGGTCAGCCATGAGATCGGCTGGCTGGAAGGCGGGCGACGCCATCCCGGCGAGCATCGCTTCCACCGTCTCAGAAGCATCGTGCGAGCCACCACACAAGTCGAACGGCAGGGCAAGACCTCCCGGGAGACGCGGTTCTTCATCTCCTCCGCCCTTCTCACACCCGAACGCGCTGCAACCGCCATTCGCAGCCATTGGGGCATCGAAAGCCTCCACTGGGTGCTCGATGTCGTCTTCAAGGAGGATCAATCACGCCTCAGGCGCGGTCATGGAGCGCAGAACATGGCCCTCGTGCGAAGGCTCGCCTTCAACCTCGTCCGCGCAGGAAAGGGAAACCGCTCCATCAAAACAGCCCGAAAAGCCGCTGGATGGAACACAAACACCCTCGCCCAGATCATCCATGCCTCACCGCGTTAACCTGGACTCGTTGCCCTGGAGAAGCGGCTTTCATGATTGCGCAGACGGCTGATACAAATCTTGCCGTTACATTTGCCGCATCTGTCGATTCGTTTCTCCTCCTTCCGGATTTTTGCGCATGCGCCGTCACCGCCGGGTCAAGATACTCGCCACGCTGGGGCCTGCCTCGTCGACCGCGGAGATGGCTGGCAAGCTGTTCGAGGCCGGAGCGGATGTGTTCCGGCTCAACATGAGCCACCTGCCCCGCGAGCAGCTTGCCGACAAGGTGGCGATGCTGCGGAGCCTCGAGACCACATTCCGCCGCCCTGTCGGCATCCTCGTGGACCTGCAAGGCCCCAAGCTGCGCGTCGGCGCCTTCACGGAGGAGAGCGGCGTGATGCTCGATGTCGGAGCGCGCTTCATGCTCGACAGCGACAGGAAGCCGGGCGACGCAAACCGCGTGCACCTGCCGCATCCGGAGATCCTGCAGGCGCTGGAGCCGGGCCACACGCTCATCCTCGACGATGGCAAGCTCAAGCTGGTGGTCGAGAGCGCCAACCGCACCAGCGCCGTCACGCGCGTGGTGATCGGCGGGGTGCTGAAGTCGCGCAAGGGGGTATCGCTTCCCGACACCGTGATCCCCGTCTCGGCCATGACCGAGAAGGACCGGGGCGACGCTGCGGTGGCGGCGGAGGTCGGCGTGGACTGGATCGCGCTGAGCTTCGTGCAGCGCCCCGAGGACATCGCCGAATTGCGCAAGATCGTGGGGCGGCGCGCCGCCATCCTCGCCAAGATCGAGAAGCCGCAGGCGGTGCTGCGCCTCGACGCGATCATGGAGGCGGCCGACGCGCTGATGGTGGCGCGCGGCGACCTCGGCGTCGAGATGCCACTTGAGAAGGTGCCCGGCACCCAAAAGCGCATCACACGCGCCGCGCGCCGCACCGGCAAGCCCGTGGTGGTGGCGACCCAGATGCTGGAGAGCATGATCACAGCGCCGGTTCCGACCCGCGCCGAGGTGTCCGATGTGGCGACCGCCGTGTTCGAGGGCGCGGATGCCGTGATGCTCTCTGCGGAGAGCGCATCGGGCGCCTTCCCCGTCGAGTCGGTGTCGATGATGAACCGCATCGCGGTGGAGGTGGAGAGCGATCCGGTCTATCGCGCCCTGATCGACAACCAGCGCGCCACGCCGGAGACGACCGGCGCCGACGCCATCGCGGCCTCGGCCCACCAGATCACCGACACGCTCGGGCTCACCGCCATCTGCGCCTGGACTTTCTCGGGCTCGACCGCGCTGCGCATCGCGCGCGAGCGGCCCAACTCCACCATCATTGCGCTGACGCCGGACCGCAGCACGGCCCGCAAGCTCACGCTGGTCTGGGGGGTCCACCCCGTCCTGACCAAGGACGCCTCCGACGCAGACGACATGGCCTCGCGCGCCTGCAAGTTCGCCGTGCGCGAAGGCTACGCCAAGGTCGGAGACCGCATCACTGTCGTCGCCGGCGTGCCGTTCGGAACCCCAGGCGCAACAAACATGGTCCGCATCGCCTACGTGACGCAGGAGCACGCCGAAAAGGCGTGAGCGCAGCGATGGCGAAGGGCGCTCGCCTGGACCGTCTGGTCAGCGCGCGATTCCGCCTCGCTCGAACGCAGGTCCGGAACCCTCGCCCTCCAGCGCGCCGGAGCGGGCAATGTCGCGGTCGGGCCTGGAATGCCTCCCCCAGCGGCCTGGGCTTCGGTCGCTTCAGCCGGCCTTGCGGGCAAGGTTGCGCAAGCTTCCCGCCATCAGCGCCGGATCATCGCGATAGCTGGCGTCGCGATCACGCGCGAAGGCCAGCGCCTCTGCCGCCACGACGGGCCGCGCGAAGACATAGCCCTGAACGCGCTCGCAGCCAAAGCCGCGCAGGATTTCGACCTCCTCCGGCAATTCGGCCCCCTCCGCGATGACTGTCATGCCGAGGCCGCGCCCGAGGGCCACGATGCCTTCGAGCAGCTTGCGCTTGCGGCTGGAGCCAACGATGCCATCGACGAAGACGCGGTCGATCTTGAGCTTGTCGAAGGGGAGCTGGGTCAGATAGCCCAGCGAGGAATAACCGGTGCCGAAATCATCGAGCGCGAGGGTGACGCCAAGCGCCTTGAGCCCTGCAAGCGCGCGGCGCACGCGCCCCTCCGAATGATCGGCGAAGAGACTCTCTGTCAATTCGAGGCAGAGAAGGTGCGCGGGAAGGCCGGTCTCCTTCAGGACGCTCGCAACGTCTCTCTCGAAGTCGGTCTGCCAGATCTGGGCGGCCGACACGTTCACCGCAATTTCGCGAGCGTCCTCTCCCTCGTCCAGCCAGCGCTTCGCCTGCCGCGTGCTCTCGCGCATGATCCACAGGCCGATGTCGCAGATCAGGCTCGAGCTTTCGGCGATGGGAATGAACTCGGATGGAGGAACATAGCCACGATCAGGGTGGCTCCAGCGCATCAGGGTTTCGAAGCCAACGACACGGCTGGTGCCCAGATCCACCTGCGCCTGGTAGCGGACCTCAAGCCCCGAGCCGCTCGCCGCCGCGTGGCGCAGGTCGCGGGCCAGCGCGGTCTTCTGCTGCACCAGATCGTTCATGTCGGACTGGAAGAAGGCGAAGCGCCCTCGCCCTTCCTCCTTCGCACGGTAGAGCGCAAGGTCGGCATGACGCAGCAACTCCTCGAAATCGGAGCCATCGCGCGGGGCCAGCACGATGCCGATGGAGGTGCCGATCACCACCTCGCCGCGCTCCAGCATGATCGGCTGGGCGAGTGTGGCCACGATTCGGGAAGCCAGCTCGCTTACGGCCTCGCTGTCGTCTCCCTCCGGCACGATGATCGCGAATTCGTCGCCGCCAAGCCGCGCGAGGAAGCGTCCATCGCCTAGGATATGCGCGATCTTGCGCGAAACCTGCGCAAGCAGTTCGTCGCCTGCGGCGTGGCCAAGGCTGTCGTTCACCTCCTTGAAGCGGTCGAGGTCCAGCAGCAACAGCGCGGCCTTGGTGCGGCTGCGCGCGCTACGGGCGAGCACGTCATCCACCTCACGCCGGAACAGCGCACGGTTGGCGAGGCCCGTCAGCGGATCATAGTAGGCCAGCTTCTCGAGCTGCCGTTCGGCCAGCTTGCGCTCGGAAATGTCCTGAATGGTGCCGGCGAAACCGCAGACGCGCCCGACATCGTCAAGCAGCGCCTTTGTTGTCACCACGAAATCGCCAAGGCTGCCATCGCCGCGCATGGCCTTCACATCGACGCTGCGCACCTGGCGCGAGCGCAGCACTTCGGACTGGGCATCGAGCACGAGCCGGCCGGTGCCGGCGGCGAAGAGCTTCATGATCGCAGCCGGGGTCGGCTGGAACGCGCCAGGGGCGTAGCCCAGAAGCTCATAGATCTCGGGCGAGAGCCAAAGCTCGGCTGACCCGTTGGTGAAGGACCATTCGCCGATGCGGCCAAGCCTTTGCGCCTCCAGCAGGCGCTCGGAGCGCTGCTTCAGCTCGAGTTCGGCCAGCTTGCGCTCGGTGATGTCCTGCACGATGCCGAAGGTGCCGATGAGCCCGCCGCTGCTGTCCCACTCCACATCGGCCCGCAGGTGGATGTACCGAAGGTCTCCCGCGGCGGCCAGGACACGCAACTCCAGCCCTCCGACGTTCTCTCCGCGTTCAAGTCGCTTGAGCACGCCAATGAACACGCCCCGGTCTTCGGGGTGGACCTTCTGCACCAGAAGCGAAAGCTCGGGCCTGCGCTCCTCGCCGCAGATGCCGAAGATGTCATAGACCGAACTTGACCACTCGAAGGTGCGGCTGGCGGCGATCCAGCGCCAGTTGCCGAGCCTGGCCACATCCTCCGCGCGCTCCAGCGCCTGCCGCTGGCGCGACAGAAGCTCGAGCTTCTCCATCTCCTCGGTGATGTTGGAGGCGCTGCCGCGATAGCCAAGGAAGCGGCCTGTCTCGTCGAAGACGGGCTTGCCGCTCGCCTTGATCCAGACCCAGCTGCCTTCAAATCCACGCACCCGGTAGGTCAGATCCTTGAACGGCTTTCGCTGCGCCAACCCTTCGTGGTTGCGCTCGATCGCCTCACGGCAATCGGGATGCAGATCGAAATCGATGCGCCGCTTGCCGACATGGTTGAGCTGGCTGAGCTTGGCCACGAGAGCATAGGCATCGCTGAAGCTGCGGAAGCGGTGCTCCTCGTCCGTTTCCCAGAACCAGTCGGAAGCCGCCTCGGCGAAGTCCCGGAACTGCTCCATGGCGCGGCGCAGCTCGACCTTGCCCATTTCCTCGATCGTGACGTCCCGCGCCGAGCCGCGATAGCCGGTGAAGACGCCCGCAGCATTGTAGACCGGCGTGCCGCTGGCCTTGATCCAGGCGATCGAACCATCCTCGTTTGGGACACGGTAGAGCATGTCCTTGAAGGGCTGACGCGCCTCGAGCACCCGCATGTGCTCCTCCAGCAAGGGCCGGTCCTCCTCGACGAAGGGCAGGTCTATGCGGCGCTTGCCGACGAAATCCTTGGTGCCGAAGGTTGCGGGGCGACCCATGAAGATGTCGGGATCGATGTAGCAGTGGTTGGCATCGGTCTCCCAGCACATGTCCGCGGCGGCGTCGGCGAAATCGCGGAAGCGGTCATTGCTCAGCTCGAGCGCAAGATTTGCCTCGAACTGGGGCGTCACATTGGTCGATGTGCCACGATACCCCGCGAACTCGCCATTGTTGGCATAGAACGGATTTCCGGAAACACGAATGTAGCTGATCGTGCCGTTGGTGTTATGCACGCCATACACAAGATCGCGGATAGGAAGACGCTGCGCCATCCGCGCGGTATAGCCGACCGCCATGCGCTCCATGTGCTCGATGATGATCGGATGATCCTCACGCCGCAGGCCGATCATGGCGCTCCGGCTGAAGGCGCCGTTGGTGTCATAGGAGCGCGAAAGCGACACGACATGCCCTTCGGGGTCCGTTTCCCAGGTCCAGTCCGAGGCGGTCTCGATGAAGTCCCGCAGCCGCGCCTCGCTTTGCGCCAGCGCGCGGCGCTGCTCCTGCTCCAGCGTGACGTCGGTGCCGGTGCCGCGATAACCCAGGAAGCGCCCGGCCTTGTCGAAGCGTGGCAGACCGCTCGACCGCACCCACGCCACCGATCCATCGGGCTTGAGATAGCGGAAGGTGACGTTGCTGATGGGCTGGCGCGCCTCAACGAGGCGGTCGAACTCGCCGAGGACGGGACCATCCTCCGGCATGTCCGCGAAGGCGGTGCGGGTCTGGCCGATCAGCGTCGCAGGATCGATGCCCGTCAAGATCTGGAACGCAGGGGTGAAGAAGGTGTAGCGATGGCTCTCGTCCATCTCCCAGCACCAGTCCGATGCCGTGGCCGCGAAGTCGCGGAAGCGCTGCTCGCTTTCCGCCAGCCTCTCCTCGGCAAGATACTCGCTGGTCACATCCTTGTGCAGGGCGATCCAGCCGCCATCGGTCAGGCGGTTGAAGGTGATGTGGATGATGCGGCCATCAGCCAGATGGCGCGTCCGCTCGCAGGCCCCGGCCTGCTGGACTTCAGCGATCGTGCCGGCGGTGTCATCGACCACGGCCTCGTCAGGATAGATGCCGCGCTCGGTCGCGTTCGCCACGACATCAGCCAGAGGCACGCCCGGCTTCAGAAAGCCGGGTGGAAACTGATAGAGATTGCCATAACGATTGTTGGCGATGACCAGACGCCACTCGACATCGTAGATGCACAGCCCGTGCGACAGTCTTTCGATGGCGCCGATGAAGCGCTCATTCTGCAGCTTGACGGCGGCGACATTGGCCCTGAGTTCCGCATTCAGGAGTTCGTTCTCCTCGACCATCAGCGTGATCGAGCGATCAGTCAGCTTGCGGTCGCGATCGATGTCCTCATAGACCTGCTGGATGCTACGGATCAGCCGGTCCGCATCCACCGCACCACTCGGCAGAGTTGCATCAGCGATCTGTTTGACCAGCAGACAGTGCACGGTGACGGCCCTTCAAACCATGTTTTCAGCCCGATGATTCACCTGAAATGAAATCAAATCCAAGCCCATCGGACCAAATTCGTATTCGACAAATATAAAAAAATAGACAATTCAATCCAACACACGCATTTAGATATGCATACCATACCAATTGATTTAAACTATATCCAAACTCATTGCTATCGTAGTTTATATGAATATCTTTGATATCAAGTTCAGTTTCAAAATGAGGCGACTTGTATTATGATATCATTCCAAAGAATTGCTGTTAAGACCGCCAACCCCCTTATCATGATACAACTATAAGTTGTCTTTGCTGCCGCACAAGGTCTGTCAGCCAGCCGATCATCGATGCCACTTCACGGATTGATGCATTGCCCGCGAGGGCACGGCCGCATCGCGTTGCGGCGCGCAGGCATCGCCATCTGTTCAGCCTGAAGGAGGAAAACGCATGGTGGGCGGTGACGGGCTCGAACCGCCGACCCTCTCGGTGTAAACGAGATGCTCTACCAACTGAGCTAACCGCCCTCGCCGCATCAGGCGCCCGAAGCCCGGCGCGCCGCGCTGTCTAGCAAACCGGCGCCGCTTTCACAACGCCGGATAAGCCGCGACCTGGGCTTGCGCCGCGCCCAGCGCAGGAGGCGCCGCGTCCGACCGGGCGTTCAGCGGTCCATGTCCTCAAAAAAACCCCGGCCTTGCGGCCGGGGCTCTGTCTGATCAGCAGCCGGAGCTCAATGAGCCACGGACGCCGCACCTTCATCTTCGGCCCGGACTGCGGCCCGTGCGTCGATGCGCGCATCTTCGGCAGCCTCATCCCATTCAATCGGCTCGGGTTGGCGGACCAGCGCGTACCTGAGCACCTGATCCATGCGCGAGACAGGCACGATCTCGAGCCCGTTCTTGACAGATTTGGGAAGGTCCACGAGGTCCTTGGCATTCTCCTCAGGGATCAGCACGGTCTTGATGCCACCGCGCAGGGCGGCAAGCAGCTTTTCCTTGAGCCCGCCAATCGGCAGCACGCGGCCACGCAGCGTGACCTCGCCCGTCATGGCGATGTCGCGACGGATCGGGATCTGCGTCAGCACCGAGACGATGGCTGTCGCCATCGCAATGCCGGCGGAAGGCCCATCCTTGGGCGTTGCGCCTTCCGGCACGTGCACATGGATATCGCGCTTGTCGAAGAAGGGCGGCTTGATGCCGAAATCGACGGCCCGAGAGCGGACATACGAGGCTGCCGCCGAGATCGATTCCTTCATCACGTCCCGCAGGTTGCCGGTGACCGTCATCTTGCCGCGTCCTGGCATGAGCAGGCCTTCGATGGTGAGCAGTTCGCCCCCCACCTCCGTCCAGGCAAGACCGGTCACGACGCCGATCTGGTCTTCGGTCTCGGCTTCGCCGTAGCGGAAGCGCGGCGGGCCGAGATATTCCTCAAGCAGTTCCGGGGTGACGGAGATCTTCTTCTTCCTGTTCAACAAAATGTCCTTCACGCCCTTGCGGACCGTGTTGGATATCTCCCGTTCAAGGTTGCGCACGCCCGCTTCGCGCGTGTAGCGGCGGATCAGCGTTTCCAGCGCTTCATCCGTGAGCTGCCATTCCTTCTTGTCCAGCCCATGCTTGGACACAGCGGTGGGAATGAGATGCTTGCGCGCGATCTCGCCCTTCTCCTCCTCGGTGTAGCCAGCAATGCGGATCACCTCCATCCGGTCCAGCAGCGCGGGCGGGATGTTGAGCGTGTTCGCCGTGGTCACGAACATCACGTTCGACAGGTCGTAGTCCACCTCGAGGTAATGGTCGTTGAAGGTCGAGTTCTGTTCCGGATCCAGCACCTCGAGGAGCGCCGCAGAGGGGTCGCCGCGGAAATCCATGCCCATCTTGTCGATCTCATCAAGCAGGATGAGCGGGTTCGAGGTCTTGGCCTTCTTCATCGACTGGATGATCTTGCCAGGCATCGAGCCGATGTAGGTGCGGCGATGGCCGCGTATCTCAGCCTCGTCACGCACGCCGCCGAGGCTCATGCGCACGAACTCGCGCCCCGTCGCCTTGGCGATGGACTTGCCCAGCGAGGTCTTGCCGACTCCAGGAGGCCCGACAAGGCACAAGATCGGACCCGTGAGCTTGTTGGTGCGCTGCTGCACCGCCAGATATTCGACGATGCGGTCCTTGACCTTTTCGAGGCCGTGATGATCGGCGTCGAGCAGATCCTGCGCGCCCTTGAGGTCCTTCTTGACCTTGGACTTCTTGTTCCACGGAATGCCAAGCATCCAGTCGAGATAGTTGCGCACCACGGTGGCTTCCGCCGACATGGGCGACATCTGACGAAGCTTCTTGACCTCGGCGATGGCCTTGTCGCGCGCTTCCTTGGTGAGCTTGGTCTGCGCGATCTTCTGCTCGATTTCGGCGAGCTCGTCGCGGCCTTCCTCGTTGTCGCCCAGTTCCTTCTGGATCGCCTTCATCTGCTCGTTGAGGTAATACTCGCGCTGCGTCTTCTCCATCTGCCGCTTGACGCGGGAGCGGATGCGCTTCTCCACCTGCAGGACGGAGATCTCGCTCTCCATCAGGCCCAGCACTTTCTCGAGACGGCCGGCGACCTCAAGCGTCTCGAGCACGGACTGCTTGTCCGAGATCTTGACCGCCAGATGAGAAGCGACGGTGTCGCTGAGCTTGGAGGGCACGTCGATCTGGCCGACGGCAGCGACCACCTCGGGCGAGACCTTCTTGTTGAGCTTCACATAGTTCTCGAACTCGGAGATGACCGAGCGGGCCATGGCCTCGACCTCGACCTTCTTGCCCTCGATGTCGGCCAGGGCTTCGACAGTCGCGGCATAAAAGTCGTCGGCGCGGGTGAACGCCTTGATGCGTCCGCGCGAGGCACCCTCCACCAGCACCTTGACCGTGCCGTCAGGCAGCTTCAGCAGTTGCAGGACGCTGGCAAGGGTGCCGATCTCGAAGATGGCGTCGGTGGCCGGATCGTCGTCCGAGGCGTTCTTCTGGGTGGCCAGCACGATCAGTCCGTCAGCCTTGACGACCTCCTCGAGCGCGCGGATCGACTTCTCACGCCCTACGAACAGCGGCACGATCATGTGTGGAAACACGACGATATCGCGCAGCGGAAGCACCGGGTATTCGGCGACTGAACCGGGGACGATGGCAGGGCGAGCTTTTTGAGCGCTCATCGCGAATTCCTTATCGGGTTGCGGCAGCCGAGGCCCCCTTCTGGGCGGCGCGGGGCGACCGAATGCAGGCCAGCGGGCGCTGGACCCGGACCGCAGACACCACCCTGAGTAGGCATGGCTGTCATGATTCTGCGATCGATGTTCAAAGTGGCGATAAGCCGATCATGTTTCAAGCGGCGCCTCGACCGATCGCGATCACCGAGCGGTGATGCCGCCATGCCGGACGCAAGGCACGGGATACAAGGCACGGGATCCGATGCATGAGATGAAAGGCACGCGATGCAAGTGACGCCCTGCCCCGGAAGAGGACAACGGGAGGCCGCCGGTGAAGGGCCAAAGCCGAAGACGGAAAACGGGGCGCAAGGCCCCGTTCATGTGGTGGAACGCCGAAGCGAGACGAAGCCGCTTCAGGCGCTCTTCGATTCCGCGACCTTGTCCTTCTCCTCGTAGATGTAGAGGGGCCGGGCCTTGCCGTCTATCACCTCCGGGCTGATCACCACCTGATTCACGCCGTCGAGGCCCGGAAGATCGTACATCGTCTCGAGCAGGATGCCTTCGAGGATCGAGCGCAGGCCGCGCGCGCCGGTCTTCCGCTCGATGGCCTTGCGGGCAATCACGTTGAGCGCCTCGTCGGAGAAGGACAGCTCGACATCCTCCATCTCGAACAGGCGGGCATACTGCTTGACCAGCGCGTTCTTGGGTTCGGTCAGGATCTTCTTGAGCGCAACCTCGTCGAGATCCTCCAATGTCGCCAGAACCGGCAGGCGGCCGACGAATTCGGGGATGAGGCCGAACTTGAGCAGGTCATCGGGCTCGACCTCACGGAAGATCGCGCCGGCGCGGCGGTCATCGGGACCCTTGACCTTGGCGCCAAAGCCGATCGAGGTGCCCTGCCCACGCGCCGAAATGATCTTCTCGAGACCGGCGAAGGCGCCGCCGCAGATGAACAGGATGTTGGTGGTGTCCACCTGCAGGAACTCCTGCTGGGGATGCTTGCGCCCGCCCTGAGGCGGCACGGACGCGACCGTGCCTTCCATGATCTTGAGCAGGGCCTGCTGCACACCTTCGCCCGACACGTCGCGGGTGATGGACGGATTGTCGGACTTGCGGGAAATCTTGTCGATTTCGTCAATGTAGACGATGCCGCGCTGGGCACGCTCGACATTGTAGTCGGAGGCCTGAAGCAGCTTTAGAATGATGTTCTCGACATCCTCGCCGACATAACCGGCCTCGGTCAACGTCGTGGCGTCGGCCATGGTGAAGGGCACGTCGAGGATGCGCGCCAGCGTCTGGGCCAGCAGCGTCTTGCCCGAGCCGGTGGGCCCGACAAGCAGGATGTTCGACTTCGCCAGTTCCACATCATTGTGCTTGGTGGCGTGGTTGAGACGCTTGTAGTGGTTGTGGACCGCGACCGAGAGCACCTTCTTGGCGTGTTCCTGGCCGATCACGTAATCGTCCAGCACCTTCCGGATTTCCTTGGGGGTGGGCACGCCGTCCTTGGCCTTCACCATCGAGGTCTTCGATTCCTCGCGAATGATGTCCATGCAAAGCTCGACGCATTCATCGCAGATGAACACGGTCGGGCCTGCGATCAGCTTGCGGACTTCATGCTGGCTCTTGCCGCAGAATGAGCAATACAAGGTGCTCTTGGTGTCGCCACTTCCCTTGGTCATGACCTCATCTCCATCGTTGCGCTTGGAAAACCGCCGCAACGCGCGGTCATCACCCTGTGCCGGCTCACCGGAACGCCGTAGTTAACACCCAATCGTGCCAGCAGAACGTTAACGCAAAAGGCTCATACTCATAACATCGTCAGACAAATCTTGCGCCCGCCGATGCGTTCGGCACGCGTGCCGCCAAAACAGTATGGGCCGGCAAGATACGTTCGCCAACCCGTAATCTGTCGCACCTTTGTCGCACAGCAGTGGCCGGCGCGCCGGCCATCATGTCGCGGGGGGGGCGGACGGCGGCACGACCGTGACGGCCGAGCCGTCTTCCGGGCGCTTGTCGATGACCTGATCGATCAGGCCGAAAGCCTTGGCGTCCTCGGCGGACATGTAATTGTCCCGCTCGAGCGCGTCCTCGATTTCCTTGTAGCTGCGACCGGTGTGCTTCACGTAGATCTCGTTCAGGCGCTTCTTGGTCGTGTCGAACTCGCGCGCGTAGATCATGATGTCGGTGACCTTGCCGGAATAGCCGGCCGAGGGCTGGTGCACCATCACGCGCGAATTGGGCAGGGCGAAACGCTGCCCCTTCGCGCCGGCCGTCAGCAGCAGCGAGCCCATGGAAGCCGCCATGCCGAGGCAGATCGTGGTGATGGGAGGCTTCACGAACTGCATCGTGTCATAGATCGACATGCCGGCGGTGACGGAGCCGCCGGGCGAATTGATGTAGAAGGAAATCTCCTTCTTGGGATTGTCGGCTTCGAGGAACAGAAGCTGCGCCACGATCAGAGACGCGCCGTAATCCTCGACCGGGCCAGTGAGGAAGATGATGCGCTCGCGCAGCAGGCGCGAATAGATGTCGAAGGCCCGCTCGCCGCGGCTGGACTGCTCGATCACCATCGGGACGAGATTGCTGTAGACTTCGACGGGGTCGCGGTCGCGGATCATAGGGGGTCGGGCTCCTCATGCGGCGGCAACGATTCGCCTCCGCTCGATCTAATGTAATCAGCACTCCGCTGATTACAAAGGCTCAGAGCCGCCGGGAAGCGCCAGCGGCTCCTGTTTCGCATCATGATGAATCAGCCATGCTCAGGGCTTTCTCCAGCGCCTGCGAGAAGGCCAGCGCCAAGGCCCGTCGCAAGCTGAAGATGGGGCCTCCGGCGCTCGGGGCGCTGGAGAGCATCGCCGCATCGGGCGCGCTCGGCAGCGGCGTTCCTGATGCCGAATTGACAACGGCGGGATCGCTCCCGCCGCTTCAGAATTCCGTGGCGGTGAGGACACAGTCCGCCTTCTTCTCAGTCCGTCTTTTTCTTGGCCTTGGACTTGGCCCTGGCGGGCGTGGCCTCGCCCTCGGCCCCAGCAGCGGGAGCATCCTCATCGGAGAACAGGACCTCGCGGCTTACGGTGCTCTCCTCGACCTTCATCTGGGACAGCAGATGGTCAACCACCTTCTCCTCGAAGATCGGCGCGCGAAGTTCGGCAAGAGCCTGGGGATTCTTGCGGTAGAACTCCCACACCTGCTTTTCCTGGCCCGGATACTGCCGAGCGCGCTCGATCAGAGCCTTGGTGACCTCGTCATCGCTGATCTGGATCTTGGCGCTGTCGCCGATTTCGGCCAGCACGAGGCCCAGGCGCACCCGGCGTTCGCAAATCTTCTGGTACTCGGCACGGGCGGCCTCTTCGGTCGTCCCCTCCTCGACAAATGTCTTGCCGGCCTGCTTCATGTCGGTCTCGACCTGGGACCAGACATTGTTGAACTCCTGCTCGACCAGTGTTGGCGGCAACTCGAAGGTGTATTGTCCGTCAAGCGCATCCAGAAGCGCCTTCTTCAGCTTGCGGCGGGACTGGGCGTCCATCTCGCGCTGGAGTTGGGCCTTCACGGCGCCGCGAAGCGCTTCGAGGCTTTCCATGCCGAAGGCCTTGGCCAGATCCTCGTCGATCTTGACCGGATCGGGTGCCTGCAAGCCGGTGACAGCCACTTCGAAGGTCGCATCCTTGCCGGCAAGGGTCTCGGACAGGTAGTTGACCGGGAACGTGACGTTGATGGTGCGGGTCTCGCCAGCCCTGGCGCCCACCATCTGCTCCTCGAAACCCGGAATGAAGGAATTGGAGCCAAGCACCAGATCCACGCCCTCGCCTGCGCCGCCCTCGAACTTCTCGCCATTGAGATAGCCGGTGAAGTTGATGACAAGCTTGTCGCCGTTCTCGGCGGCGGCGCCATCGGCCTTCGCGGCAAAGGTGCGGTTATGCCCGGCCATGCGCTCGAGCGCGGCCTCGACATCCGCCTCGGGCGCCTCGGCGACGAGACGGGTCAGCATGATGCCGGAGTGGTCGGCAGATTCGATCTTGGGCAGGACCTCGACCGCGACAGTGAAGGCGAGATCGCCCTTTGCGTCGAGCGCGGCCTCGATCTCTTCCTTGCTCTCCGGAAATCTGATCTTGGGCTCCATCGCGAAGCGCAGGGCGTTGTCCGACGAGATCCTGGTGTTGGCCTCATTGACGGCGTTCTGCAGCACGTCGTTCATCACCGAGCGGCCATACATCTTGCGCAGGTAGCCCGGCGGGACCTTGCCTGGGCGGAAGCCGTTGATCTTGACCTTGTCCTTGAGGCCATCGAGCCCATCGACGAGGCGTGTTTCAAGATCGGCGGCGGTGAGCACCACCCTGAATTCGCGCTTGAGGCCCTGCGTGAGGGTTTCTGTCACCTGCATCGTGCTGGTCCGTCCTGAAAACTCGTGTCCAATCTCGTGACGCCGGGCCTGGCACGGATGCGTGGCTCTCGCGGCGGCTGGTGCGGGCGGAGGGACTCGAACCCCCACACCTTGCGGCGGTGGAACCTAAATCCACTGCGTCTACCAATTCCGCCACGCCCGCCAGCCGTCCCCGTCGAGCCATCAGCCGGCACCGGATTCAGCGGCCCGTATAGCAGGAGTTGCAAAGAGTGCAGCAAAAAAATGCGGCATGCGGGCGGGCTGCCCCCCGGACTGGCCAGACGGAATTCCGGGGGGCATGACACGGCGGCACGCTCACCACGATCATCACCAGGATCATCGATGTCGGCCAGACCAACGCTGACGGTTTTCCGTTCGGCTGACGAGAAACGGCGTGCCGAAACGCCAGACACGAAAAGGCGGAAGAGCAACGTCCGCCCTTGATGTTGCCGCGTCGCGGCTCGCCCGATGATCTGGATGACCCGGCGCGTCTCGGGCTCGACAATCACGGTGCGGCAGCACGGGGCAGACTGCGACCGGCTCTTCATGGGCGTGGGACGGCACGCGCCGCTCGACCACATGGCTGCGGAACGCGGGCGGCGCTGGCGCTCGAGCCTGCCGAAAACACTGCGTAACCGGCCTCCGGCCTTGAGCCCTTGAGGGCCCCCATGGCATGGAGAGAGATGACACGGATCGACCGAACCGCCCTCACCCGCCGCACTGCTCTTGCAAGCGCGCTTGCTTGCGCAGCGACGCCCTTGCTGGCGCAGCAGGAGCGGAGCCAGCGCCAGGCCCCTGCGGCAGGCGGCGCAGGCGTTGCGACGGCCGGAGCGCCGCGCGAGCTTACGCACACACTGAACCTTGCGCCGGCCAAGGCGCGGCTGCGCCCCTCGCCCCCTGTCGAGTACGATGTCTGGGCGACCGACGGCGCGATCCCTGCAAGGCCGATCCGCATGCGGCTGGGCGACAGCGCGGCCGTGACCGTGAACAACCGCACCGACCAGCCGCTCGCGCTGCATTGGCATGGCGTGCGCGGCGCCGCGGCGATGGATGGCGTGGGCGGCTTTTCGCAGGAGCCCATCGCGCCGGGCGGCAGCTTCACCTATCGGCTCACGCCGCCTGATGCCGGCACATTCTTCTGGCGTCCGATGATGCTGGGCCAGTCGGGGCCATTGCAGGATCGCGGCCTGTCCGGCGCGCTGATCGTGGAGGAAGCGATGCCGCCGCCTGTCGATCTCGATGTCGCGGTGATCATCGATGACTGGCTGTTGACCGACGACAACCGGATCGCGCCCTTCGATCGCGGGCCCAGCCACGCCGCCGGCGGACGGCTCGGAAGCTGGATCACGGTGAATGGCCGCTCCGCGCCCGAGCGCATTGCCGTGGCGCAGGGCGCACGGGTCAGGCTCAGGCTGATCTCGACCTGCAACGCACGGCTGATGCGGCTGCGCTTCGATGGCATGCGGCCCTATGTGATCGCGGTGGACGGACAGCCGACCGACAGCTTCGAGCCATTGCGCGCGGCGCTGCCCTTCGCGCCGGGCACGCGCTATGATCTGCTGATCGATGTGCCGACGGAGGCCGGAGCGGTCGGATCGGTGGTGGCGCAACTGGGCGGTGGCCTGCCGCTGGTCATGCTCACCGCCGGGGAGAGGCCCGTGTCCCGGCCGCCCCTGCCCGCCATCGGTCCCATCGGCGAGAACAGGCTCCTGCCGGCCGCCGTCCGGCTGCAGGATGCGCACCGCGCGGAGATGGTGATCGAGGGCGGCGCCAGGGTCGGCGCCGAAGGCAAGCTGGATATGGCGGGACTTGATGCCGAGCGCCCCTGGCGGGTCAATGGCGCCTCAGGCAGCCTCTCGTCAAAGCCACTGTTCAGCGTGGCGCGCGGCAAGCCGATCGTGCTTGCCGTCACCAACCGCACGGCGTGGACGCAGGTCATCCACCTGCACGGGCACAGCGCTCGCCTGCTCCACCCCCTCGATGATGGCTGGGAGCCTTACTGGACGGACACGGCGCAGATCCCGGAGGGTCGCACGCTGCGATTCGCCTTCCCGGCCGGAAGCCCCGGCCGCTGGCTGATCTCGTCTGCCGTGGTGGAGCGCTTCGATGCCGGCTTGTGGAGCTGGTTCGAGGTGACCTGACCTCAAGACGAGACGGAACGCCGTCCCTCAGCGGCCCTTCAGGACCCGCATGAACACGGCAAGGCCAACGCCGGAGGCGCGGCCGATGAGCGCGGCCGATGATCTCGGCGAGGATCTCGGCGAGGATCATGCGCGCCCCCCGCGCTTCTGCAAGAGAGGCCCACAGGACGGCGGTGCCAATCGTTTGCGGAGCAAAAGGGCGGCGCACTGCCGCCGAGCCGCCAGGAAGCGCGCGCCGGGCCGGGCGATGCACACGAAGAATGCAGGCTGCCTAATATTTGGCCATATCACGCAAACGGTTTATGCAGCTTCGGTCCGGGCTCATCTGGCTTGCCCTGATCCGGATGGTATGAGAAGCGTGCTCAAGAGTGCCGTTCGGCGGGGAGCTGTCACGCATGAAGAAAATCGAAGCGATCATCAAACCCTTCAAGCTCGACGAGGTGAAGGAGGCGCTGCAGGAGATCGGCCTGCAGGGCATAACCGTGATCGAGGCCAAGGGCTTTGGCCGCCAGAAGGGCCATACCGAGCTTTACCGCGGCGCAGAGTATGTCGTCGACTTCCTGCCGAAGGTGAAGATCGAGATCGTTCTCAACGACGAGCTGCTCGACAAGGCCATCGAAGCCATCAAATCGGCCGCCCAGACGGGCCGGATCGGTGATGGCAAGATTTTTGTATCTACGGTGGAGGAAGCCATCCGCATCCGCACCGGTGAAACGGGCGCGGACGCGGTCTGAAAGACCCCGGCACGGGATCGCAGTACGGCCAGGACCAGACCTTAAACCTCGGAGCCCAGTTTTCGGGGCTCCTGACCCTGAAACTGATGAAGCTGAGGAAACAAAGATGAAGACCGCCAAGGACGTCCTCAAGGCGATCAAGGACAACGACGTCAAGTATGTCGATTTTCGTTTCACCGATCCGCGCGGCAAGTGGCAGCATGTCACCTTCGACGTGTCGATGATCGACGAGGACATCTTCGCGGAAGGCACCATGTTCGACGGCTCGTCGATCGCGGGCTGGAAGGCCATCAACGAGTCCGACATGATCCTTATGCCGGACCCGACCACCGCCACCATGGACCCGTTCTTCTCGGCCTCGACCATGTCGATAGTCTGCGACATTCTCGAGCCCTCCACCGGCGAGCCCTATGGGCGCGATCCTCGCGGCATGGCCAAGAAGGCCGAGGCCTACCTCAAGTCCACCGGGATCGGCGACACCATCTTCATCGGTCCGGAAGCCGAATTCTTCATCTTCGATGACGTGAAGTTCGCGGCCGACCCATACAACACCGGCTTCAAGCTCGACAGCACGGAACTGCCCACCAACGGCATGACCGACTATGAAGGCGGCAACATGGGCCACCGGGTCCAGACCAAGGGCGGCTACTTCCCCGTCCCGCCGCAGGACACCGCCCAGGACATGCGCGGCGAAATGCTTGCGGCGATGGCATCGATGGGCGTGACTGTCGAGAAGCATCACCACGAGGTCGCGTCCGCCCAGCATGAACTCGGCATGAAGTTCGACACGCTGGTCAAGATGGGCGACCAGATGCAGATCTATAAGTACGCCATCCACAACGTGGCGCAGAGCTATGGCAAGACGGCGACCTTCATGCCGAAGCCGGTCTATGGCGACAACGGCTCGGGCATGCACGTCCACCAGTCGATCTGGAAGAACGGCAAGCCTGTCATGGCCGGCAACAAGTATGCCGATCTGAGCCAGGAGTGCCTGTGGTACATCGGCGGCATCATCAAGCACGCCAAGGCGCTCAACGCCTTCACCAATCCCTCCACCAACTCCTACAAGCGTCTCGTCCCCGGCTATGAGGCCCCGGTGCTGCTGGCCTACTCGGCCCGCAACCGCTCGGCCTCTTGCCGCATTCCATGGACGCAGTCGCCGAAGGCGAAGCGCGTGGAAGTGCGCTTCCCCGATCCGATGGCGAACCCCTATCTCGCCTTCGCCGCCATGTTGATGGCCGGCATCGACGGCATTGTGAACAAGATCGATCCGGGCCCGGCCATGGACAAGGATCTGTATGACCTGCCGCCGAAGGAGCTCAAGAAGATCCCCACCGTGTGCGGCTCGCTCGAGGAAGCGCTCGCCAACCTCGACAAGGATCGCGGCTTCCTGAAGGCTGGCGGCGTGTTCAATGACGACTTCATCGACAGCTACATCGAGCTGAAGAAGGCCGAAGCGGACCGGTTCCGCATGACGCCGCACCCGCTCGAATTCGTGATGTACTACTCTCTCTGAGAGCGAAGGCGGGGCCTTGCGTCCCGCCCCACCGATTCCTCCCGACCGTGTAAGCGGTCTGCCTCAAGCCGGAGCGGCGACGCTCCGGTTTTTTTGGGCGTCGAGGCCAGGTCAGGCTGCGCGGGGCCGGGCGCCAGCTGGCGCGCCGGAGACTGTTCCGGCATAGGCGGCCATGGTGCGCGCCACATGACGCTCGGTGCTGAGCGGATCGCTCCAGTAGCGCGCATGGGCGGCGGCCCCCATGCGGGCGGCGGCGGCATCGTCCTTCATCTGCGTCAGCGCCGCAGCCAGGCCCTCGGCGTCTCCGCCATCCACCAGCAACCCGTCCTCGCCATGCTCGATCCAGCTCGCCGGACCGGTGGTGCGCGCGAGCACGACCGGGACGCCGGCGGAGCGTGCCTCGGCGATGACGAGAGGTCCGGGCTCGTACCACAGCGACGGCAGGACAAGGCAGCGCGCGCGGGCGATCTCGTCGAACACCTGGTCCGCTGGCACCCAGCCCGCGACTTCGGCAGCGGGGTTGAGCCGTGCGATCCGGTCGGACAGAGGCCCCTCGCCGACGAAACGGACCGGCATTCGCGCCGCAGCGGCGGCCACAGCCAGCACATCGGCGGCCTTTTCCTGCGTGAAGCGCCCGAGGAAGAGCGCATGGCGGTTCGCAGCCACATCAGCGGGCGGGCGACGCTCGGCCTCCATCATGTTCTCGACCGTGCGATGGCGGGCATGGCGCGGCAAGAAAGGCTCGGCGAAACTGCGCGCGAAGTCCGAAACATGCAGAAATGTCAGGTCCGCACAGGCAGCCAGCGCGCGGTCGGAACGCCATTGCCGTGCCACGCGCACAAGCTTGTGCGCATAGGAGGCGCGGTCGCAATTGCTGGTGATGCAGGCCGCGCCCATGGGGGACCTGTCGCAGGGGCGGCCCTGCTGGAAGTCAAAGTAGCCGCCCACCGGGCAGAAGGAGAAGTAGTCATGCATGGTCACGAAGACGGGGCGCGCGCTTGCCGCAGCAGCAGCGATCGCCGCGGGCGAGAAAGCCTTGGTCCACTGATGCAGATGAACCGCCGTCCCGTCAGGCTGCCGCCGCAGCAGAGCCAGCAGCCAGTCATGGGCGGGCTGGTTCCAGATGCCCTGACGGGCGGCCGCAAGCTTGCCAGGCACCTTCCAGACCTCGTCTGCGCCGAACAGTTCCACGGATATGTTGGCGTGATGGAGCCGTTCCGAAACCGGGGCGATGCAGGCGGCGAAGACAACCTCGACGCCGGCCTCGGCGAGGCCACGTGCGCTCTCGATGGCCACCTTGGCGGCGCCGCCATTGACGGCGGCAAAATCGCTGACGATCACGACACGCATGCTGGCTCCCGCGTCCCGGCCCTGCCAAGCTTCATGTCATCGGAGGATTGATTTTGGCTTACGCCAGGACGGGATCAGGAAAGGCTGGCCGTCGCAAGGCCCAGCAACGCCATCAGCGCGGCGGCCCAATACAGCCAGCCGCCCGTGGCGTCGGCGCGCTTGACCCTCGAGGTCGCATCCTCGCAAGCGAATGACTGGCCAGCCAGTTCGGCAACGCGTGAGAGCCTGATGTGATCATACCGGGACGAACGCACGGACACGACATCTCTCCTCGAAGAAGCGACAGCACTAATATTGACACAATCATCTTAAAGAAAGGCGAAGTCGCGATTCGCAGATCCATTGACGCCGTTTTGCAGGGCAGAATGAAGTTTGTGTGACGCCAGGCAAAAAGCCGCCATATCAAAATCGATGGAGCCAAAGTGTCACGCGGGTGTCATGTTTGCTTCGCAGGGGTGCGCGGCTCGACAGCGCTGGCCCTCAACGCGCCGGCGGAGCAGCAAGAGGCGCTCCACAGGGTCGCCATATTTGTCCGAAATGAGCAATGGAAGTGCACTTGATGGATCAGCGCATGAATGCATCGCAGCGCGCCGAGGACGCAGAAAATCTCGGCTCGAACCCAACCAGCAATCCGACACTGGGCGACATCATAGCGCTTCGCCATGATCGCCGGGCCGTCCTGAAAGGCGCGCTTGCCGTGGCCGCCATGTCAGGCTCGGTGGTTCCGATGGCGCTGGCAACCGCTCCTGCCGCCCCCGCAGCGGATGCTGCGCCGTCCTTTCGTTTCGCCGAGATCGTGGCCGGCTCCGATGAGCGGCATCATGTGGCGGACGGCTATGCCGCCGATGTGCTGATCCGCTGGGGCGATCCCGTGGAAGCAGGGGCGCCCGCCTGGAATCCGGACATGCAGACGCCGGAGGCGCAGGCGAAGCAGTTCGGATACAATAATGATTTCGTGGGATATCTGCCGATCGATGGATCACGCCGCGGCCTGCTGGTCATCAACCACGAATACACCAATGAGGAGCTGATGTTTCCTTCCTTGCCGGGACGGCAGGATGTGCGCAACGTTCGCTTCCGCGACATGACGGCGGAACTGGTCGACATCGAGATGATGGCTCATGGCGGCAGCATCATCGAGATCATGCGCGGCGCTGAGGGCAAATGGTCCATCGTGGCAGACTCGCGCCATGCACGGCGGATCACGGCGCAAACGCCGATGGAGATCACGGGGCCGGCGGCAGGCCATGAGCGGATGCGCACTTCGGAAGATCCCACAGGCCGGCTCGTGCGCGGCATGCTCAACAATTGCGCTGGCGCGACCACGCCGTGGGGCACATGGCTTACCTGCGAAGAGAACATCAACGGTTACTTCCAGGGCCGCCTTCCCAAGAATCATCCCGAGGCGCAGAATTACCGCCGCATGGGCATCCCTGGCGCCTGGTTCGACTGGGGCCGATACCACGCGCGCTTCGACGTTGCGCGCGAACCACGCGAGGCCAACCGGTTCGGCTGGGTCGTCGAGATCGACCCGTTCGACCCGACCTCTCGCCCCAAGAAGCGGACGGCCATGGGCCGCTTCAAGCATGAGGGCGCGGCCAACATCATCAATCAGGATGGGCGCTTCGTTGTCTATCAGGGCGACGACGAGCGCTTCGACTATGTCTACCGCTTCGTGACGGACGCCGCCGTCAACATGGCTGATCGCAGCGCCAACCGTGACATCCTCGATCACGGCGCCTTGTCCGTGGCGCGCTATGACGCGAACGGCACCGGCCAGTGGCTGCCGCTGGTGTTCGGAACAGGCCCGCTGACGCCGGAGAATGGCTTTGCAAGCCAGGCCGACGTCCTCATTGAGACGCGGCGGGCGGCAGATCTGCTTGGCGCCACGCGCATGGACCGGCCCGAGGATATCGAGGCCAATCCCAGGACCAACAAGGTCTATGTGATGCTGACCAGCAATACGCGGCGGACCGCAGCGCAGGTGGACGCCGCTAATCCGCGCGCGGACAACCGCTTCGGCCACATCATCGAAATGGAGCCGGAAGGCGCAAACCATGCGGCCGAGCGGTTCACATGGAATATCCTGCTGCGTTGCGGAGATCCCTCGATCGCGGCGGTGGGCGCCACGTTCGCCGCCTCGACCACGCGCAATGGCTGGTTCGGCATGCCGGACAATTGCGCCGTCGACCACCAGGGGCGACTCTGGATTGCGACGGATGGCAACTCACAGGCTGCGACTGGCCGCGCCGACGGGATCTGGGCCGTCGAGACGGACGGAGCGGCGCGGGGAGGCTCGAAGCATTTCTTCCGCTGCCCCAGCGGGGCGGAGCTGTGCGGCCCCTATTTCACCCCTGATGACGAAACCCTCTTCGTCGCCGTGCAGCATCCGGGCGAAGCGGATGATGACGATCCGGCCGCGAAGCCCGCGACCTATACGACGCCGTCGACGCGGTGGCCTGACCACAAGCCCGGGATACCCCCTCGCCCCAGCGTCGTCGCCATCACCCGCATCGGAGGTGGGCGGATCGCGGACTGACGTAGCCGGCATTGCCGGCACCCCACAGGGCGCGGTCTGTCACAAAAACGCCACAGACGATTCTTAATTGAGAATTAACGGAATCAGTTCAATGATTCTTGTTAGAGCAGCGAGGTCGCGCGGATGTACCGCGATCCCTGCCTTAGGACGGGTGGCCCTCAAGCCGCCCGTTTCGTTTTTCAGGGCCTTCGGTCTGCTTTCAGTCCGCTCCCTTGGCCGCGCGCCAGGCCTGCACCAGCGCGCGGGCCCTTCCGCGCACGTCGTCCACGCTGCTGCCCGGGCTGTAGAGGGACGAGCCGATCCCGAAGCCGTCCGCGCCGGCCGCCAGATAAGGCGCCATGGTCTGGGCGTTGACGCCGCCGACCGGCACCATGCGCGCAGTCTTCGGAAACACGGCGCGCAGCGCCTTGAGAACGGCAGGCGTGACCTGCTCGCCCGGAAAGAGCTTGAGCATGTCCGCGCCGGCCTCAAGGGCGGCAAAGCCTTCGCTGGCCGTGGCGACGCCGGGCGCCGACATCAGGCCCAGCGCCTTGGTCCGGCGGATGACCGCCTTGTCCATGTTGGGCGAGACGATCAGACGCCCTCCCGCAGCGGCGACCTGATCGACCTCGGCGGGATCAAGAACAGTGCCGGCCCCGATGATGACCTGCTGGCCGAAGGCGCGGCCCAGGCTTGCCACCGAGACAAGCGGATCGGGCGAATTGAGCGGCACCTCGATGATGGTGAAGCCGGCCTCGACAAGCGCCTCGGCCACAGCCTCGCATTCATCAGGGCGGATGCCGCGCAGGATGGCGATGAGCGGCATGGCCGCGAGGGCCTGATCGAGCGAGATCATGCGGCGCCTCGCAGTCGGCGCATCACCGCGATCTGGCCAGCGACGACGCAGCGATCCGGCGCTGGCGTCAGCTTGCGTCCCAGCAGTTCGGCAGCGGCGACATAGCGCGATACGAGATCGCCCGAGCCGACCACGATGCCCTCGCTGCCCCGTGGCAAGGCGGCGGAGAGTTCCGCCGCGATCAGCAGGCCCGAGAGATAATCAGGGAGCTCCACAGCAGCAAGGCGCCCGAAAAGACCCAGCGTGCGCGTGCCGAACACGGCATTGAGCAAGGCCCCGCCGCTTGGGAGATCGCGGCCGGCCTCGACGCCGCGCGCAAAGCCGTCGCCGCTCGCCTTGCCCTCGGCCATCAGCCGGCCCAGGATGGTGTGCCCCCTGAGCGCGGCGAAGACCTCGCCTGTCATGTAGCTGTTGAAGGACAGCAGGCGGGAGCCTGCCACCTCGATGCGCTTGGAATGGGTGCCGGGCATGATGAAGACGCCGCCCTCCCTGCCCATCAGATGCAGGGCTCCGAAGACTTGCGTCTCTTCCCCGCGCATCACGTCCGGCATCCCGCCTTCAGGCTCCTGCATCACGCCCGGAATGAGCCGGATCGGACCGAGGCCCGGCTCGTCGATGGACACCACGCGCGCTGCGAGATCAGCCAGCGTCGCCGGCATGCCGACATAAGGGGCCTCGATCCAGCCCTGACGGCTGCCGATCATGCCTGACATGACAATCGGGCAATCGCGCGCGTCTTCGGGCAGCCGGCCGATCAGGCCGCGCAGCACGGCGCCATGCTCGCCGGCTCCAATGCTGAGGATGCCGCTGGCCTCGCTGACCTCCGCAGCGATGGCGCCCGCCTTGACCCAATAGGCGCGGAACGAGGTCGTACCCCAATCCACAGCGACCAGATTGGCCTTGTCATCAGGTTCGGACATGGGCATCCCTCCTGGCCGGGCCGGCGCTGGCGCCGCATTGTTCACGTTTCATCTCGGTTTGAAAGCGAGGGCGTGGCATACAGGGTGACGATGCGAATCGATTGGCGAACATGAGCGAAAACGATCTGTTTGGCGATCTGGGCGGCGGTGGGGCAGAGCGTCCGCCGAACCCGCCAGATCAGCCCAAGGCCCTTGTCCCCGCAGCTGTGGCGGCCAAGAGCGCGGCGCGGCCGGTCGGCACGCCCGGGGAAGCGGGCTACAGCGCCTCCGACATCGAGGTGCTGGAGGGGCTGGAGCCCGTGCGCCGGCGGCCGGGCATGTATATCGGCGGAACCGACGAGAAGGCGCTGCACCACCTCTTCGCCGAAGTCATCGACAACTCGATGGACGAGGCGGTGGCCGGCCACGCCACCTTCATCGAGGTTGAGCTGGAGGCGTCTGGCCATCTCAGCGTCACGGATAATGGCCGCGGCATCCCCGTCGATCCGCATCCGAAGTTCCCGGGCAAGTCGGCGCTCGAGGTCATCATGACCACGCTGCATGCGGGCGGCAAGTTCGACTCGAAGGTCTATGAAACCTCGGGCGGCCTGCACGGCGTCGGCATATCGGTGGTCAATGCACTGTCCGACGAGCTTGAGGTGGAGGTTGCGCGCTCGCAGACGCTCTATCGCCAGCGCTTTTCGCGCGGGCATGCCGTGGGCGGGCTGGAAACGGTGGGCCGCGTGCAGAACCGGCGTGGCACGCGTGTGCGCTTCCATCCCGATGCCCAGATCTTCGGGCCTGGCGCGGCGTTCGATCCGGCGCGGCTCTTCCGTATGGCGCGTTCGAAGGCCTACCTGTTCGGCGGGGTCGAGATCCGCTGGAAATGCGACCCCGCGCTGCTTGAGGGCCGGGACATCGCTGCGGAGGCTGTGTTCCGCTTCCCGGGCGGGCTGAAGGACTATCTGGCGCGCGACATCGGGGGAAAGGACCTCGTGGTCGACAACATCTTCGCAGGCAAGATCACCAGGCCAGGCGGGCATGGCTCGCTCGAGTGGGCCATCGCATGGCTGGCTACTGGCGAGGACGGGTTCTCTTCGAGCTACTGCAACACCATCCCCACGGGTGACGGCGGCACGCATGAGCAGGGCCTGCGGGTCGCGTTGCTGCGCGGCCTGCGCGACCATGCCGAGCGCATCGGCCAATCGCGCCGCATGAGCAACGTCACCACCGACGACGTGATGGCGACCTGCGCCGCCATGCTCTCGGTCTTCATCCGGGAGCCGGAATTCCAGGGCCAGACCAAGGACAAGCTGGCGACGCTGGAGGCGGCGCGCATCGTCGAGAGCGCAGTGCGTGACAGCTTCGATCATTGGTTGGCCGGCGCGCCAGCGCAAGCCACGCGCCTGCTGGACTGGACCGTGGACCGCGCCGACGAGCGCCTGCGTCGCCGGCTGGAGAAGGAGGTCTCGCGCAAGACCGCAACGCGCAAGCTGCGCCTGCCAGGCAAGCTGGCGGACTGTTCCAGCGCCGGAGCGGCGGGCTCGGAGCTGTTCATCGTCGAAGGCGACTCGGCTGGCGGCAGCGCAAAGCAGGCGCGCAACCGCGCCACACAGGCCGTGTTGCCGCTGCGGGGCAAGATCCTCAACGTCGCCAACGCCACGCGAGACAAGCTCAACGCCAACCAGCAGCTCCAGGATCTGGCGATGGCGCTCGGCTGCGGGCTCGGCAGCCAGTATCGCGACGACGAACTGCGCTACGAGAAGATCATCATCATGACCGACGCTGATGTGGACGGTGCGCACATCGCCTCGCTGCTGGTCACCTTCTTCTGGCGACAGATGCCCAAGCTGGTGGACAAGGGCCACCTGTATCTGGCGATCCCGCCGCTCTACAAGCTCGCCCTTGGCGGCAAGTCCGCCTATGCGCGGGACGACGCCCACAAGGACGAGCTGATCGCGACGCTGTTCAAGGGCAAGAAGCCGGAGATCAGCCGCTTCAAGGGCCTTGGCGAGATGATGCCGGCGCAGCTCAAGGAAACCACCATGGACCCCAAGGCGCGCACGCTGCTCAAGGTCGTGGTCGAGCATGACGCGCGGGACGAGACCGCCGACACGGTGGAGCGCCTGATGGGGAACAATCCGAAAGCCCGCTTCCTGTTCATCCAGGAGCGCGCGGCCTTCGCAAGCGATCTCGTCGATATCTGAGCGGCTGGAATCACCCTGTCCGCGCACAGGTTTTCCGGCGCAGGAGGGCCTGCGCCATCCCGGTCCAGATCGCCATTATCCCGTCCGCCGCCATCGTGCTGGCCCACGGCCCCATTTCGATGATGCCGGAGCGCTGCGGGCGCTGGCCGAGGCCTGGCGGGTCGCGGTCAAGGCGCATCCGGCCGAGCACCCTTGCCTCACCGGCCGGATGAGCTGCCAGCCCCCTCCCCCCGCGCCGCGCTTCGGCGACGGCTTGATGAGCGCGCTCTCGGGGCTCGCTTCGATCAGCGCGCGTTGACGCCGCACCGGGCGAAGCTGTCACGGAAGCCCGCCTGCCCTCTTCCGCATAGGGTGTCCGGTCGCCACCCGCCGCCCTCGATGCAAAGGCGCTGCGCTCATCAATCATTTACCCTGTTGCCGCATCATGACCTGAAGTCGAGTCCAGCGGGGCCCCCTTCATGCGTCCGGTCAATAACGTCGCCTCTGCGCTGCTGAACCATTTTCGGCGCGATGAGCGTGGCGAACTCGTGCCTGATCTCGCGAAGGCCGCCGTCGCAATCGCCTTTCTTTCAGTGATCGCGGCCAACATGATTGCCAAACCGATCGACGCGCACGAGAAAAGGGTCATGGCGGCGATTTCGGGCGAGGCTGCCAAGGGGCGGGCCGTGGACAGCGCGGCCACAGGCTCGCTGTCTTCGCGTGCGAACGCGACCAAGATCGATCCTTGCGTGCTGGACAACAGACGCTGAGGCTCAGGCTTCGAGCCAGTTGGCCAGCGCCTCACACACCGTATCGGGCGATTCAAGCGTCGAAAGATGCCCGCATCCGGGAATCGTCACGAGGCGCGCGTCAGCAATTCCCGCTGCGATCTCGGCGCTTTCCGCCGGCGGCGTGAGGATGTCCTCCGAACCGACCAGAACCAGTGTCGGGACCTTGATCGCACCGAATGCGGCCCGCGAATCCGGCCGGCCCATGATGGCGCGCTGCTGCCGTGCGAAGCCTGCCGCGCCTGTCTCCAGCGCCATGCGGCGAACGATCTCGCGCAGGGCCTGATCCTCACGGCGCGCCGGCGCCACAAGCCTTTGCCACATCATCGCCATAACGCGCTCGAACTGCCCGGCCTGCGCCAGCGCGATCATATCGGCGCGCAGTGCGTTGGTCTCGGGCGTGGCCGGCCTGGCGGATGTGTCGAGCAGGGCCAGGCGCGAGACGCGCCCGGGAGCCTGACGCATCACCTCGAAGGCGATGTATCCGCCCATGGACAGGCCGCAGAGCGCGAAACGGGACGGCGCGGCCGCCAGCAGCCTCTCAACAATGGCCCCGAGGCTTTCATCCAGCCGATGCTCGCGACCAGCACCTGCCGGCCAACGCCGAGACGACGCCATTGCGGCGCGTAAAGCTCGGCCGTGCAGGTGAGGCCGGGAACGAGGACAAGGGGCTCCGGCAAGCTCGAGTCTCCATGCAAGATGCGAAGTTCATTGACATTTACGACAACGTGCCGCAAGGCAGGCGCAGTCCGTGGGCGCGCAAGAGCACAGACGCGCCATCGGTCGCCCCGTCCGGAAAAGCGGGACCCGGTTTTTCGAGAGACGGAGCGGCAAATAGTAACATGCGCGGCATGCCGGTCCACATGGGACCGGGTCACGCCCGCATCTTGCGAAGCGCGTCATGTCCGCCAACCTTTCGAGCCACACCACATGTCATTTTCCGAACTGGGCCTGAGCGACAAGGTCCTCAGCGCCGTCACGTCGGCCGGCTACACCACGCCCACCCCGATCCAGGCGCAGGCCATCCCGCATGTCATGCAGCGCCGCGATGTGCTGGGCATCGCGCAGACAGGCACCGGCAAGACCGCCGCCTTCACCCTGCCGATGATCACCTTGCTCGAGCAGGGCCGCGCCAGGGCACGCATGCCGCGCACCCTCATCCTCGAGCCGACGCGTGAACTCGCCGCGCAGGTCGAGGAGAATTTCATCAAGTATGGCGTCAACAACAAGCTCAGCGTCGCGCTGCTGATCGGCGGCATGTCCTTCGGCGACCAGGACGTGAAGATCACGCGCGGCGTCGACGTGCTGATCGCCACGCCCGGACGCCTGCTCGACCACTACGAGCGCGGCAAGCTCCTGCTCACCGGCATCGAGATCCTCGTCATCGACGAGGCCGACCGCATGCTCGACATGGGCTTCATCCCCGACATCGAGCGCATCACCAAGCTGGTGCCCTTCACCCGGCAGACCCTGTTCTTCACGGCCACCATGCCGGCGGAGATCACGCGGATCACCGAGCAATTCCTGCACAATCCCGTCCGCATCGAGGCATCGCGGCCCGCAACGGCAGCAACGACGATCACGCAGCGGCTCGTTGCCTCGCACGGCAAGGACTTCGAGAAGCGCGAGACGCTCCGGCGCCTCATCACGGAGGGGGTAGACTTCAACACCGCCATCGTCTTCGCCAACCGCAAGACCGAGGTGGCGAACCTGCACCGCTCCCTGCTGCGGCACAATTTCAAGGCCGTGGCGCTGCACGGCGACCTTGACCAGCGTGCCCGCATGGCCGCTCTCGATGCGTTCAAGACCGGCGGCGCGAACATTCTGGTGGCGTCGGACGTGGCCGCCCGCGGCCTCGACATCCCGGATGTGAGCCATGTCTTCAACTATGACGTGCCCTTCCACGCCGATGATTACGTGCACCGCATCGGCCGCACGGGCCGCGCGGGCCGTCTCGGCGCCGCCTTCTCGATCGTGACGCGCCACGATGAGAAGATGGTCGCGGCGATCGAGCGTCTCATCGGCACGACCATTCCCTGGGAGGGGCCGACCCTTGCCGAACTGGGCCCCTCGACCGCGACGGATGAGGACCGCGGTCGTCCGCGCGGCGCGCGGGCGAAGCCCGACCGCAACCGGGGACGCGACCGCACGCCCAAGCGTGACCCGCTGATGCCGGAGGCCTCCCGAGAGCCCTTCGTGGCGGCGCCGGCTGCCGCGCGAGCGGCTGCTCCGGAACCCGAGCGCAAGGCGAAGCCAGCGAAGGCCGCCGAAACAGCCCGCACCCCACGCGCCGAACGCGAAGCGCCCGGCACCGCCCGCCGCAGCGAAAAGGAAAGGCCGAAGCCTCCGCGCCCCGCTTCCCGGCCTGCGCGAGAGCCGGAAGACGACCGGCCCGTCAAGGGACTTGGCGAACACATGCCGGCCTTCCTGTTGCGGCCAGCAAAAAAAGCATGACCAGAAGAAGCATGACATTGAGCATCTGTTAAACGGCTCAATGTAGTGATCGGCGTGGTGGAGTATGGGGTTGCCTTGATGGGTTCCAACGCTTTGGGCGGGAGCGAGACAAGCATTGCCGGACAGGTGCTGTCCGAGCTGTCGCGACTCGGAATCGAGCCCTCGCCCCATGCGTTTGCTGTGTGGTTCACCCATCTTTCGGGCCAGGACCCTGCCCTGAGCGCAGCCATCCGCGAGCGCACGAACGCCGGCATGACGCTCACGGCCGAGGTCGTGGACAATCTGCACGAAAGCCACATCCTCAGCACCAAGACGCTGCGCGTCGCGGAGCGCTCCAGTCGCGCCGTGGTGATGGAAATCGACGGCATCGTCGAACTCATCCGCCTGTCGCTCGGCTCCAGCACAAGTTACAGCACGACGCTTTCCAAGCTGCTCGGCGATATGTTGACGACGAACGATCCGGCGGCTCTCAGGGAGATCGTCTCCACGCTGGTGAAGGCGACGGAGGAAACCCGCCAGATCAACGAGATGCTCGACAAGGGGCTGCGCGCAGCCCGAACGGAAGTCGACGAGTTGCGCAAGATGCTCGAGGACACGCGCCTCGATGCCCTCAAGGACGGTCTGACCGGCATATCCAACCGCCGCCATTTCGAGCAGGCCATGCAGGCGGCGATGGAAACCGCTGCGGAGACGCGCCGGCAATTCACGCTGCTCATGATCGATATCGATCACTTCAAGCAGTTCAACGATCAGCACGGTCACCTCACGGGAGACAAGGTGCTGCGCGTCGTGGCTCAGGCCCTGCGCGAGAAGTTTCCAACCCGAGCCACAGTCGCGCGCTATGGCGGCGAGGAGTTCGCGGTCATTCTGCCCGATGCCGACCTGATGGCGGGCTGGGTGGGCGCGGAGGCTGCGCGGCAGAGCATCCTCGGGCGCGAACTGGTCAAGCGTTCGACCGGCGAGAAGATCGGGCGCATCACGATATCGGTCGGGGTTGGCGCCTGGAAGCGCAATGACAGCAGCCTGAGCCTGATTTCGCGCACCGACGGAGCCCTGCTCAGAGCGAAGCGCTTCGGCCGCAACCGCACCGTCACCGAAGACCAGATGAGCCAGGACGCCGTCGCCTGACCACTGACGGGCCTGGCTTCAGCCGGTCGCCGCCATGTCCTTGCGCGGCGTGATCGCCACCGACTCACCGCAGCCGCAGGCTGAAGTCTGGTTTGGATTGTTGAAGACGAAAGTCGATGCAAGCTTGTCGATCTTGAAGTCCAGTTCCGTGCCGATCAGGAACATCACGGCCTTGCCCTCGACGATGACTTTCGCGCCGTCCTGCTCGACCACCTCGTCCCCCGCCCGAATGTCGCGCGCAATGTCGAAGGTGTACTCCATGCCGGCGCAGCCACCCTTCTTGATGCCAACCCTGAGGCCCAGCGCATCATCGGCCCTGGCCGCGATTTCACGCACGCGCGTGGCGGCGGCTTCGGTCAGGGTGATCACCTTGAGGCCGGGGATCGAGAACATCGCTCTTCCTTTCCGCTCGGGTTCAAGGCCCGGCGCAAGTGGACGGATGCCGGGAAGATAAGCGCTTCGCACCCTGACGTCGAGTGTCTTGGCAAGAGAGGCGGCGTTGCGCCGCCGTCACCACATGTCGAGCGCGACGCGGGCCTCGTCGGACATGCGCGACTGGTCCCATGGCGGATCGAAGGTCATGTTGACGCTGACCCCGGAGACGCCATGGACGGCGCCCACGGCGTTCTCCACCCAGCCAGGCATCTCGCCGGCCACGGGGCAGCCGGGGGCCGTCAGCGTCATGTCGACGGTGACGTGCCGCTCATCGGAAATGTCCACGCGGTAGATCAGGCCGAGCTCATAGATGTCGGACGGGATTTCCGGATCATAGACTGTCTTGAGCGCGGCTATGATGTCGTCCGTCAGGCGGTCGATATCCTCGGGCGCAAGCGTTCCGGCCGGCGCGATGGTCGGAGCGTTGGGCTTGATCTCGGCGGTGTCGGTCACGGCAATCACCTCACGCAAACAGGCTCTCGGCTTTGGCCAAGGCTTCTGCAAGCTTATCGACTTCCTCGATGGTGTTATAGAGGCCAAATGAAGCGCGGCAGGTCGAGGTCACGCCGAAGCGCGTCATCAGCGGCATGGTGCAGTGCGTGCCGGCCCGCACCGCCACGCCCGACCGATCGATCACTGTCGCCACATCATGGGCATGGGCTCCCGCCATCTCGAAGGACACGATCGCGCCCTTCTCCCGCGCCTTGCCGATGATCCGGATCGAGTTCATGCGCCCGAGGCGATCATGGGCGTGGTCACGCAGCCGGTTCTCGTGAGCCAGGATGTTTTCGGGGCCAAGCGCCATCATGTATTTGAGGGCTGCCCCAAGGCCGACCGCCTCGATGATGGCGGGCGTGCCGGCTTCAAAACGATGCGGTGGATCATTGTAGGTCACGGTGTCGGTCGTCACCGTCACGATCATCTCGCCGCCCCCCTCGAACGGCGGCAGCTTGTCCAGCCAGGCCTTGCTGCCCCAGACAGCGCCGATGCCGGTGGGGCCATAGACCTTGTGGCCGGTGAACACATAGAAATCCGCGCCGAGCGTCTGCACGTCTACCGGCAGATGCACCGCGCCCTGGCTGCCGTCCACGACAAGCGGGATGCCTGCGGCCCGGGTGATCTTCGACACTGCCTCGATCGGCACGATGGTGCCCAGCGCGTTCGACATGTGCGTCAGCGCCACCACCTTGGTGCGCGGCGTCACAAGCTTCTGGAACTCGTCGAGGAGGAAATTGCCGTCCTCGTCCACCGGAGCCCACCTGATGACCGCGCCGTGCCGCTCGCGCCAGAAGTGCCAGGGCACGATGTTGGAGTGGTGCTCCATGATCGAAAGGATGATCTCGTCGCCCTCGCCGATGGCCAGATGGCGGCCGAGGCAGGAGGCGAGCATGTTCAGCCCGCCCGTCGAGGACCGCGTGAAGATGATCTCCTCGGTGCTTGGGGCATTGAGGAAAGCCCGCACCGTTTCGCGCGCATCCTCATAGGCTTCCGTCGAGGCATTGGCGAGATAGTGCAGCCCGCGATGAACGTTGGCGTAATCCTCGGACATCAGCCGGATCATCGCATCCATCACCTGTCGCGGCTTCTGCGCCGAGGCGCCATTGTCGAGATAGACCAGCGGCTTGCCATAAACCTCGCGCGCCAGGATCGGGAAATCCCTGCGAATGGCGACGACGTCATAGGGCCTTGCAATGGCATTCATGCGGTGTGCCTCTTTGTCTGTCGTGCGGCTGCATATTCCCGCCGAACGCGCCGCTTCAGCGGCGGCGCGTTCTTGTCCCGGCTCAGCTGCGGCGAGCCTGAGCCCGCGCCGCGCGGGCTTCAAGCCAGTCGCGGACGAGGCGATGCAGAACCTCGCGCACGGCCTCGTGACCGATGAAATCGATCGCCTCGCCGACGAAGCTTTCAACCATCAGGGCTTCGGCATCGGCCTTCGAGATGCCGCGTGACATCAGGTAGAACAGAAGGTCATCATCCAGCGCGCCGCAGGTCGCGCCATGGGCGCAGGCCACGTCGTCGGCGAAGATCTCGAGTTCCGGCTTGTTATACATGGCGGCGTCTTCGCTCAGCAGCACGGCATTGGAGGCCATGCGGCCATCGGTCTTCTGCGCATGCGGCTGGACGATGATCTTGCCCTGAAACACGCCAGAGGCCTCGTCATCGATGATGGTGCGGAACAGTTCGCGGCTTTCCCCGCCCGGTTCGGCGGCATGCTCGACCACCAGGGTGGAGTCGGCATGCTGGCGGCCCCGCAACAGGGTTGCGCCGTTGATCTGCGCGCGGGCGTCGCCTCCGGAGAATCGCGCATAGGCCTGATGGCGGACCACAGCGCCGCGCAGCGCGACGTTCACCGAGGTCAGCGAGGTTTCCTCGCCGAGATCGGCAGTGAGCGTCGAAAGGGCGATGGCCCCTTCACTGTTGAGCCCGAGGCGCACATGCTGCACGACCGAACGGTCCGCGGCGAAGATCTCGAGCGCGGTGTTGGGCTGGTGCGCGAGCGCGCCCTGCCCTTCATGGCTCTCGATCAGCGTCACCCTGGCGCCGGCCTCGACCACGAGAAGCACCCGCGCCGCCGTGGACACGGCGCTGGCGCCGGCGGTGACGAAGCGTAGCGCGACAGGCTCGGCCACATCCGCCCCCGCCGCCACATGGATGATCGCGCCATCGGTCATGAAGGCCGTGTTCAGCGCCAGCGCGGTGTCGCCCTGCGCCAGTGCGAGGGAGCCGAGCTTGTCCAGCAACGGGTGGCCCGCCGTGAGCGCGTCCGCCAGCGTCACGATGTCGACGCCTGCTGGAACGGAGCCCCCGGTGCGCACATGATGGCCGTTGACGAAGGACAGCGTGACCGCGCCCTGACCGGCCAGCGGGCTTTCGCCATTGAGCGCCGCAGTCGCCTCAGCCTCGTTCGGCCGGTCGGCAAGCGGGGCGGCCTCGCGCATCAAGGCGCGAAGGTCGGTGTATTTCCAGGCCTCGACGCGGCGATGGGGCAGCCCCGTCGCCACGAACCGGGCGAAGGCCATCTCGCGCTGGAGCGGCAGGCCCGGCAGCGAGGCCTTCACAACGGGGAAGCGCTCGATGAGCGCCGTCTCCGCCGCGCTGCGGATGGGTGTGACCTTGGCGTTCATGACCATCTCACGCCGCGCTCTGGTAATCGCGGTAGCCATTGGCCTCGAGCTCGAGCGCAAGCTCCGGCCCGCCGGTCTTCACGATCACGCCGCGGCTCATGACATGCACCGTGTCCGGCTTGATGTAGTCGAGCAGGCGCTGATAGTGCGTGATGACGAGGAAGGCATGCTCGGGGTCGCGGCGGGCATTGACGCCCTCGGCCACGATCTTGAGCGCGTCGATGTCGAGGCCGGAATCGGTCTCGTCCATGATCGACATCCTGGGCTCAAGCAGGGTCATTTGCAGGATTTCCATGCGCTTCTTCTCGCCACCGGAAAAGCCGACATTGAGCGGGCGGCGCAGCATGTCCTTGGGGATGCCGAGCCGATCTGCCGCCGCGTTGACACGCTTGATGAAGTCAGGCGTGGTCAATTCAGCCTCGCCGCGCTGCTTGCGCTGCGCGTTCATCGCCGCCTTCAGGAAGGTCATGGTGGCGACACCGGGGATTTCCATCGGATACTGGAATGCCAGGAACAGCCCGGCGGCGGCCCGCGCATCGGGCTCCATCTCGAGGATGTTCACGCCGTCGAGCAGCACTTCACCATCCAGGACCTCATAATCGGGCTTGCCCGCTATGACATAGGACAGCGTGGACTTGCCGGAGCCGTTCGGTCCCATGATCGCAGCGACCTCGCCCTTGTGGACCTTGAGGGTCAGGCCATTGAGGATCTTCTTGTCCTCATCGGCGATCTTGACGTGAAGGTTGTTGATTTCGAGCATGGTGATGTCCTTCAGTTCTATTTCAGGCGCGGAGCGAGCCAAGCCGCAACGCTGGTTTGGAGTTGCTCGACTTGCATCAGCTGTTGAGCGACCGTCTTCGCCTCAACAGTGGGCAATCGGGCTGATGATGTTGGATAGCGATACAAGGTCGCTGAGCGGCTGAGTTCGCCAAACCCATAGAAGGTCTCGCGAAAATCATGGCCCTCCGGCAAAATGGCTGACAGAGCGGCGATGTTGTGGGTGTTGGAAGCCAATACGCCTTCCCACTCGAGGACAGCGCGCAGCAGCTTTTCGACCGCCTGTTGCACGTGAAAAGCCGCGCTCTCTGGCTGCGCCGCATTGAGCAGCCTTGCTGATTCCATGTCACGTGAAGCGAGTGCCATGAAAGCCTCAACCCGGCGACGCTTCAAAGACTTTTCGTCCATGATTCATCACCTGTGAAACAAGGGTCGTCGGCAGAAGTTGGCCAATCTGGTAATCATCGGCCGTGCAAGGCACCACATCACATCCGACCCATGTGCCATGTGTGGGCTTGTAGACCGTCAGGTATTCGTCCGTGCCAAAATCATGTCCAGGCTTTGCAACGACCAGCAGGTCAAAATCGCTTTCCGGCCTGTGATCGCCGCGCGCGCGGCTGCCGAACAGCCAGATCGCCTGCGGATCAAGCGCCGACACAAGCCGCGCGACAAGGCCCTGCAAGGCCTCGTCTTCGCTGGCATAGATGCCGATGTTGGGGCGGATGGTGGTCATGTTTGCACTAAATGTCTTTTCTCATAAGATAGATTCGTACATCGGTTAATCGCCAAAAATGCAAATTACCGAAGCACGCGATGTCAGGAACTAATTTGGTCTCTGACATGCGCTTCCGCCACTTTCTGCGCGATCGAGTTTATGACGATCAATGCAGTGTCTTTAGCTTTGGCATGCTCCAAGATTTCATCATTCACCGAAATCTCGCCTAAGTTGTCGATTGAAAATGTGCATGTCGTTTCACGAAAATATAAACGCACCGAGTTCACATCGACATCATACAGAACACCAACATTTGGATATCCCTCGATGCCCGTATCAATAACATTTTTGATCACTTCAAACTGATTCTGTCCTTCTTTCTTGAAAGACAAAATCCGATTGCCCCAATCAGAAACCTTTACAGAAAAACAACTCACCCCACGCTCCCCTCAAGCGAGATGCTGATCAGCTTCTGCGCTTCCACCGCAAACTCCATCGGAAGTTGCTGGAGCACGTCCTTGACGAAGCCGTTGACGATCAGCGCCGTACTTTCCTCGGCGCTGAGCCCGCGCTGCATGCAGTAGAACAGCTGGTCCTCCGAGATCTTCGAAGTGGTGGCCTCATGCTCGAAGGTGGCGCTAGAGGTCTTGCTCTCGATGTAGGGAACGGTGTGGGCACCGCACTGGTTGCCGATCAGCAATGAGTCGCAATTGGTGAAGTTGCGGGCGTTCGTGGCCTTGCGGTGCGCCGAGACGAGCCCGCGATAGGTGTTCTGCGAGCGGCCGGCGCTGATGCCCTTGGAGATGATGCGGCTGGTGGTGTTCTTGCCCAGATGGATCATCTTGGTGCCTGAATCGACCTGCTGCATGCCGTTCGACACCGCGATGGAATAGAACTCGCCGCGGGAATTGTCGCCGCGCAGCACCACGGAGGGATACTTCCAGGTGATGGCGGAGCCGGTCTCCACCTGCGTCCAACTGATCTTGGAGTTGCGGCCGCGACAATCGCCGCGCTTGGTGACGAAGTTGTAGATGCCGCCCTTGCCGTTCGCGTCGCCGGGATACCAGTTCTGCACGGTCGAATACTTGATCTCGGCATCGTCCATGGCGATCAGCTCGACCACGGCGGCATGAAGCTGATTCTCGTCGCGCTGCGGGGCCGTGCAGCCTTCGAGATAGCTCACATAGGAGCCCTCTTCGGCGATGATGAGCGTGCGCTCGAACTGGCCGGTGTTCTTCTCGTTGATGCGGAAATAGGTCGAAAGCTCCATCGGGCAGCGCACGCCCTTGGGGATGTAGACGAAGGACCCATCCGTGAAGACGGCCGTGTTGAGCGTGGCGTAGTAGTTGTCGGTCGGCGGGACCACCGTGCCGATATACTTGCGCACCAGTTCCGGGTGCTCCTGCAGAGCATCCGAGATCGAGCAGAAGATCACCCCGGCCTTGGCCAGCTCGGCGCGGAAGGTCGTCACCACCGAGACGGAATCGAACACCGCATCCACCGCCACGCGGTTCTGCGGCTCGACGCCGGCAAGGATTTCCTGCTCGCGCAGCGGGATGCCGAGCTTCTTGTAGGCGTCGAGGATGGCCGGATCGACCTCGTCGAGCGACTTCGGCGCACCGTTCATCTTGGGCGCGGCATAGTAATAGATGTCCTGGAAATCGATGGGCGGATAATCGACGCGGGCCCATTTCGGCTCCTGCATGGTCTTCCAGCGCCGGAAGGCGTCAAGCCGCCATTCCAGCATCCATTCAGGCTCCTTCTTGCGGGCCGAGATGTAGCGGACAGTGTCCTCGGTGAGGCCCTTTGCGGGCTTCTCCATCTCGACCTCTGTGACGAAGCCGTGCTTGTATTCCGAAACATCGATCGCTTTGACCTTATCGATGGTTTCCTGAACAGCGGGCATTTCAAGTCCTCCTCATCCGATGCGGGTTCAAGGCCCGCTGGTGGGTCATTCCGTGTGACGGGTCAGGCTGCTGCCTGGGCCCTTTTTTGCGAGGCCGCCGCCAGAACCCTGGCGTAAGCCGCAAGAAAACGTTCGATATCCACCTCGGCGGTGCCGAGGCCGAGGCTGACGCGGATGGCGCCGGCAGCAAGCTCCGGCTCCACCCCCATGGCAGCCAGAACATGCGATTGGCGCACCTTGCCTGACGAACAGGCCGAGCCGGATGAAACTGATACGCCGGCAAGATCAAGCAGGATCAGCGCGTTATCGGCGCGGACCTGTGGCGTCGCGAAGCAACTGGTGTTCGCAAGGCGCGGCGCAGCCGCTCCGAAGACCACCGTATCGGGCGCCATCGCGCCAAGCGCGGCCTCCAGCCCGTCGCGCAGCCGGCCCTGACGCTCGGCCTCAGCCTCGATCTGCGCGCAGGCAAGCTCCGACGCAACGCCGAAGCCGACGATGCCGGGCACGTTCTCGGTGCCGGCGCGCGCGCCCTTCTCCTGCCCGCCGCCGCGGATCAACCTGTCGCTCACCGTGATGCGGCCCGAGCCGAAGACAACGGCGCCGACGCCCTTGGGCCCGCCGAGCTTGTGCGCGGAGAGCGTGAGCGCATCCACGCCGAGCGTGCTCATGTCGATCGTGATCTTGCCAGCCGCCTGCACGGCATCGACATGCAGCAGCGCGTCCGCCTGCCGGCAGATCAGGCCGATCTCGGCGATGGGCTGGATGACGCCCGTCTCATTGTTGGCCATGTGGATGGACACCAGCGCCCTGCCCTCCCCGCCCGCCGCCAGCGCAGCGCGCAAGGCGTCGAGGTTGACGAGGCCATCGGCCGTCACAGGCAGAGCCTCGACCTGCTCCGCCGCGAAACGATGGCCCTCGCGCACGCAGGCATGTTCCGTGACGCTGGCGAGAAGCCGCGTGGTGGGCCTTCCGTCGTCCAGCGTCAGCGAAGGGGTGAGCGCAAAGGCGTTCGCTTCGGACCCTCCGCTCGTGAACACGACCATGGCGGAGGAGGCGCCGACGAGCCGGGCCACCTGCTCGCGCGCCCGCTCGATCGCGGCGCGGGCCGCCCGGCCCTCGGCATGAATTGACGAGGGATTGGCGAGGGCCAGGGCGCGCGCGACCGCATCGACCACCTCCGGACGGGCGGGGGCAGTCGCGTTCCAGTCCAGATAGCTGCGCTCGGCGCGGTTCATCCCGTCCTTTCGCCTCCGGCGATGACAATCGTCCTGTTTTCGGGCGCCCGGGTCGATCAGTGCTTGAATGCGCACCCATGAGCCGTGCTATACGCCCTCATCCATCCAGGTGGCCGACGCCGCGCGAACCAAGTATGTTCTTGTTGCGTTCAGGGCACTTAGAAGAATTCTAACAGCCTCAGATTTGGGCCGGCGGGCGGGATAAGTCAAGGGAGCCTGCGGGCTTTCACCTTCCCTCGCAGCCCGGCCGGATCGGCACGGCTAGCACCGCAGCAAGGGTCGAGCTTTCATGCCTGAAGTCATTTTCAATGGTCCCTCGGGACGCATCGAAGGCCGCTACCAGCCCTCGAAGAAGCGTAACGCTCCCCTTGCGATCGTCCTGCATCCCCACCCGCAGTTCGGCGGGACGATGAACAACCAGATCGTCTACAACCTCTTCTACACTTTCGTTGAGCGCGGCTTCTCGGCGCTGCGTTTCAATTTCCGGGGCGTTGGCCGCAGCCAGGGCGTGTTCGACCATGGCCAGGGCGAACTCTCGGACGCCGCATCGGCTCTGGACTGGGCGCAGGCGATCAATCCCGAGGCCAAGACCTGCTGGATCGCCGGCATCTCCTTCGGCGCCTGGATCGGCATGCAACTCCTGATGCGGCGACCGGAGATCGAAGGCTTCATCTCCATCGCGGCGATGGCGAACCGCTATGATTTCTCCTTCCTCGCGCCCTGCCCCTCCTCCGGCCTGTTCGTGCACGGCTCGGAAGATCGGGTGGCGCCGGTGAAGGACGTGATCGGCCTCATCGAGAAGGTCAAGACCCAGAAGGGCATCCAGATCGAGCACCAGACCGTCGAAGGCGCCAACCACTTCTTCGATGGCCGCGTGGATGAGCTGATGGCGACCGTGAACACCTATCTCGATAAGCGCGTCGGGCCGAAGCCGCCCAAGGAGTGAGGGATTGGGCCGGAGATTGCGGATATCGGCTCTTGTTGCGCTTGTCTTCGTTGTGGCCCTCATCGGCTTGACAACTCTAGCCTTGCGCTGGGCTTCGGATGTGCCAGGCGTGACATTCAGCGGGCAGCCGAAGCCACTGGGCAATGACGAAGCCGATCTCGTTGCGCGGCTTCGTGAACATGTGGCGACAATCGCTTCGCATGAGCGCAATGTGCCGGAAAACCCTCAGCACCTCGAAGCTGCGGCACGCTATATCGAGCGCCAGTTGACAGCACTTGGATACGAAGTCGAGAGCCAGAGCTACGACGCAAACGGACACACGGTTCGCAATCTCGCCGTTCGCATCGGCACGGATCTGCCGGGCAAACCAGCAATCGTGGTCGGCGCGCACTACGATTCGTTCGAAGGCACGCCTGGAGCCAACGACAACGCGTCAGGCACTGCCGTGCTGATCGAACTGGCACGACGTTTTCGTGACCTCGCAAACGAAGGGCGCGGACGGATCAGGCTGGCATTCTTCACCAACGAAGAACCACCCTATTTCCACACCCCGCTGATGGGCAGCTTCAAGTATGCGAAGATGCTCGCTGAGCGCAGCGAGAAGGTGAATGCCATGTATTCACTCGAGACGCTCGGCTACTTCTCAAATCGCCCGCGGTCGCAACGTTATCCGTTTCCGCTCGGGTTCGTATATCCATCGCAGGGGGATTTCGTGGCCTTCGTCGCCATGACGCCTTCGCGGAAGCTGATGCAGGAGAGCATCGCGAAATTCAGGGAAACAGCCCAGGTGCCGTCTCAGGGTGGGGCTGCACCAGGGTTCCTGCCCGGCATCGACTGGTCTGATCACTGGTCGTTCGAGCAGTTCAACTACCCGGCGATCATGATCACCGACACAGCCTATTTTCGTGATCCGGATTACCACAAGCCGACCGACACGCCGGAGAAGCTTGACTATGAAAAGCTCGGCCGCGTGACCATCGCAGTTGAAGCAATGATCAGGAAGCGGTTCGCTGCGGCAATCGGGGCAAGTGTTCCGCCGCAGGATTGAGATGTGGCAATCCGGTTCCATCAGTTGCAAGCAAGCGGACAGCTTACCGGCGATATCAGCGAGCGCATCATGGCAAGGTGGTGGCCTCAAAAGCCGTCGGAGAATTGCCGTAAGCGCTACGCGTCATTCAGGCAGAAAGCAGGCAACTGGTTCCTGGCTTCGACGAGGCTGTGCTCGCTCATGGCCAGAATATAGCCAGACACTGGCTATCGTTCAAACTCACACCTTGAATCCACCCGCCCTCAGCGCCTCCCGAAAAGCCTCGCACTCCGCAGCATCCGCATACGGCATGTGAAATACCTGATAACCAACCGACTTCGCCGCCGCGACATTCACCGCGCTGTCATCGACGAAGATAAGGTCTTGCGGACGCAGGCCGACGTCGCGGCAGAAACGGTGGTAGATCCGGTAATCCGGCTTCACCAGGTTGTGATCGCCCGACACCAGCGCATGGTCGAAGAGATTGAGGAAGTCAAAGCGGGCGCGCGCAACGTCGAACTTCTCGCGCGCGAAATTGGTGATGGCATGGACTGTGTGCCCGGCTTTCTTCAGCGCCCTGAGCGTCGCCACATTGTCCTCGATGGCGTGGGGCACGAATTCGGACCAGCGTTCGTCGAAAGCGCGCAAGGGCGCCGCATAGTGCGGGAAGGCGGCGGTCAACTCGCCGATGCCATCCCTGAAGGGGCGGCCTGCATCGAACTCGAGGTTGACCCACATCAGACGCGTTGAATCCAGAAACGCTTCGTAGTCCTTGTCATCATTGAAGTAAGTGCGAAGGATCGCATCCGGGTCCCAGCGGATCAGGATGTTGCCCACGTCGAACACGACCGCCTTGATTGCCGGCATTGTTGCCCCCTCTGTTCGGCTTGTCCACGAATCCGCTAGCGCGCCGCCGCCCGTTCCGTGTTAGACGCTGCCACGGTTTCGGGCCAGCCCCGGCGCCGCCCCCCCCTCATCGCAGTTTGCAGCCATGACCGATTTCACGCCCCGATCCGATTTCCTGCGAACCCTTCAGGAGCGCGGCTTCATTCATCAGTGCTCCGACATGGCAGGGCTCGACGCGCTCGCCGCCCAGGGCAAGGCGGTGGGGTATATCGGTTTCGACTGCACAGCGCCGTCGCTGCATGTGGGCTCGCTGGTGCAGATCATGACGCTGCACTGGCTGCAGCAGACCGGCAACAAGGCCATCGCGCTCATGGGCGGCGGCACGACGATGGTGGGCGACCCCTCCGGACGCGATGAGACGCGCAAGTTGCTGACGCCTGAGGACATCGTGGCCAACAAGCACGGCATCTTCAGCGTCTTCTCGCGCTTTCTGACCTTCGGCGACGGGACGAAGGACGCCATCACCGTCGACAATGCCGAGTGGCTGACCACGCTGAACTGGATCGAGATGCTGCGCGATGTCGGGCGGCACTTCTCGGTCAACCGGATGCTCTCGATGGATTCGGTGAGGCTGCGCCTCGAACGCGATCAGGAGATGAGCTTCATCGAGTTCAACTACATGATCCTTCAGGCCTATGACTTCACGGTGCTGGCGCGTCGCCACGGCTGCAACCTGCAGATGGGCGGCTCGGACCAGTGGGGGAACATCGTCAACGGCATCGATCTGGGCCGGCGCATGGGCACGCATCAGCTCTACGCCGTGACCACGCCGCTCCTGACCACCGCCTCGGGCGCGAAGATGGGCAAGACTGCGGCCGGGGCCGTGTGGCTGAACCGCGACATGCTCTCGCCCTATGATTACTGGCAGTTCTGGCGCAACAGCGAGGATGCGGATGTCTCGCGCTTCCTCAAGCTGTTCACCGTTCTGCCGATGGCGGAGATCGCGCGGCTTTCGGCGCTTCAGGGCGCGGAGATCAATGCGGCCAAGATCGCCCTCGCCACAGAGGCGACCGCCCTGCTTCATGGCCGCGATGCGGCCGAGGCAGCCGCCGAGACGGCCCGAAAGACCTTCGAGGAAGGCGCGCTCGCCGCAGACCTGCCGAGCGTGGAACTGAGCCAGGCCGAACTCGACGCCGGGCTTGGTCTGCTCAGCGCCTTCGTCAAGGCCGGCATCGTGCCCTCCACAGGCGAGGCGCGCCGCCAGATCAAGAGCGGCGGGCTGAAGCTCAACGATGCGGCCGTGCTTGACGAGCGCGCTGCGCTTTCCGCCGCCGACTTCAATGCCGACGGCGTCGCCAAGCTCTCGATGGGCAAGAAGAAGCATGTTCTGCTGAAGCTGGCTTGAGGGCGAAGGCGTCATCGCGAGCGGAGCGAAGCGATCCAGAAATGGGCGCACCGAGGCTGGATCGCTTCGCTGCGCTCGCGATGACTGCCCCTCACCCCGCGCGGCGCAGCAGGCTCACGTAAAACCCGTCCGTGCCGCCGCGCAGCGCGGTGAGTTGCAGGCCGTGGCCCTTGGGCGAGGCGCGCCGCCAGATCAAGAGCGGCGGGCTGAAGCTCAACGATGCGGCCGTGCTTGACGAGCGCGCTGCGCTTTCCGCCGCCGACTTCAATGCCGACGGCGTCGCCAAGCTCTCGATGGGCAAGAAGAAGCACGTTCTGCTGAAGCTGGCTTGAGGGCGAAGGCGTCATCGCGAGCGGAGCGAAGCGATCCAGAAATGGGCGCACCGAGGCTGGATCGCTTCGCTGCGCTCGCGATGACTGCCCCTCACCCCGCGCGGCGCAGCAGGCTCACGTAAAACCCGTCCGTGCCGCAGCGCAGCGCGGTGAGTTGCAGGCCGTGGCCCTTGGGCGAGGTGAATGAGGCCAGGCCCCCAAGCCCGGCCTTCTCAGCCACGGCGCCGGGCTCGATCACCTCAAAACCTGAATGGCGCGCGAGGAAGGCTTCCACCGCATCGTCATTCTCCTCGGGCAGCAGCGAGCAGGTGATGTAGGCGATGCGCCCGCCCTTCTTGGCAAGGCGCGCGGCACGGTCGAGCACGATCGCCTGCTCCTTGATGCGCTCGGCCAGCGCGCCAGGCCGGAGCCGCCACTTCGCATCCGGGTTGCGCCGCCAGGTGCCGGAGCCCGTGCAAGGGGCATCGACGAAGACGAGATCGGCCAGACCGTCGAGATCGGCCACAGCGTCGTCATTGCGCAGCTTGGGCGAGCGCACCTGCACATTGCGCGCGCCTGAGCGCGTCAAACGCTCATAGAGCGGCGCGAGCCGGCGGCTGTCATTCTCGGTCGCGATGATCTGGCCGCGGTTTTCCATGAGGGCTGCAAGCGACAGCGTCTTGCCGCCAGCGCCGGCGCACAGATCGACGGTGAAATCGGACGCGCTTGCCAGAGAGAGGCGCGATGCCAGTTGCGAGCCCTCGTCCTGCACCTCGAAGAGCCCATCCAGAAAGGCCTTCTCGGTCTGGAGGGATGGTCCGCGGCCGTCATCACCGGGAAGAAAGCGCAGGCCGTCGAGCGAATATGGGGTTTCCTCCGGCCTGAGATGGTCCAGCTCCGCCATCAGCTTGCGGCGGGTCGTCTTGAGATCGTTGACGCGGATGTCGATCGGCGCGCGCATCGCGAAGGCGGCGACCTCGTCGATGGCGGCCTCGCCGAAGGCCTGCTCCAGCGAGGGCCAGATCCATTCGGGCGCATCGGCGCGGATGTGGGCAGGCGCGTCATCGAGGCTGGCGGCGAGGCGCCGGGCCTCTGCGTCCTCCAGCGCTGCCGGCGCGTGGCGTTCGCCGGAGAACAGACGCTCGATCTGGGCCGGTTCCATGCCGCGCTGGAGGCGCAGCGCCCCTGCCATCACGGCGCGCGGCGTCTCCCCACCCATCAGCCAGGCCGACGAGGCTCGGCGACGGAGCGCGTCATAGACGAGGCTGGCTATGGCGGCGCGATCCTTCGATCCGGCGAAGCGATGGCTCAGCCCCCAGTCCTTCAGCGCATCGGGCGCGGGGCGCCTGCGCTCGATCAGATCGGTCAGGACTTCGATGGCGGCCTGAATGCGTGCGGCAGGGGTCATAGCGATCTGTTCAGTTTTTCATGGTGAAGGAAAAGGCGACACAGTTGCGCCACGATCTGCCGCGACGCAACCGACCGTGTCACATCGGCTCCTGACGACGAGAGCCTATGGACCCGTTCGGCGTCGCCGTCGACGCCCTTCTCGAGGAGTGAACCCATGAAATCGATTCTGAAGCTTTCAGCCGCCGCCGTGCTTGCCGCCTCGCTGGCCGCCTGCGCCCAGTCCACCGCGCAGAACTTCGATCCGCCTCCGGCCAAGCGCGTGGACGCCAAGACCAACCTCGAGTCGGGCCGCCGCTGATCTGGCTGCCGTGGCCCTGGCTCACGCGCGGCAGCGGCCTTGTCGCTGAGAAGAAAGCCGACGCGCGGCACGTGCGTCGGTCGGCATCATTCGGTGACCTGCGGCCGGCGTCCGCTTCATCGGCGCGGCGCGCCTGTCATGATCAGGGCCCAGTACACGCCGGAGGGGCCGGGAGCCGCACCGATGCCCAACCGGCTGACATCCGGAGCCAGCAGATTCTGGTTGTGGCCTGGTGATGCCTGCCACAGGCTCATCACGTCCCGAACGGTGTTGACGCCCCAAGCGATGTTCTCCACGGCGGTCGTGCGGCCCACGCCATGGCTCGCAAGCCGGGAACGAAGATCACCGCCAAGATCATGGCTGAGCGAATTGGCGCCAGCCATCGCTGAGGCGTGCGCGCGCGCCGCGTTCATCACCGGAGCGTCAGCCCGCACCGCAGGCAGGCCATTGGCGCGGCGATAGGCATTCATGGCGCCGACAATGTCGGAGGGATTGACAGTTCTGCTCGCCGCCTGCGCCTGCGCGGATTGCGGAACGGCAACAAGCCCGCCGGCCAGGGCAAGAGCCGCCAACACGGCATTTCGACGCGTCGTCATGACTTGATCTCCGCACCAGGACCGCCCGAACCGGCGATCACCGCCATCATGCCGTCACAAGACTGTCACGGGCAACGCCGTCAGGCATTGCGGCCTGGATAGTTCGGGCTCTCGCGCGTGATCATCACATCGTGAACATGGCTCTCGCGCAGGCCTGCGGAGGTGATGCGGATGAAGCGGGCCTTATCCTGGAAGTCCGCGAGATTGCGCCCGCCGACATAGCCCATGGCGGCACGCAGGCCGCCGGCCAGCTGATGCAGCACACCCGAGACCGGCCCCTTGTAGGCCACCTGGCCTTCGATGCCTTCGGGAACGAGCTTGAGCGAATCCTTGATGTCCTGCTGAAAATAGCGATCCGCCGAGCCGCGAGCCATGGCCCCGACCGAGCCCATGCCGCGATAGGACTTGTAGGAGCGCCCCTGGTAAAGGAACACCTCTCCGGGCGTCTCGTCCGTGCCGGCGAGCAACGAGCCCACCATGGCGCAGGATGCGCCGGCGGCCAGCGCCTTGGCGAAATCGCCGGAATACTTGATGCCGCCATCCGCGATGACCGGCACGCCGGACTTCCGCGCCGCGGAGACCGCATCCATGATCGCCGTGAGCTGAGGCACGCCGACGCCGGCGACGATGCGGGTCGTGCAGATCGAACCCGGCCCGATGCCCACCTTGACCGCATCGGCCCCGGCGTCGATCAGCGCCTGGGCGCCGGAGGCGGTGGCTACGTTTCCGGCGATCACCTGCACCGCATTGGAAAGCTTCTTCACGCGGGCCACGCTGGCCAGCACGCCTGCCGAATGCCCATGGGCCGTGTCCACCACGATGATGTCCACGCCAGCATCGACCAGCAGTTCCGAACGGGCGAAGCCGGCATCGCCCGTTGTGCTGGCGGCCGCGACAAGCAGCCGTCCCTGCACATCCTTGGCGGCATGGGGATGCGCGACCTGCTTTTCGATGTCCTTGACGGTGATCAGCCCGATGCAGCGGAAGTGCTCGTCCACGACCAGCAGCTTCTCGATGCGGAACTGGTGGAGGGTGCGCTTGGCCTCGATCTGGGTGACGCCCTCGCGCACCGTGATGAGGCGGTCCTTGGTCATCAACTCAGCGACGGGCTGGGCCAGGTTCGAGGCAAATCGCACGTCGCGGTTGGTGAGGATGCCGACCAGCTTGCCCTTGTGCCCCTGGGGGCCGCGCTCGACCACCGGCACGCCGGAGATGCGGTGGCGCTTCATCAACTCCAGCGCATCGGCAAGCGTCTCGTCAGGGAAGATCGTGATCGGATTCATGACCATGCCCGATTCGTATTTCTTGACCTGCCGCACCTGCTCGGCCTGCGCTTCCGCCTCGAGGTTGCGGTGGATGACGCCCAGACCCCCGGCCTGGGCCATGGCGATGGCCATGCGCGATTCGGTCACGGTATCCATGGCGGAGGCCACAAGGGGCAGGTTCAGGGAGATCTGGCGGGTCAGCCGCGTGCCGATCTCGACATCCGAGGGCAGGACCTCGGAGGGGCCGGGCTCCAGCAGCACGTCATCGAAGGTCAGACCTTCACGGATCGCGGCTTCGACGAATTCGGCCATGGGCTGTCAACCTTTCACTGTCGCGGCATGCTGCGCTGCGGGGTTGACGAGTTCGGCTATCACGCATGGACAGCAAGTGAAAGTCGAAAGAGCAGGCATGAACAGCCCTTGTCCCTGATCGCGGGACCGATCGCGGGACTGTGCGCGGGCTGTGGCGATCCTGCGTCTGGCAAGGCCTCCGGCAGCAACCTATCTTGAGAGCCGATGCCTGAGGGCCCGTCATGACCGACACAACGCTGGCCGGACCTGCGCCGCGCGCCTTTCGGCCCCCTGCCCCGCAGCCCCATGCCGATCCGCTCAACCAGATCGAGCTGCTGCTGGCGCTTCGGCGCAATCCGCTGACGATCTGGCGGCGCGCGCATTTCGAGGAGCGCTCCATCGCGGGCCCGGGCCTGTTCGGCTATGGCGTGTTCCTCGCCGATCCTGCCGCGATCCGGCATGTGCTCGTCGAGAATGTCGCCAACTACCGCAAGGACGACCTGCAACTCCGCGTGCTGTCGCCGGGGCTGGGCGACGGACTGCTGACGGCCGAGGGCGAGGCCTGGCGACGGGCGCGCCGGACAGTGGCGCCACTGTTCACCCCCCGCCGGGTGGCGCCGATGGCCGAGGCGATGCGCGCGACGGTGGAGCGCCATGCCGCCAGGCTGGAGCGGCGGCGGCCAGGCCATGTGCTGGACGTTTCGCAGTTCACGACAACGCTCACCTTCGATGTGCTCGCCGAGACCCTGTTCTCGAACGTCATCACGGGCGGCGCGGAAGCCTTCGGCACGGCGCTGACCCGCTATTTCGAGACGCAAGGGCGGATCGATCCGCTCGACATCTTGAACGCGCCGGCGTGGATCCCTCGCATCGGGCGCATCATGGCGCAGCCCTCGATCAACTTCTTCGAGCGGACCGTGAAGGAGATCGTGGCGGCCCGCTCGCAACAGATCGCCGGGGGCGGGAGCGCGCCGGACGACCTGCTCAGCGCGCTGATCGCGGCGCGCGACCCCGAAAACGGCGCCGGGCTCAGCGAAACCGAGGTGGGCGCCAATATCGTGACCTTCATCGGGGCTGGCCATGAGACGACCGCGAACGTGCTGACCTGGTCGCTTTACCTGCTCTCCAGGTCGCCGGAGGTCCTGGCCGATGTCGAGCGGGAGGCAGATGCTGCGGGCGAGGATGTCGTGGCCGCGGCGCTCGATGGCGGGCGGCTGGCCATGACCCGAGCCGTGATCGAGGAGGCGATGCGGCTTTATCCGCCCGTTGCGACGCTGACCCGCAGCGCCATCGCCGAGGACGAGGCCGCCGGCACGCCGATCCCCGCGGGCGCGCTCGTCGTCATCCCGCCCTATGTCATCCACCGTCACAAGCGCCTTTGGGAGCAGCCTGCGCTTTTCCGGCCCGAGCGCTTCCTGCCGGGCGCGCGCGAGCGGATTGACCGCCACGCCTTCCTGCCTTTCGGCGCGGGGCCACGAATCTGCGTCGGCATGCAGTTCGCGATGGTCGAGGCGATGATCGTGCTGACGGTGCTGACGCAGCGCCTCAGGTTCAGCCACGCTGCCGCCGCGGAGCCCGAGCCCCAGCAGCGCATCACGCTCAGGCCGCGTGGCGGCATGCCGATGACGGTGCAGGCGCGGCGCTGAGGCCGGTCAGTCTTCCGCCGCAGCCTCGCGCGGACGCCTGTAGCCAGTCGCCAGCACATACATCTCCGAGGAATCGGAGCGGCTGGCCGAGGGCTTGAGATTGCGCACGAGGGCGAAGTCGCGCTTGAGCTCGCCCAGCAGCGTGCCGGTTTCGCCACCCTGGAACAGCTTGCAGACGAAGAATCCGCCCGGCGCCAGAACCTCCCGTGCGAATTCGAGCGCGGCCTCGGCCAGCGCGATGATCTTCAGGTGATCGGTCTTCTTGTGGCCGGTGGTGTTGGCGGCCATGTCCGACATCACGCCATCGGCCTCGCCACCCAGCATTTCCTTCAGGCGGCCGGGCGCGGCCTCGTCCATGAAATCCATCTGGATGATGTCGACGCCGGGAATGGGGTCGACTTCGAGAAGGTCGATGCCGACGATGCGGCCCTTGCCGGCCTGGAGGTGGATGCGCCCGGCCGCGACCTGGCACCAGCCGCCGGGGGCGCAGCCCAGATCGACGAGGCGCTGGCCAGGCTTGAGGAAGCGCGCCTTGTCGTCCATCTCCGAGAGCTTGAAGGCCGCGCGGCTGCGCAGCCCCTGCTCGCGGGCGCGCTTCACATAAGGATCGTTGAGCTGGCGGCGAAGCCAGAGCTGGGACGAATGGGAGAGCTTGCGCGAGCGCTTCAGCTCCACCTTCATGTCGCGCGCGCCGCCGCCGGGACCGGCTGCGTTGCCGCCTGCGGATTTGCTTCCCTTGCCGCTCACGAACTCCGCCTGCGGCGCCAGACGCCATCTTCGAACATCATCTTGAGCAGGATGCCCTCGCGCAGGCCGCGATCGGCGATGCGGACCTTCGGGCTGGGGAACAGGCGTCGGATGGCCTCGAAGATCGCGCATCCTGCCAGCACGAGATCGGCGCGCTCGCGCCCGATGCACGGGTTGGCGGCCCGGGCCTCGAAGTCCATGGCCAGCAGTTCGTCCATCACGGTCGAAACGTCCTCGGTACGCATCCACAGCCCGTCCACCTTGCGGCGGTCATAGCGGTCAAGGCGAAGGTGCAGCCCCGCGACCGTGGTGACCGTGCCCGACGTGCCGAGCAGATGAAACCCCCGGCGGCTCATGGCCGGGCGGGCACGCTTGTGGAATTTCGCGAGCGCAGCGGTGGCCTCCGCCACCATGGACTCGAACAGCTCTGGCCCCACCTCGACCCCGCCATGGCGCTCGGCCAGCAAGACCACGCCCATGGGAATCGATTCCCATGTCTGGATCCGTTCCTCCGGGCTGCGACCCGACGAACGCCCGCCAAGCCAGACGATCTCGGTGGAGCCCCCGCCGATGTCGAAGACGATCACCGCATCGGCATCGGGCGAGACAAGCGCCGCGCAGCCGGTCACTGCCAGCATGGCCTCGGTGCGCTGGTCCACAACTTCGAGCAGCAGGCCCGTCTCGCTCGCGACGCGGGCCACGAACTCGCGACCGTTGCCGGCGGCGCGGCAGGCCTCTGTCGTGACAAGGCGCGAGCGGGTGACGCCCCGCAGCTTCATCTTGGCGCTGCAGGCGGCCAGCGCTTCGAGCGCGCGTTCCATGGCGGCCTCACCGAGGCGGCCATTCGCCGCCAACCCTTCGCCCAGGCGCACGATGCGTGAGAAGGCATCCACCACGCGAAAGCCATGCAGGGCGGGCTGCGCGATCAGCAGGCGGCAATTGTTGGTGCCAAGATCGAGGGCGGCATAAAGCTCGGACGCAAGAGCGGGCGCAGGCGCAAGAGCAGGCACCTCGAGCGCCTGCCCCTTCCCGGACGCCAGCGGCGCGCCAGGCGGAGGCCTGTCGTCCATCTCCACAATCTCAATCCTTGCCTGTGGCGCTCAGCCCTGGTGGCGATCGCCGACTTTGTGCGAAGCGTAACGCGGATCAGGCCGTGGCCGCAACTGCCAAGTCGCCCGGCGCCCTCGACCCGATCGCCGTGAGCGAGGGCTGACGCATGGCCTTGACGCGCTGGCGCTGGGCCTCGCGCGCCCTGATGATCGCGTTATGGATGCGGGTGCACAGGGCCTTTGGCGACAAGGGCTTGCACAGGATGTCCTGGATGCCAAGCTTGATCGCCAGATCGACGATCGCCTTGTTGGGGTTGCTGAGCGTCACGATGATCGGCGTGTCGCGCTGGGCCGTTTCGGGGCTGCTGCGCGCGAGCCGGATGAAATCCTCGCCCGAGAGCATGGGCATGTCCCACTCCAGGATGACGATGTCCGGCACAAGCACCGTGAATTGCCCAAGCGCATCCGCCCCGTCCGTCGCCTCGATGATTCGCTTGATGCCGGCGCGCAGCAGGATCTCGCGCACGATGCGACGCATGTGCATGCCAGGTTCGGCGACAAGCACGATCAGGTCCGGCAGTTTCGGCATTTCAGACATCATAAAGCCCAGCGCGCCACCAGGCGGCCGGCAATGGTTAGGCTGGAGGATTTGACATCCCGTTACCAAGTCCTCTTACCTACCCGGGCAAGCATGCTTTTGGTGATGCCAAGCGGGCGCCTTCAAGTCCTGCGGCGGGGAGGAACCGACCATGAAGTCCGAGGCGGCAAAGCGCTATGTCATGGCGCTGGACCAGGGCACCACATCGACCCGCGCGATCCTGTTCGGACCCGATTCAGCCATCGTGGCTGTGGCGCAAAAGGAATTCGCCCAGCATTATCCCGCCTCCGGCTGGGTCGAGCACGAGGCTGACGAAATCTGGGCCAGCGCCGTCTCGGTGATGCGGGCCGTGATGCGCAAGGCAGGCGCGCGCGCCGCGGACATCGCCGCCATCGGCATCACCAACCAGCGCGAGACGACCGTGCTGTGGGAACGCGCCACCGGCAAGCCGGTATCGCGCGCCATCGTCTGGCAGGACCGCAGGACCGCCGATGCCTGCCACCAGCTCAAGCGCGAGGGCCTCGAGCCGATGGTTCGCGAGCGGACCGGGCTGCTGCTCGATCCTTATTTCTCGGGCACCAAGATCGCCTGGCTGCTCGACAACACACCGGGCGCCCGCGCCCGGGCCGAGCGCGGCGAGCTTGCCTTCGGCACCATCGACAGCTTCCTGATCTGGCGGCTGACCGCAGGGCGCGCCCATGTCACCGACGCCACCAACGCCTCGCGCACCTTGCTGCTCAACATCCACACCGGGGCATGGGATGCAGGGCTTCTGTCGCTGTTGCGCGTGCCAGAGAGCCTGCTGCCCACCGTGATGGACAGCGCCGCCTCCTTCGGCGAGACGGACCCCGCCCTGCTTGGCGGCAGCATCGCCATTCGCGGCGTCGCCGGCGACCAGCAGGCCGCCACCATCGGGCAGGCCTGCTTCGAGCCGGGCATGATGAAATCCACATACGGCACCGGCTGCTTCGCGCTGCTCAACACGGGGCCGGTGGCGGTGGCGTCGCGCAACCGGCTGCTCACCACCATAGCCTATCAGCTTGGCGGCCAGCGGACCTATGCGCTCGAAGGCGCGATCTTCATCGCAGGCGCGGCGGTCCAGTGGCTGCGCGACGGGCTGAAGATCATCCGCCGCGCCTCCGACAGCGGGCCGCTCGCCGCCAGGGCGGACCCGACCCAGGGTGTCGTGCTGGTGCCGGCCTTCGTCGGCCTCGGCGCTCCGCACTGGGACCCGGACGCGCGCGGCGCCCTGTTCGGCCTGACGCGCAAAACCGGCCCCGCAGAGCTCGCGCTGGCGGCGCTGGAAAGCGTATGCTTCCAGACGGGCGACCTGCTCGAGGCGATGAAGGCCGACTGGCCCGGCGCCGGCAACACGGTGTTGCGCGTGGATGGCGGCATGGCGGCCTCGGACTGGACCATGCAGCGCCTCGCGGACCTGCTCGATGCGCCGGTGGACCGGCCCCGGGTGATGGAGACGACCGCGCTCGGCGCCGCCTATCTCGCCGGCATGGCCAGCGGGTTCTATCCTGATCCCGCCGGCTTCGCCGCCAGCTGGCGGCTCGAGCATCGCTTCAATCCCGTGATGACGCAGGACCAGCGCGCTGCCCGTCAGGCGATATGGCGCGACGCGGTGCGCCGCACTCTGACCAAGGCTTGAAGCCGCGCCACGCTCGCGTCGCCGTGCTACTGCCCAACGGCCGCAGCTCACATACCGTGCCCGCAGCCGCGCCCCACCACGAGCGATCGGGCAAAAGCGACGGCCACGCCCCTCGCGCCGGTTTTTTCGCTTGTCAGTGCGGCGTGGGTTGATTACACCGCCGGGACCGTGACGGCGGCCAAATGTCGCCTGATCCCTGCTGGGGGATCGTCTAACGGTAGGACCCCAGACTCTGACTCTGGTTGTCTAGGTTCGAATCCTAGTCCCCCAGCCAATTCCATAAACCATTGATTTTTCTGACGTTTTCGAATTATGTGTAACAGCTGCGTGTAGCAGTTCTGTGTCACTTGATCAGGTCAATGGCGTCTTGGATAGTGTCAGCCAAAGCCGCCAAACGCCGAAACAGAATAGGGCCAATGAGGCGAGCGCCGTGAAGATTGCGGCGATCTGAAACCCATAGCCCGTCACGCCCCATCCCTTAGAAGTGGGATTGTCATGAATGTAGGGGTGTTGATAGTTAAAAGATTCGGATGAATGAGAAGTCGTGAACGAGTATTGAGAGAGATAAGATAACATCGGAACCAAGGTCGCAGCTGCCAACCCTAACGTAAATGCGAGAAACTCGTAGCCAAGCGCTTGAGCACTTGCGACGTTCCCTTTTGTTGCTAGTCCGATGTAAGCAACAACTGCAGTTAAACCAGCGGCATTCAGAGTCCGTTTGGAAAGTCAGGGATGAGCGTTTCTTCGGATAAGAAGGCCGCCCATGGCGACGTGGATCATGGCGGTTGAGACGTCGATGCGTTTTTCATAGTCGCGGACGAGGCGGCGCCAGCGCATCATCCATCCGAAGGTCCGCTCGACGACCCAGCGCCGGGGCAGAACATGGAAGCCCTTCTGCTGCTCGGAGCGCCGGATGATCTCGATGACGAAGTTGAGATAGGCGGCCTTGTCCATCAAGGTCAGGCGGTCGTAGGCGGCGTCGGCGAAGAGATGCTTCACCCAGGGCCAGCGCTTGCGGATGGCATCGAGGATGGCTTGCGCACCGGCGCTGTCGGAGATGTCGGCGGTCGTCAGATTGACCATCAAGAGCCGTCCGTCGGTATCGACCGCGATATGTCGCTTGCGGCCGCGTATCTTCTTGTTGGCGTCGTAACCCCTTGTTTTGGCTTGCGGAGCCTTGACCGACTGGCTGTCGATCACCGCCGCCGTGGGGCTTGCCTCGCGACCAACCCGCTCCCGGTCGAGCATCAGCTCGACATCGTGGATGGTCTGGAACAGGAAGCGCCGCGCCAGTTCGCGGAACCAGCCGTAAACCGTTCGCCAATGGCCGAAATGATGAGGCAGCATCCGCCAGCCGCAGCCCGAGCGCACCAGATAGCGCACGGCGTTGATCACCTCGCGGAAGTCCGTCTCCCGAGGCCGTCCCGTCCGTCCGGGTTTGGGCATCAAGGGCGCGATCCGGGCCCACTCCTCGTCCGTCAGGTCGCAGGGATAGCGCTTCGTCTTCTTGGCGATCTTGGCCATCCGGCCCCGGTTCTCATGTGTCCACATCCGTAATGTGAATCACATTCGCCAGCCCACCGAAACACCAATCGCCGACTTTCCAAACAGTCTCTCAAAGCCATAAGCGATTTCATCGCTTCGATAGCGTAGCTGATGGTCGCCTTGAATTGCTCCTTGGAGTAATCATGGTGGTTTGCCCATGATCGCTCAGCGAGCTTCTTAGTTTCAGATTCGTCGGACATGCAGACAGTCTAGACATTCGGCACAACAGAAAGGAAGGCGGACATTGAGTCGGCCTCGCTCTTTCGTGTGTCATGAACACGAGTTTTAAGCCGCTGCCTTCAGCACTGCCAAATCCGTGAATGTCACGTTCTCGGGGAAGACGACGCACTCACATTCTTTCAGGTCGTCGAAGTAAGCGAGAATGTCTGACCGAGCAATAAATCCCGTCGCAACCATCGGGTTGCCGGTTCGTCTCGCGCACATAGCGCCCGGCGGTGACCGCCTCGATCTCACCCGGCAGGGTCAGATAGACGAAGCACTCCTCCGCCCCTGTTGGCGTTGCCTTGCGCATCGGCTTGCTCCCGAAACCGGGCGCCACTTTCGGGGCCGATGCGTCAGAAATCATTGTCGAGCGCCTTCCGGCCACCGGCCTTTTCGCGGCCCTGCGCCTTGGCAAGCGTCAGGCCCTCCTCGTCGCTGAGTGGATCGGCGACACGGCCCAGCTGATCGGCCAGCCCCATGGCCCAGAGCAGCCCGGCATAGATGGCGATCCCGGTGGACAGCTTGCCGCGTTCTGCATCGCCGATCACATGCCGGTCGACGCCGATCCTGGCTGCGACCTCGGCAATGGAGAGGTTGCGCCGCAGCCGCGCCGTGCGGATATTCGCGCCGAGAGTCTTCAGCGCCTGCTCGACCTCATAGGGTGGTGCGGCTAGCAAGGGGTTGCGGGCAGACATGGCACCTCAAGGCTCCATAAGAGGAAATTTTGGCACCTTGAGACGCCTAACAGAAAAACCCTGACGATTCAAGACCTGGGGCCTCAAGACGCCAAAATCGCCGTTTCAGGAACCTCAAGGCGCCGTTCCCGAAAGAAGCCGAATGCTGAGGCAATCCCGTCAAGCAGAGCCTCCTGCGTCTCGGTCCGGCAGGCCTTCAGGTAGAACCCATCCGAGTGCGGCAGGTGGCAGCAGAACACGTGCAGCTTCAGCCGCTGGCCGCCGATGATGCCTAACGCCTCGCCAAAGTCGATCTGCGCGTGTCCCGGCGGATGGGCCAGTGGAACAAACACCTCCCGCCGCCTCGTCTTCGTCCGGCGCACGTAGTCGCGCACCGTCGAATAGCCGATCAAGCCGCTCGTCAGCTACCAAGGTCTACCGACAACTCCCTGGGTGGATCCTTCCTCCACTGGTGTATCGCGCCGTTGGGGCACTCATGAACAGGAAGGGCTAGTCCAGCATCCGGGTGTCCGCGCAGACGGAGATGGCCTGGCCCGAAATGGTGCGGCCACGCTCGGAGGCGATGAAGACGATCTGGTCGGCGATCTGCTGCGGCGTCACATAGGACTTCATCGACGTGTATTGCAGCATCGTCGTTTCGAGCTCGGCGAAGGAAACGCCGCGCTGCTGCGCCTTGGCTTCGAAAACGCGGCGGATGCGGTCGCCCGAGACGATGCCCGGCAGAATGGCGTTGCAGCGTATGCCCTCGGGGCCCAGTTCGGCGGCCAAAGTCTTGGTGAAGCCGATGACGCCCCATTTCGCCGCGGAATAGGGGCTGCGCAACGGAAAGCCCAGCTTGCCCGCCGCAGAAGACAGATTGACGATCGAGGGGTTCGCGCTTCTGCGCAGGTGGGGAATGGCAAGGCGCGCGCAATTGAATTGCGAGGTCAGGCAGACCTGGATGCAACGGTCCCAATCCTCCGGATTGATCTCCTCGATGCGCCCCGTCGGCCCGGCGATGCCGGCATTGTTGACCAGCACGTCGAGGCCGCCCAGGGCCCCTGGCGCCGCCTCGAACAGCGCCGCCACCTGATTGCGGTCCGCGACATCGCAGAGGCTTGCCGTCACGGCCGGATCGCTCGACGACAGCGCCGCCAGAGCCTCGCCGTCGACATCGCAGACATGGACCCTCGCGCCTTCGCGGATGAACGATCTCGCGATCTCGAGCCCGATGCCTGCCGCGCCTGCCGTCACCAGAACGCGTGCGCCCTTCAATCCCATGTCCATCGGACGGTTCCTTCCTTGCAATCAGTGATATTGCAATCAGTGATCTTGCGATCAGTGAACGCCGCCCGCAGCCGGGCCAGCGGCCGGCGATGCCCGTGGTGCGGCCGAGCGGCACGGCTCATTCGGGCAACCTGCGGCGAGACAGGATGAACTCGGCGGCGCCGCCGATATCGGCCGCGACCGCCGCCCTCGCTCCGGCGGCATTGCCAGCGGCGATGGCCTCGACGCAGGCGGCATGCAGGGGCGCCGCCGAGCCCGTGGCCAGCCGTTCGGGATTCTCGCGCAGATCGAGATTGATGACAGGCCCGACCTTGAGCCAGAGCCCGCCGATGATCCCAACAAGATCGGGCAGGCCCGAGGCCTCGTAGACGGCGAAATGGAAGGTCTGGTTGGCCTCGACCACATCGGCGAGGTCAGGATCGGCAGAGCGCGCCAGTTCGCGGAAGCGGCGTTCGCTGGCGACGATTGCGGGCCAGTGAGGGCCGCCACGCAGCAGCGCCGCGCGCGCGGCCGCAAAGCCCTCGATCTCCGAGCGGATGATGGCCAGTTCCTCGAACTGCCGCCGGCTGATGACAGGCACGCGCAGGGCGCGATTGGGCGTCACTTCCACCGCCTCGTCCGCGACGAGGCGGCTGACCGCCTCGCGCACCGGCATCATCGACACGCCCATGACATCTGCGACCTGACGAAGGGACAGCCTGTCGCCCGGCGCCAGCCGGCCCGAGATCAGCAGCCGGCGGATATGCGCGTAAACCTGGTCGCCCAGCGTCTGCCGCTCGAGCGGGGCCGCGGTCGATATGGCTTCGATCGCCGACATGCGCCCCGCTCTCCCTGACCCGCCGCCTCATGGAGTTTTTCCGCTGGACAGTGCAGCGATTTGCATTAGCCTAACTGTGATCACAGATCACGGCAAGCGGTGAGACGCCGCCGTTTCGAGATGAGCCTCGCGGGATCCGGACAATCCGGGCCGACGGCGGGGCCAAGGGATGGAAAACCCAGGAGGAACCCGATGTCCGACATGAATGTATCGTCCAAGCTCGCACTCTCGCGCCGCACCTTGCTCGGCGGCGCCGCAGCAGCGGCCATCATCGCCAGGCCTTCGATCATCACCGCGCAGACGCCCGATATGCTGCGCTTTGGCCACCTGACGCCGCGGACCGGCTTTCTCGGCCCGCTTGGCGAATTCGCGGTCCAGGCGGCGGACCTCGCCGTCGAGGAGATCAACGCCGCTGGCGGCGTGATGGGGCGCAGGCTCGAGATCCTCAAGGAAGACTCGGTCAATCCGCAGACGGCCTCGACCAAGGCCGAGCGGATGGTCGAGCGCGACAAGGTCGCAGCCATCATCGGCGAGATCTCATCCGCCTCCTGCCTCGCGATCGCGCAGGTCGCACAGCGGACCAAGACGCTCTACATCAATACCGGCGGCAATTCGGACGCGCTGCGCGGGCCGAACTGCAACAAGTTCATGTTCCACGTCGAGAGCCAGAACTCGATGTATGTGAAGTCCTGCGGGCGCTCGCTGATGCAGCAGGGTCTGGTGAACGGCAAGAAGTGGTTCTCGCTGACGGCCGACTATGCTTTCGGGCATGATCTGCTCAAGGTCGCCAAGCGCTTCATGGAAGGCAATGGCGGCCAGTTCGTCGCGGACAAGCTGGTGCCGACAGACCTGACCGACTTCTCGGCGATGCTGCTGGAAATCCGCAACGCCCGGCCCGACCTCGTGGTCTGCAACCTCGCCGGAAACCAGATCACCAACTTCCTCAAGCAGTATTCGGAGTTCGGGCTGCAGTTCAAGGTCGCGGGCTTCGGCTTCGATACGGCGCTGGCCTGGGCGGCGGGCAAGGACAATTTTGGCGGCACCTGGCCGGTTGTCTGGCACCACCTGATCGACACGCCAAACAGCAAGAAGTTCGTGCAGGCCTTCACGGCCAAGTATCGCAAGCCGCCGGAGAACCAGGCCTGGGGCGACTACCTCGCCGTGAAGATCTTCGCCCAGACCATGAATGAGTTGAAGACCACCGACTCGACCAAGATGATCGAGCATTGGGAAAAGGGCGCCAAATTCGACGTGATGAAGACCCGCGAGGGCTACTTCCGCGCCTCCGACCACCAGATGATGCACGAGATGTACACCGTGCAGGCGCTGGGTGCCGCTTCCAGGAACCAGTGGGACATCTTCTCGTCGTCCGCTCCGGTTCCAGGACCGGGCGAGAGCCTCGAGGTCATCGCCGCCACGGCCGAAGAGAACGAGTGCAAGTTCGCCGCCTGAGCCTTTGGCGCTCAGGCTGGGTGTTCCCCCTCTCCTCATGCGGGAGAAGGGTCGGAGCCCGGCGACATGCCGTCTCCAGCCCGTGAAGGCGTCGACCTGCCTGCGCGGTTCATTCACACTCGCCTGCCCGTCCGTTCAGGCAGGCGAGTTCTCGACAGCCGCGCCTCCGCCACGCCTCAGGGCGCGGTGAGCGGCCGCAGATGAGGCCAGCCGCCCTTGTCCACCTTGTTCCTCCAGCATCTCGCCAACGGCCTGCTCGACGGGGTCTACTACCTGTTGATCGCGCTCGGACTGTCGATGATCTTTTCGCTCGGCGGGATCGTGAATCTTGCCCACGGCGCCTTCTATGCGATTGGCGCGTATCTGACCGTGACGCTGGGGCCACATGTCGGGTTCGGCGGGGCGCTGATGATCTCGCCGATCCTGGTCGCGCTGCTCGGCGTGGCGTTCGAGCGGGTGCTGTTCCAGCGCTTCTACAGGGCTGACCCCATTTTGTCGCTGCTGTTGACCTTCGGGCTGGCGCTCGTGGCGGAGCAGACGCTGCGCATGATCTTCGGCGCGCCGCCGCTGTCCTATTCGATCCCGCCCTGGCTCAGGGGCCAGATCATCATGGGCGACTTCATCTATTCGCGTTATCGGGCCACGCTGATCGTGATTGCAGCCTGCTGCGTCGCGGGCCTGTGGCTCTTGCTGAACCGCACCGCTTTCGGCCGCGTGGTGAAGGCGGGCGTGCAGAACCCCGACATGGTCGGCGCGCTCGGCATCTCGCTCTCGCCCTACATGATGACGGTGGCCGGCATCGGCATCGGCCTTGCCGGACTGGCCGGCGTGCTGCTGGCGCCGATCTACTCCATCCATCCCGCCATGGGGCAGGAGATCATCACGCCCGCCTTCGTCGTGGTGGTGATCGGCGGGCTCGGCTCCTTCTGGGGCGTGGTCGCCGCGGCGCTTCTGGTCGGGCTCGTCAAGGGCGCGACCATCGGGCTGGGCTACCCGCAATGGTCCACCGCCGTCATCTATCTGATGATGCTTCTGGTCTTGCTGTTCAGGCCGCGCGGCCTGTTCGGCGAGCGCATCCAGCGCTTCGAGTGAGGCCAGCATGACGTTTGCCCTCACCTCTTCCGCGCTGCGGGACCGGCTTCCGCTGATCATGGCGGCCGCTGCCCTGATCGCGCTGCCCTTCCTGATGCGCTTCATCGGGCTTGGCGTCACCTCCGCCACAGAGGTCGTGATCTTCGCCATGGCCTGCATGGCGCTGAACATCCTTGTCGGCCATACGGGCCTGGTCTCCTTCGGCCACGGCGCCTGGTTCGGGCTTGCCGCCTACACGGCCGGGCTGATCCAGCGCGAATGGCTGCCCGGCCATTTCCTGCTGCCCATCCTCGCAGCGGTGGCGCTGGTGGCCATCGTCTCGACGCTGTTCGGCGCGCTGATCCTCAGGCGCAAGGGCGTCTATTTTTCGCTGCTGACGCTCGCGCTCGCTGCAATGTTCTACGCCATCGCCTTCCGCTGGACGGCTGTGACAGGGGGCGAGGACGGGCTCGGCGGCATCACCCGCCCGGTCATCGCGGGCATCAGCTTCGATGTGGCGCCGCCCTTCTATGCGCTGGTGGCCAGCATCGCCTTTTGCGTGATCTACGTGCTTTGGCGCTTCCACCGCTCGCCTGTCGGCTCGGTGCTGGTCGCCATCCGCGAGAACGAGCAGCGCGCGCGCTTCATCGGCTACGCCACCGACCGCTACAAGCTGGTCGCCTTCGCCGTGTCCGCCACGATCACCGGGCTGGCCGGCACGCTGCTGCTGTTCAACAATCGCATGACCTCGGCCGAGCCCATCTCCGTCGCCTTCTCCGGCGAATTGCTGGCGATGGTCGTGATCGGGGGCATGCGCTCCTTCCTGGGGCCGGCGCTGGGCGCGCTGTTCTTCGTGATCTTCCGCGATTATCTCTCCAGCGTCACGGAGAACTGGCTGCTCTGGTTCGGGCTGCTCTTCGTCTGCTTCATCGTGTTCTCGCCCACCGGCCTCGTGGGTGTGGCGCAGCAGTTGCTGAAGCCCTTCCGAGCGGCGCCCGTGCTCGATGCCGCCATGTCGGCGCGCAAGGCCGGCGACGCCACCTTGCCGGACTTCCTCAAGCACCCGCCGCTTGGCGATGGCCATGTGCTGACGGCCGAGGGCATCGCCAAGTCGTTCGGCGGCATCAAGGCAGTGCAGGGCGTGGACATCCGCATGCGCGACCGCACGCTCCACGCCCTGATCGGGCCGAATGGCGCGGGCAAGACAACGGCCTTCAACCTGATCTCCGGCATGTTCACGCCTGATCGCGGAACGGTCACGCTGGCGGGCAGGCCCATTGGCGGGCTTTCGCCGGAGGCGATCACGCGGGCGGGCATTGGCCGTTCATTCCAGATCACCAACCTGTTCCCCACCCTCAGCATCGCCGAGAATGTGCGCCTCGCGGTGCAGGCGCGCAGTCCGCAGGCCTTCAACCCCTGGACGCCTGCGCCTGCGCTGGACGAGGTCAACAGGCAGACCGCTGGCGTGATCCAGACAATGGGCCTGTCCGGCGTCGAAGCGGCCGAGGCCGGATCGCTCAGCTATGGCGGCCAGCGCCTGCTGGACATGAGCCTGGCGCTGGCGACAAGGCCGAGGGTTCTGCTGCTGGATGAGCCGCTGGCCGGTCTGGCTGCGGCCGAGCGCGAGCGGGTCGGCCTGCTCATCAAGTCGATCTCGCGGGACATGCCGGTGCTCCTGGTGGAGCACGACATCGACCGGGTCTTCCAGATCGCCGACAATGTCACGGTGATGAACGAGGGCCAGGTGCTCGTCGACGGCGACGTCGAGAACGCGCGCTCCTCCGCAAAGGTGCAGGAGGTCTATATCGGGTCGGGCTCGCATGCGCTGGCCGGCAAGCATCGCGCCAGCGCCGCTCGGCCTGAACCGACGCTGACCCTATCCGGGGTGGACACCTTCTACGGCAAGAGCCACATCCTGCGCGATGTCACCTTCGAGGTGCGGCGCAACGAGATCGTGGCCCTGCTCGGCCGCAACGGCGCCGGCAAATCGACCTTGCTCAAGACCGTGGTGGGCGTGGCGCCTCCCGCCAAGGGCTCCATCATCCTCGAAGGCGAGGAGCTGGCCGGCAAGCCCTCATCGCTGATCACCCGGCGGGGCATCTCCTACGTGCCGCAGGGGCGCGGGCTGTTCGCTGGCATGTCAGTCAAGGAAAACATGGAGCTTGGCCGTCTAAAGCGCATCACCGGCGCCGGCTCGCACTGGGAGGAGGACAAGATCTTCGCCTTCTTCCCGCGCATCAAGGAGCGCTGGTCGTCTCCGGCCGACTATCTCTCGGGCGGCGAGCAGCAGATGGTGGCCGTGGCGCGGGCGCTCTCGGGCGACACTCGGGTGCTGCTGCTGGACGAGCCTTTCGAGGGCCTCGCCCCCTCCATCGTGGAGGAATTGTTCGAGGCCTTCGACAAGCTGCGCCACGAGATCGCGATCGTCATCGTCGATCATCACCTTGATCTCGCGCTGGCGCTGTCCGACCGGGCAGTCGTGCTGGAGCGCGGCGCGGTGCAGCACGTTGGTCCGTCCGACGTGCTCTCGCGTGATCTCGACCTCAGGAGGAAAGTGCTGTGGCTGTGAGACTTGACCCTCGCGGGAGCGCTGGCGCATGACGAACATCGCTATCATCGGCACGGGCCTGATCGGCCGCGCCTGGGCCACCATCTTCGCCAGCCACGGCTTCGATGTCGCCATGCACGACGCCGCGCCGGGCGCTGCGAAAGCTGCGCGCGCGCACATAGGACGCAACCTCAAGGAGCTTGCCGGCCACGGGCTGGTTGATGATCCGGCCGCATCGCTCAAACGCATACGCGTGGCGGCCGACCTGGCCGACGCGCTGAAGGGCGCAGCGCTTGCGCAAGAGAGCGGGCCCGAAACAATCGACGCCAAGAAGGCCTTGTTTGCCGAGATGGACGCGCTGGCGCCGTCCTCCTGCATCCTCGCCTCCTCCACCTCCTTCATCGTGGCTTCGGTGTTCAGCGAGGGGCTCAGGGGCCGCGCCCGTTGCCTTGTGGCGCATCCGGTCAATCCGCCCCATCTTGTCCCGATCGTGGAACTGGCGCCCGCGCCATGGACGGAACCGGCCGTGGTGACCAAAGCCAGGCGCATATACGGCAAGGCCGGGCAGGTTCCGATCATCCTCAGGAAGGAAAGCCCCGGCTTCGTGCTCAACCGGCTACAGGCCGTGCTGCTGGCGGAGGCGTTCAGGATCGTGGGCGATGGCGTATGTTCCGCCAAAGACCTCGACAAGACGATCCGCGACGGGCTCGGCCTGCGCTGGTCCTTCATGGGGCCGTTCGAGACGATCGAACTCAATGCGCCTGGCGGCATCCCCGATTACGCCGCGCGCTATTCCGCCTCGCTCGAGGCCATGGTGAAGCAGTCCGAGGGCCGGCCCGCCTTCACCCGGGCCACGACAGACGCCATCATGGCCGAATGGCCGGAGCCGCAGACGCCCCAGCGCATCAGGCGGCTGAGCAACTGGCGCGACGGCAGGCTCGCTGCGCTGAAGGCCCATAAACGCGCCGCCGTCCGCAAGCCGGCCTGACAGCAGGAGACGCCCCGCCATGTCCAGAAACCGAAAGGTCATGATCACCTGCGCCGTCACCGGCGCGATCCACACTCCTTCCATGTCGCCTCACCTGCCGATCACGGCGAGCGAGATCGCGGATGCCGCGATCGGCGCCGCCGAGGCAGGGGCAGCGCTGGTGCACGTTCATGCGCGCCATCCCGTCACAGGCAAGCCCGACCAATCGCCCGAGGCTTTCGAGCCCTTCCTGAAGGTCATAAAGCAGCGCTCATCGGCCGTGATCAACATCACCACGGGCGGCGCGCCGACCATGTCGGTGGAGGAGCGGCTTGGCCCCTGTGCGGTTTTCAAGCCGGAGGTCGCCTCGCTCAATATGGGCTCGATGAATTTCGGCCTGTACCCGATGCTGAACCGTTTCAAGGACTTCAAGCATGACTGGGAGCGGCCCTATCTCGAAGGCTCTCATGACCGGATCTTCAGGAACACCTTCAAGGACATCGAAAACATCCTCACGACCTGCGCCGAGAATGGCACGCGCTTCGAGATCGAGTGCTACGACATCGGCCATCTCTACACGCTGGCGCACTTCGCCGAGCGGGGACTCGTCAAGCCGCCCTTCTTCGTGCAGTCCGTGTTCGGCATCCTCGGCGGCATCGGGCCTCATCCCGAGGACGTCTCGCACATGAAACGCACGGCCGACCGGCTGTTCGGCTCGGATTACCAGTGGTCGGTGCTGGGCGCAGGCCGCCACCAGCTCGCCATAGCGGCGCAGGCGGTTGCCATGGGCGGCAATCTGCGCGTCGGGCTGGAGGATTCACTGTGGCTCGGACCGGGCCAGTTGGCCAAGTCCAATGCCGATCAGGTCCGCGCCGCGCGCCAGATCGTGGAGGCGATGGGCCTTGAGATCGCCACGCCCGATGACGCCCGCGCCATGCTGCAACTGAAGGGTGCCGACAAGGTGAGCTTCTAGCCGGCGCTCTGGCTCGAAACGGCCTCCGGGAACTGCCGAGGGCTCAAGCGTCAGCCGCGTCCATGACGCCGCGGCACGAGCCGCAGTCCCAGGCGATGACGCTTTCTGTTGAGCGCTCGCGCAGCATCAGCGAAGTGGCGACCACGACGCCGTCGCTGGCAACTGCCGAGTCTTTAGCCGCCGCTGGATGACAACCCAGTGGCAGTTCAACGCACGATCAGGATTGCTTATCGTAGAAGATCGCGTCCAGCAGCTGCGCAATGTCCTCCTGCCGGAAGGGCTTGGACAGCCTTGGCAGGCGTGGGTCCTCGACGTTGGGCAGTTCGGCATAGCCCGTGGCAAGAATCATCGACAGGCCCGGCCAACGTCCATGGACAATGCGGGCCAGTTCCGCCCCGGTCATGCCGGGCATGGCATGATCGGTGACGATCAGATCGATCGTGCTGTTGCCGTCGAGTATCTTGAGCGCCTCGTTGCCCGAATGCGCCTCAAGGACCACGTGGCCCAGATCCTCCAGCATCGCGACCGTGCCCATGGCCACGAGCGCGTCGTCGTCCACGACCAGAATGGTCAGTGGATCAGGCGCCTGCGGCTGCAGGAGCTCAGGCGCGTCCGGTGGCCTGGCTTCGGTCATGGGGTCAGCCTGGGGCAACCAAAGATGGACTTTGACGCCCTGGCCAGGAAAGCTTTCGATCCGCATCGCGCCGCCCGACTGCATGGCCAGCCCCTGAACCATGGAGAGCCCGAGGCCGGTGCCCTTGCCCACGCCCTTGGTGGTGAAGAAGGGCTCGGCAGCGCGCTTGAGCGTGTGCTCGTCCATGCCCTCGCCCGTGTCGGCGACCGTGATGCAGACATAATGTCCCTCCTTGATATCCTCGGGAAGCTTGCGGTGGGTCCTGGTTGCGGGGGGCACATGCACAGGCTGGGCCGAAATGCGCAGCACGCCGCCCTGGGGCATTGCATCGCGCGCGTTGACCGCCAGATTGAGCAAGGCCAGTTCAAGCTGGTTCACGTCGACGCTGACATCGGGCAGCTGCGGCGGAAGATCGCTTTCGATGCGCACGCCCGGACCCACCGAGCTGGACAGCAACTCGCCGATGCCAGCGAAAAGCTGCGGAATGTTGACGCGCTCTGTCTTCAGGTCCTGCCGCCGCGCGAAGGCAAGCAAGCGCCGGGTGAGCACTGCGCCGCGCTCGGCGCCCTTGATCGCGCCGTCGACAAGCTGGGCGGTACGCATGTCCGGCACGCGCTTGCGGACCAGATCGAGGTTGGACAGGATCGCGGCCAGAAGATTGTTGAAGTCATGGGCCACGCCTCCGGTGAGCTGGCCGATCGATTCCATTTTCTGCGCCTGACGCATGGCCTCGTCGGCGCGCTTGCGTTCGGTGATATCCATCACGATGCCCGCCATGCGGGTTGGCCGTCTCTCGTCATCGCAGCGCACGCGGCCCTTCGCGGCGATCCATCGGAGGCTTCCGTCAGGGCGACGGATGCGGCATTCAAGATCAAGCACGCCGCTCTGCACCGCGTCCTCGAAGGCCTGGCTCGCCAGCGCCGCATCATCATTGTCGACCCGTGCGAGGAACGCCTCCCGGCTCCAGTCGGGGCTCGGCGATTGCAAGCCGAAGATCCTGTCATGCTGCTCCGAGACGCGGGCGACATCGCCCAGAAGATCGATGTCCCAGGAGCCCATCTCGGCCGACTCAAGCGCGACGGACAGGGTCTCGCGTGCGCCTTCGAGTTCGCGGGTGCGCAGCCGCACATGTTCTTCGAGCGTTTCATTCAGGCTGCGCAGATCAGCGGATGCGCGCTCTTCCTCTGCCAGCAGCGCGCGCGCCTGATATTGCCGCTTGCGGGCGCGCAGCGCCATCCGCACCGCGCTCAGAAGCGTCTCCGCCTTGAGCGGGCGCTCGAGCAGCATCACATTGCAAAGGCGGGCGATGAGCTGCGAGACGCGTTCGGGCCGGCGCGCGGGCTGACGGGTCGCAAGGACCAGCACCGGCAGATCGGACCAGGGCGGCTGGCTCTCGCACCATTCCAGAACCGGGTCCATGTCGACATTCGCCAGCGCTTCTTCCGTCGCGATCATGCCCTGAATGTCAGCGCCGAGCAGGGCATCCAGTTCTGCCGCATCCGCGCAGATCCGCGTGGACACGTCCGCCCGCTCAAGCAGCCGCGTGATCACCTCTGCATCTCGCCCCCGCGGCGCCAGAATGAGGAACGGTCCGGGCATGATGCTTCATTCCGCCCCCGGAACGGACGGCATGCCGCGCGCGCCATCGGCCGCCTCACCCCCAGCGATGGCCGGCGGGTTGCGGACTGCGCCGTGATAGGACGGCAAGCCGCTCAGCAACCCGTCGAAATCGCGCAACACCTCGCCCACCTGCAGACCTTTCGGGCTCAGATCGAATTCGCGGATCGAGCGATCATGCGCGCTGGTGCGGCTCTTGATGACCGAGACTGCGGTGCGCAACTCCCCGCGCGCCTCGAAGAAGCGGAAAAGCACGATCGCGTCGCTCAGATAGCTCAGATCGACATCCGAACGGATGTCTCCCACCAGACCATGCTGGCCGAGTATCAGTAGCGTCGTGACGCCCTTCTGGTTGAGATAGCTCAGCAATTCATGCATCAGCAGCAGCAGGAAGAGATCGCCCGGCATGGCCTTGAGGTAGGCATTGAGGCTGTCGACCACGACGACGCTCGCGCCATCTGCCTCAACCATATCCTGGACCCTGACAGCGAACTCTCCCGGGGAAAGCTCGGCCGGATCGACCTGGACGAGCAGGAGCTGGCCGCTCGCCAAATGGTCATCGAGCCCGAGGCCCAGCGCCCTGCTGCGGCTGAGGAACGTGCCGATGCCTTCGTCGAACAGGAAGTAGGCCGCCTTGCGCCCTTCCCGCATCGCGGCCGCCACGAAGCTCATGGCGGTGGTGGTCTTGCCCACGCCTGAGGGACCGCTGAGCAACGTATTGGTGCCCGTTGTGAAGCCTCCGCCGAGCATGGCGTCCAGCCCCGCCGTGCCGCTCGACAGGAGCGAAGCCTGGAAGTCCGCGTGATGGTGCGCAGCGACAAGCCTTGGAAAAACGGTGATGCCGCCGGTGTCGAGGCTGAAGTCGTGATGACCGCCCACATAGCTGATGCCGCGCATCTTGATGACGCGCAGGCGGCGGCGCTCGGCACCGAAATCGCGGGGCACCTGCTCCAGTGAAATCACGCCATGGGCGATGGAATGGAGTTGGAGATCGGTGGGATCGGAGCTGCGATCATCCAGCATCAGCACCGTGCAGCGGCGCATCGTGAAAAACTGCTTCAGGGCCAGGATCTGACGGCGATAGCGCAGCGGATTCTGCGCCAGAAGGCGCATCTCGGACAGGCTGTCGAAGATGACGCGTTTCGGTTGCAGTTCGTCCACACGACGCATCACTTCGCGGGTCGTCTCGCCAAGCTCCACCTCGAACGGATACAGCACCGATTGCTCGCTGTCGGGATCGAGGCCGTACTCGTTGACGAGTTCGAACAGCTCAAGCCCGTCCAGCGACCAGCCATGAGTGGCCGCAGCGGCACGCAACTCGTCAGAGGTTTCCGACAAGGTGATGTACAGCCCCTTCTCGCCCTTCTTGATGCCTGCAAGGAGGAACTGCAGCGCCAGGGTCGTCTTGCCGGTGCCCGGCGTACCTTCCAGCAGATAAAGCCGCTCGGCGGTGAGCCCGCCCTTCAGGACCTTGTCCAGCCCTGGAATCCCGGTTGAGCAGCACTGGTCGGGGTCACGAAGCTGAGAGTTGGCTTGGGGCAGGCGTTTCAATGTCAGAGTTCTCGCGTGCGATGGGGGGCAGCCCGCGGGCCGGGCCGTGATCGAGTCAACTCCGCAACGAGCGACGCAGGCAGCGGTTCCCTCCCGGCCAAAATCGCAATCGTGCCCTGCTCCATGCGCGCGCGGGCCTTGCGGCAGGTTGATTGGCGAGCGGGGTCATGAAGCCCGGACCTTGAGGCCGACAGCAGATGGCGGCGAAGGACCTGACCCATGACATCCGCGCGCAAGGATCATGCAAGGCTCAGCGAAATTGTGCGCAGGTCAGCCCGATTCGAGGTCAATCCTTGCTTCAGGAACCTTGCCGCCGGCGACATCTGCCAGAAGAAATCGGCCATCGATGTGGTGACGGATGCCGACGAGGCCGCCGGGCGCGACATCGCGCTGGCGATCGAGGCGCACCTGGGCCTCGGGCTCCGGACCCTGCTGCTGCCAGGCGATCAGGATGCGATGATCCACTTATGGGCGGGGTCGTTGTGGAAGCGCCAGATGCGGCGCGGGCCGGCCATGACATTGAGATACCACAGATCGTAGCCATGCGCCGCGCCTACCGGGTGATAGCCGCGCGGCACGAGCACAAGGTCGCGGTCCTGGACCAGGATGGTCTCGTCCAGCGAGCGGTCATCGGTGTAGACGCGCTGCACGGCGTAGCCCTGCGCGGGCAAGAGGCGGTGGTAATAGCTCTCCTCAAGCTGCGACTCGTCCGGAAGCGCGTCACGGTCGTGCTTGTGGGGCGGGTAGCTCGACCAGTTGCCGCCCGGCGTCACCACCTCGACCACCAGCAGGTTCTCTGCATGGGGCGATGTGTCGGGCAGGATGTTGCGGACATGGCGCGTGTTGGCGCCCTTGCCGCGCGTCTCCTGGCCCACTTCCGAGGCCGGGATCAGGCGCGGCGGAAGCCTCCCCTCGGCCGGCGCGGAACAGATCGCCACCTCGCAGTCGCTTTCCGCCACCAGTTCGACAACAAGGCCGGGCGGCGCATAAAGCGAGGAGGGGTCGCCCTGGAAGGGACCGCCCCGGCCGCCGATGATGCCGAAATCCAGTCCGCCCACCTTTGCCCGCACCGTGCCCGCCACCATGACGAAGCACAGCTCCCGGCCCTTGCCTTCGCGCGCAAGGCTTTCGCCCGCGCTGAGGTCGATCACCTCGAACCCGACATGGGTCCAGCCGGCATTCTCGGGCGTGAGGCTGTGGACAGGCAGGCCAGAAGCCAGAAGTGGCCGGCGCAGCAACTTGCTCATGTCGACAACCCTGACTGTGCGAGGAAACGCTTGAGCGACGCCACGCCCTTCCGGGCATAGGTCAGCGGATGGGCCTTGAGCGGGTCCTGCTCGGCCTCGACGATGACCCAGCCATCATAACCCGCCAATTCGCGGAATACGGCGACGTAATCCACCATGCCGTCGCCCGGCACGGTATAGACGCCATGCTCATCGCCCTTGCCCAGAATGGCGTCGAGGAAGCTCCAGTCTCCGGCACGGGCCTTGGCCATGATCGGTTCGCGCACATCCTTGGCGTGAAAATGGCTGATGCGCGGGCGATAGCTGCGCGCCAGCTCCGCCGGATCGCTGCCGCCCCAGGTCGCGTGGCCCGTGTCCAGCAGGAGGTTCACGGCCGGCCCGCAACCGTCCATGAACGCCGCGATATCGTCGCGGCTCTGGACGATCGTGCCCATGTGGTGATGGTAGCACAGGCGCAGCCCCTCCTCCGCAAGCCGGTCTGCCAGTTCGGTCATGCGCGCGCAAAAGCCGCTCCACTCGCCGGGAGCCAGCCGAGGGCGGCGCGACAGCGGCGTGGTCCGGTCGCCATGGATGGCGTTGGAGGTTTCGGCGACGATGAAGACATCGGCGCCCATCGCCCTGAGCAAAGCGCGGTGGGGCGCGGCGAGCGCGAATTCCGTGGCCGCGTCGCGCCGCAGCAGCTCCACCGAATGCCAGCCGCCGACACAGGCCATGCCGAAGGGCGCGAGAGCGGCCTTGAGCGCAGAGGCCTCGCGCGGGAACTTGTGGCCCAGCTCCATGCCTTCGAACCCGGCCTCACGCGCTTCGGCGAGGCAGGTCTCCAGCGGCGTGTCGCCGCCCACCTCCTGCAGATCGTCATTGGACCAGCCGATGGGGTTGGCGCCGATGCGGATGGCCATGTGCTAGTCTCCCAGTCGCTGCGCCTTGCGCGCCGTTTCATAGCGCTTGCGCGCCGCCCTGACCTGATCGCGCTCGGACACTTCCGGCACGGCGACATCCCACCATGCGCCTCCGGCGCCGGTCGAGGCCAGCGGATCGGTGTCGATGACGATCACCGTGGTGCGCTTGGCCTTGCGTGCCTTTTTCAGCGCGCCCTCCAGCTTTTCGATGCCGGAAACCTTGCTCGACAGCGCGCCCAGCGAGGCGGCATGAGCCGCGAAATCGATGATCGGCAGCTCGACGTGGGCCGTGTTGCGCAGGAGATTGTTGAAGGAGGCGCCGCCGGTGGCGACCTGCAGCCGGTTGATGCAGCCATAGCCGCGATTATCGAGCACGACGATGGTGAGGTTCATGCCGAGCATGATCGAGGTCGCGATCTCGGAATTCATCATCAGGTAGGAGCCGTCGCCCACCATCACAGTGACATGGCGAGCCGGGTCCGCCATCTTGACGCCGAGCCCGCCGGCGATCTCGTAGCCCATGCACGAGAAGCCGTATTCCATGTGATAGCCGCCCGGCGCCCCGGCATTCCACAGCTTGTGGAGTTCGCCGGGCAGCCCGCCGGCGGCGCAGACGATCACGTCGCTGGGCTCGGACTGTCGCTGGACCGCCCCGATCACCTCGGCATCGCTGGGCAAGACTGCCGCCATCTCCGGCGCTGGCCCGGCGACGCGCGGAGCCACCGCCTTCTGCGCTTCCGCCAGCCAGCTCGCCTTGCGATCGGCGGCCCTGCCGGTCCATCCGGCCGGGGCGCGCCAGCCCTCAAGCCCCTGCGCCAGCCTTTCAAGGCCCACCTGCGCATCGCACACCAGCGCCTGGGCGCGATGCTTGCCTGCATCGAAGCCCGCCACGTTGAGCCCGATGATGCGCGCGGCGGGATTTTCAAACAGGGTCCATGAGGCCGTGGTGAAATCCTGAAGGCGCGTGCCGATGGCAAGCACAAGGTCCGCCTCACGCGCCATGGCATTGGCTGCGCCGGTGCCGGTCACGCCGATGGCGCCGAGATTGAGCGGGTGCGCGGCGGGCAGGCTCGACTTGCCGGCCTGCGTCTCGGCGCAAGGCACGCGGTGAGTCTCGCAGAAGGCAAGCAGGCGCCGTTCGGCCTCGCTGTAGAGCACGCCGCCGCCGGCCATGATCAGCGGCTTCCTGGCAGACTTGATGAGCGCGAGCGCGGCTTCAAGCTCCATTCGGTCGGGCTCGGGGCGGCGTGGCAGCCACAGCTTCTCCTCGAAGAAACTCAACGGAAAATCGAAGGCTTCGGTCTGCACATCCTGGCACAGCGCCAGCGTGACCGGGCCGCATTCCGCAGGATCGGTCAGCACTTGCAAGGCGCGGTTGAGAGATGGAATCACCTGTTCGGGCCGCGTCAGCCGGTCGAAATAGCGCGAGACGGGTCGAAAGCAGTCATTCGCCGAGATCGTGCCATCGCCGAAATCCTCGATTTGCTGAAGCACGGGATCAGGCCTGCGGCTGGCATAGACATCGCCTGGCAGGAGCAGCAGCGGCAGCCGGTTGACATGCGCGACAGCGGCCGCCGTGACCATGTTGGTCGCGCCGGGGCCGATCGAGGAGGTGCAGGCCATCATGCGGCGTCGGCGCGAGGCCTTGGCGAAGGCGATGGCGGCATGGGCCATGGCCTGCTCGTTATGCGCCCTGAAGGTCGGCAGCCTGTCCCGCGCCGCATGCAGGGCCTCGCCCAGACCGGCGACGTTGCCGTGGCCGAATATGGCGAAAACGCCGGCGATCAGGGGCTGGCTCTCGCCGCCGATCCGGGTGCGCTGGGCGGCCAGCGCCCGCACGAGCGCCTGCGCCATGGTGAGCCTGATTGTCTTCATCAGCGCGATGCCTCCAGCTTGCCCGCGTCGAAGGCGGCGACCATCTGCGCGAAGCGGCCCTGCATGAGCGCGACCGCGCCGTGATCTTCGAGGCCGCCCGACAGCCAGCCCGACAGCGCCTCGCGGAAAACGGCCCGGCCGCCGACACAGCCGATCACGAAAGGATGGCGGGCCGCCAGCGTCATCTCAGCCGCCGCCTCGACCGAGCGGGCGATGACCACGACGCCGCGGCAACGGGGATCATGCCGGGCGATCACGCGCCCGATGGAATTCCAGCCGGGGGCATCGGCTTGCGCCTCCAGAAGCCAGTGGTCCGGCTTGAGGCCCACCGCATAAAGCCGCTCCAGCATGGCGGCGGCGCTCCCGCCTTCGGGCGCGAGCGCCTCGATCATGGTTTCGCGCCGGCCGGCCAGGCACACGGCCATCACCTGCGCGATCTGCGGCAGGCGCATATCCAGCGAGGTGCGCGCATCCGGGCGGCCATTGGCGATCAGCTTCACGACATGGCTGGCGGGCCACTCGACCGGGTTCTCTGCGAAGGCATCGAGCCGGTCATGGGGAAACTGCCGGGCAATCCACAGCCCTTTCGCCTCGGCCTCGAACAGGGCCTGCCGGCCGAGCGCGCTGTCGAGGAACATGCCGAAGCCGTCGCGGCCCTGCGCCACGGCGAGGCAGGCCGCGACGGCCAGTTGCTTGAAGGCCGGAATGCGGGCCGGGTCGGCGCCGCATTGCAGCGCCACAGGCTCCAGATCCGCCGCGCCATGATCAATCGAGAGCAGGCGCAGGCTGGCCGGGCGCGGCCGGCGCGTCGTCGCGTGGTGGATGTGGTTGAGCGTGGCATCGCGCCGGAGCGCGCGGTGGGGCGAGCCATGCGCGAGGAAATGCTCGAGTTCAGCGAAGGTCGGGCTCTCGGGCGAGCACAACAGGCGCGACACGGCGAAGGCGCCGCAGGCATTGGCATAGGCGCAGGTGGTTTCCAGCGTTTCGCCGCGGAGCCAGCCCCTCAGGAAGCCCGACATGAAGGCGTCGCCCGCGCCAAGCACGTTGTAGACCTCGACCGGAAAGCCGGGCCCGCGCACGCCGTCCCCGATGTCGGCAGGAATAGCGCCGGGGAAGGCCACGCAGCCCATGGGCCCGCGCTTGCAGACGATCAGCGCCGCTGGCGCGAGCGCGCGGACGGCGCGCAGCGCGGCGAGGGTGTCCTCCGAGCCACCGGCGATGTGCAGTTCCTCCTCCGTGCCCATGATCAGGTCGCAGGAGGGCACAATGGCCTGCAAATGCGCCGTCACCGTCTCGGAGCGGACGTAACGCTCCTCGCCCGCGCCGTGACCGGCCAGGCCCCACAGATTGGGGCGATAGTCGACATCGAACACGACCTTGCGGCCATGGGCCCGGGCGATGGCGATGGCGCGCCGCTGGGCTGCCGCCGTGTTCGGTTGGGCGAAATGGGTTCCGGTGACGACGATCGCGGCGGCCGAGGCCACGAACCCTTCGTCGATGTCGCTCTCGTCGAGCGCCGCGTCGGCGCAGTTCTCGCGCACGAAGATCAGCGGGAAGGTGCGGTCGTCGCTGACGCCGAGCAGCACAAGCGCAGTCAGGCGCGCCGGATCGGTGCGGATGCCCTCGGTTGCCACGCCCTCGCGCTGCATCTGCTCGCGGATGAAGCGGCCCATATGCTCGTCACCGACCCGCGTGATGAGCCCCGAACGCAAGCCGAGCCGGGCCGTGCCGATGGCGATGTTGGCCGGGCAGCCGCCCACGGCCTTCGAGAAGCTGGCCATGTCTTCAAGGCGACCTCCGATCTGCTGACCATAAAGGTCCACGGAGGAGCGGCCGATGGCGATGACATCGAGAACGGGTTGATCGGTCATGGTCCGGGTTCAGGGCTCCAGCGGCTCGGCGCCCACGCCGACCACGGTCTGGTCAAGGTCGATGTTGGCGCCCGTCATCAGGCCCGATTCCGCCGATGCGAGCCAGGCGCATGTGCGAGCCACCTCCGCCGGGTCGATGAGGCGGCCGAACGGCCTGTCCTGCACGGCCTTTTCGAGCCAGCCATCCTGTGCGCCATGATACTGGCGCATAACGCGCTCCTCGCCAGGCGTGTTCATCCAGCCGATGTTGAGGCCGTTGACGCGGATGCGGTGGCGGATCAGCGCATGGGCTGTGTTACGCGTCAGCGTGGCGAGCGCGCCCTTGCTGCTGGAGTAGGCCGCGAGGAAGGGCTGCCCGCCATGGGCTGACATGGACTGGATGTTGATGATCGAGCCGGCAATGCCTTCGCGCAGCATGATCCGCGCGGCCTCCTGCATCAGGAAGAACGGCGCGCGCACGTTGACGTCGAACAATTCGTCGAAGCGCGCTTGAGTGGTGTCGAGGATAGTGCCGCGATCGGTCAGGCCGGCAGCGTTGACCAGGACATCGACCCGGCCGAAGCGCGAATCGGCTGCGGCGACCACGGCGCGCGCGTCGGCCACCCTTGCAAGGTCGGCGCGCACGAACACGGCTTCGGCGCCGAGGGCGGCGAGCCGTTGCCGCACAGCCTCGCCCCGTTCGGCATTGCGTCCGCAGATGACGATTCCGGCTGCGCCGCGCTCGGCAAACAGGCAGGCAATGGCCTCGCCCAGCCCCTGCGTGCCGCCGGTCACCAGCGCTATCTTGCCATCGAGGCGCGCGCCTTGCCCTGTCGTCATGCCGTCAATTCCCCCGTGCACAGGCTTGCCAAGCGGTCTGCATCGTGCCGCTGATGAACGGCATCAAATCAGAAGCTGGCCTGTCGGGCAAAGCGTGATATGTAGCCGTCAAACAAAAAAGGGCCGGGGAGGCTGGGTTGATATCAGTCGGATTGCTGGGCGCGGGCCGCATCGGCCGCATTCATGGCGCGAACGTCGCCGCCTCGCCCGAGGCGCGGCTGGTTGCCGTCGCCGACGCCGTGCCTCAGTCGGCCGAGGCCCTGGCCCAAAGCGTCGGCACCCGCGCCGCCAGCGTCGAAGCCATCATCGCGGCGCGCGACATTGACGCGGTGCTGATCTGCTCGCCCACCGACACCCATGCCGATCTGATCGAGGCGGCCGTGGCCGCAGGCAAGCACGTCTTTTGCGAAAAGCCGGTCGATTTGTCCTCAGATCGGATCGTGAAATGCCTTGAGCGTGTCGAGGCTTCCGGCAAGGCGCTGATGATCGGATTCAACCGGCGCTTCGACCCCAACTTCGCCGAGGCCCGCCGCCGCGTGCAGGCCGGCGAGATCGGAGCGGTCGAACTTGTCACCATCATCTCGCGTGATCCGTCCCCCCCGCCCGCCAGCTATGTGGCGCGCTCGGGCGGGCTGTTCCGGGACATGATGATCCATGACCTCGACATGGCCCGCTTCCTGCTCGACGAGGAACCCGTGGAGGTCCATGCGGTGGGCTCCTGCCTCGTCGATCCCGCCATTGGACAGTTGGGCGATGTCGATACGGCCGCCGTCCTGCTCAAGACGGCGTCGGGCAAGATTGCGCAGATCTCCAATTCACGGCGCGCCAGCTATGGCTACGACCAGCGGTTCGAGGTGCATGGCTCCAGGGGCATGGTGCGCGCACAGAACGTGCCGCTGACCACGGTCGAGGTGGCGACCGGGCAAGGCTTCATGGCCGACCCGGTGCTGCCCTTCTTCCTTGAACGCTATGCGGCCGCCTACCGCGCCGAGCTGCAGCATTTCATCGGCTGCATCGTGGCGGGCAAGGCGCCCTCGCCATCGGGCCTCGACGGGCTCAAGGCGCAGCAACTCGCCGATGCCGCAACCAAATCCCACCAGAGCGGCCAGCCGGTCCGCCTCGGAGCCTGAGCCTCATGCGCCGCCCTGCCCTCACCGAGGCCGAACTGACGGCCCGCTTCCACGCCATGGCCGGCATCGCGGCCGAGCTTGGCCACCTCGCCTTGCGCTATTTCAACGATCAGGCCTCTCTGGGCACCCAGATGAAGGGTTTCCAGGATTTCCTCACCGAGGCGGATGGAGCCGTGGAGGCCCTATTCCGCAAGCGCATCGCCGAGGCCTTCCCGGGCGACGCGGTGATGGGGGAGGAAATGGGCGGGGGCGACTCCGACCGGCTCTGGATCATCGATCCGATCGACGGAACCGCGAACTTCGCCCGGGCCGACCGGCTGTGGTGTGTGTCGATCGGGTTCGTCGAGGGCGGCGTGCCGATGCTGGGCGTGATCCACGCGCCCGCCCTCGATGAAACCTATCTGGCGCGCAAGGGCCACGGCGCCGCCATGAACGGCAAGCCGCTGCGCGTGGCCTCCACCACCGACATCCGGCGCGCCACGGTCGAAATTGGCTGGTCGCCGCGCCTTGCCGCCGCGCCCTATCTCGATGCGGTGAGCCGCTTCCTGGCCGCCGGCGCGAATGTGAAGCGCAGCGCCTCGGGTGCCATGGGCATCGCCCATGTCGCGATCGGGCGCACCGATGGCTACGCCGAACTGCACATCAACTCGTGGGATGTGGCCGCCGGGCTGGTGATCGCGGCGGAGGCGGGCGCGCGCATCAATGATTTCTGCTCGGGCGAATGGGTGGCCAGGGGCAATCCGATCCTCGTGGCCACGCCGGCGCTGTGGGACGAGGTCCATCACGCCAGCGGCATCGCCTCAGCGCCGCGTCCTGCCGGCTGATGCGCCCATGATTGACAGAAGGCCGGGCACCTGATGATCCTCGGTGCAGGAACGAGGCTGCCAAAAACAGGCCATCCAGGGAGACGACAACATGTCCATGACATTGAAGGCCAAAAGCATCGCCTTCGGCGCATTCGCCGCCATGGCGCTCGGCGCGGCCGCCACGCCCGCCTCCGCGCAGGGCGAAGTGGTGGTGTACTGCTCGGTGCAGGAGGAATGGTGCCGGCCGATGATGCAGGCTTTCGAGCGCAAGACCGGCATCAAGGTGTCGATGACGCGCAAATCCTCCGGTGAGACCTATGCGCAGATCAAGGCCGAGGCGGCGAACCCGCGCGGCGACGTGTGGTGGGGCGGCACAGGCGATCCGCACCTGCAGGCGGCCGAAGAAGGCATCACCGAGGCCTACCAGTCCCCCACGCTGTCCGAGCTTCAGGACTGGGCGCGCCGGCAGGCCGAACAGTCCAAGTTCCGCACTGTCGGCATCTATGCCGGCGCGCTCGGCTATTCGTTCAACACCCAGCAGCTTGCGCGGCGCAACCTGCCCGAGCCGAAGTGCTGGGCGGACCTCGCCAAGGCCGAGTACAAGGACGAGGTGCAGGTGGCCGATCCGAACTCGTCGGGCACCGCCTATACCAAGGTGGCGACGCTTGTGCAGCTGATGGGCGAGGCCAAGGCCTTCGAATTCCTCAAGGCCATGCACAAGAACGTCAACCAGTACACCAAGTCCGGCGCAGCGCCCGCCCGCGCCGTCGCCACGGGCGAGAGCCTGATCGGCATCACCTTCCTGCACGATGCGGTGACGCAGGCCGTGCAGGGCGCTCCCGTGAAGGTCGTCGCGCCATGCGAGGGCACAGGTTACGAGATCGGCTCGATGTCGATCATCAAGGGCGCGAAGAACATGGATAACGCGAAGAAGTTCTATGACTTCGCCCTGTCCGCCGAAGCTCAGGCCATCGGCGCGGTCGCAAAGGCCTATCAGGTGCCGTCCAACAAGAGCGCGCCGACACCGCCCGAAGCACCAAAGCTCTCGGAGATCAAGCTGATCGACTACGACTTTGCCAAGTATGGCTCATCAGCGGAGCGCACGCGCCTGCTGGCCAAATGGGACGCCGAAGTGCGGAACGCGCCGAAGCGCTGACAAAGAAAAAACAGGCCGGGGGGCCGGGCCTTGCGCCGTCGCAGCGCAGACAAGGGCGTGATCGATCTGGGCGCGGCGCTCGTCGCCGCTGCCTTTTTCGTCATGGCGCCATGGGCCTTCGTCGGCGACGGCCGTTCCGGGCTGGCCTGGGTGATTGATGGGCGCTGGCCGATCGCCCTGCCCATGCTCGCGGCGGTGGCGGCGGGCATTCTCGCTCTCAAAGGCGCGTCCGCAGCCAGGCCACGCCTCATCGCCGGCGCTGCGGGCGCCGTTCTCCTGCTCGGCTATGGCTTCCTGCCTGGGCTGTTCGACGGCCGCCCACCGCTGGCGCTCGGGCTCGGCGCGGCGGTTCTCGCCGCGACGCTGACCTGGCAAGGGGCACGCGCCCTCGCGGCCGCCGGAGCCTTCAAGGCCGATCGCTGGGTTGCGACGACGACCGTGTCGATCTTCGCTTCGGTGCTCCTGTTCGTGTTCTATCCGATCATCATGGTGCTGCTGAATGCCGTGCTCGACCGCTCAGGCGCTGTCGACCTTGAGCTTGCAGCCTCGCGGCTTCTTGCTCCAGACATCTGGGCAATCGGCTGCTTTTACTCCGCCCGCTCATGCGGCGTTGTGATCAACACGGTCTGGCTTGGGCTGCTGGCGGGCGGGCTGTCCACCCTGCTCGGCCTTGCCTTCGCGCTGCTCGCGCAACGTGGCGGGATGAAGAACACCAAGCTGTTCGACGCGTTGTCGATCCTGCCCATCATCACGCCGCCCTTCGTCATCGCGCTGGCGCTGGTGGTGCTGTTCGGGCGCACCGGCATCGTCACGACGTTCCTCGACAACTGGTTCAACATCCCGCGCTCGCGCTGGATCTATGGGCTTCCCGGCGTGCTCATCGCGCAGGTGCTGTCGCAGACGCCGCTCTCCTACCTCATCCTGCGCGGCGCGCTGCAGGGCATCGCTCCCTCGCTCGAGGAGGCGGCGCAGACGCTGCGGGCCAAGCGCTGGCACACGTTCCGGACCATCACCTGGCCGCTGCTGCGGCCAGCCATCGCCGCCTCCTGCCTGCTCGGCTTCGTCGAAAGCCTCGCCGATTTTGGCAATCCGCTTGTGCTGGGCGGCTCCTATGAAGTGCTCTCGACCAAGATTTTCTTCGCTGTGGCGGGGGCCCAGCATGATCCGGGACGCGCCGCGATCCTGGCGCTGATCCTCCTGGTGCTGACATTGTCGGTTTTCTGGATGCAGGTGGCCTGGCTCGGCAAGAGCTCCTACGTCACCGTGACCGGCAAGGGCGACAATGGCGTGCCGCCTCCCCTTCCCAAAGGCGTGCGCTATGCGGCGCTCGGCGTCGTGGTGCCGTGGGTCATCCTCACCATAGTGCTTTATGGCATCATTCTGGTCGGCGGCTTCGTGCAGGATATCGGCCGGGGCGCAATGACGCCCACCATCGCGCATTTTCACACGGGCTTCGCCGTCGAGTGGACAGAACGTGGCCTGTTCTTCTCGGGCTCGGCCTGGGACAGCTTCTTCGTGACGGTGATGGTGGCCAGCATCGCCGCCCCGATCACGACCGTTGTCGGCATCCTGACCGCCTATGTGCTGACACGGCATGACTTCATCGGCCGGCGAGCCTTCGAGTTCGTCACGATGCTGGCCTTCGCCATTCCGGGCACGGTCATCGGCGTCGCCTACATCGCGGCCTTCAACGTGCCTCCCGTGGAGCTTGCCGGAACGGGGCTCATCCTCATCATCTGCTTCGTGTTCCGCAACATGCCCGTAGGGGTCAGGGCCGGCATCGCAGCGCTGAGCCAGATCGACAGGTCGCTGGACGAGGCGTCCACCACGCTGGGGGCGCGGACCGGAACCACCGTGCGGCGCGTGACGCTGCCTTTGCTGAAGCACGCCATCATCGCCACGCTGGTGTTCTCCTTTGTTCATGCCATGACGGCGGTGAGCGCCATCGTGTTCCTGGTCACCGCCCGCTACAACATGGCCACGGCCTACATCGTGAACCGGGTGGATGCGGGGGAGTATCCTCTCGCCATCGCCTATTCTTCCCTGCTCATCGTGTTCATGCTGGCCGTCGTGGTGGCGATCCAGCTCCTCGTGGGCGAACGCAAGCTCGGCCGACGCGGCGTCGCGTCCAATCCCGTCACCCTCGGAGCCCGTTGATGTCCCGCGCCGCCTCCGTCAGCTTTCGCGACGTGTCCAAATTCTATGGCAGTGTCGGCGCGGTGCGTGGCGTCTCGTTCGAGGTGGAGGCAGGCACGCTGGTGACGCTGCTCGGCCCTTCCGGCTGCGGCAAGACGACCACGCTGCGCCTTGTGGCCGGCCTCGAACTGGCCACGAGCGGCGCCATCCTGATCGGCGACGAAGATGTGACGCGGCTGGGCGCGGCCGATCGCGATGTATCGATGGTGTTCCAGAGCTATGCGCTGTTCCCGCACATGAATGTGCTCGACAATGTGATGTACGGCCCCCTCGCCTCCGGCGCCAAGCGGACCGAGGCGGAGGCGATGGCCCGCGAGAAGCTGGCGCTGGTGGGGCTGAAGGGATTCGAGGAGCGGCTGCCCGCCGAGATGTCGGGCGGCCAGCAGCAGCGCGTGGCCGTGGCGCGCGCCATCGTGCTCGAACCGCGCGTCTTGCTGTTCGACGAGCCGCTGTCGAACCTCGACGCCAAGCTGCGCCGCAAGGTCCGCGACGACATCCGTGACCTTCAGCAGCGGCTTGGCCTCACCGTGCTTTATGTCACCCATGACCAGGAAGAGGCGCTGGCCGTCTCCGACAAGGTCATCGTGATGGACAACGCCGTGATCGCGCAGGAAGGCACGCCGGAAGACCTTTATGAGCGGCCGCAAAGCCGTTTTCTGGCCGACTTCATCGGTGAAGCGAACCTGATCGAGGGCGAGTTCCGCCGCAGCGAGGCGGGGACCGTGTTCATGGCAGGGTCCACGCCGCTGGCGCTCGGCTCCTTCGCGCCGCCGCCGGGCGCCGACATGATCGCGCTGAGGCCTGACAGGATCGGTCTTGCGCCCGCGCCGGATGGGCTTCTCGCCATCAGCCGCCGCGCCTATCTCGGTCATGCCTGGGAGTACACGCTCGATGCGCCCTGGGGTGAGGTTCTGGTCCTCGCGCCGGCGCTTCTGCCGCCCCTGCCCAAGGGCGAGAAGGTCGACATCGTGATCGATTCGAGGGCCGTGATAGCCCTCACATCATCGCCGCGCAGCTGAAACGCGGCTGCGCGACGGCATGGCGCTGACGATCGAGACCTCATCGCTGCCTCTCGACATCCTGCGCGACTTCAAGCGCATCGTCGCGCACCTTGCCAATGTCGCCTGCCCGATCCTCGAGGCCTCCGGCCAGCTGCGCGAATCACGCCTCCCCTGATCAGGCCGCGAGGAACTGCATTCGCTCTGGCGAAAGCGACACGGTGACGGCATTTCCAACCTCGACCAAGCCGCTGATGCTCTGGAACGGGGCCTCGACGGTGACCTCGCTTTCGCCAAGCGTCACGCTGTAGCGCACCGTGGCGCCGAGGAATTCGCGGTGGGCCACGGTTCCGGTCATGCCGCCCATGGCGGCGCGGCCGGCAGGCTCGAGCCCGGCATATTGCGGGCGGAACACCAGCCTGACGCCCTTGCCGGCGGCGACGCCGGCTGGCATCGGCAGGGTCGCGCCGCCCTTCAGCGCGAAGGCCCGGTCAAGCCCCCGGGTGATCACCTCCCCATCGAGGATGTTGGCTGCCCCAAGGAAGCCTGCGACGAAAAGATTGGCAGGGCGCTCATAAAGCTCCATCGGCGTGCCGACCTGCTGGATGATGCCGTCATTCATCACCGCGATCCGGTCGCAGATGGTGTTGGCCTCCTCCTGGTCATGGGTGACGAAGATGGTTGTGAGGCCCAGCCGCTGCTGCAGATCTCGCAGCTCGCGCCGCACCTGCACGCGCATCTTTGCGTCGAGGTTCGAGAGCGGCTCGTCGAGCAGCAGCACCTTGGGCTCCACCACCACCGTGCGCGCCACCGCGACGCGCTGCTGCTGGCCGCCGGAGAGCTGGCTCGGCCGGCGCTCGGCAAGATGGGCGAGCCCGACCAGTTCGAGCGCTCCCTTGACGCGGCGCTCGATCTCGGCGCGCGGCACCTTGCGTTCCTCAAGCCCGAAGGCGACATTCCGCGCCACGCTCATGTGCGGCCACAAGGCATAGGACTGGAAGACCATGCCGACATCGCGCTTCCACGGCGGCAGCGCCGAGATATCGTCCCCGCCGATGGTGACGCGGCCCGACTGGGCGGTGTTGAAGCCGGCGATGAGCCGCAGCAAGGTTGTCTTGCCGCAGCCCGAGGGCCCCAGAAAGGCGAAGAACTCGCCGGGCCTGACCTCGAGGTTGATGCTCTTGAGCACATGGGTGGCGCCATAGGAGAGATTGACGTTCTCGACCTGAACGCCAGCCGCCCGTGCCCTCGTCGCCGCTTCGATGGCCATGATCCGCGCCTCAGTGCTTGACGCCGCCGGACCGCTCGCGGTCCAGCAGCCAGTGTGACAGGTAGGTGCAAAGGCCCACGATCACGACTGCGATCATGCCCAGCGCAGCGCCCGGGCCGCGCCCGGCGGGGGACTGCATATAGACATAGAGCCCGTAGGCGAGCGGCGCGTCGGAGGTGTTCTGCACGAGCATCATGGTCGCGGAGAGTTCGACCGAAGCTGTGCCGAAAGCCGTGACGAAGCCGGCAAGCATGCCGCCGGCCATGAGCGGCAAAAGGATGCGCCGCACGGTGCGGGCCTTGGTGGCGCCGAGGTTCTCGGCTGCCTCCTCAAGCTGGGGCGAAACCTGCTGGAGGCCAGCCGTGCAGGCCCGCAGAGCATAGGGCAAGCGCCTCACCGCAAGCGCGATGACGATCATGAACCAGAAGGTGGCCAGCGATTGGCCGGACGGGAGCGTGACGCCGTAATAGGTGCGCAGATAGCCGATGCCGATGACCACGCCGGGCACCGCCAGCGCGCCCATGGCCAGATAATCAAGTGCCTGCCGGCCGGGAATCTTCGTCCGCTGCACCAGCCAGGCGATGGCCGAGCCGATCACCACCGAGATCAGTCCGGCCAGGGTGGCGTACAGCAGCGTGTTCCAGATGAATTGCGGGCTTTCGGCAAAGACCTTGCCGTAATGCACGGTTGTGAAGCCATCGGGAAGCGGCGAGAAGGACCAGATGGTGGCGAAGGATAGCAGGATCAGGCCCAGATGCGGCGCCAGCGTGAGCGCCAGTATGAGCAGCACAACCCCATAGGCGAAGACCTTGTCACGGGCCTTCATCCGGCGCTTGGCGAGCCCGCCGCCGCCGCGCTGCACGGTGGCGTAGTCTCGCCCGCGCGTGGCCAGAGTGGCGATCCACATCGCGCCCATCGAGACGGTGATCAGCACGACCGAGATGACATAGCCCATCGGGTCGCTCAGCCCGATCGAGGTGATGCGCAGATAGGCCTGCGGCGCCAGCATGTCCTTGACGTTGAGCAGCAGCGGCGTGGCGAGGTCGTCGAAGACCTTGATGAAGACCAGGCTCGCGCCCGCGACATAGCCCGGCATGGCGAGCGGAAACACGATCCTGCGGAAGAGCCGGAAGCCAGATGAGCCGAGGTTCTGGGCGCTCTCCTCCATGGCCCTGTCGATGTTGGCCAGCGAGGCCGAGACATTGAGCAGGATGAAGGGAAAATAGTGGATGGCCTGAAGCAGGATGACGCCGTTCAACCCTTCCATGAACGGGATGTTGATGCCCAGCCAGTCTCCCAGCAGGAGGTTGATCGACCCGTTGCGGCCGAACAGGAGCTGCATCGCCACGGCGCCGGCGAAGGGCGGCATGATCAGCGGGATCACGCCCAGCGTCTGGATCATGATCGCGCCGCGGAACTGGAACCGCGAGGTGATGTAGGCCAGAGGCAGCGCGAACACAGTGCCCCAGGCCACCGACATGGCGGAGACGTAGAGCGAGTTCCAGAACGAGCGCATGAACAGGTCATTGCGCAGGAAATCGGCGAAGTTCACGAGGGTGAAGCCGCCCGTGCGTGTGTCGATGAAGGCAACGGCAACCACAGTCACGACTGGGATCACGAGAAACAGCAGCAGGAACAGGGCCACTGCGCCCGCAACGAGATATTGCGCGAGCGGAATCGCTTGCCGGCGCGGCGAGGCGATGAGCATGTCGGTGGAAGCTGGCAGGGCTGTCATGACGCTCCGCGCCTTGCGGCCAAGTTGGAGATGCGGCCAGGCTCAGCGCTGGATGCCGCGGCCGGCAGGAACAGGAGCCGGACCGCGCGCTGTGGCGCGGCCCCGCGCAACGGTGCGATCAGGGTGCCAGCCTGGCCGCTTCGCCGACCTTGGCGAGGGCTGCGGCGTAGTTCTCCTTGGCGAAGCTCGACCACTTCTGCTCGAGCTCGGCCTGGCGCGGGGCCTTGGCCTGCGCGGTGGAGCCCTTGAAGGAATCGAGGATCTCGTCCGAGACGGCCTGTTCGGCGGTGATGGGCATGGCGGCGATCAGCCTGCGCGCCTCGGCGATCAGCGCCCGCGCCTGGGGGTTGTCGCGACGGGCCAGCCTCGCCTCGACATCGTGCATGGCCTTGGTCACCGCCTTGAGCGGTTCGAGGTTGAAGGTGACGAGCTGGTCGAACAGCGTGTCCACCACATTGTAGCGCTTGCCCGAGACGCCGACATCGAACTGGAAGCCGGGAAGGCCGACGGAGCCCCTGAACGGGTTGGGGTAGCCTTCAGGCGCTTTGGCATAAATGGCCGGGTTGACCGGCAGGCGGCTGATGGCGGGCTGAAGCAGAAGCTCCTGCCCGGCATCGGACAAAAGATAATTGACGAAGGCGCGCGCGCCGGCCTGGTTAGGCGCGTTGGCGATGATGGCCACATTGGCCGGCACGACCGTGGAGACGGTGGGGTAGACGAACTTCACGGGGAAGCCAGCCGCGCGGGCCGAAAAGCCGAAGAAGTCGATGACGATGCCGAGGCCGACCTGGCCGGAATTGACCGCATCGGGCACGCCGAAGGAGCGGTCCGTGACCGAGCGCATGTTGCCGGAGAAGGCCTTCATCGTGGCCCAGCCCTTGTCCCAGCCCTCTCCTTGCAGGATCGTCTCGACCGTAAGGTGGGTGGTACCCGAGCGGGAGGGCGTGGTGATCATCACATGGTCATAGTATTCGGCCTTCGCGAGATCGGCCCACTCCTTGGGCTCGGCCAGACGGTTGGCGCGCAGGTAGCGCTCGTTCCACATGATGCCATAGCCAGAGGCCGCGAAGCCGAAATACATGCCCTGCGGATCGGTGATGTTGTAGGGACCGATCTTCTCGGGGATGCCGGTGGCGGCAGGCTTGTAGGCCTGCAACAGGCCTGCCGTCTTCAGCACCTCGAAGGCGTCGGGCGCCGAGGCCCAGAAAAGGTCGACCTGGTTGTTGGCCCGCGTCTCCTGCACGAAGCGGACGCCGGCATTGGTGTTGCGGTTCTGAACCTCGAGCGTCACGCCCGGAAAGGCGGCTTCGAAGCCCTTCTTGAACGGGTCGGTGACGTCCTTCGAAAACGAGGTGACGACAGTGACCTTGCCTGTGGGCGCCTGCGCGAAAGACGGAGCAGACAGCCCAAGAGCTACTGTCACGACGGTGGCGGCGAGCAATTCGCGACGCTGAAACATGATGATCCTCCCTGGATGCCGAGGCGTTAGCCTCGCTTTGCGACAGTCTGGCGACAGCGCGCGGCGATGCTTGCCTGCTTTGCTGGCTACATATACCGTCGTGTTCGAATTGGCATAGAGGCGTCATCCAAAAAAGGCGCCCGACCGGAGGAAGACCCATCATGAAGACAATGTTCCTCGCCCTTGCGGGCGTCGCCTGCGCCGCTGTGGCCACGGCCAGCACCCCTGCCCTCTCGCAGGACAGCTGCACGAATCGCGGGCAGCTCGACACGCTTTACTGCGACGCGAACAACGATCTTGTCGCGGACCTGCCGACGGATGCGAGCAAGCTGCGTGATCCATCCACCATGATCTTCGCCTATACGCCCGTCGAGGATCCGGCCGTCTATGCCAACATCTTCAAGCCGCTGATGGACTTTCTCGGCACCTGCACCGCCAAGCGCTGGGTCTATTTCCCTGTCCAGTCCAACTCCGCGCAGATCGAGGCGATGCGTTCGGGCCGCCTGCATGTGGCCGGCTACTCGACAGGCCCAACGGGCTTTGCGGTCAACATCGCCGGCGCTGTGCCGTTCGCGGCCAAGGGCTCGTCTGCTGGCGTGCGCGGCTACAACCTGCTCGCCATCGTGAAATCCGATTCACCTTTCCAGAAGCTGGCCGACCTCAAGGGCCGGAAGGTTGCACACACCTCGCCCTCCTCGAACTCGGGCAATCTCGCCCCGCGCGCCCTGTTTCCGGCGGAAGGGCTGACACCGGTTACCGATTACCAGCCGATCATGTCGGGCGGGCATGATCGCTCCGTGCTTGGCGTGAATACCGGCGACTACGACATGGGCGCCGTGGCGTCGGACGTGTTCGAGCGGATGGGCAATCGCGGTACGGTGAAGCCGGAGAACTTCCGGGTGATCTACAAGAGCCAGATATTCCCGACCTCATCCTTTGCGCATGCGCATGACCTCAAGCCAGAGCTGGCCGCCAAGGTGCGGCAATGCTTCTACGACTTCAAGTTCCCGCCCGAAATGGTCAAGGAATTCAACGGCGACGATAGGTTCCTTCCGATCACCTACCAGAAGGACTGGGCCCCTGTTCGCGAGGTGGCCGAGCGGACCAACACACCATATAATCGCGCCGCCTACGACGCCGAAGCCAGGCGCGAGGCCGAGGCCGCCGCGCGCCGCGCTGCTCCGCCGGCAGCACCCGCAGCTCCCGCCGCGCCGCGTCCCTGATGCCGGCCGCAGCCGTCGCCGAGGCCGGCGCCGAGGCGTTGCCGAAGGGCTCCGCGCCGGATGCGGCGCGTCACCGGCAGGTGGCGATCCGCAACCTGCGCAAGGAATATCGCGCAGGGCAACCCGTGCTGCGCGATGTCACCGTCACGATCGAGGGTCGCGGCCTGACCGCGATCATCGGTCCGTCGGGCACAGGGAAATCGACCCTGATCCGCTGCATCAACCGCCTCGTCGATCCGACCGGCGGGGAAATCATCTTCATGGGCCGCGACCTCGCCAGGCTCAGAGGGGCGGAATTGCGCACCGCGCGGCGCACCATCGGCATGGTCTTCCAGGAGTACAATCTGGTCGAGCGGCTTTCGGTGATCGAAAACCTGCTCTGCGGACGATTGGGTTACCTGCCCTGGTGGCGGGCTTTCCTGAGGCGCTTTCCCTCCGATGACGTGGAGCGGGCCTTCGCGCTGCTCGACGCCGTGGGCCTTGGCGAGATGGCGACGCGGCGCGCCGACGCCCTCTCGGGCGGGCAACGCCAGCGTGTCGGCATCTGCCGCGCCATTATGCAGAATCCGGATCTCATTCTGGCCGACGAGCCCACCTCCTCGCTCGATCCCAAGACCTCGGTCGAGATCATGGAGATCCTGGAGAAGCTTGCGGCGGAGCGTGGCATTCCGGTTGTCGTCAACATCCACAATGTCGAACTCGCCAAGCGCTTCGCCCACCGCATCATCGGCATGTCGAAGGGCGCCATCGTCTTCGATGGCCCGCCCTCCGCGCTTGAGGACAGGCATCTGATCGAGATCTATGGAGGCGAGAAATGGCTGGAGGGGTGAGCGCCAGCCCGGCCCGGCGCACCCTGGCCGATGCCTTTCCCGCCAACTGGACCCGCCGGGCGCTGCTTCTGCTGCTCGTGGGCTACATCGTCTATGCCGCCGGCATCCTGCAGATCACCTGGGCGCGCTTCCTCATCGGGCTTGATCAGGGAGCCATCTTCCTTCAGCGCATGTGGCCGCCCAATGTGCAGGCCCAGAAGGTGGAGCTCATCAAGGACGGAATGCTGGAAAGCCTGCAGATCGCAGTGCTTGCCACCGCCTTCGGCGTGCTGCTGGCCCTGCCGCTGGGACTGATGGCGGCTCGGAACCTGGCGCCATCCTGGCTCTCCTGGACGGCGCGCGCCTTCATCGCCCTGCTGCGCACCTTCCATCCCGTCATTGTCGCCATACTCTTCGTGAAGGCTGTGGGGTTCGGTGCTCTGGCAGGCGTTCTCGCTCTGGTCGTGGCCTCGATGGGGTTCGTGGGCAAGCTCTTCGCCGAGGCGATCGAGGAAATCTCGATGAAGCAGGTCGAGGCGGTGCGGGCGACGGGCGCGGGCTTCCTCGGCGTGCTCATCATGGGCGTGCTGCCGCAGGTCATGGCGCGCTTCGTGGGCTTCGTGATCTACCAGCTCGATTCCAACCTGCGGAACTCGACGATGGTCGGCATCGTGGGCGGGGGCGGCATAGGGGCGACGCTGTTCACCGCCTATCAGCGCTTCGACTACGACGTGGTGCTCACGATCCTGCTCGTCATCATCGCCATCATCATGGCGTTCGAGCTGATCTCGACCCGCATCCGCAAGGTGTTCCAGTGAGCACGGCCGGCAGCGCCATTGCGCGGGAATGGGCGCGTTTCACCCTGGCCGAGAAGCTGGCGCGCTACGCGGTCTATCTCGCCTGCGCGCTGGCCATCATCTGGTCGCTGCGCACCATCGAGGTCATTCCCGAATTTCTGCTCGATGCGCCGGCGCAGACCGGCGACCTTTTCGGCCGCATGTGGCCCTTCGACTTCACCTTCTGGCCCACCGTGCTTGCGGGCCTGATCGAGACGCTTCACACCGCAACACTCGGCACGCTGATGGCGCTGGTTCTGGCGGCGCCAGTCGCGCTCCTGGCGGCGCGCAACATCACCTCTTCGGTCGCGCTCAATCAGCTTGCGCATCTCATCCTGGTGTCGTCGCGCTCGGTCAATTCGCTGATCTGGGCGCTGCTGTTCGTCGCGGTGTTCGGCCCCGGCGCGCTTGCCGGCACGCTGGCCATCGCCTTCCGCTCCATCGGCTTCGTCGGCAAGCTGCTGGCCGAGGCGATCGAGGAAGCGCAGCCCGGTCCCATCGAGGCGCTGACCGCAGCAGGCGCCACCCGCCCGGCCATCCTGCTCAAGGGCTACTGGCCGCAGGTGGAGCCTTCCTTCTGGTCCGTCGCGCTGTTTCGCTGGGACATCAATGTGCGCGAGAGCGCCGTGCTCGGGCTGGTGGGCGCTGGCGGCATCGGTGTCGCGCTCGATACCGCCACCAGCAACCTCTACTGGGATCAGGCCGGGCTGGTGCTGGCGACCATCTTCGTTGTGGTGGTTCTCACAGAGATCGTCACCTCCCGCATTCGCAGCCGCATCATCTGAGCGGCATCGCGCGCCTTGAGCCGGCTGGCCGGTTGCGGCTAGCTTCGCCGCGTTGCACATCAGCCAGAGGGGACGCCATGTTCATCGCCATGAACCGCTTCAGGGTCGTGAAAGGCAGCGAAGCTGATTTCGAGGCGATCTGGAGCAGCCGCCGGACGCGGCTGGACGAGATGCCGGGCTTCCTTGCCTTTCACCTGCTGCGTGGGCCAGAGAAGGACGACCACACCCTCTACGCCTCTCATTCCAGCTGGGCGAGCAAGGATGCCTTCCTCAACTGGACCCGATCGGAGCAGTTCCGCGATTCTCACCGCAATGCGGGGCAGAACCGCGCGCTCTATCTCGGACCGCCGGATTTCGAAGGGTTCGACTGCGTGCTGGCGGAAAGCAACGCGCCAGCCTGACCCTGCGCGGGCACGAAGCCCAGGGCTGCGAGAGCGATCCCTGATCGCGCCAAAGCCTCGGTGAATGCCGCGAGCGCGGCGGGGCGGCGCGGCGCGGCCATCACCGCGAAATCATAATGCTCCTCGGCCAGCGGCAGGAAGCCGAGGCCCAGCGCCTCCGCCGCCGGCTTGATGGCGAGCCCCCAATCGGCGCGGCCCTGCGCCACGCCCGCTGCGACCGCATTGTGAGAGCGCGGCTGGTTCCAGTAGCCGGGGGGCCTCGCGCCAGCCAGCAAGGCATCGATCAGCATTCGCGTGCCTGAACCCTGATTGCGGTTGACCAGGATGCAATCCGGGTCTGCCAGCGCCGCGGCCACGGCGTCCGGAACGGTGCGGCCGCTGAAACGCACGTCGCCTGGCCGGTGCACCACGCCCTGAAGGCGCCGCCAACCGGGCAGGAGCGCCATGCCCTCGGACAAAAAGGGCTGGTTGTAGGCGCCGGAAGCTGCGTCCATCAGATGAATGGGGGCAATATCGCATTCGCCCCGGCGCAGCGCGGCCAGCCCGCCATGGCTGCCCAGCGCCAGCACGCGCACCAGCAGGCCCTGATCGGCCAGCGCGCCGACCACGGCGTCGAGCCCGGCGCAGTGGCTCCCCATGACCACAAGATCCGGCGCGCGGACATGCGACGAGAAGAGCTGCACGCGCACGCGCGTGTCCGCCGGCATGGATTCCGCCTGCGCATCGATGGCGATGAAGCCATCCGCCTGCGAGAAGGCGGTGACCGAGCCGGAGCCCTTGCCGATGGGATGGGCCACCAGCCCCTCGGCATCGTCGGCGAGCGCCACCATCACGAATTCGGTGCGGCCCGCTTCGGAGGCGATGCGCACGGGCACGCGGGCCTCGACCACCGTCTCGCGCCGCTCGGGCAGGCCCGCCATGATGCGCAGCACCGGAGCGACGATGTCATGGAAGGTGAACATGGCCGAGGTCGGGAAGCCCGGCAGCACCACCACAGGCTTGCCTCCGGACACGGCCAGGCACAGGGGCTTGCCCGGCTTGAGCGCCACGCCATGCGCCACAATGCCCGGCGCCCCAAGGCCAGCCACGATGCGGTGCGTGAGGTCGCCCGCGCCCTTGGAGGTGCCCCCCGACAGAACGACGCCATCGCAACTCTCGAAGGCGCCGCAGATGGCCATCTCCAGCGCGACCGCATCATCCCGCACCGCGCCGAGACGGATGGCCTCGCAGCCATTCTCCTCGATCGCAGCAGCGACGATGGCCCCGTTGGAATCGAAGATCTGCGCCGGCGCCAGAGCCTCGCCCGGCAACACAAGCTCATCGCCGGTCGAGAGCACGGCGATGCGCGGCCGACGCCAGACGGTCGTATCGGCCAGGCCGACCGCCGCCAGCATGCCGATCTCGCGCGCGCCCAGCACGACGCCGCGATGGATGAGCGTCTGCCCGCGCGCGATGTCCGAACCTGCGTGGGAAATGTTCTGCCCGGGGGCCACGGCGCGGGAGAGCGTCACCGCAGCGTCGCCATCAGGCTGAGTGTGTTCGATCATCACCACAGCATCGGCCCCGCGCGGGATCGGCCCTCCGGTCGCGATGGGGGTCGCCGTGCCGGGCGAAACAAGAATCTTTGGCGCGACGCCGCAGGCGATCACCTCCGGGTTCAGCGCAAGGCGCACCGCGTTGCCGGCAGAGGCCGCCATCAGGTCAGCGGCCCGAACCGCGAAGCCATCGACCACGGAGCGGTCGAAGGGCGGCACATCCACAGCTGCGGCGACATCGGCGGCCAGCACACGGCCGGCGAGATGGGCCAGCGCCACGGCCTCCGCGCCGAGCGGCATGGGCCTCAGCGCAGCGCGGAAGGCGGCAATCGCGTCATCGCGCGACAGAATCCTGAGGAACTGCTCCTGAACTGCGGCCTGCGAGTTTGTCATGCCCCCATCTCGCTGAAACCGAAAGGCTGGTCCAGAGCTGTCGCGGTCACGCGCTGGCCAGCCGCCTCCCCTTCCGAGCCCGGCGGGATGAGGAGCCAGGCGTCGGCGGAGGCGATTGACGCCATCGTGAGGTCGCCGACGCCGAGCGGGTGGAACTTCCCATCTCTCATGGCAAGAAGGGCGATTTCCGACGCGCCAATGGCCGAACTCAGCTTGAGCGCCAGCGGCAGGGCGACGCTGCGCAAGGGCCAGCCGGACAGGCGCGCCAGCGCCGGCATCCCCAAAGCGAGCCAGCAGCCGAAGGCCGCATCGAAACGGCCGGGAAGGTCGATGACGACCTGCCCTCCCGACCATTCAATCCAGCCAGCCTCACCGGGGTTCAGCGCCAGCCGGGGCGCGGCCTCACCGTGCTGGCGCAGCAGGAGGTGGGCGCGCGCCGCGTCTGGCTCGACAAGGCAGCCCTGCCGGGCCAGCTCGGTCGCCAGCCAGCCGGCCAGCGCCGGGTCCGTTATGGCCAGCGCGATGCGGGGGCGGCGCACAGGCACGGCGGCAACGCCAAGCACCATGGCCGCAAGCGACTGCGCGGCAGTGAAGCAACAGCCTGCCCTCGCGATGACGCTGCCTTGCGGCGCATCGTGGCCGGCAAGCCGTACATGGGTGCCTGGCGCAACGCTCCCGGTGATCTCGACCATGCCGAACTGGTTTTGCGCAGCGCCCGGATCAAGGATGGCGTCGCACCCGGCCGGCAAGGGATCTCCAGCGCTGAGCATCGGCGGCATTTGCGGCAGGAAGAGCGGCGCATGCGGGGAAGCGCCCACCAGGTCGAGGGAGGCCACGGCGAGCCCCGCACGCAAGGCCACGGGCCGGGCAGGCCAGGGCGCAGCGGCAACGAGGTTCTCGCACAGCACAAGGCCGATCGCCTTGGCCGGGGCAAGCGCGACGGGCGGCACAGGATGCAGGCGCGCGAGGACAGGGCCCAACACCTCGTCCAGCGCCATGCGCGGCAAGGTCATCGCGCTCACGCCCATGCAAAGGGCAGCCGCGACACGGAAAGCCGGGACCGCGATCCAGAGCCGGTGGGGCATGGTGAGGTGATCGGCATCCGCCGTCCGTTAACCGGGGCCAAGGGCTAGTCAGCGCGCATCTAGGGCGGCGGGCCTGCATGGGTCAATGGGGCCGGCCATCGCCAGCTCCGCCGCCATGTCAGCAGCAACCAAGCTGAGTGCCAAGACTATGGAAAAACACCTAAATTTCAGACAAACCTTGAAATCAGCCGACACTTTGCGGACACTTTCCCAGCTCGTTGCCAGGCAGGGAGACGCACATGACGACAAGGGACTTCGCGCGCCAGATCGACGGATATGGGCTGACCACGGCCGACATTCTCTACCGACTGCCGGATCATCCGGCCATCCTGCAGCAATACATCTGGCAGGATTACGACAAGGCGCCATCCTTCCCCGAACTGAACCGCTTCCTGGACTTCTGGCAGGCCAGGCTGGAGGGCCTGCTCTATCGCGTCACGGTCTGCCACAAGGCGCTGATCGGCCCGGCCGAGCTGCGCGCCATCAAGGGCGAGTTCCGCCTGCACTGAGCGGCGCAGCGTCGCCGACACCGTGATCACGAACGGATCGGCCACCGGATTGATGGCATAGAACCCGCAGCGGGCCACGCCTTCCCTGGCGCAGGCTGGCTCATCCTCAGGGCGGAGGGCGAACGCCAGATCAAGGCCGCGCGCTGGGCCCGGATCTCGCTGATCGTGCTCGCGCTGGGCATGGGCGCCCTTCGCGGGAGGCATAGGCCTGTTCGTGCCCGGCTTCCGGGTGTTCCGGGGCAAGTCCACCGCGCTCAGCCATCACCGAGGGGGTGAGCGAAGGCGACCTGATCCGGCGAGCTACTCGGGCACGCACTCGCGTGGCCGGGTGCCGGTCCAGACGCGCAAGGTGGGCGTGACGCTGACATCGGCGTTCCGGGTGAGGCGCGCCTCGGCCAGCGGCGCCTCGATCACCGCCGTGATCCCCTCAGGATCAGAGTCGATGCGGATGGCGCCGTTGATCTGCGGCCCCAGGACACGGTCGAGCAGGCGCGAGCCGAAACCCTCATGCGAGGCTGGCGAGACAAGCGGGCCGCCGCGCTCGCGCCATTCGATGACGAGCTTGCAGCCCGCCTCGCAATGCAACACGCGCCAGATCACGGACAGGCGCCCCGCGGCCGATGACAGCGCACCATGCTTCGCGGCATTGGTGGCGAGTTCATGCACGCCCATGCCGAGCGGCACCGCGAGTTCGGGCGGCAGCGCAACCACGGGCCCTTCCAGCGTGATCCGGTCGCGGTCATCATAGGGCTGCACCTCGAGCGCGATCAGTTCGCGCAGGTCCGCGCCGGCCCAGGCATTGTCCGTGAGCAGCGTGTGCGAACGGGCGAGCGACAGCAGCCGGTCCCCGAAGCTGCGGCGGAAATCATCCATGCTCGTTGCCGAGCGCATCGAGGAGTGGGCAATGGCCTGGATCGTGGCGAGCGTGTTCTTGATGCGGTGATGCAGTTCGTGGATCAGCAGCGTCTGCCTTTCCTCCAGTTCCTTGCGCACCGAGATGTCCATGTTGATGCCGGCAAGGCGCACCACTTTCCCATCGTTGTCGCAGACGGCGCGGCCGCGCGTGTAGAGCCAGCGCCAGCCGCCATCGCGCCGCTTGACCCTGAATTCGTACTCGAAAGGCTCAGGATCGTTGAAGCTGATCTCCCTCAGGCGCGTCGCCACACGGTTCCTGTCATCCGGGTGGAGGCGTTCGAGCAAGTTCTCGAAGCTGTAGACCCAATTGTCGGGCAGCTCGTAAAGCTTCCTGATCGAGGGCGAGAACACCGTCATTTCCTCCCTGCCGGGCACGCTCTCCCAGCTGGAGATGCCGGCAGCCTCCTGCGACAAGGTCAGCCGCTCGGCCGTCTCCTCGAGCACGCGTGCAATGCGCTTGCGCTCGGTGATGTCGAGGATGAAAGCCACCGACTGTGTGCGGTCCGGCTCGGCCAGGCTGAAGCCCACCAGCACAGGCACGCGCGTGCCATCCGGACGCATGTATTCCTTCTCGTAGGGCGTCGAGGCTCCGCGCTCCACCGCCTCTGCGATGTGGACAGCATCGACGGACTGCCATTCGGGCGGCGTGATGCTGTCCCAGCACACCCGGCCGGCATCGATATCCTCCTGGGTGCGGCCGATGATGCGCAGCAATTCCTGGTTGGCGAAGGTGATGCCGCCTTCGATGTCGCCATAGAGCATGCCGATGACGTTCGACATGGCGAAGCCGCGCAGCCTTTCCTCGCTGGCGCGCAGGGCCTGTTCCGCCATCTTGCGGCTTGTGACGTCATGCAACGCGAGAAAGCCCCTGATGGCGGCGCGCGCACCGTCAGGGCCCGGGCCGTAGATCACCTGCTTCTGGGCAGCCACCCAGCGCACGGAGCCGTCTGCCCGCTCCACACGGTGATCCAACCCAAAGAAGCCGCGCCCCTCGGCGTGGAGCAGGCGATCGATCTGCTCCATGATGAACGGGCGATCTTCCGGGTGCATGCGGGCATGGACATCGGCGCGGGGCATGGGCACGCCCGCTTCCACGCCGAAGATCTGCGCGGCGCGCTGGTCAAGCGTGATCATGTTGCTCCGGTAGTCGATTTCGGCGAGGCCGAGCCCGGATACGGCGACCCCGATCCGCAAGAGTTCCTCCCTCTGCAGCAGGTCACGCACGAGGTGCGCATTGTCGTAGGCAAGCCATACGCGCTCGGCCAGCACCCGGATGTAGCCCGCTTCAGTATTCCATCCCCGCGGCCCGCCATGGCCGAGCATGATCGTTCCGACCCACGCCTCACCGCGGCGCAGGGGCACGGCAAGGAAGGCGCGCAGGCCCTGCGCCTCGAATTCTCCCGCCCGGTGACGCGTCATCTCGTGCAGGCGGACATCCTCAATTGCCACAGTCTGGCCATCGACCAGCAGTTTCTGGATTTCAGGAGCGAAAAGATCCGACAAGCTCGCCATCTGGGGCGGAAGCACCACTCCCGAACGGGCCGCATGGATGGTCACGCGGTCTGCAACCTGGTCGATCTCAAGCATTGTGACAACATCGATGCCGAGGTGAGCGCCGAGCGCTTTCGCCGCCGTGCGCAATAGCGCTGCCGGCTCGGTTTCCCGGTCCATCTCCTCGCGCAGTTCACAGAGGAAGCGGCTGAGCGCCTCGCGCTGGGCAAGCTTGGCCTCGACATGGAAGCGGTCGGTTATGTCTACGCCTGAAGTCTGGAAGCCGACGATGACACCGTGTTCATTCTTCAAGGGGGCGATCTGGAAATCAATGTTGATGCGCCGGTCACCTGCGATGCGGACCTCGGTCTCGAACCGCTCGGTTGCGCCGCCTGAGGCCGCCGTGCAGGCTGCCTTGATCCGCGCCTGCACCTCCGGGCCGAGATCCCACCAGCAACATTCCCAGAAGGGCTTGCCCACGACATCGGAGCGCTGGAGCCCGGCCACCGCGAGAGGCGCATTGTTGGCCTCGATCAGCGTGCCGTCCGTGTCGAGCAGCCAGACGAAGGCGAAGAGATTATCAAGCACGCGGCGCAGCCTCAGTTCTGACTGGCGCAGGCTGTTGCCGGCCTTGCGCAATTCGCGCGAGGACTCGATCAGGCCACGCCCGATCGACGCGACATCGGACACGGCGATCGGCGGCAGCGTCTCATCCCCGCCTTTTCCCACAGCAGCCGCAAGCGCGCTGACCGCAGCAATGGCGCGATTGAGCCGACGACGAATGGTCCATGCGAGGGCGAGGCCGAGACCGCCCAGGACCATGATTGTGAGGCCCAGCACGGCAAGGGACCGGTTCAAGGCCTCCCGGACGGCATGCGAAGGCAGAGCGGCCGTCACCCGCCAGCCGGTGGCGCCCGAAGTCTCGAAGGCCACGACCGCATCAATTCCCATCGGGCCTGTGCCATAGAACAGTCCGCTCTGCCCCGACGCGCTCTGCACAAAGGCCGCGCTGGCCGAAGTTCCGGCTGTCGCGTTCTGCCCTCCGAGCGCGGCGACGATCCGCATGCGGCGATCGATGATCGTGAAGCTCCAGCCTTCGTCCTGCGCGAACTGGTTGAGAGCCGCGCTGAAGAAACCCGGATCGAAGCTGGCCCCTACAACGCGCGTCGCCGGCTGGTCGGACAGCACTGGCGCCATGATCTGGACGGCGTGGGAGCCGGTGACCGGGCCAGTGAACAGATTGCTGACAGTGGCGCTGCGCCCCTGCATTGCTGTGCGGTCAGCGTCCTTCACCTCTTCGGGGTTGCTGGTGATGATCTGGCCCAATGGCAGGCGCGTCGTCACAAGCGTGACGCCTTCTGCATCACGCAAGCTGAAGTGCACGTTCTGGCGTTCACGGACCCGCATGGCGTGGGCATGGAAGGCTTCAAGGTCATTGGCCTGAAGACTTGGCGCTGCCGCCAGGGTTTCGAGCGTCGTGGTGATATTGCCGACCTCCCGATCCAGCGCAGCCACCATCATCCGGACCTTTGCGTGCGCGTCGCTTTCGATGCGAAGCCGCTCCGACCGCACGAACTGGCTCAGCAGAAGGCCGATCAGCAAGAGAGAGGGCACAATCAGCCCAAGCGACAGCACGCCGACATGCCAGGTAAAGGATCTTGGACCGAACAGGCCTGCGCCTTGCTCAGCGCGCGCCTTCGACATCTCCAGCCCAGCCAGGCTGTCGTCCGTCGCGATCGGTCCCTGTGGTTTCGTCACGGCTCTGTTTTCTCTTCGCCAGGCGCTCTATGGCCAAGCTTAGGCACCAAAAAACATGCGGCTCAAGCGCGTTATTCGCCTCCACACGAAATTTCCAAAAGCACAAAATGCATGGAACCAGTTGGCCTGAACGTCGTTTTGATGTTTAATGAACCCCGTGCTATCGATAGTCTATCCGGCGCGTGGAGATATCCCCCCAGCATGATACTGGTGCTCGAAGACGATCCGCTTCTGGCTGACGATCTCGCCGATCTGCTGAATGAGGAACTCGGGCTTGAGGTCCGGAGCCTGTATTCGCTGAAGCAAGCGATGGCCCTTTCAGAGATATCGGCCAATTTCGCCTTCCTGGACATCGACCTTGGCGATGGCAAGGCGTTCCCCTTCGCCGACAGGCTTGTCGCCGCCGCGATTCCCTTCGCCTTCCTGTCCGGATCACGGCCGCAGGATCTGCCGGAGCGATTCCAGGCGGCGGCCTTCCTGTCGAAGCCCTATCACGAGGCGACCTTGCTCGGCCTTGTCCGCCCGCATCTCGACCAGAAGACCTGAGCACCCGCCAGTCAAACGCCAATCGTCCAGACGCCAATCTTTCAAGCGCAAGTCTCCCGCCTTTGCGGCGGGCCCGATCGCCCCTGTGCGGCAGCAAACGGGCAACATTGGCTGCCGCCAAGGACTTTGCCTGATGAGCGACGGCTGGCCACCGCGCAGATCGACCTCCGCCGCACAGCGATTCTGCAGCAGCTTGGCGGACAGCGCGGGGAAGCGTTTGAGCGGCTCCATGCACAAAGGCAGGCGCAGGCTCACCAGGAGGCTTTGGAGCTGTCCACCTCTTGCGCGCAGCCTGATTCTGAAACGACAATCTTATCGGCAAACCGAACTTCGGCTCGATGGTTCCGGGATTCAAATGCCCTGTGCCGGTGTTCCGAGACAGGCCGGCACGCCGCGCGATCTCCCGGATCGACAGCTTTTTCCCCGCAACGACATGCGGCGAACGATGTTCAAGAGTCCCATGCGGATCACTCCGTTGCCGCCGTCGCGTTCCGCTCCGGCGAAGGAGCCACATGGCTCAGTTCCCATATGAGCCACAAAGCCGGGTGACCGCTACGTCAAGGGAGCGAGGACGGCGCGCGCAACCAGCCCAGCCATGGTGCGGGCATAACCGTCCTGCATGGCTTCAATCCATTCCGTTTCTGGGTTGCACGGAAATTGTGCGCTGCACATGGACGATGTGCGGTCCTCGCGTCACCGCACGCCGCCATGAGGGCCTTATGGGATCAGGATGATCGAGCCTGTGGTCTTGCGGCTGGTCAGGTCGATATGCGCCTGGGCCACATCCTTGAGCTTGTACTCCGCCGGCTTCTGGATCTTGACGGCCCCTGACAGCACGACCTTGAAGACGTCGCGTGCATTGGCCAGCAGTTCGGGGCGGGTGGCAGTGTACTGGAACAGCGTGGGCCGCGTCAGCGACATGGACTTGGTGGAGAGAATTGAAGGCGCAATCGGATCAGGCGGGCCCGAAGCAGCGCCATAGGATACAAGATGCCCGCGGATGGCGAGGCACTCGAGCGACTTGAGGAAGGTGTCCTTGCCAACGCCGTCATAGACGACCGAGACGCCCTTGCCGCCGGTGATCTCCTTCACCCGGGCGACGAAGTCCTCCTTCGTGTAGATGATCGGATATTCGCAGCCATTCTTGCGCGCAAGCGCCGCCTTCTCATCCGAAGAGGTGGTGCCGATGACATGGCAGCCCAGATGCTTCGCCCACTGGCAGAGCAGCAGGCCCATGCCGCCGGCAGCGGCATGGACAAGAATCCAGTCGCCCTTCTTCACCTTGTGGGTCTGCTTGAGCAGATAGCGCGCCGTCATGCCCTGAAGCATGATCGCAGCACCGATCTTGTCGGGGATGCCATCTGGCAGCCTGACCATCTTGGCGGCGTCGACAAGGCGCTTTTCGCTGTAGGAGCCGGGCGGCGGAGCGGAATAGGCGATGCGATCTCCGATGCGGAAGCCTGTGGTTCCGGGTCCAACCACCTCAACCACGCCCGCGCCTTCCATGCCCAGCGCATGAGGCATCTGCAGCGGGTAGGCCCCCGAACGGTGATAAACGTCGATGAAGTTGACGCCGATCGCCGTGTGGCGGATCAGGAGCTGGCCCTTGCCGGGCTGCCCGACCTCGACATCCTCATATACCATCGCCTCGGGCCCGCCCGGCTGATGGATGCGTATTGCCTTGACCATGTTCCTGTCCTTTGCGCATGCCGGGGGCCGGTCCGCTCCCTGCGCCGCTTCCGGCTCAGTCTGATCGGGGCCACCCCTCCCCCCGCCTTGTCCCGCATCGGAGCCCGGCGCACAAGCCCGGCGAAAGCCGCCCTGTACATGGGGCACGCGCATCGCGCTGCCAAAGAAGCGCATCTCTGCGCAATGCTGGTGCTCGCCACCGCGGCAATGGGCGCAGGTTCCGCACGGATGGCTGGGGTTGACCGCAACCGTGGCGCCGACCGTCAGGCACTGCGGGGAAACAAAGCCCGGATACTGCGGTTCATCCGGCAATCACGGGAGATTGACGTGTCAGAACAGACAACTGGCGTCGCCCCTCGGCTCAGGCTCCTCGTCGCGCCGGCCAGAAACAGAGGCCCCTCCGCAAGCGCCGGAGGGGCTTTGTCATGTGGTTCAGCCAACATGCAAAGGCGGATGGCCTGCGCCACCCGCCTGAATGTCTTGATCGCAACAACGAGGTCAGACGTTGTCGACGAACTTCTTGACGGCATCCTTGCCCTTGCCGACGGCCTGCTGGGCTTCGCCCTTGCGTTCCTGCGCGAAGCCCTCGGCTTCGAGCTTCGGCTTGTGGAGCGCCTTGCCGACCGCCTGCTTGACGTTGCCTGCGGCCTCGTTGGCCATGCCCTTGATCTTGTCGTTCGTGCTGCCCATGGCTGTCTCCTGTGGCTGTCACGCGGCGCAATTGCCGTTCCCCCTGACAACGTCGAGCGGCAGCTTTCGTTCCGGTCAGGCTCCTGCGCGCCGTGCCTCCCGACGAAGAAAGCCCCCGCCCTGAGGCGGAGGCTCCAGCCGAAAAACCGTCGCTGGCTGGTCAACGATAGCGGTCTTGCTCGGCGACGACCTCAGTGCGGTCATAGGGGCGCGCCGAAGGATCATAGCTGGTCCAACCTTCCTGCGCCCAGCCGGCGCGGCGGGTCTCTAGGTCGGACGGGTTGTGCCGATCCATGATCGCCTGCACGCGGCTTTCGTTCATTTCGGGCGTGCGCACCGAAATCAGGATCGAGCCGCGGCGCACCGCCTCGGCATAGGTGTGAGCGTCGCGCTCCTCGATGCCGCTGTCGGTCAGGGCGCCGATCAGCCCCCCGGTGGCGGCGCCTGCGACGGCGCCTGCCGCCGCCCCGGCTGCGGTGGAGGCCAGCCAGCCAGCCGCCACGAGTCGGCATCTTCGCGGCCCCTTCGCCATCCGGAACGACAAGCTGCCCGGCATCCGGCCCGCAGCGCCGGAGGCTGAGCGGATCGCAAGCGAGGAGGCGCAGCGCCAGCCGATCGGGCTTGCGCCAGGCGCAGTCACGACGGCCGTGGCCATGGACTGACGGCGCCGTTTCAAGCGCAAGCTCAACAGGACCCGGCGGAACCAATCCGGACACGCCACGTTGATCCGGCACGCGGCTGGCCGAAGAGCGGCTGGCCCTGCCGTTTCACCGACACGACCAATGGAGAGCGCCATGAGCGACCAATTCATCAAGAGCCGGCCCACTGCCGGCGCGAAGGCGGAACACATGAAGGACGACGCCATGGAGCGCACCAACGCCACGGTGGACCATGTCCAGCGCGAGGCGTCCCGCACCGCAGAGTCCATGGCCCGTTCAGCCTCGGAGATGGTGGATACCATGTCGACCAAGCTCAAGACCGTCGGGGTCGACACCGACGTGATGGTCAGCGCAGCAAAGGATCAAGCCTCGGAACTGCAGCGCATCCTCGCCGACGAGATGCGCGCCCATCCCATGCGCGCCCTCGGCATCGCCGCCGCAGTTGGGGTTTTCGTCGGCCTCATGACCACACGGTGAGGCCATGTGGAAGGAGCTGTCCCTGCTGGCTGCCACCGACATTATCGGGACGGTCAAACGCAACCTGAACGCGCTGGTCTATTTCGCCATCGCCGCAATCCTCGCGCTGATCGGAATTGTCTATGCTTTGCAGGCGCTCCATTACTGGCTCACCTTCCGCATCGGCGTGGTCGGGAGCAGCCTTGTCCTTGCAGCGGTCCTGCTCATGGTCGCCGGGATCCTGATGCTTGTGGGGCAGTCAGTGCGCGAACGCCGTCAGCCGCCGACCTCGAAGCTGACGGTCGGTGCGATGATGGCGGCGCCCTTCATGGCGCGGATGGTGGGTCGGCGCATCAGCCTCTCCACCATCGCGGTCGCGGGGGTCGTGGCGATCGGAGCGCTGCTGGGCCGGCAACTCGGCCGTGAATGAGCGTTCAGCCTCATGATGAATGACAAGCCCCGGCGCCATGGCGCCGGGGTTTTTCATGCCTTCGGCCCGCCATGCGACAAGCGCATTGGACCTGCGGTCGGTTCGTGCATGAGCACCTGCATCAGGGCGTCTCGGATGATGACGGGCACGGCTTCGCGCCCGATTTCGACATCGGCCAGGGCGGGAAGTCTCGGCTCGCGGCTCATCTCCAGACTCGTGTGGCTGGAGGAAGGGGGGGCGATCGTGGATCGGGCGGCGCCTCACGGGCGCGTCATCGTCGAGCCTGCGCCCCGGCTGGCGGACAGGCATGCTTTTGCGTCTTCCTGAAACAGCCCTGCCTTCCGTTGCTCGCGAGAGCCAAGGAAGGCAAGCCATGTTTCAGAAGAGGATCGCCGCCCTCAGCAGGGCACGCGGATCGGATTGCCGAAATCGTCATAGCTGCGGCAATAGCGCTCGCGATAGTAGCCCCGGCGGTACTGTGGGGCGGTCGCAGCTCCGATGATGGCGCCACCCGCGCCGCCGATCGCAGCCCCAGCCAGCGCGCCGCTCGAATTGCCGGTGGCCAGTCCGCCGATCAAGGCGCCGGAGCCGGCTCCGATCAGGCCGCCGCCCACGGCGCGCTCGCCCGGGCTGTTGCAGGCAGCGAGCGAACCCGCCAGAATCATGCAAGCCATCAGCTTCTTCATTTCATCCTCCCGTTGTGTCAGTCGCGCCGGTTGAAGGGCGCCAGGTTGCCGGTTTCAGTTGCGTTTGATGTCGGGGCGATATGGGGGAGCGGCTGACAGCATGTCCTTGGTCAGATCGACCACCAGCCGCGGGTTGCCGTTGGGTTCGCGCGTCAGATCCACAGCCGTGAAACTCACGGCTACGAGGCGCTCGCCCAGCCCCAGGAAGCCCCCGACCCCGATCACGGTCGCCGCAATCCGCCCGCTCTGGTCGATGATGAGATCATCAACCTCGCCGATGCGTTCGCCGGCCCGATTAAAGACGCCCTCCCCGATCATGTCGGAGGTGCGCCACGTCTTCTGCTCTGTCGCCGGCCTGTAGAACACGTCCTGGCGGGATGGCGCTGAGGGTGCAGCCTGCGCCATGGCAGACGCAGGAAGGCCGAGAACCAGAGCGGCGCCCAGCGCAAGCGACAAGGCGGCGTTGTTGTCGATGCGCGACATGCTTCGGTCCTCTTTCCCGTCAACAAGGCGGACGCAGATGCCCACCTCACCGTTTGTCCCACGCCGATCAGCATCATGGCTGACCCTCTGGCGCAGAACCCCGATGATCGACTCAACAACATCTCGCCAAAGCCTCTGTTCCGTCAGCGGAAGATCGAAAAAAGCCCAGCCGCGGCGGAACCTTGCGGATATCTCCCGGTTCGTTCGTACGCGCTGCAGCGCACAACGCTCGCCTCTCCCACGGCCTTCGGGTCGGGGATTGAGCCTCAGGCAGGTCCCGACATGCACATTCGCTATGGCTACACGATCGACATCTCCTGCGAGCGCCCGACGCCGCTTATCACGATGCTCGACATCCATCCCTCCCGGCGGCACGACATCACCGAGCCGGACGAAATGACCGTGGTGTCGCTGGCCGACGGCGCACGCATCGGGGATGTCAGCCTTTACGAGGACAAGTTCGGCAATCTGTGCCGCCGCTTCATCGCGCCAGCCGGAGGGATCAGGCTCGCGGCCGCGGGCATCGTGCATGATTCCGGGTTCCCCGATCCGGTCAGGCCGGAGGCCGAGGCCGCCCCGCCCGAAGCCTTGCCCGACGACACGCTCGTTTATCTGCTCGGCAGCCGTTATTGTGAGACGGACAGGCTCTCCAACCATGCCTGGGCCATGTTCGGGGGCATCTCTGGCGGGTGGAACAAGGTTCAGGCGATCTGCGACCATGTGCATGGCCACCTGCGCTTCGACTATGGCAGCGCGCGGCCGACCCGCAGCGCCGCAGAAGCTTATGAGGAGCGCGTCGGCGTATGCCGCGACTTTGCCCACCTCGCCCTCACCCTGTGCCGCTGCCTCAACATCCCGGCGCGCTATTGCACCGGCTATCTCGGGGACATCGGCGTGCCGCCTGACCCGGCGCCGGGGGACTTCAGCGGCTGGTTCGAGGCCTTCCTCGGCGGCGAGTGGTGGACCTTCGATGCCCGGCACAATGCTCCGCGCATCGGGCGCATCCTGATCGCGCGGGGCCGCGACGCTACCGATGTGCCTATCCTCAACTCGTTCGGCGCGCACAGCCTCGATCGCTTCGACATCGTGACGCGCGAAGTCCAGGGCCAGCGCTACCCTGCAACCTCGCTGCACCGGCGCGACCATTGGGTTCTGGCGGAAAGCCTGCGGGCCGGAGGCGAGGCAGCCTGATGGGCGCTCCCGTCTTGGAATCCGCGATGGTCAGGGCAGCGCTCGATGCCCGTCCGGACCTGGCTTGGATGGTGCGCACCAGCGAAAGACCCAGCCTGAGAACAGCATGAAAAGCTCCGCCTCTGCCTGCCTCTGCCCGCCGGTGATGCACAATGTCCGGGCCGGCCGGCATAACGCGGCGCTCCGTCTTCATGCTCTGGATGAACGCGACTCCATCCGGATTCTCGGACCGTCCGGATTCTCGGACCATCCGGATTCTCGGACCTTCCGGATTCCTGGGCCTTCCGGATTCCTGGGCCTGAAGGCAGGCCTGCGCCTGAGCGGGCATTGCAGGCAAGGGACGCCTCTGGGGCCGCTGGGATCGCCTGCGACAGGGCGATTGCGTCATCGAACAGTCCAGGACGCCAGCCCCAGCGCCTCGCAAAAAGGCTGCGGCGAACGGAAACAATCGGAAGAGCCAGCGAAAAACGAGATCGATTGTGGCGCCAGTGCGGGGAAGGCGAGGACAAAACGCGCCGGTGCGGATTTGTGTCGGAACCGAAGCGACAGGGGCCGGGTTGTGAGGGCAGCACATCAGCAGGAGACAACTCCGATGAATGCCCATCTCGAGATTTCAGCGCCCCTCACGCGGCTCATCGCCTTCAGCGCCTGCGCCGCCTTGGCCGTGATGGCGCCTGTCGCGGCCGAACGCATGGCGCGCACCGCCCCGGTGAAGGCGCAGAACATCGACCCGACTGGCCTCGGTTCCATTCGCGGCTCAAGCGGCACGGACCTGCCGGCCAGTTTCGACAGCCGCAGCATCGCGGGCGCCTTCGATATCCAGACCGCGCATGGCGTCCAGATGGCCGGGGTCACCCTTGCCCAGCCCGCCCGGTTGGCCGCGTCCGCGCTGCACGCGGCCATGCGCTGAGGGCTGAGGCGCGGAACCCTTCGCGGCAGCCCGCATTGCCTGACCATAGCGCGGGTCTGCCCCCCGGCGTGGAACCTCGTTCTCGACTTCACCGCCCCAATGGCGGTTTTTTTGTTGGATGGGGCGGGCGCTGCGGAGACAAGGATCCATGGACATTCAGGTCAGGCACATCACGCGCTACACCTATGCGCCGCCAGTGAGGCTCGGCCCGCACCGTCTGATGCTTCGCCCGCGCGACAGCCTTGACCTGCGCATCCTGCGCACAGGGCTCGTCATAAGCCCAACCGCCACGCTCAGCTGGCTCCATGACGTCTGCGGCAATTCCATCGCCATCGCGAGCTTCGGGGGCGAGACCGATGAGCTGTCGATCCAGAGCGAACTGGTGCTGCGCCGCCATCACTCCACCGCGCCGCAACCAACCGACAGGCCCTGGCGCAGCGTCGGGCTCAGCCCGTCATCATCGGGAAGGTCGCAGCGATCGCGAGGCCGAAGGCCAGCGTCTTGACCGCAGCGCCCGGAAACGGATGCCGCGTCCGCTGACGGATCCACCAGGCGATCAGCCCGAAAACGATCATGAACGGCACGATCACCGGCACGATGATGGCCAGGAAGAACAGCCGGCCCGGATCAAGCAGCACAGCCCCCAGCAGCGAGAGCAGGAACGCCACGGCGATGGCGGCCGACCCGCCCCTGGCGGCGCCTGATCCTCCCGAAGCCCATTCCGTAGCGAAGAAGAAACTGGCGGCGCCGCCCACAAGGCACAGGGCCAGCACGAGCCGCGCCTCGATCGGCCTGATGGCGGTGACATAGGCATCGATGGCGATGAACAGCGGCAGCACGGCCACAAGGCAAGCGCCAAGCGCCGCCAGGCCAAGGCGCAGGCGGTCGGCGGCAGGCTTCCCATCAGGCGGCGCGACGGCGCGGCGGCGCTGCACCACAAGCATGAGCCAGGTGAGCGCGCCATAAAGCGCGAAATGGAAGGCAAGATAATCCGCGACGAGGATTGGCAGCACCCTGGTTGGCGAAACGCGCAGCACCAGCGGCGTGAGCAATGCGGGCAGCACAAGCACGGGCCAGAAGCTGCGCCACGGCAGCGCAGCCCCTGCCTCACGCGCAGACACAAGCGGCAGCAGGCGCGACAGCGGCCTCACCGCGATGATGAGGCCAGCCAGCAGCATGATGATCCACAGCCCTCCCCTGTCCGGACGCTGGGCAGGCATCGTGACGCCGAAGCTGGCGCGCAGCCAGTCCCGCGCCTCGGAGAGGCTCGCAGCGCTGTAGAGCACGCCGACATGCTCGACATGGGGCGCTATGGCGAAGCGGCGAGCGCTGCCATCGCCATGATCGCCATAGGTGACGCCCTGCTCGGGCACGGCGGGCGTTGAGCGCAACGCCACGATGCGGCGAGCTTCCGCCGCAAGCCTGCTTTCCCACGCGCCCGCAACCAGGAGCAGGTTGCGCGGCTCGGTCTCGGTGATCTCGCGCGAGAAGGCGGAGATGGCGACGGTCGCGACGACATCTTGCTCCGCGCGCGCCACCCGCACCAGAATGTCCGACGCCATGGAATGCCCCAGCAGGGCGACGCGGCCATCGCCGATGGTGCGCGCCAGCGCCAGCACTCCGCGTGTCTGGCCGACCAGCGACTGCGTCGCTCCGGAAATCCGCGTCACGCTGCCGCCCAGAGGCAGGGGATGACGGCCGTGGCCGAGGAAATCGAAAGACACCGCCGTCATGCCGTTGCGGGCGAGCGTGTAGGCGAAAGCCTGCATGAGCTGCCGGGAGCCGGCGAAGCCATGGGCGATCAGCACGACAGGTTGAGGCCCCTGCCCGGTGCGCGTGATCGTCACCGGAGTCGTGTCCAGCCATCGCTCCGCGACGACGACATCGCCGCGATCCTGCCGAAAGCCGATGAGGGACGCAGCGACAAGCGCGAAGGCCACCAGCAGCCATAACGCCATCGGCCCTGGAAACGCCTGCGCTCCCGCCGTTCCGCCTGGCGGCGTCTTGTCAGCAGGTTGAGGCAAACTTTTTGCTCCGTTCATGAGGCTGGTCCTCCGCGCCCGCTGCCGGTCCGGGTCCGTCGCGGGTCCTCATGGCCGATGCCTCGACATGATGAGACGAAACACCAACGCGGCATGGTTCACCAGCCCCGTTGAAGGGTTTGACCGACTGATCTGGAGGAAAGGGAAACACCACGCAGCAGAAGGCCGAATGGCGCTTCAACTGGCACCCGGCCAGCAACCGGTTGAACACGTTGAAAAGCCGGCCCAAACCATGAATCTCAAATCCTGTCTATGCCAGCACTCACCAGAATTGCGTCAGAGCCAGGATTGGACACGATCGATCGCGACGACATGATGGCTCCTGGCTGGGTTTCTGTGCGGCGGCCCTCAGGCTGGCCGAAAAAAGACCCCGCCCGGATTTCTCGATCCGAGCGGGGCCTGTTGCGTCATCTTGATGTCAACGCTTTGGTGGGGTCGACGGCCATGACTTGATCAGCGTGTCATAGTCGACAGTCACGCCCTGCGGCTTTTCGTTCGCCAGCTTGCGCTGGGGAGCGAAATTGCCGGAGGCTTCGGCCTTTTTGAACCACTCCTCGGCGGATGTGCGGGGGTTCACCTTCGGCCCGCACGCGCCTTGTGCGCCCGAGCGCTCAAGGCGGATCAGGACATCGTCCTGGGCTGCCGCAAGCGCGTCCATTGCCGCCTGAGGCGTCTTTGCGCCCGATGATGCGTCACCGATGTTCTGCCACCAGAGCTGTGCGAGCCTCGGGTAGTCCGGCACGTTGTTGCCGGTTGGGGTCCATTGCACGCGGGCTGGTGAGCGATAGAACTCGATCAGGCCACCGAGCTTGGGGGCGCGCTCGGTGAAGCTCTTGTCCCAGATATCGCTTTCGCGCGTGAAGGTGAGGCCGACATGGCTCTTCTTGAGCGAGACCGACTTGGAGTTGACGAACTGGGCGTAGAGCCAGGCCGCCTTGCGACGATCCACCGGCGTCGACTTCAGCAGGGTCCAGGAACCGGCGTCCTGGTAACCGAGCTTCATGCCTTCCTTCCAGTAGGCGCCCTTCGGCGAGGGAGCCATGCGCCACTTCGGCGAACCGTCGGCATTCACGACTGGCAGCCCAGGCTTCACCATGTCGGCGGTGAAAGCGGTATACCAGAAGATCTGCTGTGCGATCGCGCCCTGCGCGGGAAGCGGGCCCGCCTCGCCGAACGTCATGCCCTGCGCCTGGGGCGGTGCGTACTTCTGAAGCCACTCCAGATACTTGGTGATCGAGTAGACCGCCGCCGGGCCATTGGTGTCACCGCCGCGCTCGATGGAGGAGCCGACCGACTGGCAGCCTTCCATGCGGATGCCCCATTCATCGACAGGCAGGCCGTTCGGAATGCCCTTGTCGCCGTTGCCTGCCATGGAGAGCCAGGCGTCGGTGAAGCGCCAGCCAAGCGACGGGTCCTTCTTGCCGTAGTCCATGTGGCCATAGACCCGCACGCCGTCGATCTCCTTGACGTCGTTGGAGAAGAACTCGGCGATATCCTCATAAGCGGACCAGTTCACCGGCACGCCAAGGTCGTAACCGTATTTTGCCCGGAACCGCTGCTTCAGGTCGGCGCGCTGGAACCAGTCATACCGGAACCAGTAGAGGTTCGCGAACTGCTGGTCCGGCAGTTGGTAGAGCTTGCCGTCGTAGCCCGTGGTGAAGGATTTGCCGATGAAATCATCCACATCGAGCGTCGGCAGCGTCACATCCTTGCCCTCTCCGACCATCCAGTCCGACAGGGGAACCGCCTGCTGATAGCGCACATGCGTGCCGATCAGATCAGAATCGTTGATCCAGGCGTCATAGACATTGCGTCCCGACTGCATCTGGGTCTGGATCTTCTCGACCACATCGCCTTCCTGGATGGTGTCGTGCTTGATCTTGATGCCAGTGATCTCGGTGAAGGCACGGGCCAGCGTCTTCGACTCATACTCATGCGTGGTGATTGTCTCGGAGACGACATTGATCTCCATGCCGACGAATGGCTTCGCCGCATTGATGAACCACTCCATCTCCTTCATCTGCGCTTCTTTGGACAGCGTCGAAGGCTGGAATTCGCCGTCAACCCACCTTTGCGCCGCAGCCATGTCGGCCATGGCGCCTGTCGTCATGGCAACAAGCGCGAGCGCCGTCGTTCCCATCAGCATTCTTGATCTCATATTCAACTTATCCTCCCTAGGTTGCGCCTTGCAGGATTGAACCGGATGGCCTGACGCCGAGCCATCCGGTGACGTTCCCACCCATCATACCCAGCGGAACACCGCTGCGGCGTAGACGAGAGAGATGATCGAGGCCCACCACAGCTCGGCATTGGTCAGACCGATCCAGCCGAGATGAATGAAGGCGGCGCCCAAAAGAGAAATGAACAGCCTGTCGCCGCGCGTCGTGGCGATACGCAGGACGCCGACCCGCTCCGTTTCTGGCCGGTAGACGGCCAGAAGCGTCATGATGACGAGCGTACAGACGATCCCCGTGAAGAACAGGCCGGTCTGCCAGGTCCAGGCCATCCACTGGAGACCTGCGGCGACGCCATCCAGGCGACCCGTGCGCCAGGCCCAGCCGAGCGTGACAACAAGAGCCATTCCAAGCCCCAACGATGCTCTGGCAAGCGTCATGACCGTCTCACACTCTCCCCAGGGCAAAGCCCTTGGCGATGTAATTGCGCACGAACCATATCACGAGCGCGCCTGGCACAAGCGTGAGGATGCCGGCCGCCGCCAACAGACCCCAATCCATCCCTGCGGCGGAAACAGTGCGTGTCATGATGGCGGAAATCGGCATGTTGTTCGTGAGCGTGCGGGCGAGCAGAAGCTCGACCCACGAGAACATGAAGCAGAAGAACGCCGCCACCCCCACGCCATTGCCGATCAGGGGCAGGAAGATCTTCACGAAGAAATGCGGGAAGGAATAGCCATCGAGTTGCGCGGTCTCATCGATCTCGCGCGGAACGCCGGACATGAAACCTTCCAGGATCCAGACCGCCAGGGGAATGTTGAAAATGCAATGGGCGAGCGCAACCGCCCAATGCGTGTTGAACAACCCGATGGCGGAATAGAGGTTGAAGAACGGCAGCGCGAAGACTGCTGGCGGGGCCATGCGGTTTGTCAGAAGCCAGAAGAACAGGTGCTTGTCGCCGAGGAACCGGTAGCGCGAGAGCGCGTAGGCTGCCGGCAACGCCAGCGCGATCGAAATGACCGTGTTGATCGCCACATAGATCAGGCTGTTGATGTAGCCCCAGTACCAGGACGGATCGGAGAAGATCTTGCGGTAGTTGGCGAGCGTCGGGTTCTGCGGCCAGATCGTCAGGCCGGAGATGATCTCGTTGTTGGTCTTGATGCTCATGACGAAGAGCCAATAGAGCGGCAGCATCAGGAACAGGATGTAGAGCCCGAGCATCAGGCGGCGGCCCCAACCCGAGCCCCCGGCTTCCAGCATGCGTTGGGAGGGGCTGCTCATGATCGGGGCTCCCGCTCTTCGGCGTCGGCCTGTATCATGATGGTGTAGAACACCCAGCAGACCGCGAGGATGATGAGATTGTAGACGATCGACATCGCTGCCGCCTTGCCGAGATCGAACTGGCCGAGCGCGATCTTGACGAGGTCGATGGAGAGCATCGTCGTCGAATTGCCTGGCCCGCCTCCGGTGACCACGAAGGGTTCGGTGTAGATCATGAAGCTGTCCATGAAGCGAAGCAGCACAGCGATGAGCAGCACGCGCCGCATCTTGGGCAGTTCGATGTTGCGGAATACCGACCAGCGCGAGGCTCCGTCGATCCGCGCCGCCTGGTAGTAGGCATCAGGAATGGACTGAAGGCCGGCGTAGCACAGCAGCGCCACAAGGCTCGTCCAGTGCCAGACATCCATGGCGACGATGGTCGCCCATGCCGAGAACGGGTCGTTCGTGTAGTTGTATCTGATGCCAACCGCGTTCAGCACGTAGCCGAGCAGCCCAATGTCCGAGCGCGCGAAAACCTGCCAGGTGGTGCCCACGACATTCCACGGCACGAGCAAGGGCAATGCGAGGACCACAAGCGTCGGGGCGACGGCCCATCCTTTCTTCGGCATCGAGAGTGCGACCGCGATCCCGAGCGGAATCTCGATGGAGAGTATGATCGCGGAAAACAGCGCGTTCCGCCAGAGTGCGTCGAAGAACCGTTCGCCGAGCTGCGACTTCGGATCGAGCAGCTCCTTGAACCAGCCGATGCCGTTCCAGAAGAACTGGTTGTTGCCGAAACTGTCCTGCATCGAATAATTGACCACCGTCATCAGCGGCAGGACGGCGTTGAACGCCACCAGCAGAAAGACCGGCAGAACGAAGAACCAGGCCCGGTTGTTGAGCGGCTTGTTCATGCTTGCCTAACCCGCCGGCTGTTGGCGTAGACGTGAATGTGATCTGGATCGGCAGAGAGCCGCACATGGCCTGACGGAACCGCCGCGTCTTCCGGCAGGATGGCCGCAAGCCGATGCTGGCCAGCCTCGCAGCGCAGGATTTTCTGGCGCCCGATATCCTCGACACGGAGAATGCGGACCGCGATACCCCCCGAGGCAACAGGCTTGAGGAACTCGGGGCGGATGCCAATCTCGACGTTGGCGCCAGCCGGAATACTCAGGCTGCGGCCAAGGAATAGCGCCTCGCCGTTGACGTGGGCGCTCGTACCCTCGATGTGGGCGGGAAGGACGTTCATGCCAGGAGAGCCGATGAAGTATCCGACGAAGGTGTGGTCAGGCGTCTCGAACAGCTCCTGCGGCTTGCCGACCTGCACCACCTCGCCGTCGAACATCACCACCACCTTGTCGGCGAAGGTCAGCGCCTCGGTCTGGTCATGCGTGACATAGATCATCGTGGTGTCGAGTTTCTTGTGGATTTCCTTGAGCTTCGAGCGCAACTCCCATTTCAGATGCGGATCGATGACCGTCAGCGGCTCGTCGAAGAGGATGGCGGCAACGTCTGGCCGCACCAGCCCTCGCCCAAGCGATATCTTCTGCTTCGAGTCAGCCGTCAGCCCCCGCGCCTTGCGTCCAAGATCGGCCGTCAGGTCGAGGAGCTTCGCAATCTCGTTGACGCGGGTTTCGACCGCCTCGCCCCGCATGCCCCTGTTTCGCAACGGGAAGGCCAGGTTCTCGCGCACGGTCATCGTGTCGTAGATCACGGGAAACTGGAACACCTGCGCGATGTTGCGCGCCTCGGTCGGCTTGAACGTCACGTCCTGATCATTGAACAGGACGCGCCCCTTCGTCGGGGCGACCAGCCCCGAGATGATGTTCAGAAGCGAGGTCTTGCCACAACCGGAGGGACCCAGCAGGGCGTAGGCGCCCCCATCCTCCCAGACATGGGTTGCCTCGCGGACGGCGTAGTCGGACGCCTCCCGCGGATCGGGCCTGTACGAATGCGCCAGCGACGAGAGGGTGATACGCGCCATCGGCTCAGGCTCCCGCCATGTCGTCGGGTGAGGCCGCCAGTCGCCCGGCCCGATCGAAGACAAAGAGGCGTCTCGTGTCGACAAAGGTCTCGATGGTTGCGCCAGGTTCATAGAGCCGGACACCATGCGCCAGCGCGACGAAGTGATGGGGCGCCGCATCGATGTGGATGAAGCTCTCCGAGCCCGTGATTTCGGAGACGGTGACGCGGCCTGAGAGCTTGATGGCGTCGGCGTCTGAATCTGCGAGTTGCAGATGGTGGGCCCGGAAACCCAGAGTGCATGGTCCGTCTTCGAGGCTGGCGAGCTTGCCCCTGGCGGGAATGTGCCCGCCAGAAAATCTCAGCATGCCGCCAGATTTCTCGGCAGCGATACGGTTGAGTGGCGGGTCCGAGAACACTGCGGCTGAATTCAGGTCGGCGGGATTGCGGTAAACTTCGGATGTTGGTCCGAATTGCGCGACCCGGCCCTGGTGCAGCACGGCCGTGTTACCGCCAAGAAGCAGCGCTTCGGAGGGTTCGGTTGTGGCATAGACGAAGATCGCCCCGGTGGAGGCGAAGATGCGCGGCAACTCCTCGCGAAGTTCCTCCCTCAGTTTGTAGTCGAGGTTGGCGAGGGGCTCGTCCATCAGCACAAGCTCGGCTCTCTTGACCAATGCCCGCGCGATGGCCGTGCGCTGCTGCTGTCCGCCCGAGAGTTGCAGCGGCGTGCGCGTCAGCATGGGTTCCAGCTTGAGAAGCCGGGCCGCGACCCCGACGCGTTCCCTGATCTCGCTGGCGGGCAGACCCATGACACGGAGCGGCGAGGCGATGTTCTCGAAGACGCTCATGGTCGGGTAGTTGATGAACTGCTGGTAGACCATGGCGACCGAGCGGCCACGCACGGGCGCGCTGGTGACATCGACACCGTTGAAAGCAATCGATCCGGAGGTGGGGCGGTCGAGCCCGGCCATCAGCCGCATGAGCGATGTCTTGCCAGACAATGTCGGTCCAAGCAGAACGTTCAGAGAGCCTTTCTCCAGCCGCAGGGACACATCGACGATGTGATCCGAAGGACCGACCCGCTTGCTCACCTGATCAAGAACGAGGCTCATGCGGCACCCGCCATCGCCTGGGCATCGCTGCCGCCGGCCTTGGCCATGAAACTCGCCAGCGCGGCCTTGGCATCTGAACCCGTCCGCAAGCCAAGCTTGCTGCGCCGCCACAGAACGTCATCGGCGGTCGCTGCCCACTCCTCGCGCATGAGGTAGCGAACCTCTGCCTCGGTCAGGTCTGTCCCAAAAGACTGACCGAGATCGGACAGGCTCCGGGCCTCGCCGAGGAGCACTGCGGCGCGTGTGCCATAGGCGCGCAACAGCCGCTTCGCATGGTGCGGATCGAGGAAAGGATGGGACAAGGCGAGCGCATCCGAGAGCGCCGCGAGGCCGGTGACCGGAAAATCCCCGCCCGGCAATTTTTCATGGCCTGTCCAGCCAGCCGCCTTGCCCGTCAGTGCGGGCGTGACATGCGGCGCGAGCTTCTCAAGGACAGCTTCCGCGAGCCGGCGGTAGGTCGTGATCTTTCCGCCAAATACAGACAACAGCGGCGCATATCCCGGCTTGGCGTCCAGGGTCAGGACGTAATCGCGTGTTGCCTCCTGAGCCTTCGATGCGCCGTCGTCGTAGAGCGGACGAACACCGGAATAGGTCCAGACAACGTCGGACTCACGGACGGGTCTGGCGAAATACTCGCTTGCCGCGGCACAGAGATAGCTGATCTCCTCCGGCGAAGCCTTAACGTCAGCGGGATCGCCGGCGTAGTCCTGATCCGTGGTGCCGATCAGGGTAAAGTCCTGCTCGTAGGGGATTGCGAAAATGATCCGCCCGTCGGTGTTCTGGAAGATGTAGCTGCGGTCGTGGTCGAAAATGCGCTTCACGACGATGTGCGACCCCTGCACCAGCCGCACGCGGGATTCGCCGTTGGTGCGAATACGGTTCGCCAGCACGTCGGCGACCCACGGACCTGCCGCGTTGACGATGGCCCGCGCCGAAATGGCCCGCGTATGGTCGCCCTGGGTGCCGACCTGAAGCTCCCAGTGATCAGCGTGGCGCACACAGCTCTTGAATTGGGTATTGGTCACGACAGTGGCGCCCCGCGCCCGGGCGTCCATGGCGTTGAGGACGACGAGCCGTGAATCGTCGACCCAGCAATCCGAATACTCGAAAGCCTTGCCGTAACCGGGTTTGAGTGGCTGACCTGCCGGATCGCTCCGCAGGTCGAGCGTCTTCGTGCCGGGCAGACGCTTCCGGCCACCGAGATTGTCATAAAGGAACAGGCCCAGCCGGAGCAGCCAGGCCGGACGCAGCCCTGCATGATGGGGGAGCACGAAGCGGAGCGGCCGAATGATGTGGGGCGCCAGATTCCACAGGATCTCGCGCTCGATCAGCGCTTCACGCACCAGCCGGAACTCGTAATGCTCAAGATAGCGCAATCCGCCATGGATCAGCTTGGTCGACCACGAGGACGTGCCGCTGGCCAGGTCGTTCTGCTCGCAGAGGTAAACCTTGAGGCCGCGACCGGCCGCATCGCGTGCGATGCCGCAGCCGTTGATGCCGCCACCAATGATGGCAAGGTCATAGACCTCCCCCATCGCGCTTCCCCTTGATTTTCGTTTTTTGTCCGTCGTCAAATCAGCTTGGGACATTTCAGGCGGTTTTTGAAGTGTGAACTTGCCTCGGCAGGACATCTCCCTTGGCACCTTGACTATTCTGCCTTTCTTCCTTCCTGGCCAAGCCCCCTTGAATCGCCCCGGGTTTTCTCGACGCCCCCGGATTGCGTTTTGGGCCGTCATTCGAACTCGACGGGTCACGGCATCCCGTTCCTGGCGTGCTTGCGGGTGGGATCGCAGAATATCTCGATGTAATCGAACGCATCCTGTCGTGCCTCGGCCCTCGTTCGATAGGCCTTCCGGCGGATACGCTCGCGTTTGAGCAGGTTGAAGAAGCTCTCGGCCACCACGCTGTCATGGCAGTTGGCACGCCGGCTCATCGAAGGTTCGAGATTGTGGCGCTTCAGGAACGAAGCCTGTTCCATGCTGGTGAACTGCGAACCTTGGTCCGACTGCACCAGCATGCAGATGTTCCGGCACGCGCCTGACAGACTGGCAGACGCCGCCGCGCATCACCAGGTAGTTCGCAATCATCCCATCAACGGCATGTCATGCATCATGTTATACTAACGGCCCTTACAACTGACCTGTTTGCGCCCAGTGGCGCATCCCGATTGATGTGATGACGTCGGGCCTTTCGGTGAGCCTGTTCCAGGCCTCGCAGGCTGCATTGATGATGTCGGCGTATGTCTCGAAGACGCGGTTCGAGAGGTAGTTGGCACGCAGATACTGCCAGATATTCTCCACGGGGTTCAGTTCCGGCGCGCGCGAGGGCAGCAGGATCGGCGTGATGTTCTTCGGCCAGTTCAGGTCGCCGGTGATGTGCCATCCGGCTCGATCCAGCAGCAGCACGGCATGAGCGCCTTTGGCGACGTGCAGGGATATCTCGTCGATATGCAGTTGCATCATGTCGGTGTCAGCATGGGGCAAAGCGAGGGCCGCGCCCACGCCTCTTTCGGGGCAGATGGCACCGAAGAGATAGGCGTTCTCATAGCGTTGGTCGGCAGGCTGGGTAGGTCTTGTGCCGCGCCTCGCCCATTGCCGGACGAGCCCGTTCTTCTGGCCGATGCGGGCCTCATCCTGAAACCAGATCTCGATCTTCGTCTTGCGCGTCACGCCCTTGATGTGCGCCGCGAGCGTGTTGGGCCAGTTTTTTTAAAAGCCGCGATGACCTCGCCATCTTGCCCGGGATGCCGTGGCCGGGCGCTGATGTGCGAGAAGCCCAGGTGCTTCAGCAGCTTGCCGATGCTGCGCTGGTGATACGCGATCTTGAACTTGTCCGCGATGACACGTTGCAGGTCGATCCGCCGCCAGCGCACCACGCCGTCTACAGCGCGGTTGGGGCCGGTCTCGACGATCTCGGACAGCTCCACCAGTTGCGCCTGCGACAGACGTCTTGGGTTCCCCCGGCGACGGTTGTCCTTCAACCCGGCAGGGCCTTGCTCATTAAACCGATGCGCCCAGTCCCGTAGCGTCTGGCGGTCCATGCCGCCGATCTTGGCGGCCTCCGCCCGGCTCATCCCGTCCAGCGCCGCAGCGATGGACAGCAATCGTCGACTTTGGTTCGCATCCTTGCCCGATGCCGCCAGGCGGCGCAGCTCGGCGGGAGTATGGCTCGGCTTGATCTCGACAACCTTCGGCATGGCGTGGGTCCTCCACGCACTTTGAATCACGCCGCAGTCAGTTTGGGAACCCTCGGTGAGTCAGGTCAAAGGGCCTTTGGTATAATCGAACGCATCCTGTCGTGCCTCGGCCCTCGTTCGATAGGCCTTCCGGCGGATACGCTCGCGTTTGAGCAGGTTGAAGAAGCTCTCGGCCACCACGCTGTCATGGCAGTTGGCACGCCGGCTCATCGAAGGTTCGAGATTGTGGCGCTTCAGGAACGAAGCCTGTTCCATGCTGGTGAACTGCGAACCTTGGTCCGACTGCACCAGCATGCAGATGTTCCGGCACGCGCCTGACAGACTGGCAGACGCCGCCGCGCATCACCAGGTAGTTCGCAATCATCCCATCAACGGCATGTCATGCATCATGTTATGCACTGAACCGATGTTCAATACGGCGCATGCGAATGCCAACATTGAAAAAATGAGATTGTTGCGCTGGGAAGCGGGAATGGCGCGCCCACGGGGAGCGGATGCCAAAAAATAAAACCCATATATTTCAATTGCTTATATCACAACCTCATCTCAATGTTATACATCATGTTATGCAGTGCAAGAACTTGTTTTTTGGGGAAACGTCAGACCCGTGCCCGCGCAAGGCAGCCATGGCAGAACGCTTGTCTGCTGTAGAACCTCAGGCGGTAGTCGTCGTAGGACGCTTACTATCAATGGTAGTTCGGGAAATATTCAGTTCGGTTCAAATACAAAATCGAACCATTTGCCTGGTGCGATATTGCGCGTGTCGTGCAACGTTGCGCGCTGAGCCAGCGTGTTGAGCGTCTCATCGTCAGGCACGCCTTTATAGGCACCAACCGCTGTCGAAACCACAACGATGCGCGGCTTTTCATCCGGCGCTGCCTCCGGTAGTACTTTGTCTGTAACTTCAGGCGGCGTTCCGTTGTGGCTGCCATGATGGCTGACCTTGAGAAAATGTGCCGACGAAAGCAGATCTAGTCGTTCCATTATCGCCCAGCTTTTTTCTTCAGCATCCCCCGGGAATAGTAGTCTCCAGCCATTCCATTCGAACTCAAGCACGAGACTTGTATTATTCGCAGCCTTGTCGATCTGCAGGAGGTTATCGCGCAGGCCACTCGAACGGAATTTGACGAGATCGTAGAAATGCCCAGCAGAAACACCAGCCGGCGGTTGCGGCATAGTGTTGCCGCCAGCGAAGGGATCACTGGTGTCGACCATCATTCCAAGTGTGCGTGGCCCAAGCCGGCCGTAATAGACCGAGGTGTCCTGTTCCGGTGCAAGGACGCGAATGCTGGTTTTTCGGAAAGGGTGCCTCCCCGCGATATTTGCCTCGCGATGGACATAGAGCGGATCGCCCGGCGCCATAGCTCGAATACAGTCGATACAATCGGCGCTGGCGCGTGGATTGTTGATGCCCATCAGCGCCTCGAGTTCGCCTGCTCCCCCGCCGGGGCTGGCGGCAAGAAAGCGTTCGGTCTCATCGAGCACAGAGAGAGCGAGTTTGCGTTGTTCACGCGCCTTAGGGAAAGCGTCGTAATAATCGGGTGCCGAGGAGGCGGTCATCCAGACCTGCCTGGCGTTGATATTGATGCCAAGCTTTTGCGCGCCGTAGAGCATGCCCTGCACATGGTCCATGTGCTCGTGTGTCATAATGTAGAGATCTAGTGGCTTGCCGCCGAGTTCGCTCGCGATATCGGTTAACACCGGCTTGAACACAGCATCATCCCCAGCCTTGCCGGCGAGCGCATTGCCGCAATCGATGAGCACCTTCAGGACAATTGGTTGGCCGGTGGCATCAATATCTGGCACGCTGAGCAGGACGGCGTCGCCGAAGAGGACATTGTAGACTCGGACATTAAGGTTGCTCATGTTAGTGCCCGGACATGTGCAAGAACTGACCAAGACCGCGCAGGCGCAAGGTGCCACCTGTAAGTTCGGCCTCTGGGCTACCGATTTGGACCATTCCCTCGGAAAGGCAGATAGCGAGGTAACTCTCGCGCATATCTCGGTTTGTATTGGCGGCACCCGTCTTTTGAAGCGCGTGGTCCGGACTCGTGGTCAAGAATGCCTTGATCTCCCGCGTTGCCCAGTCGATTACCAACGTGCTTCCGTAAATGATGCTGAGTTCTTCAACCAGCCCGCTCCGTCTTTTCAGGATTTGCGTCCGTCGCCACGACACCTTGAAGATACATTCGCGGAATTCGACGCGATGCGGCTTGCCTTCTGCATCAGAACGATACGTCGACTTAGTGACGTCGAGCCGTGATGGAACATCAATGGCAATGTCCGGCGGCACCATCAATGCGCCGCGAAAACGATCAGCGAATTGGTACGCCGCCCAGTTGGACCGAACGAGTTGATCAAGATCAATGTCCTCCGGCAAGGCAAAGGCGGGCATCTGCGCCTCCAGCTCATCCCTGGTTTGAACGATTCCGCGGCGGACAAATTCGGACCTCAGGATCTCACGAAATTCTGGACTGTCCGGGTTTGAAGATGCATCTGCAGCAATCATTGCTCGTCCGTAATCCGCAAAGCTGATTTCACCGGGAGGCAGATAGTCCAGACCCCGGAAGATGATGCGCTTGAATTTCTCCCGCGCTATAAAAAGCGCTTTGCCGGATTGCGAGAACTGGCTCGGCACCTCCCCACCCGGCATAGGCTCTTCCGCATCCCCCAAATCAATGAGACTCCGGTCAAAGATTGCTACAAGGAGACTGTACAGCGCTCCGGAGAGGACTGTGCTCAATGCATGCGGTTCGGCTCGAAGGATCACCGTTCCGGTGCCGCCCGGCAGCACGTGATCATTGTCAAGATCGCGAAGCGGATGATCATGCTCGCCCGATTGCGCATGCCCGAACTGCTCGGCAATGGCGGAAAACCCCACGGCCTTCGAAAGGATGCCATTTGCCATTTTGAGCTGCCCCGTCGCTAGTTCGCGCGAGCGAAGCGAGAAGATCACTGCGGAAAGGTCAGCGACGGCTTCGTGGAGCGCCAGGGACTGGGGCGAAACCGAGTTGTAAAGATCAGGAGCAATTCCGTCGAGAATCGCATGGCTCGTTTCGTGTGCAATGATATCTGGTGACAAGCATGTATGGATCGTCTTTGTCGTGCCGTTAATGTCTGCGTCAAAGAAGAAAAACTGGAGGCTGCGTGAGGCGCGGTGATAGTAGGCATTCGCCATTTTCCCGGCGCGTGGGACAACGAGAAGCTGCTCCCCCTCGAACGCCCAGCGAAGCTTGCGCCCGAGGACATCAGCGGTTTCGAACTGAGCCATCGTCGACAGGATGGTCGCAAAAACGCTTACTTGCATGAAATCCCGTCTTTCGGGATTTCGGGGCTCAGCGATCGCATAAGTGTGCTGACCGCGTGCGCCGCCTTTCGACGAAAACCTGACGCCAGGCAGCACTTGTCCAGTCTCCGGGTCAAAATCGATAATCGCGACGCGTCGGCTCACAGGACCGTCGAGCAGCGGCTCATCGGCATGGAAGCGTAGGGTTTCGATCAGCGGGCCATCCTCGTCTCGGCCCATCTGGGTCCCGAGATCCGCCGATAGATAGGGCAGGAGGACGATGCTCGGGTCGACGGAACGTTTTGCCGGCATCGCGTTCCCCTTTCAGGCCCAGACAGCGAAAAACACAGGTTCTGAAGCACCGGGTTCACCTTTGAACGTTACCCGGTATTGTCCGGTCTCGTTGAGAGGTGGCAGTACGAATTTGAGTAGCGCAATATCCGGTCCATTGTAACTGACCGGAACAGCTTCCCCGAACGCGACAAAAGGCGCTTCCGGCTTTTCTGTCCGCTCAAGGAACAGCTGTCCGGTAATTTTGTTGGTCGGCATGTCTGGTATCAGAACAACTTCCGGAGCCTCCTCTTTCGGCAGCAACAACTGCTTCATCGATAGAGCTACGCTACTCGCGCCATCAAGTGCGATGGGTGGCTCAGGAAAATCGGCGCCAAGCAGCCGATAGAAGACTGCGCTAAACGCATCGCCGACGAAGAACCCGGAATGCTCGCCTACCACTAGCTGCTTTTGGAGCGAGCGCGGCAAGGCGCTCCACAGAGGGACTGTACCATCTCCGGCATCCTCTGAGAGCCCGATTCAAAAGTTCACGTGCAGATTGAGTGTCTTGCGATGCGTCTGGTGAGCATGCGGATGCTGGCGATATGGGCGAAGGCTGTGGAGCTTGCGATGGATTTCTCCCAATCCTTGGCAAGACGGCGGCATCGATTGAGCCATGCGAATGTTCGCTCGACCACCCATCGGCGGGGCAGGACGACGAAGCCCTTTGCGGCATCGGACCGTTTGACGATTTCGACTGTCCAGCGGCCATGGCCGCACATGGCATCCTTCAATTTGTCCCCCGCATAGCCGCCATCAGCAAAGATATGACGCAGCCACGGACAGCGGAAGCGGATCGCCTTGAGCAGGTCAGGAGCACCATCACGATCCTGAATGTTGGCACCGTGGACCAGCACGAAGATCAGGAAGCCGAGCGTGTCGGTGATGATATGGCGCTTGCGGCCTTTGATTTTCTTTCCTGCATCATACCCCGAAATCCCGCCACTTTCGGTGGTTTTGACGCTCTGGCTGTCGATGATGCCGGCGGTGGGCTGAGCCTGCTTACCCTCGATCTCGCGTGCGGCCATCACCAGAAGCTGGTTCATGGTTTCCAGAAGGCCACTGTCCCGCCAACGATAGAAATAGCCGCGCACGGTCGAGACAGGTGGGAAATCACCCGGCAGCATGCGCCATTGGCATCCGCTCGAAGCAATAAACAGGATCGCTTCCACCACATCGCGCATGTCAGTGGTTCTGGGCCGACCGCCGCGCTTGGCGGCGGGAACCATCGGCGCGATCAGTGCCCATTCCCGGTCGGTCAAATCACTTGGAAACCGCAAACGATCACGGTTATGCTCAGCACGAGCGATAGCAGTCCAGGTCATCGGAAACCCCATTTGATTCAGCACCAAACGGGAATCACAAACTACTGATATCGCTCAACTCCTTTTAAATCGGGCTCTGAGCTTGTAAGCACGTTTGCGCCAATGCCGACGTTGACCCGAGTGACCGTTCCATGGCCAGTCCCGGCAAAGAAAAAATACCTTACGTTTCCGGGTGCGCTATTCTTGCCCAGAGTATCGTGGACGTAGCGCGCCCGCTTGAGTAACGAGGTATTTAGTCCTAGGCGAGCGGCCACCTTGCTGTCGTAAATATCGAGAGCGGGGAGGCTCCTGACTGAGATATCCCAACATGCCGCCTCGCCTGGGGCTGGAAGAAGCTGATAGGCAGTTGGGTACTTTGGATTATTGGCAAAAATCTTGAAGTCCGACTTGCTGATGCCGAGTGCGCTATCCATGCCGAGAATGCGCGCCAAGGCTAGGGGGGCCCCCAAATGCGGTGTAGCAAGTGCGATGAAACTGATGATTTTCTTGAACCAAGGCTCATTGCTGAACACGCCGGATTCCAGCAAAAGCCGGCTCACCAACCCACCCATGCTGTGCCCGACGATGGTGATGGATTTCGCGCCAGCCTTGACCTGCTTTTCAATCGTAAGCGTGTAGGCAACCCCACGTATCTTTTGGTGTTCTGATCGCTCATTTTCCCGGTGAATCATGTGGGGAATCCTATGAGCGAGAGTATGAATCAAGATCGAGTTTTTGAGGTTTTGACGGCAGCGCCGGTGCGGACGAGGCGCAGGCTACGTGATTGGTCGGTCGACGAGAAGGCACGACTGATTTCCCAGACGCTGTTGCCTGGTGCGAATGTTTCGGCGATTGCGCGTTCTGCCGGGGTTGACCCTTCGCAGCTTTATGGATGGCGGCGACAGGCCCGGGCATCCGGGGCGGTCAAAGCCATGCCCGTTGCGCACGATGAGGTGAAGTTTGCGCGCGTCGAGGCGGCTGGCAACTGGGCTGTGGAGATTGTCATTCGGGATACGGTTGTCCGCGTTGGCGGCGACATCGATGCGGATCATCTGACCGTGATACTGAGGGCGGTGCGCAAAGCATGATTGGCCTGGGTGTCGTCGTTTACGTGTCGTGCCAGCCCGTCGACTTTCGTAAAGGTGCCGCATCCCTGATGGTGCTTGTCCGGGATGGCGGCCTCGACCCGTTCAACGGCGCGCTTTACGTGTTTCGGTCGAAACGTGCGGACCGTGTTCGGATCGTGTGGTGGGATGGCAGCGGCGTTTGTCTCTATTCGAAGACGCTTGAGGAGCAAGGCTTTTGCTGGCCTGCCCTATCGGCGGCTCGCATTCGCCTGGACCATTCGCAGCTGATGGCTCTTCTGGCCGGGATGGACTGGAAGAAGATCCGTCCGACAAAGGTGCGGCGACCCTTGCTGACGGGATGATGTCGATCTGCGGCAAGATGAATCATGCTGCTGTAATCATTGGGAAAGTGAGCGGTTTTGTGCTCTATTTGCACCCATGGATTTACCCCTGAACACCTTGCCGGACGACGTGGATGCGCTCAAGGCGATGGTGCTCGCCCTGGCGCGTGCGCAGGCGCAAGGGGATGTTCGATTAAGAGCCGCGGAGGCTGAAATCGCCCGGCTGGAGGCGATCGAACAGAGCGCCAACGAGCGGATTGCCAACCTGACGCTGATCATGAAGGTCTTGCAGCGCGCGCAACATGGCAAGCGCTCTGAACGGCTCCGCGCCGGTGGTCCTGGGGTCCTCGACGACGAGCAGATTGCCTTTGCCTTCGAGGAGGTGGAGACCGGCCTTTCGAGCGTCCAGAGCGAACTCGACCGGGGCGCCAGGGACAAGCCGAAACGCGCTCCACGCCCGCGCAAAGGCTTTGCTGCGCATCTTGAGCGCATCGAGGAGGTCATCGAGCCGGAACTCCCCGCTGGATATGAGGGCCTGGAGAAGGTGCTGATCAGCGAAGACCGTTCCGAACGGCTCGATGTCATTCCGCCGAAGTTCAGGGTCATCGTGACGCGCCGTCCCAAATATGCCTTCCGTGGCCATGACGGCGTGATCCAGGCGCTCGCACCGGCACACATCATCGAAGCCGGATTGCCAACGGAACGGCTGCTCGCCTTTATCGCGGTCTCCAAATATGCCGACGGTCTTCCGCTTTACCGTCAGGAGGCGATCTACCTGCGCGACGGGGTCGAGATCAGCCGATCCCTGATGGCCCAATGGATGGGCCATCTTGGGTTTGAACTGCAGATACTGGCCGATTACATCCTCGAAAAGATCAAGGAGGGTGAGCGGATCTTTGCCGACGAAACGAGCTTGCCCACTCTGGCTCCCGGATCGGGGAAAGCAACCAAGGCCTGGTTATGGGCCTACGCGCGCGATGATCGCCCCTATGGCGGCACCAGTCCGCCAATGGTGGCCTATCGCTTCGAAGACGGCAGAGGCGCTGAATGTGTGGCCCGTCATCTGTCCGGGTACAACGGCATCCTGCAGGTCGATGGATACGTGGCCTATAGCAGCCTTGCCAAGAGCCAGGCCAAGAGCCAGGCCAAAAGCCAGGCCAAAAGCCAGGCCAAAACCGGCAGCACAGAAACGATGAGGCTTGCCGGATGCTGGGCGCATCTCAGGCGCAGGTTCTACGATCTGCACATCAGCGGCGTCTCGCAGGCTGCCACGGACAGCGTCATGGCCATGACCGAGCTGTGGAGGGTCGAAGATGACGTGCGCGGCCGGAATGCAGACACCCGCGCGAAGCTCCGGCAGGAAAAGTCTGCGCCTGTCGTCGCGCGCCTCTTCGATCTTTGGGAACGGGAGCTCGGCAAGGTCTCCGGCAAGTCCAAGACGGCGGAAGCAATCCGCTATGCGCTCGCCCGCCGTGAAGCACTCGAACGGTTCCTCTCCGACGGTCGCATTGAAATCGACTCCAACATCGTCGAACGGGCCATCAGGCCCCAAACCATTACGCGAAAGAACAGCCTCTTTGCCGGAAGTGAAGGCGGTGGCAGGACCTGGGCTACACTGGGAACGCTTCTGCAAACCGCCAGGATGAACAATGTCGATCCTCTCGACTGGCTGTCGCAAACCCTCGCGCATATCGCCCAAGGATGGCCCGCATCCAAAATCGACGCCCTCATGCCCTGGAACTTCAGGTCAAACGCCCTCAGCTAACCGCTTACCCTCGTCCGCACCGGCGCTGCCGTCAAAACCTCAAAAACTCGATCTTGATTCATACTCTCGCTCATAGGATTCCCCACATGATTCACCGGGAAAATGAGCGATCAGAACACCAAAAGATACGTGGGGTTGCCTACACGCTTACACATGATTCACCGGGAAAATGAGCGATCAGAACACCAAAAGATACGTGGGGTTGCCTACACGCTTACAAAGATACGTGGGGTTGCCTACACGGTAAGCGTTCTGCCATGGCTGCCTTGCGCGGGGGCGGGTCCGGCATCGTATGAGCATGGTCTGGACGGTTGTTGTCGTCCTTAAGCCTATGCGCAAGGACGGCTATGGACACCCGGACGGAGATTATCAGCCAGGTTGAGCGCCGTCGTCGCTGGAGCGTCGAGGAGAAGGTGCGGCTTCTGGAGGCGACGATGCAGCCGGGCGCTTCTGTGGCGGCGGTTGCGGATCGGCATGGGGTGAGCCGGAGCCTGCTGTTTTACTGGCGCAAGCAGGCGAAGGCGGGGCTGATGCCGGGCGTGACGCCGCTGGCCTCGCTGGAGGCTCCGGTCTTCGCGCCTGTTGTCATCGCAGCCGAAGCGCAGCCGGGACAGAAGCCTTCACCAAAGCCCCCGCGCAAGATGGCTCCGCGTGCCGACTGCACGGTGGAGGTCAGCTTGAGCAACGGCCGGGTGCTGAAGGCGGATGAGGGTATCGCGCCTGAGCGGCTTTCGGCTCTTGTCGCAGCGCTCGACCGATGACGCCACAAACCCTGACCTCGCCTTTGGCGGGCGCGCGCATCTACATGGCGCTGGCACCTGTGGATATGAGGAAGGGCTTCGACGGGCTGTCGATGGTGGGTAAGCGGTTAGCTGAGGGCGTTTGACCTGAAGTTCCAGGGCATGAGGGCGTCGATTTTGGATGCGGGCCATCCTTGGGCGATATGCGCGAGGGTTTGCGACAGCCAGTCGAGAGGATCGACATTGTTCATCCTGGCGGTTTGCAGAAGCGTTCCCAGTGTAGCCCAGGTCCTGCCACCGCCTTCACTTCCGGCAAAGAGGCTGTTCTTTCGCGTAATGGTTTGGGGCCTGATGGCCCGTTCGACGATGTTGGAGTCGATTTCAATGCGACCGTCGGAGAGGAACCGTTCGAGTGCTTCACGGCGGGCGAGCGCATAGCGGATTGCTTCCGCCGTCTTGGACTTGCCGGAGACCTTGCCGAGCTCCCGTTCCCAAAGATCGAAGAGGCGCGCGACGACAGGCGCAGACTTTTCCTGCCGGAGCTTCGCGCGGGTGTCTGCATTCCGGCCGCGCACGTCATCTTCGACCCTCCACAGCTCGGTCATGGCCATGACGCTGTCCGTGGCAGCCTGCGAGACGCCGCTGATGTGTAAGCGTTCTGCCATGGCTGCCTTGCGCGGGGGCGGGTCCGGCATCGTATGAGCATGGTCTGGACGGTTGTTGTCGTCCTTAAGCCTATGCGCAAGGACGGCTATGGACACCCGGACGGAGATTATCAGCCAGGTTGAGCGCCGTCGTCGCTGGAGCGTCGAGGAGAAGGTGCGGCTTCTGGAGGCGACGATGCAGCCGGGCGCTTCTGTGGCGGCGGTTGCGGATCGGCATGGGGTGAGCCGGAGCCTGCTGTTTTACTGGCGCAAGCAGGCGAAGGCGGGGCTGATGCCGGGCGTGACGCCGCTGGCCTCGCTGGAGGCTCCGGTCTTCGCGCCTGTTGTCATCGCAGCCGAAGCGCAGCCGGGACAGAAGCCTTCACCAAAGCCCCCGCGCAAGATGGCTCCGCGTGCCGACTGCACGGTGGAGGTCAGCTTGAGCAACGGCCGGGTGCTGAAGGCGGATGAGGGTATCGCGCCTGAGCGGCTTTCGGCTCTTGTCGCAGCGCTCGACCGATGACGCCACAAACCCTGACCTCGCCTTTGGCGGGCGCGCGCATCTACATGGCGCTGGCACCTGTGGATATGAGGAAGGGCTTCGACGGGCTGTCGATGGTGGTGCAGGATCTTTTGAAGAAGGATCCGTTCCGCGGCCACCTGTTCATTTTCCGGGGCAAGCGCGCTGATCTGGTGAAGATTCTGATGTGGGACGGCACGGGGCTTTGCCTGTTCGCCAAGCGGCTGGAGCGTGGCCGCTTCGTCTGGGCAGTGACGCAGGATGGCGAGGTTGTACTGACGCCCGCACAGCTGTCGATGCTGCTCGAAGGCATCGACTGGCGCTCGCCGTTACGCACGGATCAGCCACGACGTGCGGGGTGAAGTGCTTCGCGCAAAAGGTCAAGATCGACATTGATTCAATAGCTTGACCCCATCTGCCCTGGTATCTTCACCTCATGATCGAAGCAGCGGGACAAGATAGTGACGAGGTGGCGCGGCTTCGCGCGCTCGTCGCTGCGCAGGCTGCAGCGCTGAAGACGGCGCAGGCCGAAGCTGCCGCCGCCAAGGCCGGTCTTCTTGTCAAGAGCCTGGAGATCGAGAAGCTCAAGATCCAGATCGCGCGGCTCAGGCGCATGCAATTTGGCCGCTCCTCGGAGAAGCTCTCCCATGAGATCGAGCAACTGGAACTGCGGCTCGAGGAACTGGAGATGGTCGAGGCGGCGAACAATGCAGCCATCGACGAGATAGCTCCTGCCGCTGATGCAGCAACAGCCAAGCCGAAGGCCACGCGCCGCCCTTTGCCTGAGCATCTGCCGCGCATCGAGATCGTACACACGCCTGCCATCGTGAACGACCCTGCCTGTGCTTGTCCATCCTGCGGAACGGCAGGCAAGTGGCGCAAGGTGGATGAGGATGTCCGTGAAGTCCTGGAGTATGTGCCGGGCCGCTTCGAGGTTATCCGCCATGTGCGTCCCGCCTTCTCGTGCCGCACCTGCGAGAGCATGGCGCAAGCTCCGATGCCGAGCATGCCGATCGAGCGCGGCATGGCCGGACCGGGCCTGATCGCCCAGGTTCTGGTTGGCAAATACTGTGATCATCTCCCGCTTTATCGCCAGGCAGAGATCTTTGCCCGCGAGGGCGTCGAGATCGAGCGCTCGGTGATGGCCGGCTGGGTTGCCAAGGCCGCAGAGCTTGTCGCGCCACTGGTCGAGGCGGTCGGTGCCCATGTGATGCGGGCTGAGCGGCTGCATGCCGACGACACGCCCGTGCCAGTGCTGGCGCCGGGCCTCGGGCGCACGAAGACAGGGCGGCTCTGGGTGTATCTGCGCGATGAGCGACCCCGTGGCGGTCAAGACCCGCCCGCCGCGCTGTATCGCTACACGCCCGACCGCAAGGGAGAGCGACCGCGCGAGCACCTCAAGGCCTTTGCAGGATTCCTGCAGGCGGATGCCTATGCCGGATTCAACGAACTCTATGCGACGAGTGCCACGCGTTCAGCCGCCGCAACCGAGGTTGCCTGCTGGGCGCACGTCAGGCGCAACTTCCACGACGTTCACGCCGGGACAGGCTCGCCCCTGGCACTGGAGGCGATGACCCGCATTGGCAAGCTGTTCGAGGTTGAGCGCCTCATTCACGGCCAGCAGCCCGAGGATCGGCGCAAGGCTCGTCAGGATCTGGCGCTGCCCGTCATGACCGAACTCGCCAGCTTCCTCGACCATTCCCTCGCCCAGATCTCCGGCAAGAGCGACCTGGCCAAGGCCATTCGCTATGCCCGATCGCGCTGGGCAGCACTCACCCGCTATCTCGACGACGGCACCCTCGATATCTCCAACAACGCCGCAGAACGCGCCATCAGGCCTCTCAAGCTCGGCGCCAAGAACTGGTTGTTCGCAGGGTCCGACGCAGGCGGCGAGCGCGCCGCCGCCATCTACACGCTCACCGAAACCGCAAAGCTCAACGGGCGAGACCCAGCGGGATATCTGCGAGCAGTCATCACCAGGATCGCCGATCACCCCATCAACAAAATCGCCGACCTGTTGCCGTGGAACCTTATGCCGTAGCCGTCAGAGGACGCTTACGCTGATGTGCAGATCGTAGAACCTGCGCCTGAGATGCGCCCAGCATCCGGCAAGCCTCATCGTTTCTGTGCTGCCGGTTTTGGCCTGGCTCTTGGCCTGGCTCTTGGCCTGGCTCTTGGCAAGGCTGCTATAGGCCACGTATCCATCGACCTGCAGGATGCCGTTGTACCCGGACAGATGACGGGCCACACATTCAGCGCCTCTGCCGTCTTCGAAGCGATAGGCCACCATTGGCGGACTGGTGCCGCCATAGGGGCGATCATCGCGCGCGTAGGCCCATAACCAGGCCTTGGTTGCTTTCCCCGATCCGGGAGCCAGAGTGGGCAAGCTCGTTTCGTCGGCAAAGATCCGCTCACCCTCCTTGATCTTTTCGAGGATGTAATCGGCCAGTATCTGCAGTTCAAACCCAAGATGGCCCATCCATTGGGCCATCAGGGATCGGCTGATCTCGACCCCGTCGCGCAGGTAGATCGCCTCCTGACGGTAAAGCGGAAGACCGTCGGCATATTTGGAGACCGCGATAAAGGCGAGCAGCCGTTCCGTTGGCAATCCGGCTTCGATGATGTGTGCCGGTGCGAGCGCCTGGATCACGCCGTCATGGCCACGGAAGGCATATTTGGGACGGCGCGTCACGATGACCCTGAACTTCGGCGGAATGACATCGAGCCGTTCGGAACGGTCTTCGCTGATCAGCACCTTCTCCAGGCCCTCATATCCAGCGGGGAGTTCCGGCTCGATGACCTCCTCGATGCGCTCAAGATGCGCAGCAAAGCCTTTGCGCGGGCGTGGAGCGCGTTTCGGCTTGTCCCTGGCGCCCCGGTCGAGTTCGCTCTGGACGCTCGAAAGGCCGGTCTCCACCTCCTCGAAGGCAAAGGCAATCTGCTCGTCGTCGAGGACCCCAGGACCACCGGCGCGGAGCCGTTCAGAGCGCTTGCCATGTTGCGCGCGCTGCAAGACCTTCATGATCAGCGTCAGGTTGGCAATCCGCTCGTTGGCGCTCTGTTCGATCGCCTCCAGCCGGGCGATTTCAGCCTCCGCGGCTCTTAATCGAACATCCCCTTGCGCCTGCGCACGCGCCAGGGCGAGCACCATCGCCTTGAGCGCATCCACGTCGTCCGGCAAGGTGTTCAGGGGTAAATCCATGGGTGCAAATAGAGCACAAAACCGCTCACTTTCCCAATGATTACAGCAGCATGATTCATCTTGCCGCAGATCGACATCATCCCGTCAGCAAGGGTCGCCGCACCTTTGTCGGACGGATCTTCTTCCAGTCCATCCCGGCCAGAAGAGCCATCAGCTGCGAATGGTCCAGGCGAATGCGAGCCGCCGATAGGGCAGGCCAGCAAAAGCCTTGCTCCTCAAGCGTCTTCGAATAGAGACAAACGCCGCTGCCATCCCACCACACGATCCGAACACGGTCCGCACGTTTCGACCGAAACACGTAAAGCGCGCCGTTGAACGGGTCGAGGCCGCCATCCCGGACAAGCACCATCAGGGATGCGGCACCTTTACGAAAGTCGACGGGCTGGCACGACACGTAAACGACGACACCCAGGCCAATCATGCTTTGCGCACCGCCCTCAGTATCACGGTCAGATGATCCGCATCGATGTCGCCGCCAACGCGGACAACCGTATCCCGAATGACAATCTCCACAGCCCAGTTGCCAGCCGCCTCGACGCGCGCAAACTTCACCTCATCGTGCGCAACGGGCATGGCTTTGACCGCCCCGGATGCCCGGGCCTGTCGCCGCCATCCATAAAGCTGCGAAGGGTCAACCCCGGCAGAACGCGCAATCGCCGAAACATTCGCACCAGGCAACAGCGTCTGGGAAATCAGTCGTGCCTTCTCGTCGACCGACCAATCACGTAGCCTGCGCCTCGTCCGCACCGGCGCTGCCGTCAAAACCTCAAAAACTCGATCTTGATTCATACTCTCGCTCATAGGATTCCCCACATGATTCACCGGGAAAATGAGCGATCAGAACACCAAAAGATACGTGGGGTTGCCTACACGCTTACGATGGTGGTGCAGGATCTTTTGAAGAAGGATCCGTTCCGCGGCCACCTGTTCATTTTCCGGGGCAAGCGCGCTGATCTGGTGAAGATTCTGATGTGGGACGGCACGGGGCTTTGCCTGTTCGCCAAGCGGCTGGAGCGTGGCCGCTTCGTCTGGGCAGTGACGCAGGATGGCGAGGTTGTACTGACGCCCGCACAGCTGTCGATGCTGCTCGAAGGCATCGACTGGCGCTCGCCGTTACGCACGGATCAGCCACGACGTGCGGGGTGAAGTGCTTCGCGCAAAAGGTCAAGATCGACATTGATTCAATAGCTTGACCCCATCTGCCCTGGTATCTTCACCTCATGATCGAAGCAGCGGGACAAGATAGTGACGAGGTGGCGCGGCTTCGCGCGCTCGTCGCTGCGCAGGCTGCAGCGCTGAAGACGGCGCAGGCCGAAGCTGCCGCCGCCAAGGCCGGTCTTCTTGTCAAGAGCCTGGAGATCGAGAAGCTCAAGATCCAGATCGCGCGGCTCAGGCGCATGCAATTTGGCCGCTCCTCGGAGAAGCTCTCCCATGAGATCGAGCAACTGGAACTGCGGCTCGAGGAACTGGAGATGGTCGAGGCGGCGAACAATGCAGCCATCGACGAGATAGCTCCTGCCGCTGATGCAGCAACAGCCAAGCCGAAGGCCACGCGCCGCCCTTTGCCTGAGCATCTGCCGCGCATCGAGATCGTACACACGCCTGCCATCGTGAACGACCCTGCCTGTGCTTGTCCATCCTGCGGAACGGCAGGCAAGTGGCGCAAGGTGGATGAGGATGTCCGTGAAGTCCTGGAGTATGTGCCGGGCCGCTTCGAGGTTATCCGCCATGTGCGTCCCGCCTTCTCGTGCCGCACCTGCGAGAGCATGGCGCAAGCTCCGATGCCGAGCATGCCGATCGAGCGCGGCATGGCCGGACCGGGCCTGATCGCCCAGGTTCTGGTTGGCAAATACTGTGATCATCTCCCGCTTTATCGCCAGGCAGAGATCTTTGCCCGCGAGGGCGTCGAGATCGAGCGCTCGGTGATGGCCGGCTGGGTTGCCAAGGCCGCAGAGCTTGTCGCGCCACTGGTCGAGGCGGTCGGTGCCCATGTGATGCGGGCTGAGCGGCTGCATGCCGACGACACGCCCGTGCCAGTGCTGGCGCCGGGCCTCGGGCGCACGAAGACAGGGCGGCTCTGGGTGTATCTGCGCGATGAGCGACCCCGTGGCGGTCAAGACCCGCCCGCCGCGCTGTATCGCTACACGCCCGACCGCAAGGGAGAGCGACCGCGCGAGCACCTCAAGGCCTTTGCAGGATTCCTGCAGGCGGATGCCTATGCCGGATTCAACGAACTCTATGCGACGAGTGCCACGCGTTCAGCCGCCGCAACCGAGGTTGCCTGCTGGGCGCACGTCAGGCGCAACTTCCACGACGTTCACGCCGGGACAGGCTCGCCCCTGGCACTGGAGGCGATGACCCGCATTGGCAAGCTGTTCGAGGTTGAGCGCCTCATTCACGGCCAGCAGCCCGAGGATCGGCGCAAGGCTCGTCAGGATCTGGCGCTGCCCGTCATGACCGAACTCGCCAGCTTCCTCGACCATTCCCTCGCCCAGATCTCCGGCAAGAGCGACCTGGCCAAGGCCATTCGCTATGCCCGATCGCGCTGGGCAGCACTCACCCGCTATCTCGACGACGGCACCCTCGATATCTCCAACAACGCCGCAGAACGCGCCATCAGGCCTCTCAAGCTCGGCGCCAAGAACTGGTTGTTCGCAGGGTCCGACGCAGGCGGCGAGCGCGCCGCCGCCATCTACACGCTCACCGAAACCGCAAAGCTCAACGGGCGAGACCCAGCGGGATATCTGCGAGCAGTCATCACCAGGATCGCCGATCACCCCATCAACAAAATCGCCGACCTGTTGCCGTGGAACCTTATGCCGTAGCCGTCAGAGGACGCTTACCCTACACGCTTACCCTCTACCAGAGCGAAGACACGCTCGAACTCTGGGAAGGACCCAACGCGATCATCTTCGACGGCTGGTCGCTTCGCGTGCGCGATATGCTGACAATACGGATAGCAGCAGTGATCAGCGAAATCGCGAAGCTGCTGCGTTGGCCAGCCCTCGTGCTCGATGGTGACAGCCCCTTCAAGGACTATATGACCCTGGTCGCCGCGCGGTCCGGCGGTGCGCTGACGGTTGTTTCAGATCCACCGGGACCAAAGGCACGGCAGGTTCTGGAGGCGCTGGGAATCGAGCACATGCTGCAAGTTGTCAGCCAGATCGACGGTTGCGGCATGATCGCTGATCCGCAAGACGCGCGTGATGACACCCTGCAATTCGAGCGCGCACCGAGGCCCGGGGATGGGTACAGGCCGAGCCTTGCAAATCCTCCTCCAGTATCTGATGATGACGCTCTGATGGACGAGGCGCCTAATACGGATAGCCATATTGAAGCAAGCCTAGACGCAATAAGACGTGGCCTCTGACCCTTAAAGCGATCAGACTATGCGTCCGATTATGTCGCAGATCTCGCTGAGATAGCGTGCCTTTTCCGCGCCGTTGGTGCTTCTGCGCTGGAATTGCGGGACCTTCACGAACCAGTCGCCTTCATCAACAAGGCGCTGTTCGACGAACGTTTCGATCATGCTCGCACGCAAGATCGAGCGTTCCGGCTCCCATGGTGCCATCGAAGACGCGATGACCTGTTCACGAAACGCGGAAAGCGCCCGGCGCGCTTCGGCAGGTGTGAACCGATCGGCCAGCCACAATTCTCGAGCTTCCAAGTCTCCGAGGTTGCTATCACCAGTCAGGCGCTCGGCGACGCTTGCCATGCTCGTTTTTGTGGCACCAATCTTATCGGTGCGTGGCGGAAGCACCTCACCTTCCTCAAGACCTTCCTCAAGAATTTCAGCATTCTCCACCCTGGGCATGCAGTCGATAGGGACTGGGGTCTCATCGTTCACACCGTCCGACATCCGCTCGAAATGCGTACGGAAGGTGTATCGGTTCGTCGCCGCACTTCCGCTTTTCTGAAGCTCAATCAGGCGCGCCACCAGGATTTCTGTTTGGCGATCAGGGTTGTCAAACCAATCGGTCGACCAAACCCGCAGGATTGACCATCCGAGATTTTCAAGGATGTCCTGACGCAGGCGGTCCCGATCACGAGCGCTTTTGCTTTCATGGTACTGGGCACCGTCACATTCGATGCCTGCTAGATACTGGCCAGGCAATTCCGGATGGAAAACGCCGAGATCAATCCGAAAGCCCGAAACCCCAACTTGATACTCGACCGCAAAACCACGTGCCCGCAAACGCTCAGCCACATGAATCTCGAAGTCGCTGTCCGGCTCCCTTCCCGTCGCGATACCAGCTTCACGCCCACCTCCTTCGACATAGGCTAAGTATTGCTGCAACATATGGACGCCACGCGAACTCGTCTCCGAAGGCTTGACGTTGCTAGCATCCATAGATGTGTAAAGGCCGATCCTAATGCGGGCTCGCGTGAACAACACATTCAATCGCCTGTGACCTTGTTTGCCAGTGATGGGGCCAAACCGCTGCAGAACCTGTTTCTCGCCTGCCTTCGGGCCATAGGTCAGCGAGATCAGAATATAGTCCCGCTCATCACCCTGGACGTTCTCGAGGTTCTTTACGAAGAACTCTTCGCCACGCTCTTCGACATTTTTTCGGTAGCGTTCGACGAGATCATCGCCGCGGGCGAGCAGATTGATCTGCTCGCGGATAAGCTCCGCCTGATCCGAGTTCATCGCGACGACGCCCATGGTCGGTGGCTTGGGATCGTCGGAATGGTGCTGCATGAAGAGAATGACATCCTCTGCGATCCGGAGGGCTTCAGGCGCATTGCGCCTTTGCTCATAAACTCCTTCAATCCTGATGCGATCGATCGAGAATGAACCCGGCAAGGCAGCAGGGAAGGTGATCAGTTGGCGACCCTCGGGGGCATAGATGTGCTTGTTCGAGAAGGCTATCAAGCTTTCGCAGCGGCTACGATAATGCCATTTTAGCAACCGGAGCTGCCGAAAGGTCTTGTGACAGGCTTCGAGGATGGATTCGTCGTCATCGTCCAGCGGAACACCGTCTTCATCGGTCGCGGCGTCATCCCCCGAACGCTGGAAGAAATCTGTCGGCGGAAGCTGTTTCGGATCGCCGACGACTACGATCTGCTTTGCCCGGAGCAGACCGCCGAGCGCGTCCTCTGGCCTCATCTGCGATGCTTCGTCGATGACCAGCAAATCAAACTCAAGCGATCCAGCAGGCACGAATTTCGCTAACGAGAGCGGCGACATCATGAAGCAGGGCTTCATGGACTGGATCGAACGGCCGGCCTGCCTGATGAGTTGCAGGACGCGGACAGAGGTTCGTTCCTTGCCAAACTCAAGCTGAAGCAACTCCCTTTCGGTCCATGTTTTCCTCGAACCGTAGTTCATGCCGGACACGGGCTGCCTACCGATGACCGCTGCATAGACCGTCTTCTTGTCGGCTTCCTTGCGTTGCGCGTCTCTGGCCCGAAACTGCTCGCGCAAGCTGCCCAACGCAGCACCTGTTGCCTTTGACAACACCGGATCGTTGCGACGGATCTGATCTGCCCGCTGCACGGCGACCAACCCAGAAAACAATTCAGGAAGTTGCTGCGAAACCAAGCCGTACTGGTTCGACGCTTCAATGAACGGCTCCAGTCCGTCCATCACACATTGTCCCCTCGCCTGCTGGACTGCCAGCCATTGCTGAAGTTCATCACGGCGGCCGAGAAAATCGGCAATTCTGGCGGCAACTTCGTTGGGTTGATCAATCGACCACGGTGTTAAACCGAATGATCGTTGCAGTTCTGCGCGAGTGCCTTCGACAGCGGCCAATGCTGCGCACCCTTCGGATCGAGCCTCAACGTAGCCGGCGAGAAAAGCGCTCGCACCAACCGCAGAAAGGCGTGAAACCGCATCGCCTAGGCCTCCTACTGACTGCACAGCCGCCAGCCAAGACAATGCCATTTGGACTTCGGGCCGACGCGTGCTGACGGTTTCGACAAGCTGAGGAGTTCCGATTGCCGAAAGCCGCTGTTCTACCTCGCGAAGCTGATCCGCCTCCAGCAAGACAGAATGAAGCTCCCGCCAGGTGGCGGTGAGGGTCGCAAGTGCCTGCTCATTTCCGCTTTCCAGCATGCGCCTGGCGGACAGCACTGTAATGTCGAGGTGTTGGTTCAACGTCTCGAAGCTCGCCGACCCCGCAAGTTTTCGAATGGTGTCAGGGAGTTCTCCCCACAGCGACAGCGCGCTCTGGGCGCTGACAAGCGGTTGGGCCAACTCCGGCCCAGATGCATCGAGGAGGCGCAGGACATCAGGCCCGCCTAGAGCACCATCGATCAAGCCGCGCGCGCTTTCGAGGATCGTTATGGCACCGGCGAAAGCCGTGATCGGCGTATCAAGCCCTCGCCAGAAATCTCCGAACAGCAAGCGGTGGCTCCCATTCGTGGTAAAAGAAGCCAGGCGGCGCACGTGATTAGAGAGATCGCGGTAGTCGGATGCAGGAAGTTTCACTGTCGAAGGGATGCCGAGCAGGGCGTTAACCTCGGCAACGGTCTTCGCATCCCCTCCAAATCCTGCAAGCAACCCGCTGATGCCAGACTTTTCCCGGATTGCGGCGGCGGCCAGCAGAGCATCGACCGACGGCCAGCGTTCACTGGCACGTGTGAACCGCGAGCGCCATGTCGTCTCGGCCTCATTGAGGGTTTTCCACTCGACCTCGACCGGCGCAAGAGTGGCCGCAGTTCCGGGTGGTGCTTGCAAGACAAGGCGGCGCAGATCGTGCGGCACCTTCAAAACAATGCGCGACAGGATCAAAAGCATTGTCAGCCCTGCCACCGGGAAGCCCTCGGTCAAACCCAGAGCAGACAGATGAGGCGTCGCCGCCTTGGCTGCATTTCGGACGGCATCAGCTTGTTCGAGCACTGACCGGGCGTGCGAGAACGTCACGCTCGGCGTCTCGTCCATGTCGGCTTCAGATAACTGAGGGACCACCCGCTGAACGATGAGGCGCTGCCCCTCGTTCTGCGGACTGAAGCCTGCAATGATGACAAGCGCCTGTCGCGCACTGTCGAAGGTCTCCAGCGCCGAAAGCACTTCGGTGACAGAGGCGCGATCATGTGCAGCCAGGAATGCGACGAGGGCCTCGTCTGGAATCGGGAGGGTTGCCAAGGCCAAAAGATCAGCGCTTGCCCGCAACTCCTGGATCGTTCCCATGCCAAATGGTGCGGCAGCTTTCAGAGCGTCCTGCAGACGTCCGAGTTGCTTTGCCATGTCCGCCAGCTCATCAAGCAACGGATAGGCGATCCCGGCATTCACGGCATCGCTATCGAAAAGTCCGGTCCAAGGAGACTGGCTGACTGGCCCGAAAGACGTCTCGAATTCGGCCCTCATGCCAGCATATTGCGCGAGGCGATCGCGGATTCGTTCAAAACCCGAGTTCGAGGTGTACGCAGCAGTCGGCAAAGACGTCTTGCGGAACTGACCAACGGCCTCGCCAAGGTCCGATCGCGTGCGTATCGCCTTCCAGATTTGCTCGAAAGGCTTACCGACATCTGTGTCAGCATGCAGGGCATCCAGATATTGCCGGATGTCGCGGCGGGCTTCATGCCACAGCACATCGCTGGTGGTGCGAGTGGCAGGCACGCTGTAGCCGAGCTTATGCCGCTCCTTCAGGCTTTGGATGACCTGCTTGGCTGACGATTTGTCGGAGTGCAATTCAAGGCAGAAATGCCCGAGCTTGTCTTCATCCAGGCGCCGCTTAACGACGTTGAGCGCCGCCATCTTCTCGGCAAGAAACAGTACCTTCTTGCCCGCAGCCAGCGCGTTGGCGATGATGTTGGCGATGGTCTGGCTTTTGCCGGTGCCGGGCGGCCCCTGAATAACGAGGTTCCTGCCTTTCATCACATCGATGATGGCCGAATGCTGCGAAGCGTCAGCATCCCGCACCAGATAAGGCGCGATGGTCTCGATCTGCTCATTGTCGACGTCGTAGTCGTCGGGTGGCCTAGATAGACCTGCCCCGCCGTCGCCATTGATTTCAGTGCCGCGTAGCACGGAACCCACGAGTGCATTCTCGACCGGTGAATTCGGCCATTTCGCCGGATCAAGATCGGCATACATAGCAAACCGCCCAAAGGCGAAATGGCCCAATGTCAGCCAGCGGCGTACCTTCCAGCCTGGCAGCGCGGACACGACCGCGTTGACCTCATCGAAGTAGTCCTCGATTGGCGTTTTGGCTCCCTCGGCAGGGTCGAACACTGGCAGCACCAGTCCCAGCGCTTCCAGCTTCTTGGCCAGGCTCATGTTGCCATCGGCTTGCTCGGACGTCGCAGCCAACGAAAAGACGATGTTTCCCCGGCCTGTCTTGCGTTCAGAGAGCTTTACCGGAAGCAGCAGGAGCGGGGCGAACAAACGCTTGCTGCTGTCCTTGGAATCCGCCCATTCCAGAAAGCCGAAGACCAGAAAAAGGGTCGACAGACCCATCTCCTGCTCAGACAAGATGGCATCACCCTGCACCTTGTCGAGCGTGGACGACAGGCTGTCCGGCCACTTCAGCGTTTGCAGCTTGCGGTCCTTGTGGTCGCTCTTTGCGGCCTTGGGCTGAAGTTCGATCTGCGGATCAATGCCGAGTGATTTGGCGTGTTCGACTGGTGATACCGTCTTGCGGTTTGGTCGCGGCGGCATCTGCAGCCTTTCGCGAAGGCGGGTGCGCAATCGGGTTTCAGCCTCGGCCAGAGCAAATTCGTCATCCCGTCCCGCATTTTCGAGCGCCGCCAGTTCGGTCAGGTATTCGAGATCGGACACCTTCGCGTGTTCAAGCTCGGCGCGGAACTCATCCGTCTGCTCGTCTGTAGGGATGCCTTCTGGTTCGGCAAGCGGCATGATCTCCAGCGCTGTGCCTTCGACCGCAAGCGCGCCATAGACCTCTTCAGGAACCTCGTCGACAATCTGCAACTGGCGCTTGGATGTGGCCCGATGCTTGTAGCTCAGCATCGGGTTGGACAAGCGCATGTCGAGCAGCTTCTCGCGGAGCCGATCGTAGATTTTGCCAAGGCGTGTTTTTTCGGCCGGATCGTTCGCCATGTGCTGTCGCTGCAGTTCAGCGAGACGTTCTGCAGCCTGATCTTCCATGATTCTGTATTCTGCTCCTGCTTTGCTTTTCAGATCGCTGATGAGGGTAGACAATCCGGCACGATCAAGGGTGTCAATCCGAATGACTTCCGTCCGTACGCTGGATGGCACCCGCGCTCCGAGCGTCAGCGGTGTCGGAAGCGTTTCACCAGAACGCAGATTTAACCCGCGTTTGCTGTTTGCTGTTTCGATGCTCATCGCCACTGCAGTTGATGCTTCCGGCGTGGAATGCATCGGGTGTTTGTTCGAACGCGAAGCTTGTTCAAGTTGCTCGAAGTGGAGCTTGCGAACCAGATGTCGCAGCGGTTCAGGCGCGTTCGCAATTGAATCGTCAGCCCCGTTGGACACGACAGCTTTCGCCAAGGCCAAACGACGCGCATGGCTCCTAGCGGTTGCCTCAGCATCTGCACCCGGAATTTTCGCAGATCGTTGCTTGGAAACGCGCACGGCCAGCGCCCTTGATCGGTCCGTGTCACGGTGCGCCAATTCTGCGAGCAATTGGTCAATAATAGTGAGGTTGCCGCCTTGCGTTTTGAACAGCCTTTCAAGCTGGTCAATCGAGAAATTGAAAAATGGCCGGTCCGGCATTTCCTGCTTACTTTTCAGAACATCACCATAAATTTCGCGAACAGTGCATGCAGAAACAGGTTTGCTCAAGACGGGTTAGCCCACAATCTGCAATCTGACGGTCACTTGCGTCATTTCATACATGCTTTGAACGCTGCTGCCCGTCCGGTTGCGTATCGACGCAACCACGGGCAATAAAGCACTGTGATGTCAAACTCGCTCAACTCCGCCATCGCCACCTTCGGTGCCTCCACCAAGGCCAAACTTTCCAACAAGGCGGCCACCGGCGCGCCGGAGGATCAGTTGCGTGCGCCGATGGAGGCGCTGTTCCGCGATCTGGCGGCGTTGCTTGGTCTGCCCGATGGCGTCGTCAGCCTTGTGGGCGAGAGCACGCTGTCGCACCTGAAAACCCGGCCCGACTATGCCGTGACGGTTCGCAATGCGCTGGTCGGCTACATCGAGGTCAAGGCGCCGGGCAAGGGCGCCAATCCGCAGCGCTTTTCAGATGAGCATGACAAGAAGCAGTGGGGCAAACTCAAGTCCCTGCCCAATCTGCTATACACCGACGGCAACAACTTTACGCTTTGGCAGAACGGTACCCTGCAGGGCGCGGTGTCGCTGGCGGGCGATGTCGAGACATCTGGCGACAAGCTCAGTGCGCCGCCCACATTGCTGCCGTTGATCAGCAGCTTCCTGACATGGAACCCGATTTCGCCGCGCACGGCCAAGCAGCTTGCCGAGACTGCAGCGCGGCTGTGCCGGTTGCTGCGTGATGAAGTCACCGAAGAACTGGAGCGCGGCAACCCCGGCCTTACCTTGCTGGCGACGGAGTGGCGCTCGCTTCTCTTCCCGAATGCCAGCAATGCCGAGTTTGCCGATGGTTACGCGCAGGCCGTCACCTTCGGGCTGCTGGTGGCGCGGGCGCGCGGCATCGAACTCAAGGACGGCATCGGCAAGGCGGCGCTGGAGCTGCGCACCTCCAATTCGCTGATCGCCACCGCGCTGCGCCTGCTCACCGATGATCCGCTGATCCAGAGCGCCTTGAAGACCTCGACAGACACCCTCACCCGCGTGCTCGATGTCGTGGATTGGCCGACGCTGACCAAGGGCAATCCCGATGCCTGGCTCTATTTCTATGAGGACTTCCTTGAGGTTTACGACAACGCGTTGAGGAAGCGCACCGGCTCGTATTACACCCCGCCGGAGGTGGTGGCCGCCATGGTGCGGCTGGTGGATGAGGCCTTGCGTGACCCGGCGCTGTTTGGCCGCCCGCTGGGCCTTGCCTCGCGCGATGTGACGGTGGCAGACCCTGCGGTGGGCACAGGCGCTTACCTGCTCGGCGCCTTGCGCCGCATTGCCGAGACGGTGGAGGCCGATCTTGGCCCCGGCGCTGTACCGGGCGCGATCGCAGCGTCGGCAGAGCGATTGATCGGCTTCGAGATGCAGTTCGGCTCATTTGCTGTGGCGCAGCTTCGCCTGCTGGCCGAAATGCAAACGCTAATGAGCATCAGCGCGGGTGATGGGCGAAACCTGCCGACGCTGCGCCTGTTCGTGACAGACACGCTGGGCGACCCTTACGCAACACAGACGCAGTTTTCCGGCATGGTCGCCCCCATCGGCGAAAGCCGCAGGCAGGCCAACGAGATCAAGCGCGGCGAGCCGATCACCGTAGTCATCGGCAACCCGCCTTACAAAGTAGATGCTGGCGGCATGGGCGCTTGGGTTGAGAAGGGAAGCGACACCAACAAGGAGTTGCTTTCACCCATGGACCGCTGGGTTCCTCCTACCCAATGGGGCGTGAGCGCTCACACGAAGCACCTGAAAAACCTCTACGTCTTTTTCTGGCGCTGGGCGACATTGAAGGTTTTTGGCAGCGGCTGGGCAGATGCAACACAGGAACCTGACGAAGATCGAGCAGGCATCATCTGCTTCATCACGGCTTCCGGCTTCTTGAACGGGCCAGGCTTTCAAAAGATGCGGGATGATCTTCGCCGCGATTGCAGCGAAATTTGGGTTGTGGACTGCTCGCCTGAGGGTCACCAGCCTGTATTGGCCACGCGCATCTTTCAGGGCGTTCAGCAGCCTGTCTGCATCGTGCTGGCCTTACGCAAACGCGCAAAAGACCGCTCGAAACCAGCGCGGGTCCGTTTTCGGGCTTTGCCGGAAGGCATACGCAAGCTGAAATTCGATACACTTGATCATGTTTCCTTGTCGGATAGCGGCTGGGTCGAGGCGGACAAGGACTGGACGGCCTCATTCCTGCCAGCGCGCAAAGGCGACTGGTCGCTTTTACCCCTCTCGCGGAGATGTTCGCTTGGTCAAGCCCCGGCGTGAAAACGCATCGCACCTGGGTCATAGCGCCAGATGTGAGATCGCTCGAAGATCGCTGGAACACGTTGCGGGGCGAGAAGGATCCTATCCGCAAGGATGCGCTGTTTCATTCGGATGACAGCCGCAGCATCAATACGGTAGTCAAAAAGCAAATGGGGTCATTTCCGATACGGCAATCAACCATTGCAGAAGATACGCGTTTCCTCGTTGAGCCAATCCGTTATGCCTTCCGCAGCTTTGATCGCCAATGGCTGCCGCCAGATCATCGGCTGGTCACGCGGGCACGTCCGGAAATCTGGGCGCTACTATCGGATCATCAGGTCTTCCTGACAGCAGTGGACGATGTTTCGATCCAGTCAGGCCCATCCATCTCGCTGTCCAACTGCATTCCAGACCAACATCATTACAACGGTCGCGGAGGCCGCGTTTTCCCGCTCTGGCGCGATGCTGCCGCCACTATTCCCAACATCAAGCCCGAGCTGCTGGCGCATCTCTCCGTCAGCTATGGCACCCTCATCGCGCCTGAGGATGTGATGGCCTATATTGCCGGGGTGATGGCGCACCCGGCTTTCACCGCGCGCTTTCAGGCTGACCTGGTGCGGCCTGGCCTGCGCCTGCCGCTGACCATCGATGCCGCTTTGTTCGCGGAAGCTGCCGCCATCGGGCGCGAGGTTGTCTGGCTGCATTGCTACGGCGAGCGCTTTGCTGATGCTGGCGCAGAAAAACCTGAAAACCGCCGCCCTGCCGGCCCGCCGCGCTTGGCGAAAGGCACCGGGCCGAGCATCCCCAAGGACGGCATGATCCCCGGCGCGCCGGAGCCGCTGCCCGACACCATGGACTATGACCCCGCAAAAAAGCGCCTGCGCATTGGCAAGGGCCACATCGACAACGTGCCGCAAGGCGTCTGGGACTATGAGGTTTCGGGCAAGAACGTGCTGCGCCAATGGTTCAGCTATCGCCGCCGCGACCGCACGCGCCCGATCATCGGCGACCGCCGCCCACCCTCGCCGCTCGACAAGATCCAGCCGGACCACTGGCTCGACGACTACACCACCGACCTGATGAACCTGCTGCACGTGCTCGGCCGCCTTGTGGCACTGGAACCGGCGCAGGCAGACCTGCTGGAGCGCATCTGCGCCGCCCCGCTGCTCGCCTCGCCCTTTGCCGTAGCAGCAGATGAGACGTGAAGTGTTGGCGTCATACCGGGGCGGCAACGCCGAGCCCGGAACCCATCGGCGCAAAGATGTCGTCATCATGACTTGATGGGTTCTGGGCCCGATGCAGTTGCATCGTCCCGGAATGACGGCGGCTGTTGGCAGTCGTTCCGACACCTTGCATGTGGATGGCAGGGCAACGCGGGCTTTTCGCCGGACAGGTTGTCCAATACAACCCGGATGATCCATTTCGGATTGGGACATGATTGACAGCATGGGCAGCAATGGCCCCGACCTCTTTGGCCACATGCCAGCACAGGGCAGCCTGTTCGGTGATGAGGACTTGCGCGCCCCGACGCCTGTGCAGGTCGACCCCGAAAAAGTCCGTCTCAAGCTGAAAGCCATGCTGGCCGAGTTGCGCGGCAGCGAACGCGGCTCGCCCTGGCCGAACGAGACTACCCGCGCCAACCGCTATCTCTTCCCGCAAATGTCGAACTGGCTGCCCGAAGACGAGCGCAACCAACTCCGCTTCGAGTTCGAGGCCGAAATGAAACGGCTGAACCTCGCGGCGTGAAAGGGCAAACGTGAAACTCGGCCGCATTCTGACCGTCGACATCCGTGCGATCTGGCGCAACGAATCCGCAGACTTCACGCCCTGGCTCGCCGAAGCTGACAGCCTCAATCTGCTGGGCGAAGCGCTGCACCTTGGCGAACTAACGCTGCAGACGACAGAACGCGGTGTCGGCGATTTCTCCGCAGATATCGTGGCCATGGATGAAGGCGGCGCCGAGGTCCTGATCGAAAACCAGCTTGAAGCTACTGACCACCGGCATCTTGGCCAGGTGCTGACCTACCTCGCAGGATTGCAGCGCGAGGAGGCCAGCGTGGTCTGGATCGCAACCCGATTCCGCGAGGAACACCGCGCAGCCATCGATTGGCTCAATGCCCACACAAGCGGCGGCTTCGATTTCTTCGGTGTCGAAATCGATGTCATCCGCATTGGCGACAGTGTTGCCGCTCCACGCTTCAATGTGGTGGCCATGCCAAATGATTGGGCAAAGCAAGCACGTCAGGTTGCACGCCGCACTTCGGGGGATACTCCACAGACGGAGACCGAAGCGCTCTATCAGGAGTATTGGCTGGCCCTTCAAGATGCCTATCTTGCCTCTGGTGAAAAGGGCCGCTTTCCCAAGCCATGGGCGCGCCAGTGGCTGCCCTTCAAGATCGGCCGTTCAGGTTTCTTGCTGGCTCCGAACCTGTACCGGGCCGACAGGCATCTCCGCTTTGACCTCTACATGCACCAGAAGGGCATGCCACCGAAGCAGGCTTTTCACGCACTTGTTGGGCAAAAGACCGAGATCGAGGCAGCGCTTGGCAGCGCGCTGGACTGGCAAGAGCTTCCCGACCGGCGCGCATCCCGCATCGCTACCTATCTCCGCAATGCCGACATTGCCGACCGCACCGACTGGCCCCGTCAGCATCGGTGGATCATCGACGAGCTACGGCGCTTCCGTGCCGTGTTCACCGAGCGCGTGAGAGCGCTGAAACTCGACAGCTTTGGCGAGCCAGATGGAGCCGACGCAGAAGCGGGCGTTTGAGGCTGGGCCTATGTACCGCCCTGCATGTCACGTGTTCTCATGCCCACACCGCGCGCGCCGTCGAAGATAAACTCGATGCCTGCGTCTTCGAAGGCGCGGCGAAGGTGGTGGAGCGTATTGTCGCCCGGAACTGCCTGATCAGACTCAAAACGCGCGATTGTTCGCACAGACACCTTTGACTTGTTTGCGAGCTGCTCGCGTGTCCATCGCAGCCACGAACGGGCAGCCTCGCATTGTCGGGAATTTAAAAGGTTGTTTACCATGATATGGCGTTTTTAATGACATATGGCATTTGATCGGTCAAGGTCTGGGCATTGGAGCAACCCGCTCTTCAACCCAAAGGACCAAGCGTATGCGTACCCAGACCAACCTCGACCGCTTTGTTGGCGGCAATCTGATCACCCTGCCGGAAGTGTCGGCAGAACTCGCGAAGCCGACTGTGATTGGCCGTGGCAAGGCGAACAACTCTTCGAAGCCTCCCGCCAATCCGGCCTCCCGCAAGTCGCTTTCCGGCAATCAGCCCACCAAGATCGCGATCCCTGCCGACCTGCTCGCCGCAGCGCGCAAGACGCTGGATGCCGCCATGGCCGGTGAGCACCCGGTCGATCCGTTGCTCGGGCCTTCGCTGTCGTGCCTTGTCAGCGCCGTGAACAGCATGGTCAAGCGTTCGGGTTCTCTGATCGAGAAGTCGATGTGTGCCGCACTCGAGCAGGCTGGCTACATCGTGTTCACTCAAGTGGCGCTGCAGTTGACCAAGGCGTCAAAGGACCTCGTCCGGAATAACGCCCGCGACACGCTGCGTGGCATCAACGTCAAGCTGGAGGCCCCGGCAGATGACGCGCCGCTGGTGATCTTCGACATGCTGGTGATCCACCCACGCACACGCCGCGCCACACTGATCGAGGTCAAGCGCGGCAATGGTGCCACCGAGATCCGCAAGATCGAACCGATCAGCGCGACCCTGCTTGCAGGCAGCCTGCAGGTGGCGAGCCATCTCAAGGCCAAGAGCATCAAGGTGAAGTCGGTGGATGCGTGCGTCATCGATTACTATGGCCGCTCGGGCTTCCCGGATCATCTGCGCGTCACGGGTGACGAACTCGACGCGTATTTCAAGGCACCGGTGAAGCCATTGGTCGATGCCGTTCTTGGCGGCGTCCGCAACCGCCTGTTCGAGTTCGTGCCAGACCTGCTCAACGTCGCGCTGCTGGACGCAAGGGGTGATGGCAAGGATGTGCCGGGTCCCGATCTGGTCGACCTGCCGGGCGGCGCACGCATCCAGCCGCATCACCTGCCGATGATCGAGGTGGCGCGGCAGGGCCGCAAGGTCGCACCCCGGCACGCTTCCGCGATGCACGCATGAAGGTGAGCCGCTGCTGATCTCACGGCCAACGGCCTGATCGGCAGCGGCTCCTCCCCACTCTTCCATTCCATCGAATGACCCGACGCAGCGCCTTGTCTGCGAACGGCGAAGCCTTGCCCGGAGTGTTTGCCCATGACCAGCAGCGACAAGAGTGATGATGATGTCCCTTTCGGCAAGACCGGCAGTGATGGCGCAGTCGGCGCAGGCGCATCCAGTGTAACCGGCAGCCAGGCGGCCAATGCTTCTGGTACGCCTGCCAAGACGAAGGTCCTCTCGCCCGAAGATGCCGCCTTCGAGGATCTGGTCGACGGAACGCGTGACCTGTTCACCGAAGCGGTCAAGGTGCTGAACAAGGCCGAAGCAGAACGCAATGATGCCGACCTGCCGTCGTTCGAGCCCGTGGACGATGCCGAAGCTGCGGCGATCCGGGCGCTGTACGACCTTGGTGACGACACACCGGTCGTGCGCGACACTGGAAAGTCCCGGCGTCGCCAGCAGTCGTTGGCTTCATTGCCACGTGATCGGCTTGCACCCAGTCCATATCTGACCGGCGCTGATCCACGCTTCGTGCGCGATGTTGCGGCCGAGTTGGCCACCGCCGCCAAAGCCGCCGATGAGCGGATGGTCCGCGACATGATCAGGCACATGGGTGCCGCGTCCGACAGCGCAGCAGTGGCCATCGAGCGGGCGTACGCCACCTTGCCACGCTTGCATCAGCTTTGCTGGCTCGGCCTGTCAGGTGTTGACACCGTGATGCGCCGCGCTGCTGCCGCCGATGTGGTTGCCGTGCTGCCGGACTTGGCCGAGCGTTGCGCCACCTGGATGGAGACCGTCCGGGCCAGCGATGCCGAGAGGCTCGGGTTGGAGCTTGCCGCGCTGCTCGACTGGCGCGCCTTCAAGGCGTCCGATCCGTCACTGTCATCGCTCGCCACCGGTGTGCTGCTGGCGAGCCTGCAGGCACCGCTGCTGCGCTCTGTGGTCATGACTGATCTGGTGGACGACGCTACGGCTGCCATTGGTCATCTGGGCCTGCGTGCAGCGGTCCCCGGTCCTGCAATCGCTGCCAACACGCCGACCTCGCCGGAGGGCCTGCAGGTGCTGCGCCTGTTCGATGCCGGGCTCGCGCCCTTGCCGCTCGGCGAACGCCGCATCTCCCTGACAGAGCCCGCGCGGCGCGTGGCGGCTGCACTGCGCGATGGCTTCGACGAATGGCACGGCGTGCCGGTGGAACTGAAGGCAAGGCTGCAGCAGGTCATCATCGGCATCGGCATGTTGCTGAGCGGCGCCACACGCCACCACGCTTCGCTCGACACCTCGATGCTGCGCACGGCGCTGGAGCACGCGCAGTCGATCATCTCCGGCACGGTCGATGCGGGGGGCAAGACGTTCCGCGCCTCGATGGAAGAGAACAACCGCAAGCGTGCCGATGAGGTGAAGAGCTACAAGCTGGCCTGTGAGGAACTGGAGCAGAAGCTGGACCGTGCCGAGACGGCGCTGAACAAGCTCGGTCTCGATCCCGAAGGCAAGCCGCTGGCAGCACATGAACCGAAAGGCGATGCCGACAGCGCGACGGACGCTGCGTTCGAGGTGGTGGTCTGTCCGATGATCGAGGTCAAAGGCAACAGCAAGCTCAAGGACGCTGTGCAGGGCCATGAGCACATGCCAGGGCAACCGGTGCCGCTTGCGCCCACCGGCAATCTGCCGGGGCGGCGCAAGGCTCTGCTGGCGGAGTTTCCGTATGCTCAGAACGTGATCGACTTTGTTATGGGCGATTTGACCTCGAAGCCAACCGTCACCATCAGACCGGTGCTGCTCACCGGCACGCCCGGCTCGGGCAAGACCCACTTCGCGCGCCGCCTCGCCCATCACTTTGGCTTGCATGTCTGGTCGGTCGACTGTGCCGGTTCGGACGGCGCGGTCTTCGCCGGGACTGATCGGCGCTGGTTTTCAGCAGAGCCAAGCCATCCGTTCCTGGCGATGAGCCGGGGGCGGCAGGCCAATCCGCTGGTGATCCTCGACGAGCTGGAAAAAGCTCCGACCAGGCAGGACCATGGCCGCATGTGGGACAGCCTGCTGCCCTACCTTGATCCCGGTAGCAACAGCCAGATTCAGGACAAGTGCCTGCAGGTGCCGATCGATGCCAGCCACATCAACTATGTCGCAACGGCGAACCGGATCGACAATCTGCCATGGCCGCTTCGTGACCGCCTGAGGATAATCGAGTTCCCGGAGCCGACATCTGATCATCTTCCGGCACTGATCGCGCCGCTTCTCGCAGAGCTGGCCGCCAGCCGCTCACTCGATCCGCGCTTCATCGCGCCGTTGAGCGAGGAGGATCAGGCCTTCCTTGGCCGTAACTGGCGGGGTGGTTCGGTCCGGCGGCTGTCACGCCTGGTCGAGGCCATCATCAACGCCCGCGAGCGCGAGATGCCGCGACACTGACCGGCGGCTGATCAGCGACGGACAGTCCTGCCCCACCTTCGTTCCTCACCAGCTTTCGCCACCTGACTTCGCCACCTGCGCCACCGCAGCGCGGATCGGGTGCGGCTGCGCCCAGACCTTCCCACCAGATCATCCCGGAGTATGCGTTCATGACGACCACAACAGACACACCATCACATCCGATGCTGCACGGTGCCACGACCATGACCGTGGCAGCCATGCAACCCGCGTCCGGCCCCATCGGCGCAACAGTGGCACCCGCGCGGAAGCCACTGCGCATCTGGCCCATCTCGGACCTGCATATTGGCAAGAGTGAAGGCTGGGGCGCGGGTCAGATCCCGGCTGCCGATGTCGCCATCGTGGCAGGCGACATTTGCGAAGGCGTCGTCGCCGCCGTCGAGTGGCTGGCGCTGCACATCCGCCCGCACATGCCGGTCATCTTCACGCCGGGCAATCACGAGTTCTACGGCACGATGCACGACCACGCCCTGCAGCGTGGCAAGCAGGCCGCAACCTTGGCGGACGTCAAGTTGCTGGATGGCGATGCGGTCACCATCGGCGGTGTCCGGTTCATCGGCGCAACCCTCTGGACGAACTATCTGATGTTCGGCGAACCCTATCGCTGGGCGTGCATGCAGGCCGCGCGGCAGGGTCTGAACGATCATCGCCACATCGCGTGGAGCAAGGCGCCCTGGCGACGCTTCAGGCCGGACGAAGCTGCCGTGCTGCACCAAAGGGCGAAGCTCGACATCGAGAGCCATCTTGTCCAGCGCCATGATGGACCGATAGTTGTCGTGACGCACCATGCTCCGCATCTGCATTCCATCCACCGGGATCACAGGGCGGCGCTGTTGTCGGCGGCCTATGCCAGCGATCTCTCGGAACTGATCACACGTGCAGGGCCAAACCTGTGGGTCCACGGCCACACGCATCTGGCTGTCGATTACACGATCGCGAACACACGCATCATCTCGAACCCGCGCGGCTACCGGCACGAACACCACGCCACCGGGTTCGACCCTCATCTGGTTCTGGAGGTCTGAGCCATGGCCACCAATGACAGCATTCACCGCATGCGGCGGCTTCAGGTGACCTTCGTAGAATTGAAGGCCGCGCTGCTCGAGGCCGACATGAACGAGCGCAGGCTGGAGCCCCACATGGTGCCGTGGCCCGCCGACATAGGGTTCGTCATCGGGCCATCGAACGAATGGCTGGCGGAGGTGATCCACTCCATGCCTGATGACGGTCAGCTGGATGATAACACCTTCGGCAACTGGGACTTCAAAGCCGTCAGTCCCGAGTTGCGTGAGCGGGTCATGGTGCTGGTTCGTGACCAACAGCGCCTGCTGACAGGCTGGCGGCCCTCGATGGTCGATCTGTCCACAGCACCTGTCATCACGCCGGATACCGTGTTCGTGACGCCCCAGGGCATCATCAGCGTCATCAACCTCGTCGGGCACGTCCGGAACGTGCCCGACGGCGGCCCTGACAGGCGGCGCATCACCAGCCCGGTCGCGGCGTTCGATGCGGATCGGTTCAGCTGGGTCAGGACCTTGAGCCGGTTCTACAGGCTGGACCGCGGCCAACCCGGCAGCAGGCCCAACGGCTGGCCGACCGATGGCGAGGCATCGAATGGCAACGACTCCGTCGATGGAGACGAGCGATGAGCGCCAACAACAAAGACACGCCCTATGGTAATCGACCCTGTCACCCGCACGACCCCTGCGCTTCTCTGGCAGCCTTCGCCTGCGAGCATTGCGGCGGCATCGCGCTGTTCCGCCGGGTCGAGGGCGGGTTCCAGCAGCGCCACTGCCCAGACCATCCTGTGATGCTGCCCGATGGCGCGATAGCTCCAGGGTCCTACCTGCAAGGAACCGGCACCCCCGGGGACTGGCTGGTCTGGACACGGTTGCCGACGGGCAAGCTCGACATCTTCGGGCTTGAGCTGCCGCAAGCCTGCATTCCGATTGACGACGCTGACCACGCGGAGGCCTGAGCCATGACCATTCGAAAACCCATCACCACCCTGCCTGATTGGGCCTTCAAGGCAATTGGAAGCACTGTCATTGATGCCCTGATCGACCGCACCGAGCATGAGATCATCATCATGACCCGGCGGAGTATGCCGGAACTGGTCATGATCAGCCATGTTGATTGGACCGCGCTTGTCGAGGCGAGCGCGAAACGGCAGGCTCCGCACGAACCCACGATGGCGGCAGAGGGACAGGCATGATGAATAAAGCGAGGCAGTTGAAGGTCAGACGCACGCAGGCTGCAGACCCTATCCTGATAGCGGCACTGACGCAGTTGCCGCCAGCGATGATGGAAACGGTCTGGCTCGGCGCGCTGCTCACGGCACGGCTGGTCGATGATGCACATGCCAAAGCAGCCCGCGCCATCATCGCAGCGCTGGAGCACATCCGCGCCAGCACCATCGACAGCGATGTCGTGGTGATCACCCCGGATGATGGGAACAAGTCTGGCCAAAAGACCCTTGCGCATCGGCTCGACATCCACGCGCTGCGCGAGGCCCTGATCCACGAGTGGAAGCTCGGTATTGCCTACACGGACGCGAAGGGCCGCGCTACGCAGCGCACGGTCTGGCCGCTCGATGTCGAGGACTACGGGCCAAACGGTGCGATGCTCGCATTCTGCGAAAAGCGCCAGGACTTCCGGAACTTCAGGTTCGACCGCATCACCGAACTGGCCATCGTCCAGCAAAAGCTCAATGCGCCCAGGCGTGTGATGCTGGCGTTCTACACTGCGCTCAGCGGTGACGATGAGTTTTAGCGGCTGATACCGCAGCGGCGACGGTCTGCCCGTTATCGCAGTGCCGCCAGAAAGCTGGTTGGTGTGAGGCTCACATGTGCATCGAGCGGTGGCCTGATTTCGAATGCTGATGGTTCACGGGCAAAATTCCAGACGCGCAGAAGCCGCCAGTGGTCGCGGTGCTGGTCGGCAGCGGCCAATTCGTTGCGCGTGATGTGGAACGGCGTGCGCTCCCAGCCATTCGTCGTTTTGACCTCGATCAGTCGGGCTGAACCCTCTGGCTCGAAGCTGGCAATGTCATAGCCAGCACCGTCGCCATCGTCGCGTGAGACCCAACGAACCTTGTCTGCCAGATCGCGGCGACCGCCGGCGCGCAAGGTCCGCTGCTCGTGGGCGAGTATCACTTCTTCACCCGCCTGACCAAGCGCGCGATTGCGGGCGTCACGCTCGGCCACATCGTACTTCCGCGCAATCAGCGCCACCATCGCAGGATCAATCGGTGCCGGCTGGTTGGAGAAGGTGGGCGCCGGACCAATCCACAGAGCTGGCGCATCCTCTGCAAATCCAGGCCGATGAATCCGCGATTGTTCTGACGATTTCCTGGCAGGCAAAAGCCAGTCGGGCCGCGCCTCAAGCCAACGCAGCACCGCTTCGACCAGCGAGCCCTGAAAACGGGAGGCGGGCTTGTAGCCCTCGATCCACGGTTGCCCGAGCCCCAGCAGCACCGCACTGATGTTCTGATGCTTGAACTCGACCGAGCCTTCGGAGCGCTTGTTCAACAAAAGCTGCAGACGCCGGCGATGCTCCGCTTTGACATATGGACGCCCGGCAAGATCAGCACCGAGCATCGCAAAATAATCCGCGACGATCAGGTCGTTCTCGGCATCTGTCCAATCAGCGTCAGCCATCCAGCATCTCGTTATACTCACCCATGCAGATTTTTGACGTTACCGATAAATGCCCATTTCAGGCTCTGGATAGCTTCGTTCATCTCGATGATGTCGACAACTCTTGGCTTTTTCTTGGTGCCATAGCGCCCGGTCATCCCACTTTCGGCATGGCCCATCAGAGCTTTCTTGACCTCTTCAGGCCAGCCAGCGGCGGCGAGCGCATCCTGAAAAGCGTGCCTGAAAGAATACAGGCTTGTTCCTTCAGTCTGGATCATCAATTTCCGATCACTGAACCTCGACCAGTAGGATGAAAAATATCCCGAGACCTTCTCGACATCGTCGCCATGCTCGCTGAGAACCTGCCAGATAAAGCGCTTTTGTTGAGAGCGCGCGGCTTCCACAAGCTTGAGCAAGCCCAGGTCGAGCAGTTCTTTTCGGATTGGGACCCAGCGCTGCCGCGCTAATGTCTTGATCCGCCGATCACCTGCGTTGGTCACTATCATACACCAAATCTGTGGCGCATCCGGATGTGGTTTGAAGCTATCCGGCCCCAACTGCAGAATCTCGGACGAGATCATGCCATGCACGCAAGAGATCAGGGGCAACCAGAACTGCACCTCACCGCAGGCTTTCACCTGCTTGTTACGATATCCGGTGGTGAATGTCGGGGACGCGAAGATGGTTGCGAGTTCATCATTGCTGTAGGGCTCCCGACCTCCTTCATCCTGCGGGACCTCGAGAAAGAGGCTTCCGCCAAGTGATGTCTCGGTCCAACCTGCATTCAGTGCGGTGCCGAGCAAGCTGGAAATGAAACCGATCTTCTTGTTGATCGTTCCAGCAGCATAATCTGTCGTCGAGGACAGATGATCGCGGAACGCGAGCAGATGGCGGCGGCGAATGGCTCCAATGTCACGCACTTTCGCCTGGACCTCAAATGCAGCGATAACCGAATCCATTTCGCGCAGATGAGACGGGCGGACCTTCTTCTTGACCTTGTTACGGTTCTCAACCCATTTCGCGCGACAATCTGCCAGGGTCTTCCCAGCCAGTGTTATTTCTGTGTCTGCTGTTTGTTTGGCGTGCCGCACGACTGGGCTTGGCGGCACTGCTGTTGCTGGCTCGGCACGAGCCTGCCGCCATGGGCCTGGAACCGTTTCAGGGTGAGGCTGATCAAGGCCTCCAATCCGCCCCTCTCGTTGTTTGAAGATGTCGAGATAGGCCAATTCAGCAGCCATGCAGGCTGCCATGAAACGGTCGAAATGAGGGTCTGTTCGCGAGATGATCACGCCAAGCCTGCGGATATGGGCTTGGACATCGCCAACGCAGTCCGAGGTGTAGGCTCCAACCGTCATTTTGGCGAGAACACGTCCACGCGCAATGTGCTGCTTGACCGTTTCGTCATCGCGCCATGGCAAGGACTTTATATCGGCGTTGGCACCAAGCAATCGGCCCGGAGCGCCGGTCAAGCGGACTTGCCAGTCGTCATTCGCAAGCGTCAGTTTAAGCCAAAGCGCCAGTGCCTCCCAATCCGACCACGTCCACTGCGCCGTATCGATGCGGGCAATACCGCCGATGTCATCGCTGCCGACGCCTTTTCTGATGCGCGCTTCGGCAAAACGGCGCTCCCAATTGCGGTCCAGCTCGAGTGCAGCCTCCCGCGCTTTGCGTTTATCTTGCGTCCCGAGGCTCCTCTGAATACGGGCAAATGGAAACTCGGCACGCAGATCTTCCGGCACGCGCCTGACATATTGGCAGACGCCCCGGCGCATCACGATGTGGTTTGCAATCATCTCATCATCGGTCATGTTATGCATCATGTTATGCATTGAACAGAAGTTCAATACGGCTCAAGAGGCTGCAAACATTGAAAGATTTGAGGTTTTTCCGCTGGAAAGCAGAAATGGCGCGCCCACGGGGAATCGAACCCCGGTCTCATCCGTGAAAGGGACGTGTCCTGACCGCTAGACGATGGGCGCGGGCTTGGGAAGGAGCGAGGCGCCCCTGCGAAGCAGCGTGGGTATAGTAGCGGCTCGTGACGGGGGCAAGCCCGAAATCCGGCTCCCGCCCCGGTTTTTTGCCAACTCGGGATTTTTCGCCGCAGGCTTTGGCCCGGCCATGCCCGCCGTCACGCTGGAAGCGGCGGCGCGACATCCAGAATGCGCAGCTCGGCGCGCTCGCCGCCACCCCAGCGATCCACTGACAAGGTGGCCGCCACATGGAGAGGCTGGCCGCGTGCAGCCAGCAGCGCCTGCCCCAGCGGCTGCTCCGCCGCACGAAAGGCGACGCCGCCCACGGTCGCGCCATCGCCTGCGCGCAGCCTGAGGCGCACATGGCCGGCCGCGCCGAGCACCTGGGCATCCACGATGCGGTGCGCCGCGAAGACGAAGGTGGGCTCTGGAGAACCAGCGCCGAAAGGCCCTGCCTGAGCCAGTTCCTCGACAAGGCGCGGCGTGGCAGCCCCTGCCGCGAGGCTCGCGTCCACGAAAAGCGCGTCGCCCGCCTCGGCCGCGACGACCTGCGCCAGCAGCGCCGCGCGGATGAAGGCGGCGAAACCATCCAGCCCGCCAGGCTGCAGCGTGGCTCCGGCCGCCATGGCGTGGCCGCCGCCCTTGACGACGATTCCGGCCTCGGCCGCGGCGCGCACGGCGCGACCAATATCGACGCCGGAAACGGAGCGGCCCGAGCCGGCACCTCCGCCTTGCCCGTCCAGCGCGAAGGCGAAGGCCGGGCGGCGGAAGCGCTCCTTCAGCCGGGAGGCGACGAGGCCGACGATGCCGGGATGCCAGTCGGGCGAGGCCGCCACGATCACGGCCTGCTCGCCGGCGGCAGCGAAATCCCGTTCGGTCTGCGCCAGAGCCTCCTCGACGGAGGCGCGTTCGATCTCCTGCCGGTCGCGGTTGAGGTCGTTGAGTTGCACCGCGATGTCCCGCGCCGCGATTTCGTCGTCCAGCGTCAGCAGGCGCGCGCCGAGGGAGGCATCGCCGATGCGCCCCCCGGCATTGATGCGCGGGCCGAGCAGGAACCCGAAATGCCAGGCTTCCAGCGGGCCGCCAAGGCCGGCCACGTCCATCAGCGCCGCGAGCCCCGGGCGCGAACGCCGGCGCGCCACGGCAAGTCCCTGCCGCACGAAGGCGCGGTTCAGCCCCGTCAGCGCGGCCACATCGGCCACGGTGGCGAGCGCCACGAGATCCAGCTCGCCCATCAGGTCCAGCGGCGGCTGTCGCCCCAGGCCGCGCAGGCTGCGCGCCAGCCCGGCCAGAGCCATGAAGACGACGCCCGCGGCGCAAAGATGCCCCAGGCCGGACAGGTCATCCTGGCGGTTGGGGTTGACCAGCGCTTCCACCGGCGGCAGCTCCACTGGCGCCTGATGATGGTCGAGGACGAGCACATCGAGCCCCAGCCGATGCGCCTCGGCGAAGGGTTCATGGCTCGTGGTGCCGCAATCCACCGCAACCAGCAGCGTCGCGCCCTCATCGGCCAGCATCCGCACCGCCTCGACATTGGGGCCGTAACCCTCGATCAGGCGATCGGGGATGTGGATGCGGGGCCGGGCTCCGGCGGCCGCGAGATAGCGCGACAGCAGCGCGCTCGAACAGGCGCCGTCCACGTCATAGTCGCCGAAGATCGCCACGCGCTCGCCCGCTGTGACAGCCTTCGCCAGCCGCGCCACGCACGCATCCATTCCGGTCAGCGTCGAGGCGTCAGGCATGAGGTCGCGCAGGCGCGGCTCGAGAAAGGCGGGAACTGACGGGCCATCGACGCCGCGCGCCGCAAGCACCCGCGCCAGCGTATCGCCGAGACCCTCGACCTGCACGAGCCGCTCGGCCAGCGCCAGGCCCGGCCCGTCAAGGCGCTGGCGCCAGGGCCGGCCCAGGGCCGAGCGGCTCACGCCGAGGATGAACGGGTGGGATGACATGGCCCTGCCATACGCGATTCGCGAGGGTCCGGGCGGGCGCATGTCCATTGCGGAACATCCCAAGGTGACGGGGACGGCTGATCGGGCCATGGTGCGGTCGCAGCTGAAGGAGCTGCCCCCCATGCAGCCCATCGAAGCCCCGCCCTCCCTGCACTCGCCCGCCGGTCCATGGACCCCGCCTCTGGCGGAGCCGGAGCCACGTTCTCTGTGCACGGATTGCGGGGTCTCGCGCATGGTCGACGCCAAGCGCTGCGGGCGGGCCTGCCAGTTCATCCGGCCCGACTATCCGGCGCTGGAAGCCGCCGTGCATGGGCGCGCGCGGGATCCGGCGCGTCCGGACGAGCTGCATTTCGGACCCTTCACGCGGATGCACAGGGCTGCGCTGCGGCGCCCTGCGCATGGCGCGCAATGGACCGGCATCACCACGCGCATCGCCGAGCGGCTGCTCGAGAGCGGGGCGGTGGACGCAGTGCTGACCATGGCGCCGGACAGCGAGGATTCCTGGCGGCCTGTCCCCGTGCTCGTGACGAAGGCGGCGGACCTCGCCTCATGCCGGGGCATGCGCATGGGCTATGCCCCGCTGCTCGCGCTGCTCGAGCCTGCGCGGGCGCGAGGCCACAAGCGCCTCGCCATCATCGGCATACCCTGCCAGGTCTATGCGCTGCGCGCGCTGGAGGCGGAGCTGGGCTTCGAGCGGCTCTACGTCATCGGCACGCCCTGCTCGGACAACACGACGACCGAGAATTTCCATGTCTTCCTGCAACTGCTCGACGCCGCGCCCGAGACGATCACCTATCTCGAATTCCGCGCGGACTATCATGTCGAGCTGCGCTTCAGCGATGGGCGGACCCGTGAGGTGCCCTTCCTGCAACTGCCGATCTCGAAGCTGCCGCGGGATTTCGTTCCGCTCACCTGCCGCACCTGCGTCGACTACACCAATGTGCTGGCCGACATCACGGTGGGCTACATGGGCGGGGAAGGCCAGCAGTGGCTCATCGTGCGCAACGAGCGCGGACAGGCGCTTCTCGATCTGCTCGGCGATGAGGTGGCGCTGTCCAGCCCCGGCAGCGCCGGCAAGCGCGAAGGCGCGGTGAAGGGCTTCCTCGCCAATGTCCAGCGCGCGGCCGGCGGGCTGCCCCTGCGCAGCATGCCGGACTGGCTGCGGCCCATCGTGGGCTGGCTGATGCCAAGGTTCGGCCCGCGCGGGCTGGAGTTCGCACGCACGCGGGTCGAGATGAAGGCCGTCGAGACGGTGGTGCATCTCCAGCGCGAGCAACCTGCGCGTGCGCGCTACATGATCCCGTCCCATGTCTGGGCGCTGGTGAGGCGCTACGGGCTCAGGCCGTGAGGGCCGCTCAGGGGCCGAGCGTGCGGCAATAGGTGCGCAAATCCGGGCTCTGGCTGGCGGGCGGGAGCTGGCAGATCGGCGAATTGTAGCGCGCCGAGCCACCGCCCGGCCTGATCTGCGGCGAAATCGGCGGCGACGGATCGGGCGCCGTGGGCTGCACCTGCGGCGCGACCGGCGACACTGGCGCGATGACGCCGGTGCGCGGCGGCGGATAGGCCGGGAGCGGGGATGGCGGCATGGTGGGGATGACCTGCGCCTTCACGGGCGCAGCGGTGGCGAGGCCAGCGGCGATCAGCGCCATGGCCCGCGCTGCCGTCAGAATCCGCACCCTCGCCTCCATGATCCGGCCCGCCTTTGCTGACAGAAGACGCGCAGGCGCATTCTGGTTCCGCCCCGGAGCTTGCCGGCGCCCGGACGGCGATCAATCCAGCTTGAACTTGTCGAACTGGCGGTGCTCGCCATGGATCTTGCGCACCGTGCCGGTGATGGAGCGATAGACGATGGTTTCGGTCTCGATCACGTCCTTGCCCATGCGCACGCCGGCGAGCAGGGCTCCGTCGGTGACGCCGGTGGCGGAGACGATGACGTCGCCGGAGGCCATCTCGGACATGTCGTATTTCTTGTGGGGGTCGAGCACGCCCATCTTGTAGGCGCGTTCGGCCTTCTCGGGCGTGTCGAGGATGAGGCGGCCCTGCATCTGGCCGCCGACGCAGCGCAGCGCGGCTGCGGCCAGCACGCCCTCGGGCGCGCCGCCTATGCCGAGATAGATGTCGATGCCGGTCTTCTCGGGCATGGTTGTGAAGATCACGCCGGCCACGTCGCCATCGGTGATGAGGCGGATCGAGGCGCCGGTCTTGCGCACGGCGGCGATCAGCGCCTCGTGGCGGGGCCGGTCCATGATCAGCGCCGTCACCTCATGGGGCTTGCAGCCCTTGGCGCGCGCGATGGCATGGATGTTGTCTTCCGGCGAGGCGTCAAGATCGACCACGCCGCGCGCATAGCCCGGCCCCACGGCGATCTTGTTCATGTAGACATCCGGCGCGTAGAGCAGCGTGCCGGCATTGGCCATGGCCATCACGGCGATGGCGCCTGGCATGTCCTTGGCGCACAGCGTCGTGCCTTCCAGAGGGTCCACGGCGATGTCGACCCTGGGGCCGCGTCTGTTGCCGACCTTCTCGCCGATGAACAGCATCGGCGCCTCGTCGCGCTCGCCCTCGCCGATGACGATCTCGCCATCGATGGGCAGCTTGTTCAGTTCGCGGCGCATGGCGTCCACGGCGGCCTGGTCGGCGGCCTTCTCGTTGCCGCGGCCGCGCAGCATGGCGGAGGCCACGGCCGCCCGCTCGGTGACGCGCACCAATTCCATCGAGAGAACGCGCTCGATCACCTGGCCGGATTGAATCGTTAGGTCAGTCATGGGCCGTTCCTCGCAGGGCAATGTGGTTTGTTTGGGGAAAGCCCATAGCGGAGGGGGGTGCCGAGGGGAAGGGGGTGAAGGTTTGCGTCAAGCACGGGGGCGGCTTCGCGCCCTCATTCCGGAGCTTCGGCAAGTCTGGCGGTGCTCGCGAAAGCTGCCGATTGATCGGTGCAGTGATCAGCATTCGCCGTTCCATTTTCGCTAGTTATTCAACCTCCTGACCTGACTGGTTCGCGCGCCCGAGATTCGACATCAGTTGGCGGAGCCGGTCTCGATCGGTTGCAAGATGAACCCGGCAAAGCTCACAATGTTAGCTCTGTCGCCCAATAGCGAGTTCACAGTTTCATAGGTCTCCGATGTAGAGACAAGGACCTGCTGTCCATTCTGAGCCGACTGCGATGCGGAACGCAGAAACTCGAAAAGGCTGGACGACTCCACTTCCTGCTGGCCGGGTTCATCGAAGATCGTCAAGCCAGGATGATTCACGCTGTAATCCCGCATCAATTCCATGCAGGCTAGGTAATAGGCCCATTTGAGCCTAATTGCGTCGCTCGCCGACATCTCGAAATAGATTTCCTTCTCCATCGTTTCACCGTTATCGTCGCGGAGCACGAGAGGGCGAAAATTGTCGAGTGACAGAGAGATCTCGCCGGGTTGAAACGACCGGAAGCCATAGATGTCAAGATGACGGCGGATAGCGGTTTGCAGATGCTCGATCTTGCGTTTGTCGGCCACGGTTAGTTCGTCAACCGGATGCTGCCTCAAATTGCTCGTTGCTAGTGCCCACTCGGACGCGATCTCTCTGAGTTCGTCCAACAGCGAGTTCGCAAGCTCGTCGATGCTCTCTAAACGGTCGATGAAGGCCTGAAGCCGGACAATCTCCTCGATCGCTGCGCGCGACGGCGAGGCACTGGGCCGCATCAGTTCCTGACGAAGCACCCGCAATTGCTGCTGCTTGTCCTGCAGATCCCGTTCGGACCCCCGATAGCGCGCGGCGATCTCCTGCAACCGCTCGCGCGAATTGAGCAAAGCGGAGCGATAGAGTTCGAGTTGAGATTTGACGAACACGATATTCTCATCGAGCGCCATTCCCACGCTGTCGACGGTCGGCAACAGTTCGTTCGAGACATCCTGATGGCACGTCGGGCAAACATGCTCCGACGCTGCGCGTCCAAGTTCAGACCCAAGGCGCTGCAGTTTTTGTGCATCTTGATTGCGCTTCAAATCCGTCTCAAGCGCGGCAACCCTCTCTTCGAGCGCCGCATTGTCCTGCGTTTCGGCGCTGTGTTCGCCCCGGACCGCCTCTAGGACTGCCGACAGCACGTCGAATTGTGACCGAATGTCTGTTAGGCGTGCTTGGACGTCCGGCGCGGCCTGCTCGACGGATTCGACTTGACTGGCCTCAAGCTCGGCCACTCTGCCAGAGGCGATCTGCAGAACATCGGCAAGCCGGATCCATTCGCCCTGATAGTAAAGCTGTAGGTCAAGCGTCGGCGCCGCTGCAAACTCTGCACTCGGTTGAACGGCAAGCCCCCTAATTCTGCCTACTCGGGCTGCTGCTTCTTCCAGGCTCTTGCGACGATCCGACCATCGCCCCAGCAGATCTGAGATGGCCGCCCTCAATTCCGCACGCCGCCTTCGGTTTTTCGCAGTCTCCAGATCAAGCAGAAATTCCATGACCCGCCTTGCAACATCCTGAATGCGCAAAAAGGTTGGGAACGGACCTTGGATCGCGGACCATCCTCGCTTCTGCTCGACGAAGAGCATCGGGAAAATTGCCTCGAGATAAAGCGGGCATTCCGTTCCGTCATAGCGGGCGACAATTGGCAAATCCCAGCCGAGGAACTGCGCGAGAAATGCGTGAAAGCCGCTTTCGTTTGTCGCTGATCCGCCATCCAGAACAAAGTAATCGCGTTGTTTGCCGCGCGGAATTTCTGAGCTCAGCGACGGACCGTTCCAAGTTTGGATCAGCTTCGTGCTCTTGTCGCCGACGACATCGCGGTGGAGCACGACGATCTCGCCTTGCGCGTTTGCGATCTCAAGCTCGACATAGGATTGCAGGACAAGATCATAGGGGTCTTCCTTAAACTGGTGGATTTGCTCGCGCATCGCATAGGGAAGCGGAACAGTAAGCTGCGGGCCAAGCGACCGCTCCAGACCGAGCGCATAAATTATGGCCTGCAAGCAGGTCGACTTCCCAGATGTATTCGGCGCTTGGACGACATTGAGGCCGACTTCGAATGGTATGTCGGCGCCGAAGGCACGCGTCGCCGTAAAAGAACGCAGGCGCAGATGCCTTAGCTGGATCATGCCCGCACCTTCTCGCCCAGGAGCGCGCCCACCCTAGTCTCGGTTATTAGCTTGGCCAGTTCGGCAACGGCAACTCGTTCCTCGACCAGCGCATCCTCGACACCCATCACGGCTGCTGCTGCATCGATGCCGGTCTTGGTGAGTTGAAGTGCCGCCCGGCCGCTTGCCTTGGTCCAGGTGGCCATTTTCTCGCCAACGACAAAATCAACTGCGCGGGCGAATGCCGGCTCAACCCTGAGATTCCACGGCACTGCGGCGTGGGTGCCGGACAGGATCGTCTTCAACCTGTCATGCTGACTCGAACGAATGGCGTCGTTGATGATGTGGAGTTTGGCCAGGGATGCGCGATTAGCGCGCGAGCTTCCCAGCATCGCCATAATGAGGGCGACGCGCCATGCAATGCGCAGATCGCCAGGAACCGGGACCGGACGGCGTCGAAATGAGAAACGACGATTGGCAATATCTATCTCAGCCACGATCAGCCCGCTTCCGGAAAATCGAGCGGGCAGCGGATCAGCCAGTCGCTAACGGTCCCCAAAGCGATCTGAGTGACGACGCCAGCTTGAAGCGTAGGTAGCGCCTTCGTAAGCGATTCCTCGATCGCCCGGGTGCTGCTCTGCAATTGTTCGGCGGGGAGGGTCGAACTACCGCCAACGGCAATCAGCCGGGTCTCTTCCGCCTCGACCGATTGATAGGCGCGCTCCCAAAGCATCGCATGGTTCTGACGCAGTTGGTCGAGCGCATTCTCGCGGTAAAGATGTGCCTTAACATAGGCATCCCGCCGCACGGCGATATGCCGCGCTGTGGCGACGGAACCATAAGCTCGTCCGAGCTTCTCGTCGATCCGCGTTCCGATCGAGGACTCACCGACGGCAGAGACGTCCGCCGGCGACGGCATATCGACACTCAAGGGCGGGCCAAGAGATAGTGCTTTGAGCTGTTCGATCTCGCCGGCAAAATCCTCTTGCGAATGGCACAGAGCTTCGAAGTCGTCGGCCAGGAAGCTAAGGCTCTGGCCCTTTATGGCAATTCCGCGATTGCGCACGTCGGCGACCACCTCCTTGTTGTCGAGGAACGGGCACAGCAGAATCCATCGATTAACCGCAATGCCCGACAGGATCGCCTCGATCTTGTCCTTGTTCTTCGAGAGCTTGGGAAGGTCGCGACCCGCCTTCGCCTTCATCGCGCTGGCGGCTTTCTTGACGTCCGCAACCTCCTCCGGTGCATAGCATTGGTATAGGCAGCCGTTCGTGGTGAAAAATTCCAAGCCGGCGTCGCCACGGACGGAATCCGGGACAATCTGGACATTCTCCGGGCCATGGCGGCGCTGGACCAGTTGCAGCGCGAACGACTGCCACTCATCGCCTTTCCACGCGCGCCTAAAGCCCATGCTACTGCCCCCTTAACATTAGCTTAGTGTGGGAAGTCTACGCTGCAAGAGGATTTACCGGAGCGATGTCTGCTTTCGCACTCGCGCGACCAAGATCTGCCAGTCTGTAACCGGCCCCAACGCTGCCGCTACCCCCTCAATCCCGCTCGATCCGGATCACCTGCGGGGGCTCGGAGATGTGGCCGTCGGCCATGATCTGGGCGATGGCCTGGCTGATGGCGGCCTCCGTGGTGGCGTAGGTGATCAGCACCACGGGCACGGGCTGGCCCGAGCGGCCCTTGGGGTCCTGCCTTGCGGCTTCATCCGAGCGCTTCTGCACGATGCTTTCGAGGCTGATGTCGGACTGGGCCATGCGGGTGGCGATGCCGGCGGCGGCGCCGGGCCGGTCGAGCACGGAGAGGCGGATGTAATAGCCGCCCTCATGGCGCTGGGAGGGGGCGCGGACCGGCTTTTCGAGCCGCTCGACCGGCAGGCCGAAGGGCGCGCCGATGAGCCCGCGCGCGATATCGGCGATGTCGGCCACCACGGCGGAGGCTGTGGGGCCGCCGCCCGCGCCGGGGCCTACCAGCGTGAGCTGGCGCACGGCGTCGCCGTCGATGGTCACGGCGTTGGTGACGCCCATCACCTGCGCGATGGCGGAGGATTTCGGAACCATGGTGGGGCTCACACGCTGCTCGAGGCCGGCGGCGGTGCGCTCCGCCACGCCGAGCAGCTTGATGCGGTAGCCCAGCTCATCCGCCATCCTGAGGTCAAGCGGCGTGATCTTGGAAATGCCCTCGACATGGATGGCGTCGGCATCGATCTCGGTGCCGAAGGCGAGGGCCGTGAGCAGGGCCAGCTTGTGCGCGGTGTCGAAGCCCTCGACGTCGAAGGTCGGGTCAGCCTCGGCATAACCCAGAGCCTGCGCGTCCTTGAGGCAATCGGCGAAGGTCAGGCCCTCAAGCTCCATGCGGGTGAGGATGTAGTTGCAGGTGCCATTGAGGATGCCGGCGATCTGCGTGACCGTGTTGCCCGCCAGAGCCTCGCGCAGCGTCTTCACCACGGGAATGCCGCCTGCCGAGGACGCCTCGAAGCCGAGCGCGACGCCGGCCTTCTCGGCCGCCCTGGCCTGGGCGAGGCCGTGGCTGGCGAGCATCGCCTTGTTGGCGGTGACCACATGCTTGCCGGCGGCGATGGCGGCGTCCACGGCCGCCCTGGCCGGGCCATCGGCGCCGCCCATCAGCTCCACCAAGCAGTCGATGCCGGCATCGCGCGCCATCTCGACCGGATCATCGAACCAGCGATAGCCCGACAGGTCGATGCCGCGATCGCGGCTCCGGTCACGGGCAGAGACGGCCACCACGCGCACGGTTCGTCCGCAGCGCGAGGCCAGCGCATTCTCCTGCCGCTTGATGATCTCGATGACGGAAGCGCCGACGGTGCCGAGGCCCGCGACGCCCAGACGAAGGGGCGTGCTCATGCCTGCCCGGTCGCATGCGGAGCGGGCAGAAGTCAACCCGCCGGCTCAGCCCAGCGCGCAGACAAGGCGGGCCGTGACGACCGCGACGCGCCCCTCAGCGAGGCTCACCTCGCCGCGCAGGGTCTGGTTGCCGAAGGCGGTGTAGCGGATGGTGCGGACAAAGCCGATCGCGCCCTCCCCCGCCGTCACCGCATCCTCGATGCGGGGACGCCAGAACCAGGGGCGCGGCGGGGTCACGGTCGCGGCGGCGAGCACGGCGAGCGCCTGGTCGCGCGCCATGCCAGGGCGCAGGAAGGGCGCGATGGTGCGCGCCACATCGCGGCTGCACAGCCTGTTGTCCGGCTCCTGAAGCAGCGCCACGATCATCGGCGAGCCGGTTTCGGGCGCCCTGCCCCGCGCAATGTCCCACGAGGCGAGCCCGAGCGCGACGATCGTGATGGCGAACGCGGCCGCCACGAGGCGCGGGAGCAGGCGCGGGGCAGGCTCTTTCGAAGGGGAAGGCTCTTTCGAAGGGGAAGGCTTGAGGCTGGTCATGGCGCCCGGTCGCATGCCGGCCGGAGCGCGTCAAGGCGAGGCAGGGACGCAAGGCGCGGCGCTGGCGGCGCTTGAGGCTTGACCTTTGCCGCGCGATCGCTCTTGCTCCGCGCGCTGACCCACACCCTCCCGTTCAGGATTTCCCATGTCCCTGTCGCTTCACGCCGCTTCGGTTCCCGTCCTCATCCACAGCCTCACCGCGCTGGCTGCTATCCTCACCAAGGCCGAGGCTCACGCGACGGCGCAGCGGATCGACCCCAACGCCCTGCTCCAGGCGCGGCTCTACCCCGACATGCTCCCCCTGGTGCGGCAGGTTCAGATCACCTGCGACATGGCGAAGGCGGGCGCCAGCCGCCTCGCGCAGATGGAGGTGCCCAGCCATCCCGACACGGAAACCACCTTCCCCGAATTGCAGGCGCGCGTGCAGAAGGTGATCGATCTGCTGAAAGGCATCCCCGCTTCCGCCATCGACGGCGGCGAGGACCGGATCGTGACCATCAAGGTGGCGGGCAACGAGATGAGCTTCACCGGCGCGGATTATCTGGTGCGCTGGGTGAACCCCAACTTCTTCTTCCACCTGACCACGTCCTATGCGCTGCTCCGCCACAACGGGCTGCCCATCGGCAAGCGCGACTATCTCGGCAGCGCCTGAGAGTGCGGCGCGGGGCCAGCGGTCCCGCGCCCTCCCCGGCGTTCAGCCGGCCTTCTTGATGCCGATGACGTTGTGCAGCGTGGCGTCGGCCGTCTTGAGGAACTTGCCGATGTTGCGGGCCGCCTGGCGGATGCGCTGCTCGTTCTCGACAATGGCGATGCGGACGTAATCATCGCCATGCTCGCCGAAGCCGATGCCCGGCGCTACGGCCACCTCCGCCTTTTCGATGAGCAGCTTGGAGAATTCCAGGCTGCCGAGATGGCGGAACTTCTCCGGGATCGGCACCCAGGCGAACATCGAGGCCTGCGGCACCGGGATCTCGATGCCGGCCTTGCCGAAGCTCTCCACCAGCGCGTCGCGGCGGGTCTTGTAGATCGCGCGCATCTCGCGGATGCAGTCATCCGGGCCATTGAGCGCCGCCGCAGCCGCAACCTGGATGGGCGTGTAGGCGCCGTAATCGAGATAGGACTTCACGCGCGTCAGCGCCGCGAGCAGCCGCTCATTGCCGACCGCGAAGCCCATGCGCCAGCCGGCCATGGAGAAGGTCTTCGACATTGAGGTGAACTCCACGGCCACATCGACGGCGCCCGGCACCTCCAGCATCGAGGGCGGCGGATTGGCATCGTCGAAATAGACCTCCGCATAGGCCAGGTCCGAGAGCAGGATGATGTCGTGCTTCTTCGCGAAGGCCACGAGATCGCGATAGAAATCGAGGCTGGCGACATAGGCAGTGGGGTTCGACGGGTAGCAGACCACCAGCGCGATCGGCTTGGGCACCGAGTGCATGATGGCGCGCTCGGCCGCGGGGAAGAAGGCCGGCGTCGGCTCCGCCGGCACGGAGCGGATGACGCCGCCCGCCATCAGGAAGCCGAAGGCATGGATCGGGTAGCTCGGGTTCGGCACGAGCACGACATCGCCCGGACCCGTGATGGCCTGCGCCATGTTGGCGAAGCCTTCCTTGGAGCCCAGTGTGGCCACGACCTGCGTGTCGGGGTTGAGCTTCACGCCAAAGCGGCGCTCGTAATAATTGGCCTGGGCGCGGCGCAGCCCGGCTATGCCCTTGGACGAGGAGTAGCGATCGGTGCGCGGTTTGCCGACCGTCTCGACCAGCTTGTCCAGCACATGCTTCGGAGCGGGAAGGTCAGGATTGCCCATGCCCAGATCGATGATGTCGACTCCCTTGGCGCGTTCGGCAGCCTTGATCTTGTTGACCTGCTCGAACACGTATGGCGGCAGACGCTTGATCCGGTGGAAGTCCATGGGGTGGTGCTCCTTGGGTCGCTCGCGCCCCATGGCGCCAGCCCCGTTAATTTGCATGAAATTGCTTTACCATTGGCAAAGCAGCCTGCGAACGCAATTATATACGGAAATCATCCGATTTAATCGGTCACTCTTGCACAGGCACGGGAGGTTTCGCCGGAGGCGTTGCGCCAGCCTGGCGCGCTGCGGCGCCCTCGGCCTCAAGCCGCGCCTTATCGGCCTCAAGCCCGGCCTCAAGCGCGCGGAATTCGGCGGCGCTGCGCCGCGGCCCGGCCCGGGGCGGGGCGCTGACGCCAACCGCCATGAATCCGGAGGGCGCATCGGCTCGGCTGGAGCGCACGAAATCCGCCGTCTCGCTCGGGCGGCCCGCAAGGCCGACGCCTTGCGCTGCGTCGCGCACGAGGTTGGCGTCGCCGCATCCGCCGAGCGCGGCCAGGAGAAGAAAAAGCGCGGCGCCGCGCGGCAAGTACTGTCCTGAAAGCTGGATCATGCGGCTCATCCGTTTTCCCGACTGTCAAACATGGTTCGGCCAGTGTTAATAGTCCTGCAATTGCGGTGCATCGGTGGCACGGACCGATAAACACTGCAGATGGGGAGATGAAACGCCATGGCCAAGACTCCGCAGGATGCCGGCCCTGCCGCTCCGGCCGCATCGGACGCCCTGACTCCGCCCGATTTCGAGGCGCTGTCTCGCAATGTGGCCCGCTTCGTGGAGCAGGCCGGCAAGGCGACCGCCGCCATGATGAAGCCGCTCGAACGGGGCGAGGCCAAGGGCGGGCTGGCCGACGAGGCGGGCGAATTGGTCAAGACCCTTGGCCAGGTGGCAGAGAAGGTGCTGTCCGATCCGCAGAAGGCCGTGGAGGTTCAGGCCGCGATCGCCACCAATTTCCTGTCGCTGTGGTCCGAGACGCTGAAGAAGATGCAAGGCGAGCCCTCGACGCCGGTGGCTCAGCCTGACCCGAAGGATGGTCGCTTCGCCGACGCCGAATGGCAGGCCAACCCGGTGTTCGACTTCATCAAGCAGGCCTACCTTATCACCTCGCGCTGGGCAGAGACCGTGGTGGACAGGGCCGATGGCGTGGACGAGCACACGCGCGACAAGGCAAGGTTCTACGTCAAGCAGTTGTCGAGCGCGCTGGCGCCGTCCAACTTCCTTGCGACCAACCCCGAGCTGATCCGCGAAACCTTCCGCCAGAACGGCGATAACCTGGTGCGCGGCATGAGGATGCTGGCCGAAGATGTCGCCGCCGGACACGGCGAGCTCAAGGTCAGGATGACCGACACGGAGCGCTTCGAGGTCGGGGTCAACATGGCGATCACGCCCGGCAAGGTGGTGTTCCGCAACGATCTGATCGAGCTGATCCAGTATGCGCCCACCACCGGGACGGTGCTGGCCCGGCCACTGGTGATCGTGCCGCCCTGGATCAACAAATTCTACATCCTCGATCTCAACCCCGACAAATCGTTCATCCGCTGGTGCGTCGCGCAGGGGCTCACGGTGTTCTGCGTGTCCTGGGTCAATCCCGATGAACGGCACCGCCAGATGGGCTTCAGGGAGTACATGGAGGATGGCGTGCTGGCCGCCGTCGGCGCGGCCTGCGAAATCACCGGCCAGCCCGACGTCACGGGCATCGGCTACTGCGTGGGCGGCACGATGATGGCCGTGACGCTGGCCTATATGGCCGCCAAGGGCGACACGCGCATTTCCAGCGCCACGCTTTTCACCACGCAGGTGGACTTCACCGATCCGGGCGAACTCAAGGTGTTCGTCGACGAGGAGCAGATCCGGTCGATCGAGGAGCAGATGAAGCTGCGCGGCTATCTTGACGGCGCACGCATGGCCAACGCCTTCAACATGCTCAGGCCCAATGACCTGATCTGGGCAAATGTCGTGAATGTCTATCTCAAGGGCCAGTCGCCCTACCCGTTCGACCTGCTGTACTGGAATTCTGATTCCACGCGGATGCCGGAGGCCAACCACTCCTTTTACCTGCGCAACTGCTATCTTGAGAACAGGCTTTCAAAGGGCGAGATGAAGGTCGGGGATGTGCGGCTTGATCTTGGCAAGGTGACCATTCCCATCTTCAACCTTGCGACCAAGGAAGATCACATCGCGCCCGCGAAGTCGGTGTTCAACGGCTCCGCCTGCTTTGGCGGGCCAGTGAGCTATGTCATGTCGGGATCAGGGCACATTGCCGGCGTCGTGAACCCGCCGGCCAAGCCGAAATACCAGTTCTGGACGGGCGGCAAGCCGGAAGGCACATTCGAGAGCTGGGTAGCCAAAGCTCAGGAAACGCCCGGTTCATGGTGGCCCTACTGGTTCGAGTGGATCCGCGCGCAGGCGCCGGCCACGGTCGCGGCCCGCACAAAGCTCGGCAGCCGCAAGCACAAGCCGCTCTGCGACGCGCCGGGAACCTATGTGAAGATCAGGGCCTGAGGCGGGGCCGCCTCGCAGATCAGGCCGTAAACAGCGAACCTGTTCCGGAACGGCCGACTCCCGGCGCAAGCCCGGCAAGGACATCGAGCATCAGCCGGGTGTCCTCGGTGATGACGCGCCATCCTTTGACGACGGGGGCTTCGGCGGGGCCCATGACGGGATCGAGGAGCAGGCACGGACAGTCCTGGGCACCTTCTCCCGCAAGGTCGATGATGGCCTGGCGCGGGCGCGGGAAATCGACCATCCGCACATCGATCACCTCGCGCAGTTGCGGGTAATAGTGCAGCACGCCCTCGATGAGCGCGCAGTCGGGGCAATACCAGCCCTCCGTATGGTCAGGCCGGGAATTGGGCCGGATCAGGAACAGGATCGGTTTTCTCATCGCGGCCTCCTCGCGGCATCCTCGCGGCCTCATCCTGGCCTCATCCTGGCCTGGGCCTGATTGCGGATCGATGCCGCGCGAGCCCGCATCGGACAAGGAAAAGCCGGCCCGGAGGCCGGCTTTCCGTCAGGTAGCCCTCAGGCTCCCCGAGAACGGGTGGCCGCGATCAGTACTTGCGCACCGCGGCAGCGGCAGGGATCGCCACCGCCGGGTCATCCCAGCGATAGGTCAGGCCGGCCGCGAAGATATGGATCTTCGGGGAAGCCTCGGCGCGCAGCGGCAGAGGACCACCCTGCGACGTGCCCGGGCCATAGGCGATGCGAGCCTTGTTGACCGTGATGAAGGTGTAGCCAAGGTCGAAGTTCAGCTTGTTGGTGATCTGGTAGCTCAAGCCGGCCGACAGCCAAAGACGGTCATTGTCCGAAACGAAGACGCTGCGGCTCGACTCATCGACGGCTGACAGCTCGTAGCCGACGCCGGCGCGGAGCGTGAGCGCCTGGTTCCACTTGTACTCGACGCCGCCGGAGAAGTACCAGCTGTCCTTGTATTCGAAGCGGAGGTTCGTGACGTTCGCGCCGGTCAGCCGGTTGGTGACCGGAATGGTGCCGAAGCGGCCCCAGTTGGTCCACTCGACGCCGAGATGCGCCTGCCACTGCTCGTTGATGACCTGCGAGAGGCCGAACACCACCGAGCCGGGAAGCGGCAGGTTGGCGGAGACGGGGGTGGAGCCCAGAGGCGTAGAGAAACGGCCCCTGATGCGCTGATCGATGCCGGAACGATAGGCAAGACCGATATTCGTGCCATTCCACGGCGTCAGCGTCACGCCGACCCGGTAGCCGAAGTCATAGGAGTCGCCACGGAGCTGCCCGCTTGGTGAGGCTGCGGCAACGCCTAGGGCCTGCTTGAGGTCAACCTGGCCATACTGGATCTGAAGCGCGGCGCCGATCGAGATCCAGTCATTGACCGCAAAGCCTACGGTCGGAGCAATGTTCACCGTGCGAATGGTGGCCGAACGACCATAGGTCTGGCCGGCCCAGACGCCATCCCGGCCGCCTGGCTTGGAGCGAAGGCCGAATGGTGCGGTGTTGGTGAGGCCGAAGAACAGGCGGTCTGTAAGCTGCCAGACGTTATAAGACGCAGGTATGAAGGCGCCGTTCAGGCCGATCTGGCTGGAATCGCCGAGCGGCGAGATGACGCCGGAAGTTCCCGGCATCAGGCGATAAGTGGCCGTCGCGCTGAGATAGGTCGCGTTCCACTGGCTGGTGCGGCCGGGGAACATCGTGATCGTCGCCGGGTTCCACGCCATTGCGCCCAAGCCGATGCCGCCGGAGGCCGCGCCTGCATAGGCCATGCCGAGGCCCTCGGCCGACTGGCCGGAACGGATGGCGAATGAACTCGCCTGCGCAGCCGATGCCGCAAGGACCATAACGGCTGCCGAAGCCGTCAAACCAAGCGCGTTGCGAACCGTGATCATTGAATCCACCCTGGATGTTTTTTCAATAGGCCTGTCGTCGCCTTTTCTGGAAATGTTTGTGCCAAGTCGTTCTGTTTCTTACAAGAGCAGCGAAACCACGGTCGGGTCATGCCGTAACCGGCCAGCCACTCCTGCAAAATCGTCGTTTTGGGCAAAATGCGCGCTGTAGGGCGGCATTGAGCCAAAACAGCCCTGCTTTCTCCGCAGTTTTGCCTGCATCCGGCAGGCGGGCGTGCGCCACTCAAGCCCCCGCAATCGCGCATGGCCTGTGCATTTGCCCGTCATCGTTGCAAATCAGCAACATTTGCAATGAGGTATTCACATGGCTGGCCCCTGGCGAGCCCGACTCCCCTTGCCGAAAGGCCGTGTTTTTGCGCTCATGCAGAAACAACAAGGGCCATTCAAGGGGAGGCTGCGCGGTGAAGCTGGTGAGATTCGGGGCCGAAGGGGCTGAAAAGCCGGGCCTGATCGATGCGCAGGGCGCAGTTCGTGACCTTTCGGGGATCGTGCCTGACATCACGGGCGCCGCGATTCGCAAGGATGGCCTCGCAAGGCTGCGGGCCATCGATCCGGCAAGCCTGCCTTTGGCGCCGGCCGGCGCGAGACTGGGCGCCTGCGTTGGCGGGGTCGGCAACTTCATCGCCATCGGCCTCAACTATGCCGACCATGCCGCCGAGACCGGCGCGGCCATTCCGGCCGAGCCCATCATCTTCAACAAGGCGCCCTCCTGCATCGTGGGGCCCAATGACGACGTCATCATCCCGCGCGGCTCCAGGAAAACCGATTGGGAGGTCGAACTCGCCATCGTGATCGGGGACGGCGGCTCCTACATCGACGAGAAGGACGCGCTGGATGCCGTGGCCGGCTACTGCGTGTGCAACGACGTATCCGAGCGCGAATTCCAGATCGAGCGCGGCGGCACATGGACCAAGGGCAAGGGTTGCCCCACCTTCGGGCCGATCGGGCCCTGGCTCGTCACGAGGGACGAGATCGCGGATGTGCAGAACCTCGGCATGTGGCTCGAGATCGACGGCCAGCGCGTGCAGAACGGCTCGACCCGCACCATGATCTTCGATGTCAGGACCATCGTGAGCTACACCAGCCGCTTCATGCGCCTGATGCCCGGCGACGTGATCACCACCGGAACGCCGCCCGGCGTGGGCATGGGGATGAAGCCGCCGCGCTATCTGCATGGCGGCGAGACCGTGCGCCTCGGCATCGAGGGGCTCGGCGTCCAGCAACAGCGCTTCGTCGCCTATCCCGGCTGAGCCGGGGCCTGCAAGGCCCGGGCTTCAGGCCCGGGTCTCCGTGGTGAACACCTTCTGGGCGATCTTCCAGCCATCCCTGGACTTCAGGAAGGACAGGATGTCGATGAAGTGCCGGGGCGGCATCGCGCAGGCCACCTTCACATGCGCCAGCGTGCCGCTGATGCGGTCGATGGCAAGGATGCGGTCATGGCGCGCCAGCCCGCTCGCACGCGGCGAGGGCCGTTTGCGCACCGCATCAAGCCAGGCGTCGCGCGGCGTGATGACGATCTCGCCGTCCACGCTCTGGGTCAGGGAGGAACTGGGCAGGAAGACCCTGGCCAAGCCGTCCGCATCGCCATCATGCAGCGCGTCGAAATAGACCTGCGTCGCCGCCGCGATCGCGGCGATGTCCTCGTCGATCTGGCTCATCGATCCCTCCCTCAAAGGCCCAGCATCAGCCTGATGTTCTGCACGGCCGCGCCCGACGCGCCCTTGCCGAGATTGTCGAGCCGGGCCACCAGCACGGCCTGCCCGCGCGCGGCGTTGCCGAAGACGCGCAGTTCGAGCTTGTTGGTGTCATTGAGCGCCTCAGCCTCGATCTTGCCGCCCAGCGAGGCCACCGCCTCGGCGGATGCGACCGACACCCATTCGGACCCGGCATAGGCCTTTGCCAGCGCGGCCTGCAGGTCGGCGGGCGTGGGCTTGCCCTTCATGAGGTCAAGATGCAGCGGCACGCAGACCAGCATCCCCTGCCGGAAGTTGCCGACCGATGGCACGAAGAGAGGCCGGCGGCTGAGGCCGGAATAAAGCTGCAACTCCGGCACATGCTTGTGCTCAAGGCCAAGGCCATAAAGCTCGAAGGAGGGCGCGGCGCCGGCCGTGTAGGCCTCGATCATGGCCTTGCCGCCGCCCGAGTAACCGGACACCGCATTGACCGTCACCGGATGGTCGGCATCCATCAGCCCTGCCTCGACCAGAGGGCGGATCAACGCGATGCCGCCAGTGGGATAGCAGCCCGGATTTGCGACCCGGCGCGATGCAGCGACCGCCCTGCCCTGCTCGGCGGATAATTCGGGGAAGCCATAGGTCCAGCCAGGCGCGATGCGATGCGCGGTGGAGGCGTCGACAATGCGGGGCCCGCCGCCCGGCAGGCCGTCCGCCATCGCGGCGGCGTCCTTGGCGGCATCGTCAGGCAGGCAGAGCACGACGAGATCGACGCGGCCGAAAAGATCGCGCTTGGCCGCCGGGTCCTTGCGCAGGGCGGGATCGATGCTGGCGATGGCGATCTCCGGCATGGCTGCCAGACGCTCGCGGATGCCGAGGCCGGTGGTGCCGCTTTCCCCGTCTATGAAGATGGTCGCCCTGGTGGTCATGATGGTCCTCTTTGCCCGATGGCTGCGTTCAGGACATGAAAAAGCCGCGCAGAGGCGCGGCTGGGTGCGTTCGGCCCGGGAACGAGCGTCAGCGCGCCAGCGAAAGGCGGCAGCTGCGTCGGCGACGGGCGAGGCTCAGGATCATGCGGCGGTTATGGGACCGGATCGGCGGCCTTGTCAATCCGCCGGTGCCACGGACCGATAGCTGGCGCCGGGTCTTCGAGTCATTGCAACAGCTTGCGCCGGCAGGCTCAGCAAGTGATTCAGGCCCCTGCCATCCTGATTCATGCGATCCTAGCGTGCAGGATCAACGCGCGCCGCGATCGCGCGCAACGGCATAGATCAGCCAGGGCACGATCAGGGTTGCGACCGAGAGCAGGATGCCGACGCCGCGCCAGAAGGCGGAGTGATCCGGCGCCTCGCCGTTGAGGGCCGGCACCAGATGGATCGCCCAGATCATCAACAGCGGCGAAAGAAAGGCGAAGGCTGACAGCAGCAGCCGGGCGCCGGCAGGCAGCGGCGAGCGCGCAGCGATCAGGATCGCGGGCAGTGCCAGCAAGGCGACCGCAACCACCGCTGCGACAAGACGCAACATCAAAGGCTCCCGAGCCGAAACGGAACCCATCGTCCCGCCTGCAAGACTATCTGAACCAGCGTGACTGGGAAGGCAAAGAGCGGCGCGCCGCAGGGTCGCAGGTCGCAGGTCGCGGGGTCGCAGGTCGCGGGGTCGCAGGTCGCGGGGTCGCGGGGTCGCAGGTCGCAGGCCGAAGGGGGGGTGCGCCGGCGGCGATCACGCCGCCAGACGCTTCATGTCCAGGCCGTATACCGGCCAAGGTCACGCATACTGATCGCTCCCCCGAACGATCAGGAGGATAGCAAGCCCCAAAAGCGCATGATGCGAAATCCGGAGCACTCCGGGTGGTATGAATACGTAGTCTCAAAGGCCGGGATGGCTCCCCATCGTCCAGAACGAAAAGGGCGGCCACGAAGGCCGCCCTTGGTTCGATCCAAACAGAGCGTGTTCCCGAACGATCAGCGCTTCGAGAACTGGAAGCTGCGGCGGGCCTTGGCCTTGCCGTACTTCTTGCGCTCGACCACGCGGCTGTCGCGGGTCAGGAAGCCGGCCTTCTTGAGGGGGCCGCGCAGCTCGGGCTCGTAATAGGTCAGCGCCTTGGACAGGCCATGGCGCACAGCGCCGGCCTGGCCGGAGAGGCCGCCGCCCTTGACCGAGACCGTGACGTCATACTGCTCTTCACGGTTGGCGATCTGGAGGGCCTGGTTGAGGATCAGGCGCAGCACAGGGCGGGCGAAATACACCGGCAGGTCGCGGCCGTTGATCATGATCTTGCCCTTGCCGGGCTTGATCCAGACACGGGCCACGGCGTTCTTGCGCTTGCCAGTGGCATAGGCGCGGCCCTGCTTGTCGAGCTTCTGCACATGGCGGGGGGCTTCGGGCTGGGCCGCGGCGGAACCCTTGAGCTGGTCAAGGGACTGGAGGATTTCGGCCATGCTCAAGCCCTCGCATTCTTGCGGTTGAGTGCAGCGAGGTCCACAGCCTCGGGCTGCTGGGCTGCGTGCGGATGCTCGGTGCCCTTGTAGACGCGCAGGTTGCCGAGCTGGGCGCGGCCAAGCGGGCCGCGCGGCAGCATGCGCTGCACGGCCTTCTCCACGATGCGCTCGGGGAAGCGGCCTTCGAGGATGAACTTGGCGGAGCGTTCCTTGATGCCGCCGATGAAGCCCGTGTGGTGATAATACACCTTCTGCTCCTTCTTGCGGCCGGTCAGCAGCACCTTCTCGGCGTTGATGACGATGACGTTGTCGCCGCAATCGACGTGGGGCGTGAACGAGGCCTTGTTCTTGCCGCGCAGACGCATGGCAACGAGCGAGGCCAGACGACCGACCACAAGGCCGGAACCGTCGATCACAACCCACTTCTTCTCGACTTCGGCGGGCTTCAGCGAGCGTGTCGCCGTGGTGAGCGCTGTCATGACAGACCCCTACCCGTTTGAGGACGTTGGAAATGAATGCCGCCACGGCATGGCTGCCACGGCGGCGGTGTGCGCGGTCTATGCGGCAAGCACGGAATGCTGTCAAGCACGCCAGCGACAGGAAATCCAGATCAAACCATTGAAAAACATGGATACATCAAGAACGGTATCATTTTACCGCATCCGGTTCCAGAGCCGGGCGGCCCCGGGCGGCCCCATGTGGCGGCAAGAGCCATCCGGCTTCGATGTCCGAAGGCTCAGCCTGTGCAGATTGCGCCCTCATGGGCAGCCACCCCGCGCGGGGCAATCAGCGCCCCGGGATCGAATAGGTGCCGGTGGCATGGCAGACGAGATCGCTGGCGCCTTCCGAGATGATCGACACCTCGCCAACCGCGAGCCGCTTGCCGAGCTTGAGGAGACGGCAGTCGGCGATCAGCGCCGCCTGGCCGGGCTTGCGCAGGAAATTGAAGGCCAGGTTGGTGGTGACGGCGAGGCCGACAGGCCCGATCTGCGCCAGGATGGCGACATAGAGCGCCAGATCGGCCAGGGCCATCATGGTGGGGCCGGAGATGGTGCCGCCGGGGCGGATGTGCCGCTCGTGATACGCGCAGCGCAGGCGCGCGGTCATCGGCCCTACAGCCTCGACATGATAGGACTTGCCGCCGTGATGGATCTGCGGGAATTCTTTGTCGAGGAAGGCGTCGATCTCGGCGGCGGTCATCAGGGTCATGACAGGTGAAGCTCTGCTGGAGGCATCGGGCGCATGACGTTTCCCGCCATCGGCACGTCGGCAGGCAGTTTGCGCCGCAGCCATCTGTCGCGTCACAGGCAGGTCTGGTCAACCCTGCCTCGCCCGTGGGCGGCGGGGCCAGGCCCGCCTCGCCGCCAGCGGCACGATGCACGCGGCGCGGGAATGGAGCCAGGACATGAATGACAGGCACGAACAGCCCTTGCTGCTGGCCGAGCAGGCCGACGGGATCGCGACGCTGACCCTCAACCGCCCCGACCAGCGCAACCCGCTTTCCGAAGGCATGATCGCCGCCTTGCAGAGCGCGCTGGACCGCATCGGCGCGGATCGTTCCGTGCGCGCCGTCATCATGTGCGCCACCGGGCCGGTGTTCAGCGCCGGCCACGACCTCAAGCAGATGAGCGCGCGCCGTGCCGATGCCGACCGGGGGCGCGCCTATTTCGCAGAGGTTCTGGGCCGCTGCGCCGCCATGATGCAGACCATCGTGCGCCTGCCGCAGCCTGTAATCGCGGCGGTAGAGGGCGTGGCGACCGCCGCCGGCGCGCAGCTCGTCGCCAGCTGCGACCTGGCCGTTGCCGGGGCGCAAGCCCGCTTCTGCACGCCTGGCGTCCACATCGGCCTGTTCTGCTCCACGCCGATGGTGCCGCTGTCGCGCAATCTTTCGGCCAAGCACGCCATGGAGATGCTGCTGCTCGGCGAGATGGTGAGCGCGAGCGATGCCGCACGCATGGGCCTCGTCAACCGCGTGGTCGAACCGGGCGCAGCCTTCGCCGAAGCGCAGCGCATGGCCGTGACGATCGCGTCGAAAGCGGCCTCGACCGTCAAGATCGGCAAACGGGCCTTCTACGAGCAACACGAAATGCGGCTTGACGAGGCTTATGCCCATGCCACCGCTGTCATGGTCGAGAACATGCTGGCGCGCGACGCCGAAGAAGGCATCGAAGCGTTCATGGAGAAGCGCTCGCCGCGCTGGGAGCCCTGAGCTGTTGCGCCGCGTTGGCGCACGGCGGGGCTGCATGCCGCGCTCTTGCCTGGCGCTGCGCAACTTGGCACGAGTGGGGCATGAACCACGACGCTTACGACGATGCCTTCATCCGCGATGTCCTCAAGGGCACGAAGCGCATCGCGCTCGTCGGCGCCTCGGCCAACGAGGCGCGTCCGAGCTTCATCGTGACGAAATATCTCATCGAGCGCGGCTATGATGTCGTGCCGGTGAACCCTGGCCTTGCCGGGCAGATGCTGCTGGGGCGCGTGGTCCATGGCGCGCTCAAGGACATTCCCGGCGCGGTCGACATGGTCGAGATCTTCCGCAACTCCGAGGCGGCGGGACCCATCACCGACGAGGCGCTGGCGCTCGTTCCCCGGCCCAAGGTGATCTGGATGCAGCTTTCGGTGCGCAATGACGAGGCGGCGGCAAGGGCGGAGGCGCTTGGCGTGAAGGTGGTGATGAACCGCTGCCCCAAGATCGAATATGGCCGTTTCTCGGGTGAGATCGGCTGGCAGGGGATCAATTCGCGCCTGCTCTCATCGAAGAAGCCGACGCTGTCCGGCAAGCATTTCCAGAAGCTGACGATCTCGCGCTGAAAGGCTCCGCGAGGAACGGGATAAGCGCCGGCGCAGCATCGAGGGACGCCTGAGGCCCTTGACGCCACATGTACGTTCGTTAAAAAGAACGAATTGTTCGCCGTTCTATCAGGAGCCTCCCATGTCCGCACAGCATCCCGGTTTCTCGACACTCGCCATCCATGCCGGGGCAGCGCCCGATGCGGCGACAGGGGCTCGCGCCACGCCGATCTACCAGACCTCGTCCTTCGTCTTCGACGATGTCGACCATGCCGCCTCGCTGTTCGGGCTGCAGGCCTTCGGGAACATCTACACCCGCATCGGCAACCCCACCAACGCCGTGCTGGAAGAGCGCGTCGCGGCGCTGGAGGGCGGCACGGCCGCTCTCGCCGTAGCTTCAGGCCACGCGGCGGAGTTCCTGACCTTCCACTGCCTGCTGCAGCCCGGGGACGAGTTCATCGCCGCAAGGAAGCTCTATGGCGGCTCGATCAACCAGTTCAACAACGCCTACAAGAATTTCGGCTGGAACGTGGTCTGGGCGGATTCCGACGAGCCGTCGAGCTTCGAGGCGGCGCTGACGGAGCGCACCAAGGCGATCTTCATCGAATCCATCGCCAATCCAGGCGGGGTGATCGTGGACATCGCCGCGATCGCGGCCATCGCGAAGAAGGCCAACATCCCGCTCATCGTGGACAACACCATGGCCTCGCCATACCTGATCCGCCCGTTCGAGCATGGCGCGGACATCGTCGTCCACTCGGCCACCAAGTTCCTCGGCGGGCACGGCAATTCGATCGGCGGACTGCTGGTCGATGGCGGCTCGTTCAACTGGACGGGAGACAAGCGCTACCCCATGCTCTCGGCGCCGCGCCCTGAATACAATAGCATGGTGCTGGGCGAAACATTCGGCAACTTCGCCTTCGCCATCGCCGCGCGCGTGCTCAGCCTGCGCGATCTGGGGCCGGCGCTCTCGCCGTTCAACGCCTTCCTCCTGCTGACCGGCATCGAGACGCTGCCGCTCAGGATGCAGCGCCATTGCGACAATGCGTTGGCCGTCGCCACGCATCTGAGCACGCATGCCGCCATCGACTGGGTGAACTATCCCGGCCTGCCGGGCGATCGGTACCATGACCTCGCCAAGCGTTATTCGCCAAAGGGCGCCGGCGCTGTCTTCACCATCGGGCTCAAGGGCGGCTATCAGGCGGGCGTAAAGCTGGTGTCGAACCTCAAGCTGTTCAGCCATCTGGCGAACATCGGCGACACGCGCTCGCTGGTGATCCACCCTGCCTCGACGACGCACAAGCAGCTCACCGCAGCCCAGCAGACCGCCGCCGGCGCGGGGCCCGAGGTTGTGCGCCTGTCGATCGGCATCGAGGACGCAGCCGACATCATCGCGGATCTCGATCAGGCGCTGGAGGCCTGAGGCGAGGCCGGACCCGAGCCTGGCGCGGCGAGCGTGGCCATGAACAGCGACCCATCCCGTTGGGGCCTTGCCACGCGCGCCGTTCATGCCGGGGCGACGCCCTGCCCGGCCACGGGCGCACGGATCACGCCGATCTACCAGACCAACGGCTTCGTGTTCGAGGATCTCGACCACGGGGCGGACATCTTCAACCTCAAGCGCGCCGGTTTCTCCTATTCGCGCGGCGCGAACCCGACCACCGCGGCGCTGGAGCGGCGGGTGGCGGCGCTCGAAGGTGGTTCGGGCGCCATCGCGGTGGCGTCGGGGCAATCGGCGCTGCTGCTGATCGTGATCACGCTGTGCGCCACGGGCGAGCGCTATGTCAGCGCCAACCGCCTGTTCGGCGGCTCGCTCTCGCTGGCGCGCCGGCTCGAAACCCGCTTTGGCATCGGCGTGGACTGGGCTGATCCCACGCCTGAGGCGATCGAGGCCGCGATCGGGCCGTTGACGCGCGGCGTCTTCATCGAGAGCGTCATCAATCCCACCGGAGAGGTGGTCGACGTGGCCGGCATCGCAGCCGTGGCGAAGCGCCACCGCCTGCCGCTGGTGGTCGACAACACGCTGGCCACGCCGGCGCTGCTGCGGCCAATCGAACACGGAGCCGACATCGTCTGGCATTCGGCCTCGAAGTTTCTCGCCGGATCTGGGCAGGCGATCGGCGGCGTGATCGTGGATGGCGGCAGCTTCGACTTCGCCGGCGACGCGCGCTTCAATCTCATCAGCGAGCCCTGGGCCGAGTATGACGATCTCGTCATTCCGGACGCCTATCCGCATACGGCCTTCATGACCGCGTGCCGTCTGATCGGGCTCCGCGAATTCGGGCCCGGCATGGCCGCGACCACGGCATTCCTGATCCTGATGGGGTGCGAGACGTTGCCGCTGCGCATGAAGCTGCACTGCGCGAATGCGCGGGCGCTGGCCAGCCATCTGTCGGCGCATCCTGCGGTTGTGTCGGTTTCCCTGCCCGCTCTCGCCTCCTCGCCCAACCACGATCTGGCCGACAGAATCTGCCCCGATGGCGTGGGCTCGGTGTTCACCGTCACGCTGAAGCAGGGCGAGGCGGCAGCGCGCGCCGCGCTCGACCGGCTCAGGCTGTTCTCGCATCTGGTCAACATCGGCGAGACCCGCTCGCTCGTGTCGCATCCGGCCTCGACGACGCATCGCTCGCTGCGGCCGCACGAACGCGCGGCCCTTGGCGTCACGCCGGGAACGCTGCGGTTGTCCGTAGGGCTCGAGGGCGTGCAGGACCTTATCGGCGACTGGGACCAGGCGCTGGCCTGATCAGGCCCCGGCGGACAGCCCGCCAGAGCGCTCGGCGTGCCATGCAGCCACGCCCAGCAGCACGATGGCGAAGCCCTGATGCGCGAGCCCGGCCCAGAGCGGCACCGCGAGCAGGAGCGTCACCACGCCAAGCGCGGCCTGGCACAGGATGAGGCCCGCGAGCAGATGTGCGCGGAAGGCCGCGTTGGAGCCGGGCATGAGGCGGCTGGCGCTCCAGACATGCCACAAGGCCAGAGCCAGCAGCGCATAGGCGCCGATGCGGTGATTGAACTGCACCAGAGCGACATTGGCGACGAGATTCTGGAGCAGCGGCGACTGCACGAACAGGCTGTCCATCGATGGAGCCAGCCGGCCATCCATCATCGGCCATGTGTTGTAGCTGAGGCCCGCGTCGAGCCCGGCGACCAGGCCGCCCAGGGCGATCTGCGCGAACAGGCCGGCGAGCAGCAGGCGAGCGCCGAGCCGCGCGCGCGGATGCGCAGCGTCCCGCAGGCCCTCACCCAGCCGCGCCCACATCCAGACAATCATGGTGAAGATGACTGAGGCCAGCGTGAGGTGCAGCGTCAGCTTGATCGGCGCGACGGCGACCATGCCCGGCTGGAGCCCGGAATTGACCATGATCCAGCCGATTGCGCCCTGCAGCCCGCCCAGCGCGCCGATGAAGGCGAGCCGCCACAACAGGCCGCCGCGCACCACACCCTTCCAGGCGAACCAGAACAGCGGCAAAAACCATGCAAAACCGATGAAGCGGCCGAACTGGCGGTGACCCCACTCCCACCAGTAGATGAACTTGAACTCGGCGAGGCTCATGCCCTTGTTGACGAGCTGGTATTGCGGGATCTGGCGATACTTCTCGAATTCGCTGATCCAGCCTGACTCGGTCAATGGCGGGACCGCGCCCATGAAGGGCCGCCATTCCGTGATCGACAGGCCTGAATCGGTCAGGCGGGTGGCGCCGCCGACCAGCACCATGGTGAAGACCAGCCCCGCCATCACGGCCAGCCAGACCCGAACGGCGGCGAGGCTGGCGGAGCCCTCGGCGCGGGCTGCGGGGTCATGATAAAGCGCTGTGCTCATGCGCGGCGGTTTAGACCCCGCGCACGGCAAGCTCAAGGCGCGTTTCGGCGCAGGGGCGCGGCGCAAGCCGGGCAGAAACCATCGCCTGCGTCCTTGCGCGCTCTGGCGCAGAGCGCCAAGTGTTCTATCAGGCCGCCAGGCAAGGCGAGGAGCACCCATGCGCAAGAGACAACGCAAGCTGGTCGGAGCGGTCGTCATGGTCGTGTTCGTCTGCGTCTACGCGCTGATGGCCATGGCGCTGGCGCAGGGGCGCATCACGGAAGCCTCCACCTTCTGGCAGACGCTCTGGTACTGCTTGCTGGGCCTGTTCTGGGTCGTGCCCCTGATGCCGCTGATCAAGTGGATGGAAAAGCCCGATCCGGGCGAGGAGCCGCCGCAGGTTCTGCCGCGCTGAGGCGGCGATCACGCCACATCAAGCCGCCGCCCCCGGTTCAGCAGAGCGAAGGGCAGCCCCGAAAGCATCGCCTTCAAGGAAGGGGCATTCTGGTGGAAGCCGTTGAGCGACACGCGCGGCAAGGCATGGCCATGCTCGGAATGCCCGGTGAAGACATGGCCGGGCCGCGTCGTCACCGCGGTGCGGAAGCCTGACAGGCGCGCGATGTCGAACTCGCGCGGGCCGGCCGAACTGCGGTCGCCGACCGGATAGGCCAGGTGATGCACGGGCTGGCCAAGCTCGAACTCGATCCGGTATCTGGCCCCCACGATTTCCGGCTGGGCCACGTGGAGCGGGTGCCGCGCCAGCATCGGATGAGTCATGGTGTGCGCGCCGATGGTGACGGAAGGCTCGCGGGCAAGCTCACGCAGGCCGTCCCAATCGAGGCAAAGCGCGCGGGTGAGGGCTGGGCCATCCACGCCCGCCTCCGCCGCAAGACGCGCGACGCCGGCCCGCAGCTCGGCCTCGGGCCGGGCGCGCAAAGCCCAGTAGATCTCCGCGAAGGCGGCTTGCTTCTGCATGGGGGTGGCCGTGAGGTGATCGTGGATGGCGCCGCCGATGACCAGCTGCACCCTGGGCAGCGCGCGGATCGCCTCCTCCAGCTCCAGCCACCAGAGCGAGGCCGTTCCATCCGCGAACCCGGTCGTGACATAGGCTGTCCACGGCGCGCCATGGCGACACAGAACAGGCAGCGCATGGTCGACATTGTCGCGGTAGCCATCATCGAAGGTCAGCGCCACGGCGAAGCGATCGCGGCGCGGCGCGGCCGGCAGCGACGCCATCTCGTCCATGTCCACGATGTCGAAGCCTTCCGCGCGGATCACAGACAGCGCCTCATCCAGCCATTCGGGCGTGATTTCGAGCAGCCGGTTCGGTGCGAAGCCATCGCAGCGCCAGGGCCGCACATGGTGCATCATCAGGATCGCGCCGACGCCCTGCGCAAGCCCCCTGCCCCAGCGATGGGCGCCGCTGAGAGTGATCGCCCTGAACACGCCGGCGAAGGCTGTATGGCGCAGGTTCATCCGCAGGCTCGCATTGTCAAAACGTTCAGTGTGATGGCGCGAATTGTTTGACCTCGGCGCAGTTTGCACTGTTCCGTTCAAGGCCGGGTTAAGAGGCCCGCGACAAGGGACGGGACATGAGTGCGTTCGCCTTCCGTGACCACGCGGCCGCGACGCCGGCGCGGAGTGGCCCAGCGGCGCTCGACTGGACCGCGCAGGCGACCGGGCTCGATGCAGCCGAGGCGGCGTGGCGCGCGCTCGAGGAGCATGGCCATGTGACGCCCTACCAGCGCTTCGACTGGGTCAGCGCCTTTGCCCGCCATGCCATGGACGGTGCGGCGCTGCGGGTCGTCACATTCCGCGCATCCTGCGGCCGGCCGATGGCGGTCCTGCCCTTCGCGCTCTGGCGCTGGCGCGGCATCACGCTTGCGGCCTTCGTCGGCGGCAAGCATGCAAACTTTCACATGGGCGTCTATGCGAAAGGCGCGATGGCCGGCCTCACAGCCGCGGATGCCCGCGCGATGCTGGAGGCCTGCGCCAGGGCGCTGGGCGGGGTCGATGCCTTCATGCTCACCAACCAGCCTGTAGCCTGGGATGGCGGGCGAAATCCGCTGGCGCTGCTGGAGGCCAGGCCAAGCCCGAGCCAGGCCTTCAAGCTGGCCCTTAGCGGCGATGGGGACGCCACGATCCGGAAGGCCATGAGCAGACATGCGCGCAAGAAGCACAAGACCAAGCGCGCCCGGTTTCTGGAGATGGGACCGTCGCGCCATTTCATCGCACGGAGCGATGCTGACAAGGAGCGCATCCTCGAGGCGTTCCTGAGGCAGAAGTCGCAACGCTTCAGCGCCATGGGCGTACACGACCCGTTCCAGCATCCGGGCATCCGCGCTTTCCTGCGCTGCGCCAGCGGCCTCGATGGTCAGGCGGAAGCGCTGGAGCTGGCGGCGCTGGAGCTGAACGGCGTCCTCATCGCCACCTATGTCGGAGCGGTGTCGCAGGGCCGCTTCAGCGGGATGGCCACATCCTTCGAGCCTGATCCGGGCGTGATAAAGGTCAGTCCGGGAGAATTGCTGCTGGTGGACCTGATCCGCCAGCAATGCGCGGCCGGTCGCAGCTGCTTTGATCTTGGCGTCGGGGAGGCGCGCTACAAGACCACAATCTGCGAACAGACCGAGGAACTCGTCGACAGCTTCGTCGCCATGAGCGGACGCGGGCAGATCGTGGCGGCCGTGCTGCGGCTGGCGCAGCAGGCGAAAGGCGCGGTCAAGCGCTCGCCCCGGCTGCATGCGCTCGCAATGCGGGTGAGCCAGCTGCGCCGGCTCTTCACACCTCGAGCGGCTGGCGCGAGCCAGGCCTGAAATTCGGGGCCGCCATGGCCCTGTCCTCGAACACAGCGATGGTCACGGGCAGTTCGTTGCCTTCGCTGAGGCGATAGGCGGTTTCCACCGCGTGGCCGTTGGAGAATTGATCGGCCAGCACCAGCGCGCCGTCCACCAACGGCATCAGCTTGCCATGGAAGCGATGGATGTCGCGGGTCGAAACCTCGATCAGCACATGGCGATAGGCGTCGGCCAGGGCATCGAGGGCGAGATCCAGCACTTCGTCGGCGCCGATCACGGCCTCGCGGCCCGCGCGCCCGGCCGTGATGATGTGCAGCCGGCTCTGCGGATCGCGATCGATGATGGAGGCGAAGCTGGCATCGCCCGAGAGCAGTTCGGACATGCCCTCGCGGCGCGAGCGCTCGCCGGCGGTCAGATCGATCAGCACGGTCGGCGCATCCTCGGCGAGTTCCGCCCCCAGAAGCTGGGCTGCGCCGGCCTGCGTGCCGGCATCGAGGACCATCAGCCGCGAGCCCTTGCCCTCCGGCACGGGACCGACGCAAGCGGCCACCTGATCGGCCCAGCCGGCGGCGTCATCCGTCATGAGGCGCAGGTGGCTGAGCCGGCCAGCATGGGCGATGAGGCCGGCGACGCGCGCCCTGCGCATGTCGCGGGCGGCGGGAGCAGGCTCCGCGGAAGGGTCAGCGCCGGCGCCATCACGATCGAGGCCCGGCTCGGCCCTGCGGCGGGCGGAAAAGCGCGCAGTGCCATGGCGCACGGCTTCGGGCTGCGGCACGGGGCCGGCGGGTTGGGCGGGCTGCACCACGCGACCGGAGAGAAGTTCGCGCGAAACCACCACCGACAGCGCGAGGAAGAAGGTCGCCAGCGTGGTCACGGCGACAGTCGGCGCCTTCTTGGGGAAGCTCGGCGTCATCGGCGTGATGGCGCGGGAGATGATGCGCGCATCGGCCGGATTGGCGTTGTCGGCATCCCGCGCCAGAGCGTCGCGCTGGCGGGCCAGGAACTGCTCGAGCTGTTCGCGCTGGGTCCGCGCCTCGCGCTCCAGGGCACGGAGCTGGACATCGCTCTCATTGGCCTCGCCGACAGTGCGCTTCTGGGCCTCGATCGTCGCTGCGACCGTCTCGACACGCGAGCCGGCGATGCGCGCCTCGTTCTCAAGCGTCCTCACGGTGCGCTCGGCAACGGCCCTGATCTGGCTTTCCAGATCCGTGATCTGGGCCGTGAGCTCCTTGATGCGCGGATGCTCGGGCAGGAGGGTGCGGCTCTCCAGCGCGATCTGGGCGCGCAGGTTGACGCGCTGTTCGACCAGGCGGCGCACCAGCTCGTTGTTCGCGACATCCGGCACCTCGAAGGTCCGTCCGGCGCGGATGGCATCGCGCAGGATGCGGGCCCTGGCTTGCGAATCCGACTGCACCGCCCGCGCGGCGGACAATTGCTGGGAGAGGTCGGCGAGCTGCTGCTGGGTGATCGTGGTGTTGTTGGCGCCCATCAGCAGGCCGGAGCGGGCGCGGAACTCCTCGACGCGGGCCTCGGCTTCCTGGACCTTCTGGCGCAGGGGCGTGATGGCCCCGCCAAGCCAGCTGGAGGCGCCACGGGCATTGTCTTTCTTTGCCGTCTCCTGGGATTCAAGATAGACGGCGGCGATGGTGTTCGCAGCCTTGGCGGCCAGCTCGGCATCGCGGGACTGGAACTCGATGGCGACAATGCGCGAGCGCGCCACCGGGAACACCAGCAGCGCGTCGTAGAATTTCTCGAGCACGCGATCTTCGGGCGTGCGGTCGGCCGGATTGCGTGCAAGCCCGATCTGCACCATCAGTTGCTCGATGCTGCCGAACAGGCCTGCTCCGGAGTCGAATTCGGGATTGCCGACGAGCTTGAGCCGGCGGATGGACTCCCGCGCCAGGTCGCGCGACATCACGACCTGAACCTGGCTGAGGACGGCCTCTGCGTCGATGCGATCGCCGCCGCCGTCGCGATCGCCGGCGGGACGGGTGTAGAAGCCGTCGCGGCTCTCCAGAAGAATGCGCGCCTCGCCCGTGTAGCGGGGCGTGACGAGGTGGACGACGACAACCGACGCCACCAGCACGAGCAGGGTCGGAATGATGATCCAGGCCTTGTGAGCGCCGATGGCGCGCCAGAGGGCATTGAGGTCAAGCATGCCATCGCCCGCCTGCTGCCGGCTGGGCTGCGCGATGCCGTGGTTGTGCTGCGCCGACGCATCGACCGTTGTCATGGCGGACTCATTCATACTGACCCTATCACTGGGGTCGATTACGGCTGATTAAGGTTGATGTTGCGTTAAGAGCACCGGCTCGCTGCATCATTCAAGATCAGCATTGCTGTGGTGAGGCATTTGTTAACCCTACCGAACTATTATCAGGCTACCTGTCGAGCACCCTCCTGTTCAGCGTTTCCCACGGTGTAGCCCATGTCCCGGCCCTTCATCCTGGCACTTGTCGTCTGCGGCCTGCTCGCGGGCGGCTGCGCGTCGCGCCATGAATTCGTCGCCGAGTTCGCCAGTGCTCATGAGCCGCGCGCGCCCTACCAGCTCGCCACCGGCGACCGCCTGCGCATCATCGTGTTCGGGCAGGACAATCTTTCCAATGTCTATGCGGTGGACAGCCAGGGCCGCATCTCGATGCCCCTGATCGGGGCCGTGGAGGCCACGGGACGGACCACCGGCCAGCTCGAGCGCCAGATCGAGGCCCGCTTGCGCGGCGGTTTCCTGCGCGAGCCCAAGGTTTCGGTGGAGGTGGATTCCTACCGTCCATTTTTCATCCTCGGGGAAGTCACCAGTTCGGGCCAGTTTCCCTATGTCAACGGCATGACCGTGCAGACGGCGGTGGCGATAGCCGGCGGTTTCACGCCGCGCGGCGACCGGCAGGTGGCGGTCATCACGCGCGAAGTGAACGGCGAGATCGTGACGGGCCATGTGCCCCTGAGCCAGCCTGTGCTGCCGGGCGACACCATCACCATCCGCGAACGCTGGTTCTGAGATCCTTCATGACCGGCAAGGACCCCATGCCTGCGCCTGCCGCACCGGAGCGGCTGCGCATCCTGCATGTGTTCCGCGCGCCGCTTGGCGGGCTTTTTCGCAATGTCATCGACCTGACCCAGGGGCAGATCGCGCTCGGCCATGAAGTGGGAATTTTCTGCGATTCGAGCACGGGGGGAACCAGGGCCGCCGACGTGCTGGCCGAACTGGCGCCCAGGCTTGCGCTGGGGCTGACGCGGGTGCCCATGACGCGCTACCCTGGCATGTCCGACCTCAAGGCCCTTCGTAGCTTCGTCGAGACGCGGCGGGCCGTGAACCCCGACATCATCCATACCCATGGCTCGAAGGGCGGCGTCTATGGCCGCCTGCCTGCCCGCCTCGACAGCCGCCGCGCCTACGCAACCGCCTACACGCCCCATGGTGGCAGCTTCAACTACAAGCCCGGAACCATGGTGCATCGCTTCTACATGGGCGTGGAGCGCCTGCTGGAGCCGGCCACCGACCTGTTCACCTTCGAGAGCCGCTTCATCCTCGGACGCTTCGAGGCCTATGTCGGGCGCAAGCCGCGCAACGGGCACCGCATCGTGCTCAATGGCGTCGCCGAGGACGAGTTCGTGCCGATCGACAACAGCGGGGCCAGCTTCGACATGGTGTATCTGGGCGAGCTGCGCTCCGCGAAGGGCATCGATACGCTTATCGACGCACTTCGCCGGCTCAAGAGCGCCGACAGGCTGACGCCCAGCCTGCTGATGGTCGGCTCCGGCCCCGATGACGCGCTGTTGAAGCAGATGGCGTCGGCGCTTGGCGTGGCCGAGCAGATCACCTGGGCTCCGCCCGGCCCGATCAGGGCGGCGCTGGCCCGCGCCCGTTTCATGGTCGTGCCATCGCGGGCGGAATCGCTGCCTTACGTGATCCTTGAGGCGGCGGCGGCGGCGCAGCCGCTTGTCTCCACCAATGTGGGCGGCATCCCGGAGATCTACGGCCCGGACCATCGCCAGCGGCTGATCCCCCCCAACGATCCCGAAGCGCTGCGCCTCGCGCTCAGGACCGCGCTGGCCAAATCCGACACCGAGCTCAAGGCGGAGGCCGCGGATCTCGCTGGCTTCGTGCGACGGCACTTCACGCTCGACCAGATGATCACCGGCGCGATCGAAGGCTATCGCTCGGCCCTGGAGCGCCGGGCGCGCCCGGCGCCCTGAGCGGACCCTTAAGCGTTCGTCTAGGTTTCAATGCTAAACATCTTTTGCTTCCACGCTGCAAAGTGAACGGCTCCGGACCGCAACCCATGTCACAATTCGATGTCCGCGATATCCTCAAGGCGACCCATGGCGCCGAGCCGGTCGAGCCGGGACCGCAGGCCATTCGGCGCGGCGAGGGCTCCCTGCCCCCGCTTGCCGAGCGCATCGCCGCGCTGCCGTTCCAGAAGAGCATGTCGCCGGTCATGGTCGAGGGGCTGACGCGCCTGTTCGACCTGCTGGCGGTCGCGCTCGTGGGGTTGGCGGTGTTCGCCTTCTATCTGTTCCCTGCGGTGGAGTTAACGCAGTCCTACGCGATCATCATCCCGCTGATGTCGGTGGCAAGCGTGGCGCTGTTCCAGGCGCTCCAGCTTTATCATGTCGGCGCCATGCGCGCCTTCGCGCCCCAGAGCTTGCGCATCTTTGCAGGCTGGAGCGCCCTGTTCATCGTCGCCGTGCTCTGCTTCTTCATGCTGAAGATGGGCGACACCGTTTCCCGCGTCTGGCTGGTGAGCTGGTATGTGGGTGGGCTCGCCTCGCTCCTGGCCTCGCGCGCGGCGCTGTCGGTGGTGTTGCGCAGGCTCACCCGCAGCGGCCGGCTTGAGCGCCGCACCGCCATCGTCGGCGGGGGCGAGGCCGGCATCGGGCTGATCGAGGCGCTCGAGGCGCAGCGCGATTCAGGCGTGCGCATCGTCGGCGTTTTCGACGACCGCAGTGACGACCGCTCCCCCGACACGGTGGGCGGCTACCCCAAACTCGGCACGGTCGAGGACCTCGTCGAGTTCGCGCGCCGCACCCATCTGGACCTCGTGATCTTCACGCTGCCGATTTCTGCGGAGCAGCGGCTGCTGCACATGCTGCGCAAGCTCTGGGTGCTGCCGATCGACATCCGCCTGTCAGCGCACATGTCGAAGCTGCGATTCAGGCCCCATTCCTATTCCTACATCGGCGCGGTGCCCGTGCTTGATGTCTTCGACAAGCCCATCGCTGACTGGGACATGGTCGTGAAGATGGTCTTCGACCGCGTCGTGGGGGCGCTGGCGCTGATCGTGCTCTCGCCTGTGATGCTGCTGACGGCGCTGGCGGTGAAACTCGATTCCAGGGGCCCGGTCTTCTTCCGGCAGAAGCGCTACGGCTTCAATAACGAGATGATCGAGGTGTTCAAGTTCCGCTCCCTGTATGTCGAGCATGCGGACGCGACCGCCTCGCGGCAGGTCACGAAGGGCGATCCACGTGTAACGCGCGTCGGCCGCTTCATCCGCAAGACCTCGCTAGACGAGCTGCCGCAGCTGCTCAACGTGGTGTTCAAGGGCAATCTCAGCCTAGTCGGGCCGCGCCCCCATGTGGCCCACGCCAAGGCCGAGGACAGGCTCTACGATCAGGTGGTCGATGGCTATTTCGCGCGCCACAAGGTCAAGCCCGGCATCACCGGCTGGGCCCAGATCAATGGCTGGCGTGGCGAGACGGACACCGAGGACAAGATCCAGCGGCGCGTCGAGCATGACCTCTACTATATCGAGAACTGGTCGGTGCTCTTCGACCTCTACATCCTCGTGATGACGCCGATCTCGCTTTTCAACACGGAAAACGCGTATTGAGCGCGGCGGTCGAACCCGGCTACGGCATGGCGACGGCCGCAGGGCCGCGGCAATACAGCCTGTCGATCGCCCGGCTGCAGCGGGGCGTGCTGTGGTTCTTCGTCTTCTGCGGCTGCTTCGCGCTGATCGAGCCCTCGCCCTACGAGGTGATGTTCCTCGTCACCGTCTTCGTGTTCATGGTCACGGGACTGCGCGTCAACGCCAAGGTGATTCCGCTCGTCGTCATCCTGATCGTGTTCAACATCGGCGGCATCTTCTCGCTGATCCCCTTCATGGACGAGCCGGCATCGGTGCGCTTCATCGCGGTGGGCGTTTATCTCATGTTCACCGCCTTCCTGTTCGCGGCCTTGATGTCCGACGACGCGGCGGGGCGGCTCGAGACGATGCGGCGGGGGCTGATCGCCTCGGCCTGGCTCGCCACCACGGCGGGCCTGCTCGGTTACTTCGACATTGCCGGGCTCGGCAGCCTGTTCAGTGTCAATGACCGCGCCTCCGGGACCTTCAAGGATCCGAACGTGCTCGGGCCTTATCTCGTGCTGCCGCTCATCTTCATCATTCAGGCCATCCTGCTGCGGCGCATCGGACTGGTGGCGGGGCTGCTGCTGATGAGCGTGCCGCTGCTGGGGCTTTTCCTCAGCTTTTCGCGCGGGGCCTGGGGCAACTTCGTCGGCTCGACCCTGCTGCTGTTCGCACTGACCTTCATCAGCGCGCCGAACGCGGCCCAGCGCGCCAGGGTGGCTGGCTTCTCGCTGCTGATCGTGGCGGCGGCGGTGGCGGGCCTCCTGGTCGCCATCTCATTCGAGCCCATCCGCGAGGTCTTCAACCAGCGCGCCAGCCTCAACCAGTCCTATGACCTTGGCGTGCAGGGCCGTTTCGGCAACCAGCTGCGTTCCATCGCCATGCTGCTGGAAATGCCCAACGGGATGGGGCCTCTGCGCTTCCGCCTCTATTTCCCGGAAGATCCGCACAACACCTTCATCAACGCCTTCGCCTCCTATGGCTGGCTCGGCGGCTTTTCCTATGCGGCGCTGTTCGTCACGACCATGATCGCGGGCTGGACCATCGCGCTGCGCCGCTGGCGCCTGCAGAACGCATCCATCGCCATCTGGTCGGTCCTGTTTGTCACCCTGCTCCAGGGCCTGCAGATCGACATCGACCACTGGCGGCATGTCTATCTGATGCTGGGGCTGGTGTGGGGCCTTAGAGCCATCGCGCCGGAGCCTGCGCCGCGCTAGGTTCATCGTCGGTCAGGCCACGCCGCTCACCGCCCAGGCCGCGCTGTCGGGCTCGAGACCGATCAGCGCCAGACCGTGGGCGATCGATTCGAACTGCCCGCCGGAATCGAGCTTGTCCACCCCGAAGCGCTGGCTGAACAGTCGTCGCACCGCCGGAATGAAGGAGGTGCCGCCGGTGAGGAACACCTTGTCGATGTCGTCCGGCTTCAACCCCTGCCGCTCGAACAGGCCGTCCACTGCAGTTCCGATCCGGGCAAGATCATCCGCGATCCAGCCCTCGAACTCGCCGACCGTGATCGTGCGCTCGATCTCGATGCCGCCCTTGCGGAAGCTGAACAGCGCGCTCGGCGCCGACGACAACGCGACCTTCGCTGCCGAGACGGACCGATATATGGAAAAGCCCCAGTCATTCTCGATCACGTCCATCAGATCGGCGATCAGGTCCGGACGCAGCGCAATCTTCTTCAGCTTCTCCAGCTCGCGCCGGTTGTCGGAGGATTTCAGCATGGCGAGCTGATGCCAGCGCGCGAAGTTCGCATAGTAATGCGCCGGCACGTCCATGACCTTGCCCATGGAGCGATACTGGCTGCCCTTGCCCAGCCTTGGCGCAACCACGGCATTGATGATGCGGTAGTCGAAGCTGTCGCCCGCGATGCCCACGCCGGCATGGCCGATGGGCACCGCACGCAGCGAACCATTGCGGCGCTCGAAGCGCATGATCGAGAAGTCCGAGGTGCCGCCGCCGAAATCGCAGACAAGTATCGTGGCGTCGCGCTCGAGCCGCTGCGCATAATAGAAGGCCGCGCCGACCGGCTCGTAGACATAGGCCGGGCTGGCGAACCCCGCCCTGGCATAGGCTGCATCATAGCGCCTGTGCGCCAGCGCCTCATCCGGATTGCCGCCAGCGAAGGCGACGGGCCGGCCCGACACGATGGCGGCCCGCTGCGGGATCTGCCCCTGCGCATCGTCCAGGATCCGGCCGAAGAAAGTGGCCAACAGATCCTCGAACAGATAGCGCGTGGAAAAGATGCGCGTGTCACGGAACACCGCGCTCGCCACATGGCTCTTGAACGACTGGATGAAGCGGGTCTCGCCCACCGAGGCGAGGTAGCGGTCGATGGCGTAGGGCCCGCCCGTGATGTCGACGCTGAGCAGGCGGCTCGAATCATCGCGCTCGAAGCACAGCACCGAGCGATAGACATCGGCGAGGCCGCCTGCATGCGGGTAAGTGATCAGGCGCACGCCTGCTTCGCGGCTGGCGATCGCCACCACCGTGTTGGTGGTGCCGAAGTCGACGCCGATCGAGATGTCCGATGTGAGCCGATCAGGCATGGGCAGGCTCCGCGCTGGCGATAAGTGGAAGGCGCGCGCGGCGGATCAGTCCGCCGCCTGGCGAAGCCCCCCCTCATGACCAGGCGGGCCGTCGGGGACAAGCGGCGTACAGGGCCTCGCCCCCCGATGCAAGCGCTCCGGCCCAGCCGGCATGCATGGGCGAGCCCCCCCGGACGCCGCCTTGCAAAAACCTGGCGCAGGGGCTCATCCAACGTTGCGCGCCGCGTCATCGCTCTCTATAAGCGCCGCTGTCGGGGCGTAGCGCAGCCCGGTTAGCGCACTAGTCTGGGAGACTAGGGGTCGGAGGTTCAAATCCTCTCGCCCCGACCAATCTGCACCAGGCTCTTTCCTGCCGGAAAGGGCTTTTTTGCATTACAGGGCCGCCCTGCCGCGTTCATGTATCGTGGACGGGATTCGGGACCACCTCCGTCGGTCGTGCAGGGGCTGCGTCAGCTGTCATCCCGGCGTGCGAGCGTGCGGGTCAGTTCCTTGCGCGCATGCTGGAGTTCCGCCAGCGCCATGCGCAGCACCGTCTCGGCATCGGCATGGAGCGGGGGCGGCTCCACAGCGGCGGAATCGGCCCGGGAATAGCCGGCCGCCTCCGCCAGCGCGCCGCCAGCGCCGCCCGAAGCCAGCGACAGCGCGCCAGCCTCCCCATGAGAATCGAAGCGGGCCTGGTGCTCGGCCACGGTCCGGGCAGCGCCATCTGATGCGGGTGCCTCCATCGCCGGCAACGAGACCGGCAGCGGCCCGCCCCGGCCCACGGCCTGAACGGTCCTTGCGCCCTGTTCCTTGAGGATGCGCTGGACGCCCTTGATGGTGTAGCCCTGCCCATAGAGCAGGGTCTTGAGCCCGGTGATGAGCGCCACGTCGTCGGGCCGGTAATAGCGCCGGCCGCCGCCGCGCTTGAGCGGCTTGATCTGGGGGAACCGCGTTTCCCAGAAGCGCAGCACGTGCTGCGGAAGATCGAGATCCTCCGCGACCTCCGAAATGGTGCGGAAGGCATCCGGGCTCTTGTCGACCATCTGCTCATCCTCGGTCCTGGCCGGGTCACGGCCCATCAGGCTGACCCAGCGCCGACTAACAGAGGGCGCAGCCGCTTGTGGACAGCACGTCTCTGGCAAAACACCAGCATCAGCGGTCAGCAGTCGTCATGTCGCGCGGGGCGACGCTCAGTCATCTTCGCCCTCATAGGCCAGTCCGTTGACGCGGGCCTTCATCACGTTGGACGGCTTGAACACCATGACCAGGCGAGGCTGGATCGGGACTTCGACGCCTGTTTTCGGGTTGCGGCCCACGCGCAGGCCCTTCTTGCGCACGATGAAGGAGCCGAAAGAGGACAGCTTCACGTTCTCGCCGCGCAGGATGCAGTCGGAAATCTCGGTGAGCACCGTCTCGACAAGCGCCGCAGATTCGGTGCGCGACAGGCCGATCTTCTGGTAGACGGCCTCGCTCAGATCGGCCCGGGTGATGGTTTCGTCTGCCATTGGATCAATCCGCTTCTGTCTCGCTTCGTCCGGCGGCACGGGCCGCGAAGGCCGCCCATGCCGCTAATCCTGGAGGCAGGGCTGGCTCGCGCCCGGACACAGACCAGAATCCAAGCGTTCCCAAACCTAAAATGGATGAGGCGTTATGGTCAATGCCCTTGATGGCATTATGTTTTTTCTGATGCGAATCGTCGGGGACCGTTGCGGGCCGCAAGGACCCCGGCTCACCAGCGGATCAGGGCCGAGCCCCAGGTAAAGCCGCCGCCCATGGCCTCGACAAGGACGAGTTGTCCGCGCTGTATGCGCCCATCCGCAACAGCGGTGGCCAGCGCCAGCGGGATCGAGGCGGCAGAGGTGTTGCCATGATCCTGCACGGTGTAGACCACGCGGCTCTCGGGCACGCCCAGCTTGTGGGCGGTGGCGTCGATGATGCGCTTGTTGGCCTGATGAGGCACGAACCAGTCGATATCCGCGCCGGTTAGGCCGGTGGCAGCCAGCGTGTGCTCGACAGTGTCGGCGAGGTTGACCACAGCATGTTTGAACACCTCGCGCCCTTCCATGCGCAGGTGGCCCACCTTGCCGTTGGAGCCTGCGCCGCCATCGACATAGAGCTTGTCGCGGTGCCGGCCATCGGAACGGATATGGGTGTGCAGGATGCCGCGATCGGCATTGGCGCCCGCGCCGGGCTCCGCCGTCAGGGCCACGGCTGCCGCGCCGTCGGCGAAGAGCACGCAGGTTGTGCGGTCGGTCCAGTCGAGGATGCGCGAGAAGGTTTCGGCCCCGATGACCAGCGCCGAGCGATGAGAGCCGGAGACGAGAAACTTGTCGGCGATGCTGAGCGCATAGACAAAGCCCGAGCACACAGCCTGCACGTCGAAGGCCGCGCCATGGCGCATGCCCAACGCCTCCTGGATCTGCGTGCCCGTTGCGGGAAAAGTGTAGTCAGGCGTGGAGGTGGCGCAGACGATGAGATCGACCTGATCGGCCGTCATCCCCGCAGACGCCAGCGCCTTGCGCGCCGCTTCCGCGCCCAGCACGGAGGTCGTCTCGGACTCATTGGCGATGTGCCGGCGCTCGATGCCTGAACGCTGGCGGATCCACTCGTCGGACGTGTCGACCATGCCGGCCAACTCGTCATTGCTCATCACGCGGGCAGGCAGGGACATCCCGCAGCCTCGAACGACAGACCTTAAACGGGACACGTGCGGCGTCGTCCTCAGGTTAGCTGGCCGTGACCGGGCTTGCTAGCAGGGCAGCCGGCGCCGGACAGGCGTCAATCATCTCGCGCACCTTTGCCAGAAGGTCGTGGCGCGCCATCTCATAGCCAAGCTCCACGGCGCTGGCGAAGCCGATCGCATCGGTGCCGCCATGGCTCTTGATGACGACGCCATCCAGCCCCAGGAAAACGCCGCCATTGACCTTGCGCGGGTCCATCTTGTCCTTGAGCGCGGCGAAGGCGCCTCTGGCGAAGAGATACCCGATCCTGGACATCAGCGAGCGCCCCATGGCCGCGCGCAGATATTCAGCGATCTGCTTGGCAGTACCTTCAGCCGTTTTCAAGGCAATGTTCCCTGTGAAGCCCTCGGTCACCACGACATCGACCGTGCCCTTGCCGAGATCGTCTCCCTCCACGAAGCCTCGATAGTCGAGATGCGGCAGGCCGGCCTCGCGCAGCATCTTGCCCGCATCCTTCACCGCCTCGACGCCCTTGATCTCCTCGACGCCGACATTGAGCAGACCCACCGTGGGCCGGTCGATGTCGAAGACGATGCGGGCCATGGCGGCGCCCATGATCGCCAGATCGAACAGATGGGCCGCGTCCGCGCCGATCGTGGCGCCGACATCGAGCACCACGCTCTCGCCGCGGACCGTGGGCCAGATCGCCGCGATGGCCGGGCGCTCGATCCGCGCCATCGACTTCAGGCAGAACTTGGACATGGCCATCAGCGCGCCGGTGTTGCCGGCGGAGACGCAGACATTGGCGTCGCCCGTCTTGCAGGCGGCGATGGACTGCCACATCGAGGATTTGTAGCGCCCCGAACGCAGCGCCTGGCTGGGCTTGTCGTCCATCTTCACCGACACATCCGTGTGATGGAAGGTGGTGACGGCCTCCAGAGCCGGGTGCTGCTCGAGCAAGGGCAGCACGAGCTTCCCGTCGCCAAAGATCACGAAGCGCGTATCGGGCCGGCGCTCCAGAGCCACCGCCGCTCCCGGAATGACGATCGACGGCCCATAGTCGCCGCCCATGGCGTCAAGGGAAATCGTGATGTGCGACGACATGCCGGAACCCGTCCATTCAGCGGCTGAGCGCTACCGTGATGCGGCCCAGATTGCAATCAGCGCCGGACAATACTCCGCGATCGGCAGACCGCAAGGCGGGAAGGATTGATTCCTGTGCAGCAGACGGCGCTGGCCAGGGCCATCCCTGCGCAGGCTTGCGCAACCGCCGCCCTTTCACTGCCTCTGCTTCAAGCCGCGCAACTGGGCGAACGGGTTGCCGAAATCCTCGGGCTCGGCGGGCGGCTCGAACACCGCGCCCTCCCTGCGCGGATAAGGATCGAGCTCCACCGCCAGCGTGTCATAGGCGATCTGGCCAAGGTCGATGGCGCCGTCGATGATCGGCTCCGGCAAGGCATCAGGGTCGTTGAGCATTTCGAGGTCGATCGCGGCGAAATCGATGTCGTCGAGGTCGAGTTCGTCCATGTCGGCCTCATCGGGCAGGCCGGCCTTGCGCATCAGGGCTTCGGCCTCTTCCCTGGGCGCGAACACCACCTCGACATCAGCGGACACGTCCTGCGGCACGGGATCGAGCGTGACCACGCAGGCCTGAACGGCGCGCGCCGTGACGGAGCCCGTGACCCGCACGCGGTCCTCCTCGCGGATGGCGAACAGATCGGCGCGCAGGTTCTCGACTTCGAGTATGCGCATCACCCGCGCTATGGCCTTGCGCTGCTCAGCCGTGGCCTCCAGCACAACGCTGATGCCCCTGGGCGCAATGGAGTCAACCCGGAGCGGGTGGGACAAGGGCAGTTCGGGCAACGCAGCCATGTCGGCCTCCGAATGTCAGGGCTTTGCCGGAGCGGGCGTATCGAACAGGTCCGGCCGGGCGAACAGATCATCGAGCGACATCTGGCCCAGCCGGCTCTCGGCCGCAAGCAGATACGGAATCAGCACGGCGCTGGCGACGCCGGGGATGTTCCGTTCAAGGGCGCGGGCCAAATCCTCGCGGTCGCCGGCGTCGAGAGGGCCGGCATAGGCCTGAACCCGGCCATAGAAGTTCTGCGCGATCTTCTTCATGCGCTTGGGCACAGCCTGATCGCCCACGCCCAGTTCCCTCAAGCCGTGGTCGACATGCAGGAACAGCGTGTCCACGAATTCCTGCGCCACATCGGGCGCGGGGTCCGGCAGGGCCTTGAGGCGGCGCATCACCAGCAGCGCGTGCAGGGTCAGCGACTCGATCCGCCCCTCCACCGTGTCCGGCACGCCTGCACAGAGGTAGAACCACGGAGCGCGCGAGGCGTCTGCCGTGCGGGCGTAAAGGGAGAGCACAAGATCGCGCCGCGGGTCTTTCCTGAACCAGCCGAACATTGCCGAGCCTCTCCGGCGCGTTCCGAGCGCCTTGCAAATGCATGCCGCTGGCGTTACGCCAATTGCTGATCTGCGGGCAAGCGCGACATAAGCGCCGCCGCGCCACTTGCTGGACCGGAACTCCTCATGCCAACCACGGCCCGTTCGCGTCGCATGTTCCTCACCTCCGCCCTTGCCTCGGTCGCGCTTGCCGGCTGCGGCTCCGGCGGCGCCGACAATTTCGGCTTCACCCTGCCCACCTCGGCGGGCCTCAACGAGGAGATCAACCGCGGCTTCGTGATGGACGAAGAGCTCATCGCCAAGGTCAGGCCCGGCATGGACGTGCAGCAGGTGCTGCAGACACTGGGCACGCCCTCGACCACCTCGACGGTCGGCAACCGCACCTTCTACTATGTCAGCCAGAAGACGCGGCGCATGTTCCAGTTCCAGAACCCGCAGGTTGTCGACCAGAACGTGATCGCGGTCTATTTCAACAAGGGCTTCAAGGTCGAACGCATCGCCAACTGGGGCCTCCAGGACGGCGTGATCTTCGACTTCATCAGCCGCTCGACCCCGACAGGCGGCGATGAGCAGAGCTTCCTGCGCAACCTGTTCCGCGGCGTGACGCGCTTCAATCCGCTGGGTGGATGAGCGCCAGCCCCTCCGGCGGCGCCCCCCACCCCATCATCTGCCCGGACGGGCAGATCGGCTATGCGGCCGCCCTGGACACGGAAACCTCCCCCCGTGACTCCATGCTGCGGTGCGTGCTAAAGCGCGTTCGTTGTAACGAACGCATCGATCGCCAGCGCAGGCTGGGCGCGCAACCGGGAAACTGCCATGAGCCGCGACACCGCGACCGCAGGACATCTGTCCAACTCGTTCTTTTCGGCGCCGCTTTCGGCGCAGGACCCGGAGATCGCGCGCGCCATCGATCTTGAGCTTGGCCGCCAGCGCGACGAGATCGAGCTGATCGCCTCCGAAAACATCGTGAGCCGCGCCGTGCTTGAGGCGCAGGGCTCGGTGATGACCAACAAATATGCCGAGGGCTATCCCGGCCGGCGCTATTATGGCGGCTGCCAATTTGTGGACATCGCCGAGAAGCTGGCGATCGAGCGCGCCTGCCGGCTTTTCGACTGCCAGTTCGCCAATGTGCAGCCCAACTCGGGCAGCCAGGCGAATCAGGCTGTCTTCATGGCGCTGATGCAGCCGGGCGACACGTTCATGGGCCTCGACCTCGCTGCGGGCGGCCATCTCACCCACGGCGCGCCGCCCAACATGAGCGGCAAGTGGTTCAAGCCGGTGCATTACGGCGTGTGCGTCGTCGATCAACGGCTGGACATGGACGCCGTGGAGCGCCTTGCCATCGAGAGCCAGCCCAAGGTGATCGTGGCCGGCGGGTCGGCCTATCCGCGCCACTGGGATTTCGCGCGCTTCCGCGAGATTGCGGACAAGGTCGGCGCGATCTTCTTCGTCGACATGGCGCATTTCGCGGGGCTCGTGGCCGGCGGCGCGCACCCCTCGCCCTTCCCGCACGCCCATGTCGCCACCACGACCACGCACAAGACGCTGCGGGGCCCACGCGGCGGCATGATCCTGACCAATGACGAGGTGCTGGCCAAGAAGTTCAATTCGGCCATCTTCCCAGGCCTTCAGGGCGGCCCGCTGATGCATGTGATCGCCGCCAAGGCGGTCGCCTTCCATGAGGCGCTGCAGCCGGAGTTCAAGGTTTATGCGCGCGCCGTGGTGGAAAACGCCAAGGCGCTGGCCGAGACGCTGCGCTCCAAAGGCTTCGAACTGACCACAGGGGGCACGGACAATCACCTGATGCTGGTGGACCTGCGCTCCAAGAAGCTCAACGGCAAGATCGCGGAGGCCGCTCTTGGCCGCGCGCACATCACCTGCAACAAGAATGGCGTGCCCTTCGACACCGAAAAGCCCACCATCACCTCGGGCATCCGGCTGGGCACCCCGGCCGCAACATCGCGCGGCTTTGGCGTCGCCGAGTTCAAGAAGGTCGGCGAGCTGATCGCTGAAGTGCTCGACGGCCTCGCCGCCAATGGCGAAGCGGGGAACGGCGCGGTCGAAGCGAGCGTCAAGGAGCGCGCCACCGAGATCTGCCGCCGCTTCCCCATCTATGGCTGACGATGCCAGGCGGGCCTGATGGTCCGCATTCCTCCCGATGCGGATAGCGCCGGCGCCGCAATTTGGATGCGCGACGCCGGGCATTGCGCATTTGCCGTGTTCGCCTTCCGGTGAATGACGGCCAGAGGTTCACCACAGGGGCCGGCATGATGCCGCGCCATCCAGACGGGGTTTCACATGCGCTGCCCTTATTGCGGATCGCTCGATACGCAAGTGAAGGATTCTCGTCCCTCTGACGATCACAGCTCGATCCGGCGCCGGCGAGTCTGCCATGATTGCGGCGGCCGCTTCACCACCTTCGAGCGGGTGCAGCTCCGGGAACTGCTGGTCGTCAAGCGCTCGGGCAAGCGCTCGCCCTTCGATCGCGACAAGCTGCAGCGCTCGGTGGAGATCGCCTTGCGCAAGCGGCCCGTGGAGCCGGAGCGGGTGGAGCGCATGGTCAGCGGCATCGTGCGCCAGCTCGAAAGCTCGGGCGAACAGGAAGTGCCCTCCTCCACCATCGGCGCGCTGATCATGGCGGGGCTCAAGAACCTCGACGGCGTGGCCTATGTCCGCTTCGCCTCGGTCTACAAGGATTTCCGTGACGCCAAGGATTTCGAGGAAATCCTGGGCGAGCTCTCGCATGACGAGGCCGTGACGCTGCCATCGGCAAGCGGCGACGATGACTGAGGGCGCTCCACCGGCCCTGCCGGAGCTGGATTCCCGCTTCATGGCCCATGCGCTGGCGCTGGGCCGCAGGGGCCTGGGCGAGAGCTGGCCGAACCCGTCGGTGGGCGCGGTGCTGGTGCGCATGGTCGAGGGGGCGCCGGTGATCGTTGGCCGGGGCGCCACGCAAGCGGGCGGCAGGCCGCATGGCGAAGCGCAGGCGCTGGAGCAGGCAGGGGAAGCCGCAGCCGGCGCCACGCTATATGTCACGCTTGAGCCTTGCGCCTATCGCTCGGTGCGCGGCGGCATTCCTTGCGTCGAGCGCATATTGTCGGCCGGCGTGAGGCGCGTCGTCTCCGCCATCGCCGATCCCAACCCCCGCATCGCCGGGCTTGGCCACGCTCTGCTGCGCGCCGCCGGTGTCAAGGTTGATGTCGGAACCCTGGCCACCGAGGCCGGGGCGAACCATCGCGGGCATTTCCGGCGCGTGCGCGAGGGGCTGCCGACCGTGACCTTCAAGATCGCGCGCACGGCGGACGGATACGCGGGCGGGCCGGGCCGGTCACGCCTGCCCATCTCGTGCCCGGAGGCGACGGCCTGGGTGCAGCTCCAGCGCACGCATTTCGATGCGATCATGCTCGGCGTCGAGACGGTGCTGGCCGATGATCCGCTGCTGACCGTGCGCCTGCCGGGGCTCGCCCATCGCTCGCCCGTGCGGGTCGTGCTCGACACGCGCCTCAGGATGCACGCAGGGCTTCAGCTTGTCGCAACCTCCGGCACGGTTCCCACCTGGGTCATCACGGCCGAGGATGCGCCGCTCGATCCCGAGCGCCAGCTTGTGGCGGCGGGCGTCGACGTGATGCGGGTCGGCCGCGGCGCAGACGGCCATATCGACCTAAGGGAAGCGCTCGCGCTTCTGGCCACGCGCGGCATCACGCGCGTGTTCTCGGAGGGCGGACCCACGGTGGGCGAGCAGCTTGCGCTTCAGGGCCTCGCCGACGAGATCGTCATCTCGACCGCGCCGCACAGGCTTGGCGCCGAGGGCGTGACGGCCGTGCGGCCCCGCCTCGCGGCGTTGCTCGCGGGCGGAGCCGGAGCACGTTACCGGCTTGCGCGCAACGCCCTGATCGGCCACGACAGCTTCGCGTTTCATGAGAGGATTGCATGATGTTCACAGGCATCGTCAAAGCCGTCGGCGTGGTCACAGAGGCCCGGCAGGCCGGCGAAAACCTGCGCCGGCTGGCGATCGCCTGCCCTTTTGACGCGGCCGGCATCGACATCGGCGCCTCGATCGCCTGCGCGGGCGTGTGCCTCACGGTAACGGCGCTCTCGGCGCGCAGCGATGGCGAGGCGGGCTGCATCTTCCATGTCGAGGCGGCGGCGGAGACGCTGGCGAAGACCCTGGCGGGCCGCTGGCAGGCCGGCGAGCGCATCAATCTGGAACGCTCGCTGAAGGTTGGCGACGAGCTGGGCGGCCATCTGGTCACGGGCCATGTCGATGGCGTCGCCGAGATCGTGAAGCATGAGCCGATCGCGCCCGATCCAGCCGATCCCTGGGGCGCCACGGCCCGTTTCCACATCCGCACGCCAAAGCCGCTGGCCGGCTTCATCGCCGCGAAAGGCTCCGTCTGCCTCGATGGAACCTCGCTGACGGTGAACAGCGTGGATGGCGATATCTTCACGGTGCTGCTCATCCCCCATTCGCTCAGCGTCACGACATGGCGAGAGCGCAAGGCGGGCGACGGGCTGCACATCGAGGTCGATCTGATGGCGCGTTATGCAGCAAGGCTTGCCGAGGCGCGCGCGCAGGGCTACTGACGCGGCTCAATCACCCACCGAAGAGTCACCCCATGGCTGGCGCCAGCAAGGCCCAACGCGACAATACGCTCCTGACAGGTGCGCGCATCCTCATCGTCGAGGCCCGTTTCTACGACGACATGGCCGATGCGCTTCTCGAAGGCGCGCTGGCGGCAGTCAGGCGCGCCGGGGCCGATGCCGAGGTCGTCACGGTTCCGGGCGCGCTCGAGATCCCGGCTGCCATCGCCATCGCCTTTGCCGGCGCTGCGGCTGCGGGCCGGCCCTATGATGCCGCCGTGGCGCTCGGCTGCGTGATCCGCGGCGAAACGACCCACTACGACATCGTGGCCGGCGAGAGCTGCCGCGCCTTGATGGACCTCGCCGTGCAGAACCGCTGGGCCATCGGCAACGGCATCCTTACGGTCGAGAACGAGGCTCAGGCCTGGGCGCGCGCCCGCATCAGCGAGATGGACAAGGGTGGCGGCGCGGCGGAAGCGGCGCTCAGCGTGCTCAGGCTCAAGCGGCGCTTCGAGGCCGCATCGTGAATTCGCGCCAGGACCAGCGCATGGAGAAGCGGCGCGCGGCCCGTCTTGCCGCCGTGCAGGCCCTCTATCAGATGGACGTGGCCGGCAAGGGCCTCATCGAGGCCATGGCCGAATTCGAGACCTTCTGGATGGGCAAGGAGGTCGACGGCATCTGTTTGCCGGCCGCCGAGGCCAATTTCTTCCGCGACGTGCTCAGCGGCGTGGTGCGCGAGCAAAGGCCGATCGACCGGGTGGTGGACACCGCGCTCACCGATGGCTGGCCGCTCAAGCGCATCGAGACGGTGCTGCGCTCCGTGCTGCGGGCTGGCGCCTATGAGCTGATGTTCCGCAAGGATGTCCCGCCCAAGGCGGTCATCAACGAATATGTCACCGTGGCCCGCGCCTTCTACGAAGGCGATGAGCCGGGCATCGCCAATGCCGTGCTCGACCGCATCGCCCGTGAGCGGCGGCCGGAGGACATGGCGTGAGCGCGCGGCCGTCACCCGGGCGTGGCCGCCACGCCGGCTCGGCATGATCTCCGAGGACGGCCTGATCGCACGCCATCTGGCCCCGATCGCCGGGCCGGGCTCACTGGGCCTTCTCGACGACGCCGCGCTGCTGGCGCCTCCGCCTGGCCATGAGCTGGTCCTGACCAAGGACATGCTGGCGGCCGGCATCCACTTCTTCCCCGACGATCCGGCCGGCTCCATCGCGCGCAAGGCCCTGCGCGTGAATCTTTCAGATCTTGCCGCCAAGGGCGCCGAGCCGCTGGGCTTCCTGCTCGGGCTGGCGCTTCCGGCCGGCACGGAGGAGCGTTGGATGGCGGATTTCGCCGCAGCGCTTGGCGAGGATGCCCGCGCCTATCGCTGCCCGCTGCTGGGCGGCGATACCGTGCGGGCGGCAGGCGGGCTCACCGTTTCCGTGACGGCCATCGGCTCCTGCCCCGCTGGCGCCATGGTGCCCCGTACGGGCGGGCGGGTCGGCCAGCGGCTCGTGGTGACGGGCACGATCGGAGACGCGGCGCTCGGCCTTCGCCTGCGGCAGGACAAGGCCGCGCGATGGGCAGAGGTTCTGAATGATGAGGAACGCGGCTGGCTGGCCGATCGCTACCTGCATCCCAAGCCGCGCAACAGGCTCGCCCTGGCGATCCGCGAGCATGCCGCCGCAGCCATGGATGTCTCGGACGGACTGCTGGGCGATGCGGTGAAGCTCGGCGCCGCCGCTTCGCACGGGGCCTGCGCGCCATGGATCGACCTCGCCCGGGTGCCGCTTTCAGGCGCCGCGCGCGCTGCGCTCATGGCAGAGCCGGCGCTGATCGAGCCTATCGTGGCGGGCGGCGACGATTACGAGGTGCTGATGGCGCTCGAGCCTGAGAAGGTCGAGGACTTGCTGGCCGCCTGCGCTGCACTGGGCTGCCCCGCAGCCGAGATCGGCGAACTGACCGACTCCGCAGCGCCAGCCTTCACCGGGCTGGACGGCCGGCCTGCCAGCTTCGGCGCGCTGCGCTTCGAGCACGGCTGGAGCTGAATCGCAGGCTCATGCTAAGGCGTGAGCCGCTGCGCGCCCTGTCCGTTCCTCATCACGATGAGGCCGGTGAGCAGGTCATGGCCCATCCGGCCATCGCTGCGCAGGATGCCGATTCCGATGGTCAGAGCCAGAAGCGCCACCGTGAATGTCGCCGCATAGAAGAGCAGGCAGCGCGCGGCGGCGGTGATGCCGTCGGGCGCCCCGCCATTGTAACGCTCGACATGCAAACCGGTCACGCGCATGCCGATCGTGGCCTGATTGCGCCCGCCGATCGTCATTGCCGCGTAGGCCATGGCCGTGCCGATGCCCACGATGGGGAAGAGAAGCCAGGAGAGGCCGAAGGTGATCAGGCCCAGGAGCGAGACCACGATCAGCACGAGCAGTCCCAGGACAGAGACCAGGCACAGGTCAACCACATACGCCACCAGCCGCGGCAGCATGATGCCGGCCGTGTCGTAGACGGGCGTGACATCGCCGGAGCGGATGATGCGGCGGTCATCGGGCGTATCATCCGTCATCGTCCGCTCCTTTGGGGCGCCTCAGCGCGCGCCTCTTCTGTCCTGCCGCAGCGGCATCAACCCGTCCGCGGCCAGCGCCGACAGGATCTCGCCGGCATGATCGGGGCCGCGCGTCTCCACCGTGATGTCGATGGTGACGCCCTTTGCCGGTACGTCAAGCAAAAGGCGGCCATGGGAGACTTCGAGGATGTTTGCCTTGAGCTGCCCGAGGCGGCTGGCGATCTGCCCAAGTATGCCGGGACGGTCGGCGGTGGTGATGCGCAGCGAGAGAATGCGGTCGGCCCGCTCGAGTTCCCGCACCATGATCGAGGCCAGCAGGCGGGCATCGATGTTGCCGCCGCACAGGACAATGCCGACCTTGCGCCCGGTGAAGCGGGCGGGCTCGGCCAGCAGGGCAGCGAGGCCGGCAGCGCCCGCCCCTTCCGCCATGGTGTGCTGCAGGGTGGCGAAGGCATTGATGGCGCTCTCCAGCAGAGCCTCCGACAGCAGCACAGGCCCTTCGACCAAGGCTCGGATGATCGGCAGCGTCAGCGTGCCGACATTCTTCACCGCGATGCCTTCGGCGATGGTGGGCCCGCCGATGGGCAGGTCCGCGCCATACAGCGCATTGTGGAAGGAGGGATAGAGCCTCGCCTCGGCGCCAACCACCACGATCCCTGGCTTCAGCGCCTTCGCGGCCGTGGCCATGCCTGCGATCAGTCCGCCGCCGCCCATGGGCACGACCAGAATGTCGAGGTCGGGCCTGTCCGCCAGCATTTCGAGCGCGACGGTGCCCTGCCCCGCCATCACCGCAGCATCATCGTAAGGATGGACGAGAACGAGACCGTCCGCCGCCGCGATGCGGCTGACCTCATCCTCCGACTCGGCCAGCGTCTCGCCATGCAGCACGACGCGCGCGCCATGGGCGCGGGTGTTCTCGATCTTCACGATCGGGGTGGGCTCGGGCATGACGATGGTGGCCGGCACGCCGAGCCTGCGCGCATGATAGGCGAGGCCCTGGGCGTGGTTGCCCGCCGACATGGCGATGACGCCGCGCATCCGCTCCTCGGGCGTGAGCCGGAGCAGGCGATTCACCGCGCCCCTTTCCTTGAACGAGGCCGTGGCCTGCATGTTCTCGTATTTGACGAAGACCTCCGCGCCGGTGAGTTCGGACAGGCGGGGCGCCGGCACGAGCGGGGTGCGGATGACGTGGCCCTCGATGGCGCGGGCCGCAGCCTCGACATCGCTGAGCGCGATCGCGGGGTTTTCCAATCTCCTCGCCCTCCCGTTTCAGACGCGGCGCGCGCCCAGAGCGCCATAGCCGAAGAATCCGCCCGGCAGGAAGGCCAGCAGAAGCACGAACGCGCCATAAATCACAAGGTGCCGCCACTCGATCGGCATGGTCGAGGAACAGGTGGCCTCGAACAGCGCCACCAGCGCCTTGAGCCCGATGGCGAAGCCGGCGGCGAACCCCATGCCCCGCATACAGCACGGTGAGGATGATGCCCGCCAGTCCAGCGAGCGCGCAGGCCAGGATCAGCGCCCTTTCATGCACCCTGCGCCCATCAACGCCCAGCATGGCGGCCATAGGCCGGGCGCCGCATCCGGATTATGAGCGCCACGGTCGCGCCAAGGCCAGTCAGTAGCGCGCCGGCGGCGCAGGATCGACCGGCGCTGCGCCAGTCGCCTGCAGATAGAAGCGGCGCAGAAAATAGAAGGAGGCATCGGCCATGGGGCCATGCTCGGTCGCCAGCCCCACGAGGTCACGCCGCCCCTGCGCGTTGCGCGCGGCGGCGAAGCGGCAGATCACGAAGCGGGCCTGATCGGGCCGGCCATCAGCGATCACCCGGTAGTCGATGCGGATCGACAGGGGGAACGGGCCTTTACGGGCCAGATCGAGCGCCAGCGCAGCGCCATCATTGAGCGCAGGCACAGCAAGGCGGCACAGCCGCGCCTCGTCAGGCTCGATGCCATCGGCGCATGCGGCGATGGCCAGCACAATGAAGGCCATGGCGGCGCGCGCTGCCCCCATGCGGAGCATGGCCCACCACCTGCACCAGACCTCGGAACATGATTCCAGATATCGCGGCAAGGCTCTGACAATGCGGCGCTTTTGCTTCTCGGTTCCTGGGTCTGGCATCAGCGCCATTCATGCCCTTCCAGGCCGCAGGGTCGCGACATGGCGACCACTTCACCGAACAGGATTCCCGGCCTCAGCGCCAGTGGTGACGATCGCGGCTCAGCGCGCGGCGTTCAGCCATTCGGCGACGCGCGGCGCGAAATAGGTCAGCACGCCATCGGCGCCGGCTCGCTTGAACGCCAGCAGGCTTTCAAGGATGGTCCGCTCCTCGGCGAGCCAGCCATTGCGGGCGGCGGCCATGATCATCGCATACTCGCCCGAGACCTGGTAGGCGAAGGTGGGCACGGCGAAGTGCTCCTTCACGCGCGTGATGATGTCGAGATAGGGCATGCCCGGCTTGACCATCACCATGTCGGCCCCCTCGTCGAGATCGAGCGCGACCTCGCGAATCGCCTCATGCGTGTTGGCCGGGTCCATCTGATAGGTGCGCTTGTCGCCCGTCAGGGTGGCGCTGGTGCCGATGGCGTCACGGAACGGCCCGTAGAAGGCCGAGGCGTATTTGGCGGCATAGGAGAGGATCTGAACATTGTCATGGCCGGCCTCATCCAGCGCCCGGCGAATGGCGCCGATGCGGCCATCCATCATGTCGGACGGCGAGATCACGTCGGCTCCGGCATCGGCGAGCGTGAGCGCCTGCCGGCAGAGCAGCGCCACGCTTTCGTCGTTGAGGATCACGCCGTCGCTCAGCAAGCCGTCATGGCCATGGTCGGTGTACGGATCGAGGGCGGAATCGGTGATGATGCCGATCTCCGGCACCGCGGCCTTGATGGCGCGCACGGTGCGGCACATGAGATTGCCGGCGCGCGTGGCCTCGGAGGCGGTGGCGTCGCGCAGGTCGCGCTCGACGAAGGGAAAGGGTGCGATGGCAGGGATGCCGAGCCGCGCGGCGCGCTCAGCCTCGCGGACGGCCTCGTCGATGTTGACGCGGTCCACGCCGGGCATGTGCTCGACTGGCCAACGGCTCTCGGTGCGATCCATGAGGAAGATCGGCCAGATGAGATCGTCGGTGGTGAGCCGGTTTTCACGCACGAGGCGGCGCGACCACTCGGACTTGCGGTTGCGCCGCATCCGGTGGGCGATGTCCAGCTTGACGCTCGCCGGGGAGCCAGCCGGGTTCTCGGATTCGCGCCGCGCGACAGGCTGCGCGAAGGGCCGGACTACGCGTGACGACATGAACACCCCCGTGTTGTGAAGTGGCTAGCACATTCGAACCGTTCCAACCAAGTCGGTAAGAAGACGGGGATGTCGCATGTGGCGCCATGACATGGGGCGTGCGGACGCGCCTTCCGCCGGCTGGCGACGTGAGGGCGCGGGCGTGGCGCGGCATTGACTCGGGCGACCGCAGACGCGAAACGGGACTTCCCCTGAAGCTTTGCTGCGGAGCGGATGTGAGCGAGACGAAATCGGGCACGGAAGCGGCCGCCGATGCGGAGCAGGCGCCGGAGATCCTGTGCGAGCGGCGCGGACAGGCCGGCGTCATCGTGCTCAACCGGCCGCGGGCCCTCAATGCCCTGACGCCCGGCATGGTGCGCGGGCTCGCCGCCGCGCTCGACGCCTGGGAATGCGACCCCGGCGTGAAGCACGTGGTGGTGATGGGCGCTGGCGAAAAGGCCTTCTGCGCCGGCGGCGACATCCGGCTGCTGCATGACTGGGGCAAGGCGGGCCGCATCGCGGAAGCGCGGGCTTTCTGGCAGGAGGAGTATCTCCTCAATCTGCGGATCAAGACCTATCCCAAGCCCTATGTCGCGCTGATCGATGGCATCGTGATGGGCGGGGGCGTGGGTGTGTCTCTGCACGGCTCGCACCGCGTCGCAGGCGAGCGCTACCGCTTCGCGATGCCGGAAGTCGGCATCGGCTTCTTTCCCGATGTCGGCGCCACCCATGCCCTGCCTCGCCTGCCGGGCGCCACCGGAAGCTGGCTTGCCGTCAGCGGCGAGCGGGTGGGCCAGTCCGATGCGCTGGCGCTGGGCCTGGTGACGCACTCCCTGCCCTCCTCGGCCTTCGCGCCCTGCCTCGAAGCCCTGATCGCCGGAGAGGATGTCGATGCGACGCTGGCGCGGCTTGGGCAAAACCCCGGCCCTGCGCCTGTCCACGAGCGCCGGGCGCTGATCGACCATGCGTTCTCGGCCGCCACGGTCGAGGAAATCGTGGCCCGCCTCGCCGCTTCGGATGATCCCTATGCGGCCAGCCTGATCGCCGCCATGGCGGCGAAGTCCCCCACCAGCATGAAGCTGGCACTGGCGCAGATGCAGGCCGGCGCAACGCTGAGCTTCGAGGATGCGGTGCGCCTCGAATACCGGATTGTCAGCCGCGTCGTCCTTGGCCATGATTTCTATGAGGGCGTGCGCGCCCTGATCATCGACAAGGATCAGAAGCCCGCCTGGCGTCCCGACCGGCTGGAGGCCGTCGACGCCGCGACGATCATGGCCTATCTCGCGCCACTCTCCAACGAACTGCCGGTCTGAGGCGATGAGCGTGCCGCGCCTTCCAGGCTCCCAGCCAGACCGCAAGGACGGCGCAAAGCCGCGCGGCCCGATCGATTGGGAACGGGCCAACGTCTGGTTCCTGCGTGCGCTCGCCATGGCCTGGATCGCGCAGGGCCTTCAAGCCTGGGCCAGCATACTGGGGGTCGATCTGGTCGCCGCGCAGCCCTTCGACGCAAGGCCAATGACCGCGCAGGCGGCGACGGTGTATTTCGCCGTTACTGACATTCTGGCGGCGGTGGGGCTCTGGCTTCTGGCGCCCTGGGGCGGCGTGGTCTGGTTGCTGGCTGTGGGGAGCAAACTCGTGCTGGGCTTCGTCTTCCCGGCCGCGAACGATCTGGGCCTGGCGGGAGCTGCGGCCTTCGCGGGCTGCATCCTGGCCTTCATGGGGCTCAACTGGATGGCGGGGCGCAGCGCGTCGCGGTGAATCAAACCTTGCCACCGCGCCTTGAAACGCCGAACGCATCGTCACAATTGCTTTAGATTACTGGTCCGTCAATTCAGATTCGATTCATGCAATGCTGTAAATCTCTGATTCAGGCTGATATTTAAACTCGTTTTCATCCGCAGCAGCTAGGCTCAACCACACTTGCAGACCGACACAACAACCGTCGGCTGGCGTCAAACAGAGTGGGGTTATTGTCATGATTAAGTTTAATTCTGCAGTTACGCACAAACCATCGCAAGATCTCGGGCCTGTTGCTCCTCTCTATATCGAGTCGCTCAACCTGATCGAAAGGCTTCACCGCCGTCTGCTCGATATCATCAAGGACGAATTCGATCGGCACGGCCGCGACGATGTGAATAGCGTGCAGGCGCTGCTGCTCCACAACATCGGCGACAAGGAGCTTACCGCCAGCGAACTGCGCACGCGGGGCTACTATCTCGGCTCGAATGTGTCCTACAATGTCAAGAAGCTGGTGGAGATGGGCTATCTTCATCATGCCCGCAGCCGCGTCGACCGCCGCGCAGTACGCATCAGCCTGACGCCCAAGGGCCGCGAGGTCCACGATATCGTCAAGAGCGTCTACACCAAGCACATCAACACGGTCGAAAAGATCGGCGGCGTTTCGAGCGATGATTTCGAGCGCCTGAACAATGCGCTCAGCCGGCTGGAGCGCTTCTGGACCGACCAGATCCGGTTCCGTCTCTGATCGAGGCAGGAAGCGTCCATGACATGAGGCCTTCGCCGGCACGCTGGCGGAGGCCTCGTGCGTTTCGGGGGCCGTCACTGCGGCTTGGCCGGGCGATCTGCGACGCGCCGCGGCGGCCACGGCAAGAAGGCGCTGGTGCGGGCCTTGTAGGCCGCGAAATCCGGGCGCGTGGCATCCAGATGCGCCTCGAGCAGCGGAATGCCCGAAACCTTGAGCAGCAGCCCGATCAGCGCCGCAGGGCCCAGAAGCACCCAGATTTGGCCGGACGCATCCCATGCGATGAGGCCCAGCCCGATCCAGAGCAGGCTCTCGCCGAAATAGTTGGGGTGACGGCTCCAGGCGAATACGCCGCTGGTGAGAAGACGCCCACGATTGGACGGATCGCGCCGGAAGTTCAGCAAGGCGAAGTCGGCGACGGCCTCCAGCGCAAAGCCGATCGCGAACAGGGCGAGTCCCAGCATGGCCAGCACGCCTGCCGGGCCGGGCGCGGAGCCCAGCATGGCGAGGTGGATCGGCAGTGCGAGCGCCCACAGGATGACCGCCTGCAGCACGAAGACCTTGAGGAAGCTCCGGCGCGGGAAGGCGTCGGGATCAGCGGCCCGCATCGCGGCATAGCGTGCGTCTTCCCTGCCGGAGAGCCTGTGGCGCGCATAAAGATGGGCGCCGAGGCGCGCGGCCCAGAGCGTGACGGCCACAAGCAGCAGCGTGGCGCCGACATGGGATGGAGTTGCCCATAGCCACTCCAGCCAGGCGATGAGCGCAAAGCCTGGCCCCCAGATGATGTCGACCACCCCCACATCCCGCAAGCGCAGGCTCACCAGCCAGAGCACTGCGAAGAGCGCCATGACGGCGCCCAGCGACGCCGCCAGCGGCCAGAACGCAGACGTCATCATGACGCACACCCCGGAGCGCGCTTCAGCAGATTGTTGCCGTCACCGCCTGATAACGTGCTTGTCACCTCAAAAACGATGCAAACCATCCGCATTTGCCCTAGAATCGCCTCGTTGATCATCGTTGGTTAACCGCCAGCCGAGATGGTCGACCTTGAAAATCGCATGAGAGAAGCCGACCTTCACGATACGTCAATAATGCCCGTCCCGATCACGCTCCTGGCACGATCAAGGCAGGCATGGCAGCCAACCGCCTGCTCCAGAGTTCGAAGGACGCAAGACCCCAGACGCCAAATCCCAAGCCTAACGTCCCAAGCCTAACGTCCAAAGCCTAACGCCCCAAGCCGAACCGTCCAGAGACGCCCGTCACGCGACCCAGCAAGAAAACCCGACGTCCATGACCTTTGACCTTACCCGCCGGCAGACCCTGTTCGCCCTTCTCTCCGGCGCCGCCACGATCAGCGCCGCCTCGCCCGCGTGGAGCGGCGTGGAATGGCGCCAATCCTATGATGCTGTGCAGAGCCGCAGCCGCATCGTGCGCTCCTCAACCCCGATGGTGTCGCCTGCCGCAGCTGCGGCGACGGAACAGGCGCTGGCGCGTTACCGCGACCTCGCCGCGCAGGGCGGCTGGCAGCAGATCGGGCCGGAGCGCCTGCGCCTTGGCTCGCGCGGGCAGGCTGTGGTGGCGCTGCGCAACCGGCTGATCATCGCGGGCGATCTCGATGCGTCCGCAGCAGGCGCAGCAACCTATGACAGCTTCGTGGAACAGGCAGTGCGCCGCTTCCAGGCACGCCATGGCCTCACCCAGACCGGCGCGCTGAACCCCGGCACCACCACCGCTCTCAACGTGCCGGTCGAGACGCGCATACGCCAGCTCGAGCTCAACATCGTGCGCCTGCGTGCCTTCTCGGGCAATCTCGGCCAGCGCCACGTCATCGTGAACATTCCGGCCGCCATGGTCGAAACGGTGGAGAACGGCGTCGTCGCCACGCGCCACGCGGCCGGCGTCGGCAAGATCGACCGGCAGTCGCCTATCCTCCAGACGCGCATTCCGGAGGTCAATTTCAACCCGACCTGGACCGTTCCCGCTTCGATCATCCGCAAGGACCTGATCCCGAAGATGCGCAAGGAACCCAACTACCTCGCCGAAAACCGCATCCGCATCATCAATGCGCAAGGCCAGCAGGTGCCGCCCGAAACCGTGAACTGGAACTCGGACGAAGCGACCCGCTACACCTTCCGGCAGGATCCGGGCGGAGAGTTCAACTCGCTGGGCTTCGTGCGGATCAATATTCCGAGCCCGCACGGCGTCTACATGCACGACACGCCGGCGAAGGGCATCTTCGGCGACGATTACCGCTTCGTTTCGTCCGGCTGCGTGCGCGTGCAGAATGTGCGCGACTACATCCAGTGGCTGCTCAAGGACACGTCCGGCTGGGACCGCACGCGGATCGACCAGGTGTTCGAATCGGGCGAGCGCGTCAATGCGCCCATTCCGGGCGGCATCCCGGTTTACTGGACCTATGTCACGGCCTGGGCCACCGCCGAGGGCGATATCCACTTCCGCGATGACATCTACCAGAAGGACGGCCTCGGCGCGCTCCCCATGGCCAAGCTGCAGGGCGGCCCCGAAGAGGAATGAACACGGGCTTGTGAGCGCCGGAGCGCCAGCGCCCCGCCAAGCCCGGCGATCAGCAATGCCGTCACCACGATGATGGCGGCGCCAGCCATCCTGGCAAGCAACAGCAGGATTTCGACTCCCGCAATCACGCAAGGGCCTTCAAGGAAAACCCCGCGGATCGCTCCGCGGGGTCCGTTGCATCGCGCGGCGACTCGTCCGCGCTCAGGAATGAGCGAGGATGGCCAGCAGCAGCAGTGCGATGATGTTGGTGATCTTGATGGCCGGGTTCACGGCGGGGCCAGCGGTGTCCTTGTAGGGATCGCCGACGGTATCGCCCGTGACCGAGGCCTTGTGGGCTTCGGAGCCCTTGTAGTGCTTGACGCCGTCCTTGTCGACGAAGCCATCCTCGAAGGACTTCTTGGCATTGTCCCATGCGCCGCCGCCCGAGGTCATGGAGATGGCCACGAACAGGCCGGTCACGATCACGCCCAGCAGCATGGCGCCGACCGCCGCGAAGGCCTCGTTGCGCCCTGCTATGGCGTTGATGACAAAGAAGGTCACGATCGGCGCGAGCACAGGCAACAACGAAGGCACGATCATCTCACGGATGGCCGAGCGGGTGAGCATGTCGACCGCGCGGGCATAATCGGGCCGCTCGGTGCCGGCCATGATGCCCGGCTTCTCCTTGAACTGGCGACGGACTTCCTCGACGACCGAACCGGCCGCCTTGCCGACCGCAGTCATGCCCATGCCCCCGAAGAGGTAGGGGATGAGACCGCCGAAGAGCAGGCCGACGACGACGTAAGGATTGGCCAGCGAGAAGTCGACCACCACGCCCTTGAAGTACTGGTAGGAGGTCGAGCCGGCGCGGTTGGCCTCGGCGATGAAGTAGTTGAGGTCCGAGGTGTAAGCCGCGAACAGCACGAGCGCGCCAAGTCCGGCGGAGCCGATGGCGTAGCCCTTGGTGACCGCCTTGGTGGTGTTGCCCACCGCGTCAAGCGCGTCGGTCGCGTGGCGCACCTCCTTGGGCAAGCCGGCCATTTCGGCAATGCCCCCGGCATTGTCGGTGACGGGGCCGAAGGCGTCGAGCGCCACGACCACGCCGGCGATGGCAAGCATGGCCGTCGTCGCGATCGCGATGCCGAACAGGCCGGCGATCGAATAGGTGGAGATGATGCCGGCGATGATGACGATGGTCGGCAGCGCCGTCGATTCCAGCGAAACGGCGAGGCCCTGAATCACGTTGGTGCCGTGGCCGGTGACCGAGGCCTGGGCGATAGAGACCACGGGGCGCTTGCCGGTCGCGGTGTAGTACTCGGTGATCACGACGAGCAGCGCTGTGACGGCAAGGCCCACCGCAGCGCACCAGAACAGGCCCGCGGAGGTGAAGCTTACGCCCTGCGCCGTGGTGAAGCGGGCGCTGAAGCCGCCGAATATCCAGATGTTGGCCAGCGCGATGGCGCCGACCGAGAGCACGCCCGCCGCGATGAAGCCCTTGTAGAGCGCCCCCATGATGTTGTTGTTGGGGCCGAGCTTGACGAAGAAGGTGCCGGCGATCGAGGTCACGATGCAGACCGCGCCGATGGCCATGGGATAAAGCATCATCGCGCCGAGGATGGGCTGGCCGGCGAAGAAGATCGCGGCAAGGACCATGGTGGCGACAAGCGTCACGGCGTAGGTCTCGAACAGGTCGGCCGCCATGCCGGCGCAATCGCCGACATTGTCGCCCACGTTATCGGCGATGGTGGCGGGGTTGCGCGGATCATCTTCCGGAATGCCGGCCTCGACCTTGCCCACAAGGTCGGCGCCAACATCGGCGCCCTTGGTGAAGATGCCGCCGCCAAGGCGAGCGAAGATCGAGATGAGCGACGCGCCGAAGCCCAGAGCGACCAGAGCGTCGATGACGACGCGGCTGTCGGGGCGGAAGCCGCGAATGCCGGTCAGGTAGCCGTAATAGACCGCGACGCCGAGGAGGGCGAGGCCCGCCACCAGCATGCCCGTGACCGCGCCGGCCTTGAATGCGACGTCGAGGCCCTGGCCGAGGCTCTGCATCGCGGCCTGCGCGGTGCGGACGTTGGCGCGCACCGAGACGTTCATGCCGATGAAGCCGGCCGCGCCGGAGAGAACGGCGCCGATCAGGAAGCCGACCGCCACATAGGCGCCCAGAAGCAGCCACAGCCCAACGAAGAGCACGACGCCGACACCGGTGATCGTCACATACTGGCGCTTGAGATAGGCCTGCGCGCCTTCAGCCACGGCGCCGGAAATCTCCTGCATCCGCTGCGAGCCCGCGTCGCGCCGCATGACATCGGTATAGGCCCATAGGCCATAGACGATGGATAGTGCCCCCAAGATGATGATGATGAGCAGTGGGCTCATGGTGTTGCCATCCCTGTTTTTGTTGTGAGCGACTCGGCCGGGAGGGCAAATCGGGCCGAAAGGCACGACTCGCCCGACGGTCGCTCAGGTGAGTGCCGCGTCTGTGCCAAATTTCAAACGAAATGTAAAACCGGCAATTGCGCTGATCGCCCCGCCATCGACGCGCGCAAGCCGCTCCCGCGCGACCATGCCGGGCGCTGCATGCGCTCCGGATCAGGCGCCGATCGCGGCGCGCCGCCCCGCCCTCGCCTGCAGTGCCACCATGACGAGGGCGGTGGCGACCGCGGGGAAAACGACCCAGTTCACGATGTCCCATCCGCCCAGGTGCAGCAGCTTGCCCGATGAAAGCGAGGCGAGCGCAACCGAGCCGAAGACGAGGAAATCATTGGCCGCCTGCACCCTGGTGCGCTCCTCGGGGCGGTAGCAATCCGTGACCATGGCCGTGGCGCCGACGAAGCCGAAGTTCCAGCCGACGCCGAGCAGGATCAGCGCCGCCCAGAAGTGCAGCAAGGTGATGCCCGAAAGCCCGATCACGGCCGCCGCCGCGATCATGGCGAGGCCCGCAGCCGTGATCTTGTCCTTGCCGTGCCGCGCGATCAGCTTGCCGGTGAAGAAGCTGGGCCCGAACATGGCCAGCACATGCCACTGGATGCCGAGCGCTGCCTCGCCGATTGTGTGGCCGCACGCCACCATCGCCATGGGCGCCGCGGTCATGAGGAAGGCCATGAGGCCATAGCTGACCAGCCCCGCGATCACGGCCGTGATGAACCGCGGCTGGCGCATGATCTCGGAGAGAGGCCGCCCGCCCGAGGCCTGCGCCTTGGGCGGAGGCGCATCCAGCATGGCGACGACGGGGATGGCGAGCAGCGCGAGGGCCGACAGGGCGAGGAAGCTGGCGGCGAATGGATAATGGGGCGCGAGATCGCGCGTCCAGATCACAGTCTGCGGCCCGATGATGGCCGCGAACAGCCCGCCCACCATCACCATCGAGATGGCGCGCGGCTTGAAGGCTTCGCTGGCGGCATCGACGGCGGCGAAGCGGTAGCTCTGCACGAAGGCCGTGTAGAAGCCGGCGATGAAGGTGCCGAGGCAGAACAGCCAGAAAGCAGCGCTCGCGGTTCCCGCCGCGGCCACCAGTCCGGCCATAACGCCCGCCATGCAGCCCATGATGTAGCCCACGCGGCGGCCATGGCGGCGCATCAGCCAGGCGGCAGGGATAACGGCAATGGCGAGCCCGATATTGAGCAGCGACACAGGCAGAGTCGCCAGCGCCTTGTTGGTTGCGAGCTGCTGGCCGATCACGCCGCCCAGCGAGATGATGACGGGCGGCGTCGCCCCGCCAAGCGCCTGCGCGACGGTGAGTATGCGGACATTGCGCCGGGCGGCGCTGTCGGGCGCTGTCATCGCCGGCATCGGGGCTTGACCGTTCATGCCTGCCAGATAGCGCGGATCGGGGCTGCGCGCATCCGCGTTAGCCCCAGGACATCCATGCGCTGCACGCCAGCGGGCGCCGTTCGGCTCCGCTCAGCCCTGCGGGAAATCGAGGCCCATCTCGCGGTAGCGGGCGGGATCGTTGCCCCAGTCCTCGCGCACCTTGACGAAGAGGAAGAGATGCACCGTCGCCTCGGCCGCCTCCGCGATGTCCTTGCGGGCGGACTGCCCGATGGACTTGATGGTGGCTCCGTTCTTGCCGAGCACGATCTTGCGCTGGCTTTCGCGCTCCACGAAGATCGTCTGCTCGATGCGCACGGAGCCATCGGGCTTCTGTTGCCAGCTTTCGGTCTCCACGGTGGAGCGATAGGGCAGCTCGTCATGCAGGCGCTCATACATCTTCTCGCGCGTGATCTCGGCGGCGAGGAAGCGCAGCGGAGCGTCCGACACCTGATCTTCCGGGTAGAGCCAGGGGCCAGCCGGAACGCGCGCGGCGAGCCAGTCGAGCATCGCCTTGACGCCCGATCCCGACAGCGCCGAGATCATGAATGTCGTCTCGAACGCCGCCTTCCCGTTGAGGCCCGTGCTGATGTCGAAGAGCGCGGACTTGTCCTTGAGCGTGTCGACCTTGTTCAGCACGAGGAACCTGGGCTGCGGAATCTCGGCGAGACGGGCGAGAAGCTCCAGCGTTTCGGGATCCTTGTGCCGGGCCACGTCGATCAGCACGCCGACAAGATCGGCGTCGGTGGCGCCGCCCCAGGCCGAGGTGACCATGGCGCGGTCAAGCCGCCGCCTGGGACGGAAGATGCCGGGCGTGTCGACGAACACGATCTGCGACGACCCGGCCATGGCGATGCCGCGCACCTGTGTGCGCGTGGTCTGCACCTTGCGTGAGACGATCGAGACCTTGGCGCCCACGAGCTGGTTCAGCAACGTGGACTTGCCGGCATTGGGCGCGCCGATGAGCGCGACGAAGCCCGCACGCATGCCTTCGCGCGATTCCATGCGGCCCGTCGGCCCCGGTCCGGTTGTTTCGCTCAAAGCCTCGGCTCTCCCTCTTGCCATAATCCCTCGCGGCGCAGGAAGTTCTCCGCCGCCACCTGTTCCGCGAGGCGCTTGGAGCGCCCCTCGCCAATGCCGTCGGACAGGCCCTGAACACGGGCCGCCACCTTGAACACGGGCGCGTGGTCGGGGCCGGAGCGGCCCACCTCGACATAGCTCGGCGTCGGCAGGCCCTGGCCTTGCGCCCATTCCTGCAGCGCGGTCTTGGCATCGCGCTGCGGCTTGCTGGTCTGGCGCAGGCGCGCGCCAAGCGCGGCATCGAGCAGCCTGCGGGCCGCATCATAGCCGCCATCGAGGAACACTGCCCCCACCACCGACTCGCAGGCATCCGCCAGGATCGCCCGGTTCTTGCGCGCGCCGGACGAGGCTTCGCCGTCGCCGAGGCGCAGGTAAGGCCCGATGCCCCAGGCCATCGCCATGTCGGCGCAGGTTTCCTTGCGGACCAGATCGGCGAGGCGGCGGGACAATTCGCCCTCTTCAGCCGCAGGATAGGTGCGGAAGAGCAACTCCGCAACGCACATGCCCAGCACCCGGTCTCCCAGAAACTCGAGGCGCTGGTAGCTGCCGGTGCGCTTGGCGTCGAGGGGCGCCGCGCTCATATGGGTCAGCGCGCGCTCAAGCAGCCCACGATCAAGGAAGACATGGCCGAGCTTCGCCTCGAGATCCGCCAGATCAGGTTTGGCCCGCGCCGCCATGTCCCTTACCGGATGGGCTGGAACAGGCGGCTCCAGCGCACGCTGACAGGCCAGCGCCAGATCTGCCAGGCGGACTCGCCCTCCTCGATCGAGAAGAAGATCACTTCGGCGCGGCCGACGAAGTTCTCGAAAGGCACGGGACCGACCGACTGCTCGTCGCGGCTGTCGGTCGAGTTGTCGCGATTATCGCCCATCATGAAGTAGTGACCGGCCGGGACGGTGTAGACGCGCGTGTTGTCCCAGTAGCCGCGATCGCCATCGCGCTCGATGATGACATGGCTGACCCCGCCCGGCAGCGTCTCGCGATATTGCGCGACGCGCTGCATGCGCCCCCAGGCATCGGTCGTCTCGAAATCGGCGATGCGCTCGCGGACCACGGGCGCGTTGTTGATGTGGACGATGCCGTCGACGAGCTGGATGCGGTCGCCAGGCAGGCCGATCACGCGCTTGATATAGTCGGTGGAATTGTCCTTCGGCAGCTTGAAAACCGCAATGTCGCCACGCCTGGGCTCGGCGCCCCATACGCGGCCGGCGAAAAGATCGGGGCTGAAAGGCGCCGAGTGCTTCGAATAGCCGTAGGTGTATTTCGAGACGAAGAGATAATCGCCGATCAGCAGCGTGGGGATCAGCGAGCCTGACGGGATATTGAAGGGCTGGAACAGGAAGGTGCGGATGACGAGGGCGATCAGCAGCGCCTGCACGATGACCTTCACGGTCTCCATGAAGCCGCCTTCGTCCTTGTTCTTGCCCTGCAGCTTAGCCTCGTCGCTCACGCGCGCCTCGATGATTTTCGGTGTCCGATGCGCGGGTCTACCCGATGCGTGCCCCATGAGCAACGATCACGGGTCCGGCCATCATGCAGCGCGATCAGCCGCGCCAGGGGTTTGCGGGGCGAGTTCCGTGGGGCCACGCCTTGCGCCGCGCCGTCGGCGCCGCCACAACAGGCCGATGGAGTGGACGGACGAGGGCGTGATCCTGGGCGTGCGGCGCCATGGCGAGAGCTCGGTCATTCTCGAGGCCATGACGCGCGGCCATGGCCGGCATCAGGGCCTCGTGCGTGGCGGCCGGTCAAGCCGGATGCGGGCCACCCTCCAGCCGGGCAATGGCGTGAGCCTGACCTGGCGGGCACGGCTCGACGAGCATCTGGGCCAGTTCGCGGTCGAGCCGCTGGCCTTGCGGGCGGGGACGCTTCTGGGCTGCGCAGCCTCGCTCTACGGGCTCGGCCATGTTGCGGCCCTCATCCGGCTCCTGCCCGAGCGCGACCCGCATGAAAGCCTTTATGAAGCGCTGCTGGTCGTGCTGGAGCATCTCGACACGCCGCGCATCGCCGCGCCGCTGATCGTGCGCCTTGAATTGGCGCTGCTGGCGGAGCTGGGGTTCGGGCTCGATCTCGCGGTCTGCGCGGTGACGGGGGCGACGCAGGAACTCGTCCATGTCTCACCCAAATCCGGCCGCGCCGTCTCGGCCAAGGCGGGCGAGCCCTATGCGGACCGGCTGCTGCCGCTGCCTGCCTTCGTGCGGGACGGCTTTCTTGGCGACAGCATCAGCCATGAGCAGACGCGCCAGGGCTTCGGCCTCACGGGGCATTTCCTGCGGCGCGATGTCTATGATCCGAGAGGGCTGGCGATGCCCGACGAGAGGGCAGCCTTCATCGCAGCTGCGCTCAAGTGAGCAGGAGGCTCACTGCCCGATTGTGGTGGTGAGCGAAAAGCCAAGGTCCACACGGTCGCGCCCCTGCAGCCCTGCGCCGACGCCCAGGCCGCGCTGCGCCTCGATGCGCGCATAATCGGCGAACATGCGCGCCACGGTCCGCTCGCTGATGCGGCTCTCGATGGCCGTGGCGAGGCCGAAGGCCCCGAGCTGCGCCCTGTCAGGGCCGTAGGACGCCGCCGGCGAGAGGGATTGCGCCGCAACTGCCGCCTGTGCGTAGCCGAAGCGCTCGAAGGAGCCGAGCGAGATGGTGGGGCCAATGTCGAGAGACAGGTTGTCTGTCAGCTTGAAAGACCGGCTGAGCTTGATGTCCAGACCGCCGAGGCGGCCTGTGGTGAGGGAAAGCCGGCCCACCTCCTGCCCCTGCGCAGTGTAGGCCAGGAAGGCGCCATAGCGGGCGGCATTCTGGGCATCGAGGCCGGCAGACGCGCCGCGGGTCGAAAGCGCGAGCGTGCGATCCACCGCAAGCACAGGGCCCATGCTGAACGAGCCCATGCGGGCCGCTTCCATCCAGGCGCCTCGAACGGCGGTGGCGGCCTGCGCGTTCTCGTAGTTGAGGCCGACAAGCGGTGTGAGCGAGGGGGCGAACTGCGGCGTGCGGTAGCCGCGCAGGCTCAGGCCAGCTGTCTGGCCCTGGTCGAGCGTGAAGCGCTCCCAGACCGAGGACGTCACCTCTAACGCCCGCGCGCACTGCGTGGCCGCGAGCAGCGACACCGTCGAGACGCCCAGGAGAAGGAGGAGCTTGGCCGACATCAACATCCTTTCATCACTGATTCCGCGCCATCCTCGCCGCCGCTCGTGGCGCCTTTGAGGCGCTTGCGACACGGCGAAGCAGGAGGCGGCAACAACCGCGTCCGTGTTAAAGTCCTGTTCATGTGGCGAGAATGTGGCGATGCCTCTCGCTCCCGGCACATTTCATCGCGTTGATATACCTGGAATAATCGTTGACGTAGCGGCATTCGCGCGGTCGTGCCCGCGCCCGGCAAAGCCTGTAGAGTACCGTTCGCGAATCGGCGACGGCGCGACGGCGCGCCGCAGGAGTGCGTCCCCCCATGGGCAAGCCAGTTGACCCGCCCTCCCCCGAGGGCGTCGAATCGATCGACCTGAAATCGGCGCTGGAAGAGCGCTATCTGGCCTATGCGCTCTCGACCATCATGCATCGTGCGCTGCCCGACGCCCGCGACGGCCTCAAGCCGGTGCATCGGCGCGTGCTGCACGCGATGCGGCTGCTCAAGCTCGATCCCGGCCAGGGTTACAAGAAATGCGCCCGCATCGTCGGCGACGTCATCGGCAAGTTCCATCCCCATGGCGACCAGGCTGTCTATGACGCGCTCGTCCGGCTCGCGCAGGATTTCGCGCAGCGCTATCCACTCATCGACGGCCAAGGCAATTTCGGCAACATCGACGGCGATAACGCCGCCGCATACCGCTACACAGAAGCGCGCATGACGGAGGTGGCGCGGCTGCTGCTCGAAGGCATCGATGAGGACGCCGTCGATTTCCGCGAAACCTACAATGGTGAGGACGAGGAGCCGGTGGTGTTGCCGGCGGCCTTCCCCAACCTTCTGGCCAATGGCTCGCAGGGCATCGCGGTCGGCATGGCGACGTCTATTCCGCCACACAATGCAGCCGAGCTGTGCGACGCTGCTCTCTACCTCATCCAGAACCCGACCGCGACGCCCGAGCAGCTTCTGACCTTCGTGCCGGGCCCGGATTTTCCGACCGGCGGAATCATCGTCGAGCCGCGCGCCTCGATCGCGGAGGCTTACCGCACCGGCCGCGGCGCCTTTCGCACGCGCGCGAGATGGCACAAGGAGGAGAGCGGCCGGGGCACCTGGGTCGCGGTTGTCACCGAAATCCCCTATCTCGTCTCGAAGGGGCCGATGATCGAGCAGATCGCCGAGCTGCTGCAGGACAAGGAGCTGCCGCTGGTCGCCGATATGCGCGATGAGTCGGCAGAGGACGTCCGCATCGTGTTCGAGCCCAGGGCGCGGCATGTCGATGCCGGGCTTATGATGGAAACGCTGTTCAGGCTCACGGCGCTGGAGAGCCGCATCCCGCTCAACATGAACGTGTTGACGGGCGGGATCGCGCCGCGCGTGCTCAACCTCACCGAGGCGTTGCGCGAGTGGCTCAACCATCGCCGCGACGTGCTGCTGCGCCGCTCGCGCCACCGCCTGGGCCAGATCGAGAAGCGCCTCGAAATCGTGCGCGGCATGCTCATTGTCTATCTGGATCTAGACCGCGTGATCCGGATCATCCGCGAGGAGGACGAGCCCAAGGTCGAGCTGATGCGCGTATTCGAGCTCACCGAGGTGCAGGCCAACGCCATTCTCGACACCCGGCTGCGCTCGCTGCGCAAGCTCGAGGAAATGGAGCTCAGGAAGGAGCTTGACGCCCTGACCGAGGAGAAGGCCCAGATCGAGGGCCTTCTGGGGTCGGACGACAAGCAGTGGAAGACAGTGGCCTGGGACATCCGCCAGGTGCGCAAGACCTTTGGGCCGGAGACCGCAATCGGCAAGCGCCGCACGCAGTTCGCCGAAGCGCCGGAAACCCTCGACATCGACCTCAATGAAGCCATGGTGGAGCGCGAGCCCATCACGGTGGTGGTGTCGCGCAAGGGCTGGATCCGGGCGCTCAAGGGCCATGTCCAGGACCTCGCCTCGCTGACATGGAAGGGCGATGACAGCCTGAAGTTCTCCTTTTTCACCGAGACGACCGCGCGCGTTCTGGTGATCTGCGACAATGGCAAGGTCTTCACGCTCGATGCCTCGAAGCTGCCGGGCGGCCGCGGCTTCGGCGACCCGATCCGCCTGTCCATCGACCTTGAGGAAAGCGCCGACTTCATCGCGGCCTTCCCCTTCAAGGCTGGCGTCAAGCTGCTGTTCGCCTCCAGCGACGGGCGCGGCTTCATCGCGCCGGCCGACGACATCGTGGCCAACACGCGCAAGGGCAAGCAGGTGATGAACCTCGACGACGGGCTCACCTGCGTGTTCGCGCTGGCTGTCTCGGGCGATCACATCGCCGTCATCGGCGAGAACAGGAAGCTGCTGTGCTTCCCGCTGGCGCAGGTGCCCGAGATGGGGCGCGGCAAGGGCGTGCGCTTGCAGAAATACAAGGATGGCGGCATCGCGGACGCCAAGTCCTTCACGCTCGCCGATGGCCTGACCTGGCGCTCGAGCGATGGCCGCACCTATACCGTCGGCAAGCCGGAGCTGGACGAGTGGATCGGCGCCCGCGCCGAAGCCGGGCGGCTGCCGCCGAAGGGCTTTCCGAAGAACAACCGGTTTGTCGGGTAAGGCATCGTTCTACGCGGCAGCTTCAAAGGCCCGGTAAGCTTTCAGGAATGCCGAACGCCCCGAGGCTCATCTGCTCGGCTGGCTGAACCCTGCCTCGGCGCCGAATGTCAGGCCCGGCATCAGTTCCATCTTGAAGCCGGCGCGGACATCGGAGCGGCCTGACGGTGCCTCGATCAGAGACAGGCCAGGGGCGACGGGCACGACCGGCGGGGCGTTGCGGTAGCTGGTCTGGCCGACCGAGGTGTAGAACATCAGGTTTTCAGACGCCATGAAGCCGGCCGTCGCCTGAGTGGTGAAGCCGAAATGCTCGAAACGGCGCGAGCCGATCAGCGAAGAGGCGAAGCCGAAAGCTCCAGCGTTGCCAGGTGCCCAATTCGGCACGGAGGTCGTGTTGAACAGGAACGAGCCGATCCTCACCGTCTCGCCGCCGGAGAAGGCCCACTGGCGCGGATCGCGCGCTGCGGCGCCGCCCGAGAAGCTGAGCGGGGAGCCCGGCATCGGCAGATCCTGCCAGCCGAGGCTTGCCATCGGGCCTGATGCAAAGCTCGGAGCGCGCGCGCCGAGGGTCACCTCCTGAATGGCGAAGGCAGGGTTGGCGGCGGCCAGAACGGCGGCGGCCGTGGCGGCAAGGGCAAGGACGCGCGATGTCATGCGCAAGACGATAACGAAGATTGCGGCGTTTTGCGAGCAGGTGAAGCGCAGTTGAGTTTTTCGCGGTGTCCGGTCTCGAAATCCTCATGCGGCTCAGCGTTCGATGCGTTCCCAGCCCCTGCCCATCAGGCGCTCCTGCGGCAGATAGCGCGACTTGTAGTCCATCTTGTGCGAGCCGCGCACCCAGTAGCCGAGATACAGATAAGGCAGACCGAGCTTGCGGGCACGCTCGATGTGATCGAGAATCATGAAGGTGCCGAGCGAGCGGTCGGACATGGCCGGATCGTAGAATGAATAGACCATCGACAGCCCGTCGGCCATGCGGTCGCTGAGCGCCATGGCGATGAGGTCACCCGCGCCGCGCCCCGTGGCGAAGGTGTCAGGGCCGCGCTTGCGATACTCGATGACATTGGTCTCGACATGGCTGTCCTCGACCATCATGGCGTAGTCGAGCACGGTCATCTCGGCCATGCCGCCTTCTGGGTGGCGATGGTCGAGATAGCGGCGGAATAGCGAATACTGCTCGGAACTCGGCTTGTTCGGCCCCGTCGCGCCGATGATGTCGGCGTTCAGCGCCATGGTGCGGCGCTGCGTGCGGCCCAAGCCGAATTCATTGACCAGCACGCGCACGGAGATGCAGGCGCGGCAGGTCTCGCAGGCGGGCCGGTAGGCAATGGTCTGCGAACGGCGGAAGCCGCCATGGGTGAGCAGGTCATTGAGCTCCCGCGCCCGGTTGCCCACCAGATGCGTGAACACCTTCCGCTCCTCGCGCCCCGGCAGATAGGGGCAGGGCGAAGGAGCGGTGAGGTAGAACTGCGGAGCTTCCCGGATGGGACGAGTCAATAGCGGCCTCTGGTCGTCGAAGCAGTCAAGCCTGTCGGGAGTTCGACGCATACGTTAACGATCGACAAGGGCAAGGCAAGGGCGGGGAAATGCGCATGCCCCGATGTCTGCTTCAAGAGCCGGCCAGACGCGCCTCGATGACGACAAAGGCCTGGGCAATCGAAACCTCATCGGTGAGCGAAACGTGGATGAACGCCTCATGGCCCTCCGGCAGCATCTGCGCAAGCCGCCGCGCCGCGCCGCCCGTCAGGCGCATGGTGGGCTGGCCGCTGCGCAGGTTGACCACTTCCATGTCGCGCCAGAACACGCCCTGGCTCAGGCCGGTTCCGAGCGCCTTGGCGCAGGCTTCCTTGGCGGCGAAGCGCTTGGCGTAGGAGGCGGCGCGCGTGGCCTTGCGCTCGGAGCGCGCGCGCTCGCCCCCGGTGAAGATGCGCATGGTGAAGCGCTCGCCAAAGCGCTCCAGCGAGCGCTCGATACGCCGGATGTCGATCAGATCCGATCCGACGCCCAGAATCATGCGCCCGAAGCCCTGCCCTGATCCATCGCCGCGCGCATGCGGCGGATGGCGCCTTCAAGGCCGAGGAAGATCGCCTCGCCCATCAGGAAATGGCCGATGTTGAACTCGACGAATTCGGGCACGGCGCCAAGGATGCGGGCGGCGCCATAGTCAAGCCCGTGGCCGGCATGAACCTCCAGCCCGTGGCCAGCGGCGATGCGCGCGCCTTCGCGCAGCCGGGCGAGTTCCGCAGCCGCGCGGGTGTTGTCGCCCTCGGCGACGGCATGGCACCAGGCGCCCGTGTGCAGTTCCACCACCGGCACGCCAAGCTCGGCCGACATGGCGATCGGCGCCGCGTCGGGCTCGATGAACAGGGACACGCGCGAGCCTGCGGCCTCAAGGCGCCTGATGGCGGGGGCGAGGATGGCCCGCTGGCCGACCACGTCAAGCCCGCCTTCGGTGGTGCGTTCGGAACGCTTTTCGGGAACGAGGCAGGCGGCGTGCGGCTTCAGGCGTTCGGCGAGGGCCATCATCTCTTCGGTGGCGCCCATCTCGAAGTTGAGCGGCACTGTGAGTTCGCGCGCCAGCCGCTCCATATCGTCATCGCGGATATGGCGACGATCCTCGCGCAGATGGGCCGTGATGCCGTCAGCGCCGGCGGCCACGGCCAGATGCGCCGCCCGCACCGGATCGGGCAGGCGCCCGCCCCGCGCATTGCGCACGGTCGCGACGTGATCGATGTTAACGCCCAGTCGCAACCGCATCGGCCAGCACCTTTCGTCAAGCATTCCGGGTCTAGCGAGATTGCGCGGCGAGGGAAAGCGGCCACCTCCGCGCATCCCGCAGGACACGGATGTGCGGGAGGACGGCATCGGGTGTGTCATTTCACCCTCTCGTGACGCCCCGGCATCTGTCACAAGAAAGGCGACGGGCCTATCTTGGAGCGGGCCTATCCTGGAGACGGCACGAAAAAAGGGAGAGTGCCCTTGTTCGCCTGGACCGATCGCGCGGGACGTTTCTCCGCGCTGAAACTTGCCGTCTTCATCGGCTGCATCACGCCGATGGCGCTCCTGCTTGCCAAGACCGCGGCCGGCCTTTTGGGCTCCAAGCCGCTGACCTACGCCATTCACGACACAGGCGACTGGGCGGTGCGCTTCCTGCTGCTGTCGCTGCTCGTCACGCCGCTGCGCAGCGTCGCGAACTGGCCGCGCCTCATCATGGTGCGGCGCATGATCGGGCTGACCGCGCTCGCCTATGTGCTGGTCCACCTCGGCCTTTACGTGGTCGAGCAGCGCGGCGACATGCTCAAGGTCGCGAGCGAGATCGTCCTGCGGTTTTACCTCACCATCGGCTTTGTCGCGATAATGGGACTTGCGGTGCTGGGGGCGACCTCCACCGACGCCATGATCAAGCGCATGGGCAGCGCGCGCTGGAACCGGCTGCATGCGCTGGTCTACGGCATAACCGTGCTCGCCCTGCTTCACTTCTTCCTGCAATCGAAGGTCGATGTCTCGCAGCCGGTGCTGATGACGGGGTTCTTCCTCTGGCTGATGGGCTACCGTGCGCTGCGCAAGCGGAGCGTGGAGGCAGGCGCGCTTGCCCTCATCTCTCTGGCGCTGGCCAGCGGCCTCGGCACCGCCCTCATCGAGGCGGGCTGGTATGCTGCGCGAACCGGCGTCATGGCCTTGCGCGTGCTGGAGGCCAATCTCGATTTCAGCTTCAGCATCCGCCCGGCGTGGTGGGTGCTCGCCGCCGGCCTGACCATGGTTCTGCTGCAGGCGGCCCGCGCTCGGTCGCTGCCCCGGCGCGGGCGCGGCCTCGCCGGCCAGCCTGCCCTCGCCCGCTCATCCACCCCTTCCCAAGGAGCCTGATGCCATGTCGATCTTCGGCCAGAAGAAACCCGTCGAGACCTTCCCCTTCCAGCGCACCGATGCCGAATGGCGGCATCTTCTGACGCCCGAGCAGTATGAGGTGCTGCGTGGCCATGGCACCGAACGGGCCGGAAGCTGCGCGCTCAACCATGAGGAGCGCGCCGGCACCTTCTCCTGCGCGGGCTGCGGGCAGGACCTGTTCGTCGCCCAGCGCAAGTTCGAGAGCGGCACGGGATGGCCAAGCTTCAATGATCCTGTGCCCGGTTCGGTCGGCACGACGGTGGACCGCAGCTGGGGCATGACCCGCACGGAGGTGCATTGCGCGAATTGCGGCGGGCATCTGGGCCACGTCTTCCCGGACGGGCCGCCCCCGACAGGCCTGCGCTACTGCATCAACGGCGTGGCGCTGGATTTCAAGCCGGATGCGTGAGGCCAGCGTGGCCGTCCGGCGGCATCCTTGCCTTTCAACGCTCGCGCCTGTATGAGCGGCTTTCGTTCTCCATTCATGCCCGAACCTGAGAGGGACGCCGAACATGGCTCGCGTCACTGTTGAAGACTGCATCGACAAGGTCGAGAACCGTTTCGAGCTGGTGCTTCTTGCAAGCCACCGCGCCCGGATGATCGCCTCTGGCACCCAGATCCTCGTGCTGCGCGACAATGACAAGAACCCGGTCGTGGCCCTGCGAGAGATCGCCGACGAGAAGATCGCTCCGGACGACCTCAAGGAAGACCTGATCCACTCACTGCAGAAGCATGTCGAGGTCGACGAGCCCGAGGCCGAGACCGTGCCGCTCATGGTGGCAGCCGCTCCCGCTGCGGCCGTCAAGGGCGCCAGCGACGACACCGAAGTTCAGTTCGACCGCATGAGCGAGGAAGACCTGCTGCGCGGCCTCGATGGCCTCGTTGCGCCTTCCGGCAACAGCCGCGACGACGACGAGGACTGAGCGCGCCTGCCACTGGCTGCCAGCGGCTCAGAGACCATGCAGGACCCGGCCCCGCAGGCCGGGTTTTTCGTTGTCCGCCACAGATGCAGGCCGGGCGGGAATTTTTTTGCCCGCGTCAGGCAAAAATCTCTTGAAGCGCCGTCAGTTGCGCCTGACTATTCATGTTCGGCTCCTCCCAGGATCGATTTGGCGCCAGCCCATGATGCGGCAGTATGAACTCGTCGAGCGGGTCAAGCGTTACAATCCCAACGCTGACGAAGAGATGCTCGACCGCGCCTATGTCTATGCGATGCAGGCGCATGGCTCGCAGAAGCGCGCTTCGGGCGGACCGTTCTTCGCCCATCCGCTTGAGGTGGCCGCCATCCTCACCGACATGAAGCTCGACGACGCCACCATCGTGGCGGCCGTGCTGCATGACACAGTGGAGGACACGTCCGCCACGATCGAGGACATCCACAAGCTGTTCGGGCCGGAGATCAGCCAGCTCGTTGATGGGCTGACCAAGCTCAAGAAGCTCGATTTCGTTTCGAAGAAGGCCGCGCAGGGCGAGAATTTCCGCAAGCTGCTGCTGGCGGTCGCAGCCGATGTGCGCGTGCTGCTGGTCAAGCTCGCGGACCGGCTGCACAACATGCGCACCCTCGACCACATGCGGCCCGAAAAACGCTTGCGGATCGCCGAGGAAACCATCGACATCTACGCGCCTCTCGCAGGGCGCATGGGCATGCAGGAGTTCCGCGAGGAACTCGAGGAACTGGCCTTCCGCCACATCAAGCCGGAAGCGCATGCCCTCATCACGGCCAAGCTGGCGGATTTCGTGGCGCGCAGCAACGATCTCATCGCCGAGATCGAGAAGGAGCTGGACCAGCGCTTCACCGAGCGCGGCATCACCGCATCGGTCAAGGGACGCGCCAAGCGCCCCTATTCGATCTGGCGCAAGATGGAGCGCAAATCGGTCTCCTTCGAACAACTCTCCGACATTGTGGGCTTCCGGGTCATCGTGCCCAATGTCGAGGATTGCTATCGCGTGCTGGGGGTGATCCACACCACCTGGGCCATGGTTCCGGGGCGCTACAAGGATTACATCTCGACGCCGAAGCAGAATGACTACCGCTCGATCCACACCACCGTGATCGGGCCGGGGCGCCAGCGCGTCGAGTTGCAGATCCGCACAGAGACCATGGACCGGCTTGCCGAATACGGCGTGGCCGCCCATGCCATCTACAAGGATGGCCGGACCATGAGTCCGCGCGCCATGATCGAGTCCAGCGCCTATCAGTGGCTGCGCAGCACCGTGGACACGCTGGCCGAGGTCGCGAGCCCTGAAGAATTCCTTGAGCACACCAAGCTCGAACTCTTCCACGACCAGGTGTTCTGCTTCTCGCCGAAGGGGCTGCTCATAGCGCTGCCGCGCGGGGCGACCCCGATCGACTTCGCCTATGCGGTGCACACCGATGTCGGCAACTCGGCCGTCGGCTGCAAGATCAACGGCCGCAACGCCCCGCTGCTGACGGAACTGCAGAATGGCGACGAGGTCGAGATCGTCCGCTCCAAGGCGCAGGTGCCGCCAGCCGCCTGGGAATCCCTTGTCGTCACGGGCAAGGCGCGGGCGGCGATCCGGCGCGCCACGCGCGCGGCGGTGCGCCGCCAATATGCCGGGCTTGGCCGGCAGATCCTGGAGCGCGCCTTCGAGCGGGTGGGCCGCCCGCTGGGCGACGACAAGATCAAGGCTGCGCTCAGCCGGCTGGCGCGCCCCACGGTCGAGGATGTGCTGGCCTCGGTCGGCCGGGGCGAGATGTTCTCGGGCGATGTGGTGCGGGCCGTCTATCCCGACCTTGAGGGCGAGAAAAGGCCTCTGCCCGACGGCGCGCAAGGACCCGGCTGGTTCGACCTCAAGCATGGCGAGAACCTCAAGTTCAAGCGACCCAGCGCGGAGGATGAAAGCTCGATCCCGATCAGCGGGCTCGGCAGCGACCTTGCCGTGCGTTTCGCGCCTGGGGGCGGAGCGGTGCCCGGCGACCGCATCGTCGGCATCATGAGTCCGGGCGAAGGGGTCACGATCTATCCGATCCAGTCCCCCGCTCTGGCCGCCTTCGACAACGAGCCCGATCGCTGGCTGGATGTGCGCTGGGACCTTGAGGACAGCCGCAAGCGACGCTTCCCGGCCCGGATCAGCCTGAAATCCATCAACGAGCCCGGAACGCTGGCGCAGATCACCACCGTCATCGCCGAGCATGACGGCAACATCGACGCAGTGACCATGCAGCGGCCAAGCCCCGACTTCACCGACATGATCGTCGACCTTACCGTCTGGGACCTCAAGCACCTCAACGCCATCATCAGCGAACTGCGCCAGAAGCCGGTCGTCAGCGGGGTGGAACGCATCGTGGGCTGAGCGACGCAATCGCCCCATGCGCCGGCATGGCTGGACCTTCCGTCCAGCCTGCGCTTAACAGGGACCACACTCCCTGCATGGGCTCCTTTTCTGGCCACGAGACGCACCGATGACCCATGACGAAGTCCTGAACGAATTCCGGGAGGCCGGAGCGCTGCTGGAAGGCCACTTCATTCTGTCTTCGGGGCTGCGCAGCCCGATCTTCCTTCAGAAGATGTTCGTATTCATGGATCCCGAGCGCACTGCCCGCCTGTGCGCGGCGCTGGCGCGCAAGGTCGAGGCCCGCTTCGGCAAGATCGACATGGTCGTCTCACCGGCAGTCGGAGGCATCGTGCCCGGCTACGAGACGGCCCGGCATCTGGGCGCCAAGGCCGTGTTCGTGGAGCGCGAGAACGGCGCCTTCACGCTGCGCCGCGGCTTCGCCATCCCGGCCGGGGCGCGCGTGCTGATGGTCGAGGACATCATCACCACCGGCCTGTCCTCGCGCGAGTGCCTCGCCGCCATCGCTGACCAGCCGGGAACCCTCGTGGGCGCGGCATGCCTTGTGGACCGATCAGCCGGCAAGGCCGACATCGGCGTGCCGCTGGTGTCGCTGATCGACTACGAGGTGCCATCCTACAGCCCCGACGCCCTCCCCCCTGACCTCGCCGCCATCCCTGCGGTCAAGCCAGGCAGCCGGGGCCTAGCGAAATGAGGAGGCCAGGGGCTGTCAATCCCGGAAGATGAACGCAAAGACAGGGGCAGTCCGAAAATTACACATGCCCATGCATTGCCTTGTGTTGCGTAACGGACGCTATCCATGTAGCTGGATTTTTTCTCGACCAGATCAATGCAAGCGCGTTTGATTTGATCCGTAGCGGCCAAGCCTGAAGGGGGGGGTCATCACATGCAGCCGAAAATCGCTTTATTCATTGATGGGGCGAATCTGTATGCGACGGCGAAAGCTTTGGGTTTCGACATCGACTATCGTCGGCTTCTCAAGGAATTTCAGGCCCGTGGCTATCTGATCCGCGCCTTCTATTACACCACCCTCGTCGAGAATGACGAGTATTCATCCATCCGCCCCCTCGTCGACTGGCTGGACTATAACGGCTACACGGTGGTGACCAAGGCCGCGCGCGAATTCACTGATGCGATGGGCCGCCGCCGCATCAAGGGCAACATGGATATCGAACTCACCATCGATGCGCTCAACCTCGCCGACAAGGTCGATCAGGTCTATCTGATATCCGGCGACGGGGATTTCCGGCCGCTCGTGGAAGAGCTCCAGCGCTGCGGCGTGCGGGTGTCCGTGGTCTCGACGGTGGCGTCGCAGCCGCCCATGGCCTCCGATGACTTGCGCCGCCAGTGCGATGAGTTCATCGACATCGCCACACTCAAGGTCAAGCGCGACCCCGGCGAACGCGCCCTGCGCGACGGCGGCCTCGAACGGACGCTGCGCGCGCCCCTGGCCGGCGCCGCGCCGGAGCGCCGCCCTGGCGCAAGGCCCAACGGCGACGGCGAAGCCTCCGACCTCTGACGCATGGCGCGAGCGCTCCCCGCGACGATTAAAGCATGGGAAGATCAACGCTCCGGCAGCCTTGGCGTCAGCCTGCGGCAGCGGCGCGCGGCATGGATGATCGTGCACTTATGGGGCTTGCACTGAGCTGATTTTCTCGCGAAAGCTGTGGCTTCGGCACAAGAAAAATCGCCACGGAGGATTTCCATGTTTCGTCGCCACTTCCTGCTCGGCATCAGCGCTGCCGCCGGTGCTGGGTTCATCAGCCGGCCCGCCCTCGCGCAGGCGCCAGCCCCAGCGGCGGCCCCGGCAGCGCCGCCACCGCCTCCAGCCTTCACGCTGCCCGAGCTTGGCTATCCTTATGAGGCGCTGGAGCCGTTCATCGACACGGCGACCATGCGCGTCCACCATTCAGGCCATCACGCGGCCTTCATCACCAACCTCAACACGCTGGCCAACCAGTGGGAGGGGCTGCGCACCAATCCGGTGGAGCTGATCCTGTCCAGTCTCTCCGACGTGCCGGACGCGCACCGCATCGGCGTGCGCAACAATCTGGGCGGCCACTGGAACCATGACTTCTTCTGGAAGATCATGAAGCCGGGCGGCGCGAAGGCTCCAGCGGGCGATCTCGCGGCTGCGATCAACGGCACGTTCGGATCGTCCGCCAACATGGTCACGGCCTTCACACAGCAGGGCATGGGCCGCTTCGGCTCGGGCTGGGCCTGGCTGGTGCTCGACAAGAACCAGAAGCTCGCCGTCATCAACACGCCCTATCAGGACACCCCGCTCGAACTGGGCGCCAGGGCCATCATCGGCTGCGATGTCTGGGAGCACGCCTATTATCTCAAGCACCAGAACCGCCGCGCCAACTACCTGCGCGACTGGTGGGGCACGGTAAACTGGGACGTCGCCGCCGAGAACTTCAAGAGGGCGGCTGGCTGACAGCAAATCCTGCGAAGGGTCGGGCACGCCCCGGCCCTTCGCTATGGCTCAGGGCGTTCGGCTCCTTCGAAAGGTCCACCGGACCTTTCGATCCGCTGCGCGGAGAAACACGGCCCTTCGCTATGGCTCAGGGCGTTCGGCTCCTTCGAAAGGTCCACCGGACCTTTCGATCCGCTGCGCGGAGAAACCCGGCCCTTCGCTATGGCTCAGGGCGTTCGGCTCCTTCGAAAGGTCCACCGGACCTTTCGATCCGCTGCGCGGAGCGGAGCCTCACCCCCTGGCGCGCATGATGCGGCCTTTTTCGCGCTCCCAGTCGCGCTTCTTTTCCGTCTCGCGCTTGTCGTGCAGCTTCTTGCCCTTGCCGAGGCCCAGCTCGACCTTGGCCCGTCCCTTGTCGTTGAAATAGACCTTCAGCGGGATCAGCGTCATGCCGTCGCGCTGGATGGCACCCATAAGCTTGTTGATCTGCTTCTTGTGCAGCAGCAGCTTGCGGTCGCGCTTGGGCAGGTGGTTGAAGCGATTGGCCTCAAGATATTCCGGGATATAGGCGTTGAACAGGTAAAGCTCGGTGCCCTTGGGGCCAGCGAAGCTCTCCCCGATCGTGGCCTTGCCGCCGCGCAAAGACTTGATCTCGGTTCCGGTTAGCACGATCCCGGCCTCGAGCGTGTCAATGATCTCGTAGTTGAAGCGCGCCTTGCGATTGTCTGCCGCGATCCGGTAGCGCTCCGTCGGCGCGTTCATGAACCAATGTCTCCATGACGCCTGACCAGTGCGGCGATGTCGGCCGCCGAGGGCGAAGGCTCGCGCGCGAGCCCCTCGACCACGCCGACGCGGTCCGCCTCGGGGCGATTCTGCGACAGCTTGAACTTGCCCGACAACGTCCGGATCTCGATTTCGATCCCCACGATGCCGCGCGCCATCGCCTCGACATAGCCGGGGGGAGCGTCGGTCACCGCCCACGGATGCTCGCGGCCATCTTCATGCGCGTCGCTGATGGTGGCGACATGGCGCAGTAGCCAGGCACCATCTTGGATCACGCGGGCCGTCCCCCGCGCCTGCACGACGACATAATTCCAGGTGGGCACGACCTTGCCGTGCTCCTTCTTGGAGGCATACCAGGAGGGCGTGACATAAGCGTCACGGCCCTGGAAGATCACCAGCGCCTCCGCGCCGGCCTCCATCTCGCGCCATTGGCCGTTCGGCCGCGCCAGATGGGCGCGCAGCACGCCGCATTCGCCCTCATCGGCATGCAGGATGAAGGGCACGGGATTGGCGATGAGGCCGCCGACACCTGCCGTGACCAGCTGCGCGAGAGGATTGGCACGCATGACCTCATGCAGCGCCGCCTTGTCCGTCTGCTTGAAATGAGAGGGTTCGTACATCTTTCGCCTCAGCCGTTGATCAGTCCGGCATGGATCATCGCGGCCTTGAGCGCCGCGCGATTGGCCGGGTTCTGGAACGGCACAAGAGGCAGGCGAACCTCCTCATTGCCGCGCCCCAGCAGGGACAGCCCCAATTTGGCGCCAGCAAGGCCGGGCTCGCGGAACACGGCGTCATGCAGGGGCACAAGCCTGTCCTGCAACGTCAGGGCGGTGGCATACTCCCCAGCGAGCGTGGCCTGCTGCATGTCGGCGCACAGGCGCGGGGCGACATTCGACACCACCGAGATGCAGCCGACCCCGCCAGCGGCGTTGAAGGCCAGCGCGGTCATGTCCTCGCCGGAAAGCTGGATGAAGTCCGGGCCCATGGCCTGCCGCTGCAGCGAGACGCGCGCGATGTTGCCGGTAGCGTCCTTCACGCCGGCGATGTTCGGCAATTCATAGAGCCGCGCCATGGTTTCGACAGACATGTCGACCACAGACCGCGGGGGGATATTGTAGATGATGATCGGAATGCCGATGGCGTCGTTAACGGCCTTGAAGTGCAGGTAGAGCCCTTCCTGCGTCGGCCTGTTGTAATAGGGCGTCACCACCAGCACGGCGTCCGCGCCAGCCTTCTCGGCATGCACGGCGAGGTCGACCGCCTCGGCGGTGTTGTTGGAGCCTGCGCCCGCGATCACCGGCACGCGGCCGTTTGCCTCGCCGATGCAGGCCTCGACAACGGCCTTGTGCTCGGCATGGCTGAGCGTGGGGCTCTCGCCGGTAGTGCCGACCGGAACCAGCCCCACGGTTCCGTTCTCGATCTGCCAGGAGACATGCTTGCGGAAGGCGTCCTCATCGACAGCGCCGTTCCGGAACGGTGTCACCAGCGCGGTCATGGAGCCGCGAAGGGGGCGATGCTTGGCCATGGGGGCGATCCTCGAGACACGATGGCGCGTGATTTTGTGATTTGCGCACCAGTAAGGCCGCGTTCATAGCCGGTTATCGGGCTGGGGAAAAGCGCCGCGCAGGGGGCATGCGCTTAGGAAATCATCAACCTTGCTGACGCACCACTGAGGGATGACAGCACGCATGACCGAACCCCGTCGCCCGTGCCCCGGGGCCCGTCCTCCGCGCCGGGGCCTGCTGGCCGCGGCAAGCATCACGCTGGCTCTGGGCCTCGGACCTGTCCTCGGCGTCCCCGATGCCGGCGAGGCGCCTGTGAGCGTGCCCGCCCCGGTCGAGCGGCCTGCGCCAGGCCAGCCGCTCGCCGCCGCACCGCCGCAGATTGCCCCGGCAGCGGACGCGCCCACGCCACATGGGGCGGATGTGCAGATCATGGGCGCGATCGCGGCCAGCCGTTCCGGCGCGGCCGAGACGAAGCGCCTTTTGCCGCTCCTGCCCACCCCTGCCGAGATCGAGCGCCTGGGCCTCGCCATCGGCCATTACGAGCGCGGACGCATCGCCGAGGGCGATGAGGCGCTGGGCGTGATGGAGCATGAGGCGGCGCGCCTAGCCGCCGAGTGGGCCGCCGTGCGCAGCGGCGCGCCCGCCATGAGCTTTGGACGGCTGGCGGCCTTCATCCGATCGGCGCCGCCCTGGCTCGCGCAACCGGCGTTGCAGCGGCGGGCCGAAGAAGCCATGCTCAGCCAGCGAGTGGCGCCGGCGCTTGTGATCAACTTCCTGGCAGGCCGGACCCCGGCCAGCCCGGCGGGGCGCGCCGCGCTGGCGCTGGCGCTGAAGCAATCAGGCCGGGCGGCCGCGGCCTACAGCCTTGCCAGGACCCTCTGGCGCGAGGACCATCTCGGCCGCGAACTCGAAGCCATGATCCTCAAGAGCTTCGGCGACGCCTTGACGCAGCGTGATCATCGCGACCGCATGGAGATGTATCTGTTCAAGGGGCAATCCGAGCCGGCGCTGCGCAACGCCGCCCGCGCCGGATCGGATTTCGTCAAGCTGGCGCAGGCAAGGCTGGCCGTCGCGAGCCAGAGCGCACGCTCTGCGGCGGCGCTGGCCAATGTCCCCGCCGCCCTGCGCAAGGACCCGGCGCATATCTTCGCGCTGGCGCAGCACCACCGCCGCAAGCAGGAGGCCGATGTCTCGGCCAAACTGATCGCCGCCCTGCCGCGCGACGCCGGAATGCTGGTGGATGGGGATGAATGGTGGGTGGAGCGCCGGCTGATCGCACGGCAGCTGCTGGACAGAAAGCAGCCCGCCGAGGCCTATGCTGTGGCCGCCCGCCATGCAGCCGAGACGCCGCAGTCGATCATCGAGGCCGAGTGGCATGCGGGCTGGATCGCGCTCTCCTTCCTGGATGACCCGGCCAAGGCCCTGCCGCACTTCATCGAGGCGGCGCGCCATGCCGAGACGCCGATCTCGGTCGCCCGGGCCGCGTTCTGGCGCGCGAACACGCTGGAGGCGCTGGGGCGCGGCCAGGAGGCCGAGGCGCAGTACGCCATCGCCGCAGCCCAGCCCATCGCCTATTACGGCCAGATCGCGCGCACCCGGCTTGGCCAGTTCGACGTGCCCTTGCGCAGCGCCTCAGCGAGTTCGCCCACCTTCCACCCCGCCATCGCCGTGGTTGAGGCGCTCGAAGCAGCGGACAGGCATGCGCTCGCGCGCGCGCTCATCCTCGATCTTGCGCGCACGCTCGATGATGCGGACACAGTGCAGCATCTGGCCGGCATCGCGGCGCGGGTCGGAGATACGCGGCTGCTGGTCAACATCGGCAAGGCCGCCGTGCAGCGCGGCCTGCCGCTTGACCTGACCGCCTACCCCACGGGCGGAATTCCCGCCTTCGAGCCGACCGGCCTGCCGGTGGAGCGGGCCATGATCTATGCCATCGCCCGGCAGGAAAGCGCTTTCGACCCGGCCGCCGTATCCCATGCGGGCGCGCGGGGGCTGATGCAGATGATGCCGCCGACGGCCCGCGAGACAGCCCGGCGCATCGGGGTCGGCTTCGAGCCGGCGCGTCTCACGGCCGATCCCGCCTATAACGCCATGCTGGGATCGGCGCATCTGGGCGACCTGCTGCGTGACTGGCGGGGCTCCTATGTGCTGGCGTTCGCCGCCTACAATGCCGGCTCGGGCAATGTGCGAAACTGGATCGAAGCCTATGGCGACCCCCGCCAGCCCGGCGTCGATCCGATCGAATGGGTGGAGCGCATCCCGTTCACCGAGACCCGAAACTACGTGCAGCGCGTGCTGGAGAACCTTCAGGTCTACCGCGCGCGGCTGGGTGCGCACTCCCTTCTCATGATCCGGCGCGACCTTGTGCGCGGCGTGCGCCAAGCTGCATTTGCCGGCGAGATGGATATCGGTCAGGACGGTGCGGCGCGTCCCGCCGCATCAGATGCAGCGGGCAACGCAGGAAAGGCCACAGGACAGGGTTCAGGACAGGGTTCAGGACAGGCTCCATGATCGACGACGCCGGATACCGCAGCCTGTTCATCAGCGCGCGCGATGGCCTGAAGCTCCATGTGCGCGACTATGGCGATGCCGGTGCGTCCGCCCTGCCCGCCCTGTGCCTGCCGGGCCTGGCCCGCACCTCTGCCGATTTCCATGATCTCGCCATGGCGCTGGCCTCGGACCCGAAGCGCCCGCGCCGTGTGATCGCCGTGGATTACCGCGGCCGGGGGCGATCCGAGCGTGACGCAGACTGGACGCATTACGACCTCAAGATCGAGCTTGATGACGTGCTTCAGGTCCTGGCCGCGACAGGGGTGCATGAGGCGGTGTTCATCGGCACCTCGCGCGGAGGGCTGCTCACCATGTCGATGGCTCCGGTGCGGCCGACCGCGATCAAGGGCGTCGTGCTCAACGACATCGGACCGGTGCTCGATGCGCGCGGGCTGATCCGCATCCGCGGCTATGTCGGCAAGCTGCCGGCCCCGCGCGACTGGGCCCAGGCGGCGGACATCCTCAGGCAGGTCTTTGGCAGCCAGTTCCCGGCGCTCGACGCGGCCGGCTGGGATGGCTATGCCCGCCGCACCTGGAAGGATGAGAACGGGAAGCTGGCGCCGGACTATGACCCGGCGCTGTCGAAGACGCTGGAGGCGCTCGACCTCGAAGCGCCCCTGCCAGCCCTGTGGCCCTTTTTCGATGGGCTCAAGCATGTGCCGATGCTTGTGCTGCGCGGCGAGCACTCCGATCTCATCTCCGACGAGACAGTCAAGGCGATGGCCGCGCGGCATCCGGCTTGCGAAAGCTGGACCGTGCCGGGACAGGGCCACGCGCCCATCCTTGCCGGCAAGGGCATCATCGACCGCATCGCGCGGCTGTGCGCGCGCGCCGACGAGGCGCGGCTCTAGCCCGGCCGATACATCGGGAAAGCGCCATCGGAACAGGGCGTCGGCTCGAGTCAACGCCGTGACATGTCGGGATCCAGCGCGGCCACATCGCCCTGGCCAAGCGCGCCGTCCTCCTTCGAGGCGGCGAGATCACCGCGCTCCACCCGCAACGCGAACGCGGTCTGCTGCCCTGCGGCATCCGCACTCGATCGCATCCTCGTCCGCGACCTTGGCCAACGGGGAAGCGGCCTATGCCTCGGGCGAAGCCTGCGTCAGGTCACATGCCTGCCCCTGACCCCGCCCGGCTCCACCGCGCGGACCGGCGGCGCAGGCGAAAGGACGCGCGCAGGCTCGACCGGAGCGGGCGGGCGCTCGACGCCGGTGAGATCCTTGTGCCAGTCGCGCACGCCGGGCTCGCGAAGCCCCCCTGCCGCGAAAGGCGCCGCGCCAAGCGGCGGGGCCGGGTCGCCCAGATTGCTGTGCCAGCCCTGTCCGCCGAGGCCGGGCCCAGGCGCGGTGAAAGCATCGCGGATGATGCAGCCGAGCAGGCAGCCCAGCAGGTAGACCGCGAGGAAGAGCAGCCCCGTCTCGATCCACAGCGCCGGAACGCCGTTGACCACCCGCGTGGCCGTGAGCAGCAGCGCGCCGAGCGCCGCGATCAGCGCCACCGGCAACCAGCCCCGGCTGCGCGGGCGGTCGGGGCTCCAGGTCAGATAGCCCACGAGCAGGCCCAGCACGAGGACCAGCATCAACCAGCCGCCGAATTGCCCGATCAGAAAATACATGGCTCCATCGTCCTTGTTCAGGGGCTGAGGATGGTGAACTGCACGCGGCGGTTCTGCTCGCGGGCGCCGGCGGCGCCATGCGGGATCAACGGCCTGTCCGGGCCATACCCCACGGCCGTGAAGCGGGACGGAGCGAGCCCCCGGGCCGTCAGCGCGTCGATCACCGCGGCGGCACGCGCCTGCGAGAGCGGCCTGTTGGGGAAGCCGCGCCGCTCACCATCGAAATTGGTGTGGCCTTCGACCGCGATCCGGGCATTGGGGCAGGCCTGCAACACGCGCGCCACCTCGTTCACCACCCCTTCCGAGCCGGCATCCTGGCCGAAGTGCGCCGTACCCTGCGCGAACAGAACGCTGCGCCCCTTGGTGGCGTCATCAAGCTCCAGCTGGCAGTTGGTGCAGCCGGTCTGGCGCATCGACACCTGCCCCGAGCCGGTGAAGCCGGCAGGGAGGCCTGCGCCCATGCCGGTTTCCACTTCCTGGCGGATGACATCGCGGCAGGTCATGCCGCGCAGGATCGCCGTCTGATCCTCGACCCGGACCGAGCCCATGTCCAGACGCAGCAGATTGCCAAGCGCCTGACGCGCCGCCGCGCCGAAACTGGCCGGCGCAGAGCCGACGATCTGCAACTCGTCCCGGAGCTTGCCGGTGTAGCCGGCAGCCTCCGCCGCCGCGACAAGCGCGCCGCGCGTGGCCTGATCGGGCACATAGCCCGTGAGCGCGACCCCGCTGCGATCAGACTGGGCCTCGAACCAGTAGGGCCTGACGATGATGGTGACATTGCCGGACCGCAGGCCGGCCGGCAGCGCGCCGGCCAACGCCCGTTCGACCTCGAGCTTCGCCTCAGGCGACGCTGCCGCGCCGGTGAGCGTCAGCACTGGCCCGGAGAGGCTCGCCTGCCCGGCCGTCAGGCGGCCGAGCTGGAGCAAGGCGAAATCGGCGCTTGCCGCGAAGGCCGGCGGCGCGCCGATGCCGGGCTGCACCACCATGGCGTTGGTCACCTCGCCCGTGGTCGAGGCCCGGGCGGCCGTGGACACGAGGCCGCGCGCCCCGGCGGATGGCGCAAGGCCCGCCAGCCTGATGCCTGAGGCGTCCTTCACGGCGGACCAGTTCAGCGCGACCGGCGGCGGAGGCGGAGGCGGCGGGGCCGTGACGATGGCTGGAGGCGCGGGCGGAGGCAAGGCGGGGGCCTCGACAGCGACACGGCCAAGGCGAAGGCCAGCGGGGAGCGCGCCGTTGACTGCCGCCATCACCGCATCGCGCGCGGCGGTGCTCCCGGCCCGTCCCGTGACAGACAGCACGGGGCCATCGAGCGTCGCCTCGCCCGCTTCTAGCCATGCAAGCTGGGCCAGCGCGAAGCCGGACGCGGCGGCCAAGGCCGGCGGCGCGCCGATGCCGGGCTGCACCACCATGGCGTTGGTCACCTCGCCCGCGGTCGAGGCGCGGGCGGCCGTGGACACGAGGCTGCGCGCCCCGGCGGATGGCGCAAGGCCCGCCAGCCTGATGCCTGAGGCGTCCTTCACGGCGGACCAGTTCAGCGCGACCGGCGGCGGAGGCGGAGGCGGCGGGGCCGTGACGATGGCTGGAGGCGGAGGCGCAGGCGGAGGCGGGGCTGGCGGCGGGGCTGGCGGCGGGGCCGCAACCACCTCCGGAGGCAGGAAGATCGGGGCAGGCTCAGGCGGCGGCGGCATTGGCGCTGGGGGGCAGGCTATGTCGACCGCGCCGAGGGAGAAACCCGGCGCGAGACTGCCTGAGACGCCCCGACGCAAGGCATCGCAGGCCTCGAAGCTGGCAGGGCCGCGACCCGTCATACTGACGACGCTGTCGGCGATCTCGATCGTGCCCTCGACCATGCGGCCGAGCTGGCCCATGCCGGCATCGATCATGGCGAGGAGCGAGGCCGGGGCGCCGGCTGCCGGCATCATGCCATCACTGACCGCCGTGCCCGGGGATGCGGCCCGTACGGCGGCGTTCATGTCGGCGCGCATGGCTTCGGACGGATAGAAGCCTGACAGCGCGATGGAGCCGGTGGCGGCCTTGGTCGCAGCCCAGCGATAGGGCGAGACGGCAGGCGGCGTCACGGCGCAATCGCGGCGGCTCAAGCCCTGCGGAAGCGCGGCCAGGCCCGCATTGAGGTCGAGAAAGGCCTGTGAGCTGGCCGCGACGCCTTCGGCGCAGAGCGTGCCATCGGTGAGCGCGATCCTGCCGGAAGACAGCTTGCCGATTGCCGCGATGCCGGAGGCGGCGGCAGCGGCGAAGCCTGCCGGCGCGCCGAAGGCGACACGCTGGTTGTCAACAAGCTGCGCGCCCGGCACCGACCGAGCGCGCGGCGGCGGCAAGGGTGGCGGCGCGGGTCGCATCATCCGGCACAAAGCCGGACAGCGTGACCGTGTTGCCGGCGCGCTCGACGCTCCAGCCATAGGGACGCTGCGGCTGCGCGGGGCGGAAGGCGCCTTCGACCCGGCGCACGCCGGAGAAGGCCTCGGCCGCCTTCAGCGCGGAGGGCTGAAGGCCCATGTCGGCCAGATCGCCAGCGATCGAGACATCGCGGCCGACCACCGCGGCACGGAAAGGCGCAAGGCCGGGCGTGGCGCCTGCCGCGGCCAGCGCCGAGGCTTCGGCGCCGCGCGCCAGCTGATCGGCGATCGGCCCGGACTTCTGCCACACGGCGACGACCCAGAGCAATGCGAGAGGAAACAGGCCCCACCACCACCGTGCCGGCTGAAACATGGCCCATCCCCCAAGCGCATCATCCAGGCTGCCGCAGAACGGCCAGCAAGGCAACAACGAGGCCGGATGCTGGCCCGGCCGGGAGTATGTCTAAACCATGGCGAGGGGCGGCGTCATCACCCTTGCAGACGAATCCGCCGGATTACTGCGCCTTTCATGCAGATGCGGGCGCGCAGATCAGCATTGGGCGGCATTCGGTGACACCCGGAGCGCAGAAATGCTTGCCGCAGCAGGTATTGAGCCACTGCCCGGTTGCTCAGGGGAAGGCCCTGCTGGACGCGCGGCAGGGCATGGCGCAACGAAAAGAGGCCCGGGCTTCCCCGGGCCTCCCTCAACACCAACCCCGAAGGGATTGTTATCAGAAGTCGCGCTGGATGCGCAGGCGGCCTTCGACAGCCGACTGGGAGCCGGCCGTGCGGGCCTGGTTGCCGGCAGTGTTGTAGGCGAAGGAACCGCGCGGATCGATGGCCTGGTACACGACTTCCACGCCGAGGTTCAGGCCCGGAGCGATGGTGTACAGGAAGTTCGTACCGATTTCGAACTTCGTGAACGAGCGCAGGCCCGCCGTCGAAGTCAGAGCCGGAAGAACAACCGCAGCACCGGCAGGAGCATTGCCGAGGGTGCCATAGCTCACGCTGGTGTAGCCAGCGAAGATGTGCTGACGCAGCTGCGGGGTGTACTGCAGGCGGAGAGCCGCAACCAGCGAATAGGATTCGGTGAGACGGGCGGTGCCGTTGGCTGCATTGTAGGCATAGTCGGCAACGGCCAGGTTGGCGTAGCCGATGCGAGTGGCGGAGTCCCCGGAGGTGTAGTTGGTCATACCCCTGGTGTAGACACCTTCGAGGTACAGGCCGCTGCCTGCGCCGAGCATGGGCAGGTTGAAGCTGGCGCCGGCGCCGATGGCGAAGCCGGTGCGGCTGGCGCGACCGGTCGAGAGAAGGGTTGCGGTGGCGTTGTCGGTACGGACGTCACGCACGGCACCCATCAGCTGGGCAGTGCCCCAGCCCTGCTGCAGACGAAGCACGCCGACCAGGTCGGGGTACTGACGGCCGGAGTAGAGCAAGTTCGAGGTGCCGAAGGGGAAGGCGCCGACGTTGTCCGCCGGGGCGCCGCCCGAGAGGGCAAGGCCGCTCACGCCGCGATCTTCGATCGAGAGGGTGGCCGAGAAGCCGCCGCCGAAGTTGGCGGTGTAGGCGAGCAGGTTGGCAGCGGAGCCGTTGGTGCCGGAGATGCCGCCGAAGTTCCAGTAAGCGTCGGTGCCGTAGAAGTCGAAGAACGACGTGGCGCGACCGGCGGTGACGGCGCCGCCGCCGAGGCCGAACTGGATGAAGGCGAGGTCGAGCGAGGCGCGATCGTTCGTGCCGTCATTGGTCTGACGGACGCCGTTGCCGGTGTAGCCGAACTGGGTGCGGCCCGAGCTGCGGCCCATGTTGAAGCGGACGTAGGCGCGGACGGTGCCGATGGAGGTGGCCTGACGATAGTCGAAGTTCAGGCGGGCCGAGGCGCGGATGCCATAGTTGTCATCGGCGCGGGAGTAGTTGCGGCCGAACAGATAGTCAGCGCGAACGCGGCCGGAGATCTGCAGGCAGTTCTCGGTGCCGGGAATGAAGAAGAAGCCAACGCCCTGAGCGGAGCAGACGCGGACGTAATCGACGGGGGCGGCCTTCCGGGACGGAAGATCGGCAGCCATGGAACCGGTGACGGCCAGCAGGCCGGCGGCGGAACCGAGGAGAAGGCTCTTGACGAGCTTCATGGTGAAACCTCCAATAGGATTTTCGAGACCCAAAACGGGATCAGGATTTTCTTTCTGCCGCCAGCCCCCTTGCGGGTTTCTCGTCAGAGCCCTTTTCCCGACCTTCAGGTGAAACCAGCTTTCCAGATGGTGTCACCAAAAGCGCGCGGAGGAGTTAACCTCCTTCGCATGAAAGGCAACATACTCCGACGACCCTGCCGATCAACCCGAATGAAAGCCTCGCGCCGGCCGGCGGGCCGCTTTGGAAGCAGGTGTTGCAAGATCGACACGGTTTAACCGGGATTGGTAAGGAACGCCTAACCTTATGCCGCGTCGAACGGCCCCATCATGCCCTCCAGGGGCTGTTCCGGGCATTTTCGTGCGCTCCGAATCCGGCCGGCCAGCCAGGGGAATCGGCTGCGGCTTGCCGTTGCAGGCGGGCGTGGCGGGCGGGCGGGCGCGGCTGCGGGATTCGCGCTGTTTCGGGGATTCGGTTTGCACGCGCGCGCACTCCTTCGTGCCGCTGGTGGAATACCACGTGCGTTGTGTGGGATTCGGTTTGCACGCACGCGCGCGCTCCTTATAGATATACTCAGATCCAATGCGGACAGCCGCACGGTCACAAACGTCCAGCGCGCCAACGAGCGCACACCGGAGGAAGAAGATGATTTCACGTCGCGAATTCGTTGCTGGCATGGCAGGCGCCGGCGCAGCGGCAGGCCTCGGCCTTGGGCCGGCCCAGGCCCAGACCGTCGAAATGCTGCGCATGTTCGTGCCCGCCGCGCCCGGCGGCGGCTGGGACCAGACCGCCCGCTCCATTGAGCAGGTGCTGCGCGCCACCAATGCGGTCAATGGCGTCCAGATCACCAATGTGCCGGGCGCGGGCGGCGCGGTCGGCCTGCCGCAGTTCCTCAACAACTGGCGCGGCCAGGGCAATTCGCTGATGGTCGCCGGCATGGTGATGGTCGGCTCCCTGATCGCCAACAAGAGCCCGATGCGCATCACGCAGACGACGCCGATCGCGCGCCTCACCGGCGAATTCCTCGCGCTTGTCGTGCCGGCGGCCTCGCCGTTCAGGACCGCCAGGGATTTCGTCGATGCGCTGAAGGCCGACGCCAGCAAAGTGCCGGTGGCCGGCGGCTCGGCCGGCGGCTCGGACCATATCCTGCTGGGCATGATCGCCAAGGCCTCGGGCGTGGCGGCGGCCAAGGCGTCCTATGTCGCTTTCTCGGGCGGCGGGCCGGCCATGGCGGCGCTGCTTGGCAACCAGGTCGCCGCGGGCGTCTCGGGATATGGCGAATTCGCCGAACAGGTTAAGGCCGGCAAGCTGCGCCTGCTCGCCATCTCCGCCGACAAGCGGCAGGACGGCATCGACGCGCCGACCCTCAAGGAAGCAGGCGTCGATGTCGAGCTGTTCAACTGGCGCGGCGTGTTCGCCCCTCCCGGCGTCTCCGATGCCGACCGCATGGCGATGATCAACATGATCCAGAAGATGGCGGCCTCCCCGCAGTGGATCGAGGTCTGCAAGCAGCGCGACTGGACCCCGATCACGCTGGCGGGCGACGCCTACAAGGCCTTCCTCGATTCGGAATCGGCGCGCATCGAAGGCATCCTCAAAGATCTCGGCCTGGCCTGAGACTGATGTCGGCGCACGGGGGACAAACAGATCCGGGCGCTGCCGATGCGGCGCCCGGAAGCGGTCCTGCGCGGGGCGAGACCATCATCGCGTTCGGCGTAATCGGACTGGCGGTCATGGTGCTCTGGCAGGCCTGGAGCATTCCGGTCTCGCCGCTCTACGCCAAGGTGGGGCCGACCGTGGTGCCGGTCATCGCCGGCTTCGGGCTGCTGCTCTTCGGCGCGGCGCTGCTGGTTTCGGCGCTGCGCGGCGGCTGGCAGCCGGATGAGGAGAAGCGGCTCAGGATCGACCATGCCGGGCTCGCCTGGGTGTTTGTCGGGCTGGCGCTGAACGTTCTCACCATCGGCACGCTCGGCTTCACGCTCGCCTCGGTGCTTCTGTTCGTGTGCGTGACGCGCGGCTTCGGCTCGCGCAACATCGCGCGCGACGCCGCGATCGGGGCGACCTTCGCGCTGATCGCCTATCTCGGCTTCGCCAAGACGCTCAACATCAACATCGGCGCCGGTCTGGTCGAGAATGCGATCGAGTGGGTGATCGCTGCCGTGCGGGGGCGCTGAGATGGATGGCATCAACGGATTGATCACAGGATTCGGCGTCGCGCTGACGCCGATGAACCTGTTGTGGTGCCTCGTGGGCACCACGCTCGGCACGGCCATCGGCGTGCTGCCGGGGCTCGGGCCGGCGCTCACCATCGCGCTCTTGCTGCCCATCACCTTCAAGGTCGAGCCGACCTCGGCCTTCATCCTGTTCGCCGGCATCTATTACGGCGCGATGTATGGCGGCTCGACGACCTCGATCCTGCTCAACACGCCGGGCGAAAGCTCATCCATCGTCACCTCGATGGAAGGCAACAGGATGGCCCGCAACGGGCGCGCGGGCGCGGCGCTGGCCACGGCGGCGATCGGCTCCTTCGTGGCCGGCTCGATCGGCACGCTGGGCATCGCCTTCCTGGCGCCGGTGGTGGTGGACTGGGCCTTGCGCTTTGGTCCGGCGGAATACTTCGCGCTGATGATCCTCGCCTTCACCACGGTTTCGGCGGTGCTCGGCTCGTCAGCCATACGCGGGCTGGTGGCGCTGTTCTTCGGCATCTGGCTGGGGCTGATCGGCATCGACCTTCAGACAGGGCAGGCGCGCTTCACCTTCGGGCTTCAGGAACTGCTCGACGGCGTCAACGTCATCGTGGTTGCGGTCGGGCTCTTCGCGGTCGGCGAGACGCTCTACATGGCGGCGCGCTACAAGCATGAAGAGGTGAAGATCACCCCGCTCAAGGGCTCGCTCATGATGACGGGGCTGGAGTGGAAGCGCTCCATCGGGGCGTGGCTGCGCGGCACCGCCTTCGGTTTCCCCATCGGGGCCATGCCGGCCGGCGGGGCCGAAATCCCGACCTTCCTGAGCTATTACACCGAGAAGAAGCTCAGCAAGCACCCCGAGGAGTTCGGCACCGTCGGCGCCATCGAGGGCGTGGCCGGGCCGGAAGCCGCCAACAATGCCTCCGCCGCAGGCGTGCTCGTGCCGATGCTGACCCTTGGCCTGCCGACCTCGGCCACGGCCGCGATCATGCTCTCCGCGTTCCAGAGCTACGGCATCAACCCGGGGCCGCTCCTGCTCCAGACCCAGCCGACGCTGGTCTGGGGCCTGATCGCCTCACTGTTCATCGGCAATGTGATGCTGCTGGTGCTGAACCTGCCGCTGATCGGGCTGTGGGTGAAGATGCTGCAAATCCCGCCGCCGCTGCTCTATGCGGGCATCCTGGTCTTCGCCACCATCGGCACCTACGGCATCTCGCAATCCTTCGTGGACCTGCTGCTGCTCTACATCGTGGGCGCGATCGGCTACCTGATGCGGCGCTACGACTTCCCCACCGCGCCGGTCATCATCGGCATGATCCTGGGGCCGCTCGCCGAGCAGAACTTCCGGCAGGCGATGACGATCTCGGCCGGCGACTGGACGGTGTTCTTCACCCGCCCGCTGTCGCTGACGATCTTCCTGATCGCGGCGCTGCTGGTGATCGCGCCAAGGGTCTACACGATGGCGAAAGAGAGCCAGAGGCGGCAAAGCCGGGCGCACTGACAAGGCTACGCGCCGCGATGAACCCCATCGCGGCGCGCGCTCAGGCGAACCAGCGCACCAGCGCCAGCGCAAGGCCGGGCACCGCCAGCACAAGGCCGAGGCGCACCAGATCCGCAACGATGAAGGGCAGGACGCCGCTATAGGTCCGCGTGATCGGCACATCGCGCGCGATGGTGTTGATGACGAAGACGTTGAGGCCGATGGGCGGGGCCGTGAGGCCGATGCCAACCACGATCAGCACGAGAACGCCGAACCAGATCGCCACCTCGTCAGGGGGCATCCCGAAATCCAGTCCCTGGATGATCGGGAAGAAGACCGGCAGCGTGAGCAGGATCATGGCCAGTTCGTCCATGACCGCGCCGAGCAGGATGTAGAACCCCAGCATCACGATCAGCACCATGTAGGGAGAGAAGCCCGAGGAGCCGATGATCTCGGCCGCGATGGTCGGCAGCCGCGAGAGCGCGAGGAAAGCGCCGAACACCTCCGCGCCGAGCAGGATGACGAAGATCATGCCGGAGGTCTCAGCAGTCTGGCGCAGGGCCGACAGGATGTCGCGCCAGCTGAGCGAGCGCTGCGCAAGCCCGATCAGCAGCATCGCCACCGCGCCGACGGCGGCGCCTTCGGTAGGCGTGAAGACCCCGCCATAAATGCCGCCCACGACAATGACCGCCAGCAGGATGGCGGGCATCACGGCCACATCGAGGACCGCAACCAGCGCGCCGAGCGCGGCCAGCCTGGCGGCGTCCGCGCCGTCCATCCCGCCCCGCCCCCATTGCACGGCCGCGATGGCGACGAGCAGCCCGGCAACAGCCAGGACCCAGCGCGGCCGGCGCGCCGGCTCCGCCGTGACGGGCAGATCGGCAGGCGCCAGCGCCGGATTGCGCCGCACGAGGATTGCGATGGTGATGCAATAGAACAAAGCGGCGAGCAGGCCCGGAATCAGCGCCGCCTGGAACAGCCTGGCGATGTTCTGCTCGGTGGTGATGGCATAGACGACAAGGATGACCGAGGGCGGGATGAGGATGCCGAGCGTGCCGCCCACCGCGATGACGCCCGTGGCGAAGCCGCTGTCATAGCCATACTTGCGCAGCTCGGGCAAAGCGGCGCGGCCGAAGGTGGCGGTGGTGGCGACCGACGAGCCGCAGATCGCGCCGAAGGCGGTGCATGCGCCGATCACGGCCATGGCGAGGCCGCCGCGCAGCCCGCCCAGCAGCGATTGCGCCGAGCGGAACAGCGCGCTCGCCATGCCCGCCCGCTCCGCCAGCGCGCCCATGAGGATGAACAGCGGGATGACCGAGAGCGTGTAGTTGGCGAACTGATGATAGGTGTTGGTCTTGATGTAGGCCATGAAGGCCGCGCCGCTGGACAGCTGGGCGTAGCCCACGGCGCCGACCAGCAGCATGGACAGCCCGATGGGAGCGCGCAGCGCGATCAGCGCCAGCATCACGCCGAAACCGGCGAGGGCCAGGGTCATTCCGCTCATGATCTGTCTTCAGCCCCGGCGTTGAGCAGGCGGATCGCACTCGCGAGGCAGGTCAGCACGAGCAGCGTGCAGAGCGCCGCGCACAGCATGATGGCCGGCCAGACCGCAAGCTGGAGCTGCATGGTCGTCTCGCCTGTCCGCATCGCGTCGCGCGCGCCGCTGAACAGCCCATAGGCGCACAGCGCCATGAAGGCGGCAAAGGCCAGATCCCACCCCGCATCGAGCATGGCGCGCGCACGCGGGCTCATCCAGTTGCTGAAGGTGTCGACATAGATATTGCCGCGGCGCGCCTGGGTGTAGGGCAGATAGGTGAAGACCGCGATCGCCGCACCCATCCTCACGAACTCGAAATCTCCCTCGACCGGGCTGCTGAAAAGCCACCGGCCCAGCACGCTGGCGACGACAAGGCCGGCAACCGCCAACGCAAGCGCGCCGCCAATGATGGCGACCCGGCCTGTCAGGCGGTCAAGCCAGGGAAATGGCGCAACCGGCGCGGGGGCATGATCCGACATGAAAATCCGAGGGGCCTGAGGATGCGCCGGGAAAGCCCGGCAGAGCAGGAACGCATGGCCTTGGCGGCAAGGCCGGGCTGCCTCCGACGGCGCCCGGCCCTGCCCCGGGATCAGCCGGCGGCGGCCTCATACTTGGCGACGAGGCGGCGGGCGTCGGCGATCATCTTCGCGCCGTCGATCCCCCTCGCCTTGACCTGCTCGATCCAGGCCGTGTGCACAGGCTCGGTGGCCTTGATCCAGCGCTGCTTCTCCTCTTCGGAGATGGCGCTGATCGTGTTGCCGGACCGCGCCCTGACCATGGCGGAGACGGCCGTGGCCTCGTTGTCCCACATCGGCCCCGCCATGTCGGCGAAGGCCTGGCCGGAACAGGCGTCGATCACCGCGCGCGCATCGGCCGGCATGGCTTCATATCTGGCCTTGTTCATCGCCAGGAAGAAGCTCGCGGTGTAGAGCGTGGGCGAGCCGGGGATTTCGGTGTGGAAGCGCACCAGTTCCTGCACCTTCACCGCAGGCACGACCTCCCACGGAATCACGGCCCCGTCGATGACGCGCTGGGCCAGGCTTTCGGGCACCTGCGGGACCGGCATGCCGATCGAGGTCGCGCCCAGGGCCTTCAGCGCCTCGCCGGCGAGGCGGGTAGGGTTGCGCAGCTTGAGGCCCTTCAGGTCATCCATGGTGCGGATGGCGCGATTGGCATGGATCACGCCGGCATCATGCGCCCAGTAGGCCAGCATCTTCACGTCCTTGACCTCGTCCTTGAGGTGAAGGTCGGCGAATTCCTGCGCGGCGCGGGCATTCACCACGGCCCGGCGCGAGGCGATGAAGGGGAGTTCGAACACCTCGGTCAAGGGAAAGCGGCCCGGCGTGTTGCCCGGCAGGGTCCACACGATGTCGGCCACGCCGTCGCGCGCCTGATCGAAGAGTTGCGGCGGCGTGCCGCCAAGCTGCATGGCGGGGAAGATGTCGATCTTGATCTTGCCCTGGCTCTGCGTCTCGACCTTGCGCGCCCAGGGGGCCAGCAGCTTGGCGTGCGCGTTGGAAACGGGGGGCAGGAAGTGGTGCAGGCGCAGCGTGGTCACGGCCTGCGCGCGGCCGGATGTCGAGAGAAAGGGCATGGACAGGGCCGCTGCGGCGGCGCTGGCGCCAAACTGGCGTCGGGAAAGGGTCATGGTCGTGCATCCTCCTGTTGGTCAGGCTCCGGGCGACGGCCGCCTGAGCCTCATTTCACGGCGCTTTTTCGGGCAGCGCCCTGTAGCCTTATGGTCCTGGTTGTTCCGGCCTTTTCGTCCCGGGCCTTTCCGTTAAAGCTCCGCCCTCGGAAGCGGCGAAGCGAACGGCCCTTGCGCTATCGAGAGCCCAATACGGGTGCTGTCGTCAACCGTTTCCGTGCATCGCCTGCGCCCAGTGGCCGGAAGCGCACGGCAAAATCTCACCTGCCCAAACGGCAGCCGACCGCGCAGCGCGGGCGATGCGCTTCCGCTCCGGCGCAGCCGTTTCACCGAAGGCGCCAGCGGCAGGCTTGCCAAATCGGGTCCGCAGCGTCATACACCGATCGCACGGAGACGTGGCCGAGCGGCTGAAGGCACTCGTTTGCTAAATGAGCATACCTGGAAACGGGTATCATGGGTTCGAATCCCATCGTCTCCGCCAGCCTTACCGATGATGTGGTGAAGGCAGGGCTGCACGCTTTGCCGGCCGACCAGATCGCCCGCTTCCTGCGGATCGGCGACATGATCCAGGCCTTGGGGCTTGAGCGTGGCGGAGAGCCCCATGTGAAGCATATCCTGGGGCCTCTTTGGGAAATGCGCATGAAGGGCCGCGATGGCATCTCACGCGCCTTCCGTGTGGTGGCAAGGCCGAAGCGGGTTGTCGCGGTCCGGGTCTTTGTCAAGAAAACGCAGAAGACCCCACGACGGGAAATCGAGCTTGCCTTGAAGCGAGCGGAGCACGTGAAATGACCAGGTTCGATGATCTGAAGAAGGAGTTGCTGAAGCGTGACGACGTTCGCGCCGAATATGACGCCTTGGCCGAGGAATTCTCGCTTGCCGAAGCGCTCCTGCGTGCCCGCGCCGAGGCTGACATGACGCAAACCCAGGTGGCAGAGAAGATGAAGACCTCGCAGTCCTATGTCGCCAAGCTCGAGAGCGGACAGGCGAGCCCGTCAATGAAGGCCTTGCAGCGCTATGCGGCAGCGACAGGAGCGCGGTTGAGAATCAGTCTGGAGCATGTCGTGACGCCATGAGTGATAACTCAGGACTGTCTACCGACTATGGTTTGTCGATGTTGCACTTCAGATTTGAGACCGCCCTCGCTAAAGTGCAGACGCGCACGCATATGCTCTGGCATGTATTCTATGCCTTGAAGGGTTAAAGGGGCTGCGCCCCATCGCCCGTAAAGGGGGCCGAGGCTCCGCGCTGCGCTTGTGCGCCCGCACCAACCCCTTGACCCGCCCTCCCCGCTCATTGGCGCGGGCCTAGTCAGGCTTGCGGGGAAACCCTTCTTTTCAAAAAAGCACTTGTCAGCGGTGGTAATGTTGCCTACCATAAGAACAAAGAGAGGACATATCCATGGCCAATGTTGAAAAGGTGAGCGTTGCCCTTACCCCTGAAATGGCAGCAACCATGCGTCAGGTTGTGGACGCAGGCGAATATGCGTCCGCAAGCGAAGTGATGCGCGAGGCGCTCAGAGAATGGAAGTCGCGCCGTTTGCAGCGCGAACAGGCGATAGAAGAGCTTGGCCGTCAGTGGGACATTGGCATTGCCAGCGGCGCTGCCGTGGATGGTGAGCAGGCCTTTGCACGTATCCGCGCGCGGCTGGACGAAAAATTACCTGCCTCCAGCGCACAATGACATTCCGCCTACGCCCCGAAGCAGAGGCCGACATAGAGGGCATTGCCCTTTATATTGCCGAGGACAACCCCGTTGCCGCCCGCAACTGGTTCAATGACATCTACCTGCGCTGCCAGCGCCTTGGCTCTATGCCTGCCATGGGGGTTGCGCGGTTTGATGTGCGGCCAAACCTGCGCATGTTCCCCGTCGGCAACTACCTCATTCTGTATCAGGAGATAGAGGGCGGCGTTGAGATTGTGCGCGTTCTGCACGGCGCAAGGCAGTGGCAAGAGCTTTTGTAGGCGTGGGAGACAGGCAAACATGATCACAAAAGACCCGCATGCGCCTCTCATGGTTCGGTTTGATAGTTTGACCGAGCTGTGGAGGGTCGAAGATGACGTGCGCGGCCGGAATGCAGACACCCGCGCGAAGCTCCGGCAGGAAAAGTCTGCGCCTGTCGTCGCGCGCCTCTTCGATCTTTGGGAACGGGAGCTCGGCAAGGTCTCCGGCAAGTCCAAGACGGCGGAAGCAATCCGCTATGCGCTCGCCCGCCGTGAAGCACTCGAACGGTTCCTCTCCGACGGTCGCATTGAAATCGACTCCAACATCGTCGAACGGGCCATCAGGCCTCAAACCATTACGCGAAAGAACAGCCTCTTTGCCGGAAGTGAAGGCGGTGGCAGGACCTGGGCTACACTGGGAACGCTTCTGCAAACCGCCAGGATGAACAATGTCGATCCTCTCGACTGGCTGTCGCAAACCCTCGCGCATATCGCCCAAGGATGGCCCGCATCCAAAATCGACGCCCTCATGCCCTGGAACTTCAGGTCAAACGCCCTCAGCTAACCGCTTACGAATGAGAGGGAATACTGGTAGCATAATCGTTATGCATATGTACGAATCGCGGCGGCATCGAAGAATAGCACATGCGCTTTAGACCCTCCTCTGACGCCGTAGTGTCACTGTTTTCTGGTGCCGGAGGCATGTCGCTAGGCTTTGCCGAGGCAGGGCTAAAGCCGTCGCTAGCCGCCGACTTTGAGAAAGATGCCTGTGCGACCTATGCCGCCAACCTTGGCGACGCGATTCAATGCCTCGACCTTGAAGCACCCACTCCGAAATTTATGAAAGAGCTTTCGCGGTATGAAGGAGCATTCGCCCTCATTGGTGGGCCGCCGTGTCAGGGTTTCAGCAGTGCTGGGCTTAAGCGAAGCGGCGACGCCCGTAATAAACTAATTTTTAGCTATTTGAACATCGTCGAGGTGATACGGCCACGCTGGTTCCTTTTCGAAAACGTAGAAGGTTTGCTGACTTCTAACGACGGCGAAAGCGTCACTGACCTTGTGCGAAGCTTCATTTCAATTGGCTACCGAGTACGGCTTGAAAAAGTGAATTTTGCAGCATACGGGCTCCCGCAGGCAAGAAAGCGGGTCTTGTTGATTGGCAATCGCATCGGCGTCGATTTCGAACTGCCTGCGAAAACTCACTCCTACGATGCAGGAAAACATCGCGCACCCTCTAGGCTTCCCCAAGCCCCGTCTTTTGATGAAGCGGTCGCAAGTTTGGGACGCGCTGTCCGAGAAAATAGAGCAGTCTGCACATACGTCAGCGGTGCTAGAAACGCCTACGACGCAGCAATGCGCGTTGGAAACACATGCGGAGGCGTTGATTTACATGCCGCCGAAGAAATGTCCGAAAGTATGCAAAAGGTGTTGCAGCACTTAAGCCAAGGGCAGACGATGAAGGACGTGCCCGAAACGCTATGGCACGAGAGTTTTAGACGGCGGGCTTTTCGTCGCGTAATGGACGGAACACCAACCGAAAGGCGCGGGGGTTCCCCCAGCGGGGTTAAGAGACTTGTGGGAAATCTGAACGCTCTTACCATTACGAGCGCGGCTACACGAGAGTTCATACATCCCCACGAAAATCGCCCTCTTACTTTGCGCGAAGCAGCGCGTCTGCAATCATTTCCCGACCGCTATACATTCGAAGGCGGCGCTATGAGCATTGCCCGTCAAATTGGAAACGCTTTCCCTCCGCTTGCTGCTAGCAGACTCGCAATGCACCTGGCGACGTTGGACGGACAAGCAGGTGCAGGCGTTGGCAGCTTCAAAGAAAGTGGCGCGCTCATTGGATTCCACTTGACCGATGCAATGGGAATGAGCCCCGCATTGGCGAAAACTGACGCCATGCTCGCCGGTCTTTCAATGCAGCAAGTACCTCTCGATTTTAACGCTCTAATGCAGCGAAGTGCATAAAATGGCGCGCGATACTCGCCTGTCCCTTGAACAAACAAAGCGCCTTTCAAGCGCAGGCGTGCTCGGGACAGGGCGCGATATCGTAATCACGCTCGGGGACAATGAGCTTCTGACGTTGCTTGCGGTCATCGCCACGGACACGAACCGCCCCGACTTATTGCGCGGACTACCGACGCTTCCTCCCAGTGCCGGTGGCGACTACTACAGGATTCCAGTCGGCTGGTTTGAGAAACAAAAGGCCACCATTGGTTTGATAGAAACTTATTTGAAGTTCGTGGCTGAGTTGAAGGACTTCGAGACATATTTTGACTGCCTTTGCAGCCTCCACAAAAGGCGGAAGAAATATGCAGTTATTTTGGCTGCGCAGCCTCTACCAACGATGGTTCAGGTTTCACCTAAGTCGCTTTTGGAATTTGGCGGACTGCCTTCTGATGCACTCGCGTCTTGGTTGACATGGCGGAAGTGGTTTTTTGACATCGACAATCGAGCAGCACAGGAAACTGGTTATCTCTTTGAACCTATCCTCGCCAGTTCCTTGGGGGGTGAGCCGTATTCGGCGAGCCGGTCGCCAATACGACGCGTTTCTGACGGCAATAAAGGACGGCAGGTTGACTGTATCGTTGGTAAAGACGCCTACGAATTCAAGTTGAGGGTCACCATTGCGGCCAGTGGGCAAGGAAGATTTGGGGAAGAAATAGCCTTTGCGCGAGATTGTCGCGCATCAGGTTATCGTCCGGTCTTGTTGGTTCTAGACCCTACCCCCAATCCTCGCCTGTCCGACTTAAAAGCTGCATTTGAAGCGGTCGACGGAGTCGCATTTATAGGCGATAAGGCATGGGAGCACTTGGAGAAGGAGGCTGGAAGCACTATGGCGACATTCGTCGAACATTATGTCAGGCGTCCCATTGCAGAAGTGGGAACCCATGCCCCCATCCTTCTCGACCTCAACGCATCTGCGGCAACCGACCGTCGCGAGTTCACGTTTCGCCTCGGCACGGAACACGAATGGAAAATTTCCCGCGCGGAGAACCAAGCGCTCGCGCTTTCGGACGACGGCGAGCCTTCATGAAGGCCTAGTTAGCTAAAAGCCCCCACCTTCGGACATTTAGTTTTGTTGCATAATTCAAGAATTTTGCACGCTTCTTCAACATCAACGATTTCAAACGCTTGAAGCGTGCAGAAATCGCGTGCATAATCAGGGTATGAAATCGATCGGTTATGCCCGCGTTTCGACATCCGGCCAGACTGACCCGCCCCCATTGAATTGGTCCACCCTGAAGTATGTCTTGTGGCAACGAGGAGGATCTGATCGATGCCGAGAGAGCGTCACAAACCCGAAGAGATCGTCGCGAAGTGGCATGTCATGACAACCTGTCACCCTGATGACTGAGCCGATCTGAAAAAGGCATCCCGCAACGGAGATGCGCCCCATAATGACAAGACTACCGGCCGCCACGCTGATGCCTTCGGCTGCGGCATCCACCAGCCCGGCATGCGCTTTTGACTGGAAGCAGGCCTCCGGCACCGAGACCACCCTTATGGCAAGCGAGCATCCCGGTGCGGTTCGATCCCCCTGCATTCGACTGATGTGTCCGGGCGCAGACGATGAATCCGGGCCCGCCAGCAGCTGATCCAGATCAAGCAGCTGCATGCCGGCCGGAGGCAGTGTCGTCCCCACAGGAGACGACGCCATGACGACATATGCCCCGCTCAAGACCATCACGCTGCATCTGGCCCGCACCAGGGAGCATCCTGACGGATCGACCCGTCACGGCTATCAGTTGACTGCGCCCCTGGGACAGGATGGCCGCATCGACGCCGAGGCATGGAAGCACCATCGCAATGGTTGCATCGTGCATCGCTTCTGGGGCGACGAGCCACGCCAGCGCGGCGTCCTTGTCCACCGGGCGGGAGGCGCCGCCGGCGCGCACTGGAGCTTCGATTATGACCGCAGCACCGACAATGACGACGAGGACGGCTACCGGCTGGCCGATCATGTCTTTGCGCCGGGGGAATATGTCTCCATCCGGGATGCCGACGATGAGCTGCACACCTTCCGGGTCGTCTCAGTGGAGCCGTTCTAGGCGGCGCGCCCGCCGCTCGGGGCCCGTGCAGGCCCCTGGCACTGGATCGCGCACACATGGATGAGCGGCAGCGCCAGCTCCTGTCGAATGCGCAGATGGCAGCGGCGGATGCGGCCGCCATCGCATCGGGCGTGCCGCTCGACCGGCTGATGGAAGCCGCCGGGCGCGCCGTCGCAGACGAGACGCCGCCGGGGAGCCCGGTGCTGGTTCTGTGCGGGCCGGGCAACAATGGCGGCGATGGTTATGTCGCCGCGCGGCTTCTGGCAGCCGCCGGCCGCATGGTCCGCGTGTTTGCGGACGGCACGCCAAGAAGTGCGGCAGCGGCGAGAGCGGCGGCGCTCTGGACTGGCGAGATCAGCCCGCTGGCGGTCTTCCATCCCGAGCCCGGCTGCGTGGTGATCGACGCGCTGTTCGGGGCAGGTCTTGCCGGCCCCATCGCCGGCCTGGCCGCTGCGGCCATCGCAAGGCTGAACGATGCAGGCTGCCTCGTGGTGGCGGTGGACGTGCCATCCGGCGTCGATGGCGACACGGGCCAGGCTGCGGGCATCGCGGTGAGGGCCGCGACAACGGTCTGCTTCTTCCGGGCTCGCCCCGGCCATTGGCTCTGGCCCGGCCGGGCCCTGCGCGGCGCACTGCGCATCCGCGACATCGGCCTGATGCCGGCGCATCTGGCAGGACAGGCGCCCTCCACGCATGTGAACGTGCCTTCGCTGTGGCGTGCGGCCCTGCCCGAGCCCGGCCTCGATGCCCACAAATATCGGCGTGGGCACTGCCTCGTCATCAGCGGCCCCGCCTTGCATGCCGGCGCGGCGCGGCTGGCGGCGACCGGATCGCTCAATGCCGGGGCAGGCGCCGTCACCCTCGCCGGCGACCGCGAGGCGCTGCTGGTTCACGCGCACCATGTCACCGCGATCATGCTGCGCGAGACAGCCGACGCCGCAGCGCTGGAGGCCCTGCTTGCGGAAGGCCGCCATGGCAGCGCCGTGATCGGGCCTGCGGCAGGGCTGGGCGAGGCCACCGCCGCGCGCATGGAAGCGCTCCTCGCCAGTGGCCTTGCCCTCGTGATCGATGCCGACGCCATCACCGTGCTGGCGGGCCGGCCGGATCTGCTGGCCGCGCGGCGAAACGCCTGCGCCGGTGGTGCTCACCCCCCATGCGGGTGAGTTCGAGCGCCTGTTCGCGGGCCGGCTCGATGCGGACGCGGCCTATGCCGCCCTGCCTGCCCGCCACCGCGCCTCGAAGCTGGAAAAGGCCCGCGCGGCGGCGCGGCTGAGCGGGGCGATCCTGGTCCTGAAGGGCGTGGACACGGTGATCGCGGCGCCCGATGGGCGCGCGGCGATCAACGCCAATGCCGGGCCGGAGCTGGCGACGGCGGGATCGGGCGATGTGCTGGCGGGCATCATCGGCGCGCATCTGGCGCAAGGCATGCCTGGTTTCGAGGGGGCCGCCGCGGGCGTCTGGCTGCATGCGCATTGCGGCGGGCTCTACGGCGCTGGCCTGACGGCCGACAGGCTGGTGGAGCAGATGAAGCCGCTCGCCGCCTTCAGGCGGGATGTCCGGGCTTGAGGGAGAGGCCGACGCGCGAGATTCCGTCGCCCTTGCAACCAGCCATGAAAGCGCGACAGCGCGACAGCGTGGACCTATGCAGGGGCCCGGGCTGCCGCGCTTCACCGCCCGCTCAGCACCAGTGGACCACTTTCATGCCGCACTGCCGCCCGGAATTTGCTCCGTTGTTGACACGGCAAAAGAGAAAGTTAAGGTTGATGGCCGAGCGCGCGGGAGGCACAGGCTAAGACAAGTCTTCAATCGCCGTACGGCAGTTCAGTCCGCGAGACTGCAAGAAACGTCCATTTGGGAGGAATTAACGATGCTAAAGAAGATTTTGCTCGCCGGCAGCGTGCTGGCCATGATGTCGTCCTCGGCTGTCGCCGCGGATATCGTCGGCTTGATCACCAAGACCAACACCAATCCCTTCTTCGTCAAGATGAAGGAAGGCGCGGAGGCCAAGGCCAAGGAGCTTGGCGTCACGCTGCGATCTTATGCCGGCAAAGCCGATGGCGACAATGACGGACAGGTCCAGGCCATCGAGGCGCTGATCGCCGCCGGCGCCAAGGGCTTCATGATCGTGCCCTCGGATTCGACCGCCATCGTGCCGACCATCAAGAAAGCCCGCGACGCCGGCATGCTGGTGATCGTGCTCGATACCCCGCTCGATCCGATCAACGCGGCGGACGCGACCTTCGCCACCGATAATTTCAAGGCCGGCGAACTCATCGGCAAATGGGCCGCGGGGCAGCTTGGCCCCGACGGCGTGAAAAAAGCCAAAATCGCCACGCTCGATCTTACCGCCAACCAGCCGACAGTCGATTATCTGCGCCATAACGGCTTTCTGACCGGCTTCGGCATCCCGGTGAAGAACCCCAAGCGCTATTCCACTTCGGATGATCCGCGCATCGTCGGCAGCGGCGTCACCGCCGGCTCCGAGGAAGGCGGGCGCAAGGCGATGGAAACCATCATGCAGAAGGCGGACGGCATCAACGTCGTCTATGCCATCAACGAACCGGCGGCAGCCGGCGGCTTTGCCGCGATGAAGGCGGCAGGTAAGGAAAAGGGCGTGCTCTTCGTCGGCGTCGACGGCGGCTGCCCCGGCGTCAAGGCGGTGGCGGCTGGAACGCTCGGCGCCACCTCGCAGCAATATCCGCTGCTGATGGCCTCCAAGGGGGTCGAGGCCATCGCCGCTTTCGTCAAGACCGGCAAGAAGCCGGAAAAGTACCCCGGGCCTCGAATTCACCGATACGGGCGTGACGCTGATCACCGACAAGCCGGTGCCGGGCGTGCCCTCGATCACCAGCGCCGAAGGCTTGAAGCTCTGCTGGGGCTGATCGCCTGATGCATCAATCGTTTTCCAGCCGGCGGGCATTGCCCCGCCGGCTGGTTCTTAGCCGGTTGCCTTTGCCCCCGCGATGCTCCTTCAGGACGGCCTGCCATGTCTTTGCCCAACGAGAGCAGCCAAAAGAACGAACCGTCCGGGGCGGAGTTCGAGAAGGGTCTGCGCGAGGCTGCGACCGACATCGCCTCTTTCGACGAGGATAAGCCTGGCGTGATGAAGCGCCTGCAGCGCTTCCTGCATGCCTATCCGACCGTCGTCCCCTTCATCGTGTTGCTGGCCGGCCTTTTGCTTGGGGCGTCCGTGAACTGGACGCGCTTCGCCACCGGCGCGAATCTCTCCACCATTCTGCTGCAAGTCACCATCATCGGCATTCTGGGCATCGCCCAGACGCTGATCATCCTCACTGCCGGCATCGATCTGTCGGTCGGCGTGGTGATGGTGCTGTCCTCCGTCGTGATGGGCCGGCTTTGCGTCATCAATGGCTGGCCGGTGGAGCTGGGCTTCGCCATGGGCGTCTTGGTCGGCACCGCGTGCGGAATGCTGAATGGCCTGCTCGTGACACGATTACGCATGCCGCCTTTCATTGTGACGCTCGGCACATTGTCGATCCTGACCGCGCTGAATATCTGGTATTCGGAATCCGAATCGATCCGCAATGTCGATTTGCAGGAGCAGGCGCCCTTTCTGCTGGCGATGGGCGAGCCGATCCAGTTCGGCACCGCGCGCATCATCTACGGCTCACTCTTCATGCTGCTGATCGCGGCGCTGGTCTGGTTCATGCTGAACCGCACCGCCTTTGGCCGCCACATCTACGCGGTCGGCGACGACCCGGAAGCCGCGCGGCTCGCCGGCATCAATCCCGATCGCACCTTGCTCGCGGTTTATGTGCTGGCGGGCTTCATCTCGGCGCTGGCCGGCTGGGTCTTGATCGGGCGCGTCGGCGCGGTCAGCCCGACGAGCGGTCAGGACGCCAATCTCGACAGCATCACGGCGGTGGTGATTGGCGGCACGAGCCTGTTCGGCGGGCGCGGCTCGATTGTCGGCACCTTGATCGGCGCGCTGATCGTCGGCGTCTTCCGCTCCAGCGTGTCGCTCGCCGGACTCGACGTATTGTGGCAGCAATTCGCGGTCGGCGTGCTGATCATCGTGGCGGTGGCGCTCGATCAATGGATCCGCAAAGTGTCGTCATGAGCGTCGAGCCCGTTTTGCAAGCCCGCGGCCTGGTCAAGCGCTATGGCCGCGTCACCGCGCTCGATCATGCCGATTTCGACCTGATGCCGGGCGAGATCCTGGCCGTGATCGGCGACAACGGCGCGGGCAAGAGCACCTTGATCAAGGCGCTCGCCGGCGCGGTCATTCCTGATCAGGGCGAAATTCGGCTGGGCGGCGCTACCGTGCATTTCCGCTCGCCCATCGAGGCGCGCGACGCCGGCATCGAGACGGTCTATCAAAATCTGGCGCTCTCCCCGGCGCTGTCCATCGCCGACAACATGTTTCTGGGCCGCGAGCGCCGCAAGCCCGGCTTTCTCGGCAATATGCTGCGCCTGCTCGACCGTGCCACGATGCAGAAAGAGGCCCGCCAGCATTTGAGCGCGCTGGGTCTGATGACGATTCAGAACATCAATCAGACGGTGGAGACCTTGTCCGGCGGCCAGCGTCAGGGCGTGGCGGTGGCGCGCGCCGCCGCCTTTGGCAGCCGCGTCATCATCATGGACGAGCCGACGGCGGCGCTCGGCGTCAAGGAATCTCGCAAGGTGCTGGAGCTGATCCTCGATGTGCGCTCCAAGGGCCTGCCCATCGTGCTGATAAGCCACAACATGCCCCATGTCTTCGAGGTGGCCGACCGCATCCATATCCACCGGCTCGGGCGGCGCGCCTGCGTGATCCGCCCCTCCTCGCACTCCATGTCGGACGCGGTCGCCATCATGACCGGGGCCATGCGCCCGCCCGAGGATGCGCAGGCGGCGTGAGGGAGCCGGGTCAGCGAAGCGACAAGGCGCACCGGGTCTGACTTGGCTCGGAATCAGACGATAGCCCCGCGCAACGCGCCGCGCGATCACGCGCGATCAGGATCAAGAACAATGGCATGAAGGCTGCCGCATGTGCTGGCGGGCGTCATCGGCGCGCATCTGGCGCAAGGCATGCCTGGTTTCGGGGGGGGGGCGCCGCGGGCGTCTGGCTGCATGCGCATTGCGGCGGGGTCTGCGGCGGGGTCTGCGGCGCTGGCCTGACGGCCGACAGGCTGGTGGAGCAGATGAAGCCGCTCGCCGCCTTCAGGCGGGATGTCCGGGCTTGAGGGTGAGGCTGACGCGCGAGATTCCGTCGCCCTTGCAACCAGGCGACACCACGAAGCCGAGCTGGCGGCACATGGCCAGCATCCGGGTGTTCTCTGCCAGCACCTCGCCATTGATCTCGGCGAACCCCTCGGCACGGCCGAAGGCGATGATGCGCTTCATCAGGTCCTGGCCAATGCCCCTTTCCTGCTGGTCCGAGCGGACGAGAACCGCATACTCGCCGCGCTCATGGTTGGCGTCGCCATGCAGGCGGACCACGCCAAGGATTTCGCGCGTGGCGGGGTCGAGCGCGACGATGGCCATTTCGCGTGCATAGTCGAGCTGGGTGAGACGCGCCACGAGGGCATGATCAACGTTGCGCGCGCCGAGAAAGCGCAGCCGCAGATCCGATTGCGTGCAGCGCTCGAGCATGGCCATGAGCCCGTCGGCATCGGTGGGGCGCAGCGGGCGCACCAGAAGGTCCCGCCCATCGGCCAGCCTTGCCATCTGTTCGAGCTGACGCGGATAGGGGCGGATCGCGAAACGGCGACCCGAGGCCAGCGTGCGGTCAATGGCGGCGAGCGGCGCGACCTGCACCCGCGCATCGAGCGCCATCACGCCTTTGTCGTCGGCAAGCACCGGGTTCAGATCGAGGCCGACGATCTCGGGGTTGTCCTCCACGAGGCGGGAGACACGCACCAGCATGTCCGCGATGCGCTCGGCGTCGGCTGCAGGAACGTTGCGATAGCCCGCCAGCAGGCGTGAGACGCGGGCGCCGCGCATGAGCGCCCGCGCCTGGGCGAGGTCCAGCGGCAGCAGCGCCAGCGCCTTGTCGGCAATGACCTCCACCGCGGTGCCGCCATGGCCGAACAGCGCCACCGGCCCGAAGGTGGGATCCAGCGCCACGCCGATGATCAGTTCGCGCGCATGGCTGCGGTGGATCATCGGCTGCACGGTCACGCCCTCGATCCGCGCATCGGGGCGCAGACGCCGCGCGCGGGCCATGATCTCGGCGGCGGCGGCTTCCACCGCCTCGCGCGTCGAGAGCCCGAGGCGCACTCCGTCCACATCGGATTTGTGGCTGATGTCGCGCGACTGGATCTTGACGACGCTGGCGGAGCCGGCATCCAGATAAGGCGCTGCGGCCTCGGCCGCCTCCGGCGGGGTGCGCGCCAGCCGCACTGGGGCCGCGGAGATGCCGTATGCGCCGAGCAGGCTCGACACTTCTGTCGGCGTCAGCCAGGAGCGCCCATCATCAAGCGCGGCGGCGATGGCGCCATCCGCAGCGGCATGATCGGGCACGATCGACGCCGGCATGGCGGGCACGGTCTCCAGCAGCGCGTCGCGCGCCTTGCGCACCTGCATGAGTTGCGCTGCCCCGCGCATGGCTGCGCTCTCGGTCTCGAAGCTGGCGATGCCCGCCGCCCTGAAGGCATCGGCCACTTCGGCGTCGCAGCCCATCCAGACGGCAAAGATGGGACGATCGGCCCCGCCCCTGGCGCGGTGGGCTTCCAGCGCCCGGATCACGCCGTTGGCCGCTGCTGTGGGGGAGGTCAGCGCTGTGGGACAGTTCATGGCCAGCATGGCGTCGACGCCGCCATCGGCGAGCAGCGCCGCCGTCGCAGCCTCGTAACGGCTTGCCGGCGCGTCGCCAATGATGTCGACCGGGTTGGCTCCCGACCAGGTCTCGGGCAGCGCCGCATCGAGGGCAGCCAGCGTCGCGGGCGAAAGAGCGGCGAGGTTGGCGCCATACTCGGCAAGCTTGTCCACCGCGAGCACGCCCAGGCCGCCGCCATTGGTGACGATGGCGAGCCGGTCTCCGGGATAGCGCTTGTGGACCGCCAGCGTGGCTGCGGTCGCGAACATGTCATCAAGATCCATGACCCTGAGGCAGCCCGCGCGCCGGAACGCGGCGGCATAGACCTCATCCGAGCCGGCCAGCGCGCCGGTGTGGGTGGCGGCAGCCTTTGCGCCCTCGGCATGGCGGCCCGCCTTCATCACGAAGACAGGTTTGACGCGCGCGGCCTTGCTGGCGGCCGACATGAACTTGCGCGCATCGGTGATGGCCTCGACATACAGCAGGATCGCGCGCGTGGCCGGGTCTTCTGCGAAGTGATCGAGGCAATCTCCGAAATCGACATCGACCGCGTCGCCCAGCGACACCACTCCTGAAAAGCCGACGCCGCGATGGTGGCCCCATTCGACCAGGCCCGCGGCGATCGCACCCGATTGCGAGATCAGCGCGAGCGGACCTTCCCTGGGCAGCCGCGCCGCGAAGCTGGCGTTGAGACGCGCCCGGGGCGAGAGCACGCCCAGGCAATTGGGGCCGACGAGGCGCAGTCCGGCCTGGCGGGCCTCGGCAGCCGCACGCTCCGCCGGCGAGCCGGGTCCGCGGCCAAGACCCGCCGTGAGGATGATCGCCGCCTGCGCGCCCGTGCGGGCCGCATCGGCGATGACGGCTGGAACCGCGTGGGCGGGGGTGGCGACGATCACCAGATCCACCGGACCCGGCAGATCCTGCAGGCGCGCGCGGCATGGCACGCCGAAAACGTCGTCATGGCTGGGATTGACGGCATGGAGCGCGCCGCCATAGCCGCCCTCCAGCACGCAGCGCAGCACGATGCCGCCCAGCGCTCCCGCGCGCGGGCTTGCGCCGACGACGGCGACGGATGCGGGAGAGAGAAGTGTGCCCAGACGATACGTGCTCATGCCAACCCCGTTAAGCGCCGCAAAAGCGCGTCGCCATGACTTTCATCATGACAGGCCCACATCGATGTGACGGAAACAGGACCGGGTTCGCCTGAGCGGCAGGCGTCAGGGGCGCAGGCGGCCCACGACGCGAAGCTCACCGCCCTCGCGCGTGAGGACCACGGCCTCGCCGGAAGCGGGCACGATGCCCGTCAGCGCGGTGATGTTGACCTGATGGGTCACGACGACCAGCGCGCCCTGCCCTGCCCAGGCCAGCAGCTTGCGGCGGGCCTCGGCTGTCTGGGCCGGGCCGACAGCCCGATCGCCGAAGAAGGAGTTGAACGCCGTCTCCGCGCGCCAACGCCCGGAAAACCCGAGTTCGGCCGTCTCGCTGGCGCGGCACCACTGCGAGGCCCAGACATCGCCGATCGCGATGGCCCGCGCGCGGAAGGCTTGCCCGATCCGTTGCGCCTCAGCGCGTCCGACCGCGTCGAGGTTGCGCTGCGTGTGGCAGGCGCCGAGCTGCATGCCGGGCGGATCGCCCGTGCCCGGCGCATTGGCATGGCGAAACAGCGCGATGCCGCCCGCCTGCAGCGCAGCCCAGCCATCGGCCTCGGTGGCTGAGGCGCGGCCGGCCAGCGCCGCCGGCGCCATGACGGCAGCGAGCCCCAGGGCGCGAACGCAGCGGCGGCGGTTCATGGCAAAGACAATGGCGAAAGCATTCACAGGATGAGCCTTGCCGGACGTGCGATCATGGCTCCGCTGCCATCCGGGCGCCCCGATGAGGTAGGGATGCGGACCGGCGACGCAACCCGCAGCGCCGCAATGCCGCAGCGTCGCCGTCCACAGAAAGGCGGGGCCTCGTCCTTGCAGGCCGGGCGGGTTGGGGCTATAGCGTTTGTCACTTCCACAGGGGTGCTCCGTGTTGCCGGGGCTGAGATGCGGGGCGCGAAGCCTCCGGACCCTCAAGCTGATCTGGGTAATTCCAGCGGAGCGAGGCGGACCATGTTTTCAGGCGCACAGATTTCCCTTTATCCCATGACCGACGATTTCGTGTCGGTCATCCTCGGCGCCATCAAGGCGCTCGACCCTTACCGGCCGCATTTCCGCATCGAGACCGATGACGTCTCGACGCTGATCGTGGGGCCGCCCGGGCAGTTGTTCCCCGCCATGCGCGACCTGTTCGTCTCGGCCTCGAAGTCGGGCGTGCACTGCGTGCTCTCGGCGGCGGTTTCGCGCGGCTGCCCTGGCGAGCCTGATGATCCGATCTGCACGCCCATCAATGACAGCCGTCACGGCGAGCCGCTAGAAGCACGCATCGCTCATGCGAAGGCGGCCGTGCTCGCCGCGCCGCTCACCGGCCAGATCGTGGCCGCCCAGTTCTCGCTCTATCCGCTCGGCGACGGGCACCATATGGACGAGATCTACGGCTGCATCGACTTTCTCAAGGCGTCGGGCGTGTTCGGGAAGTCCAAGAACTTCTGCACCAAGCTGCGCGGCGATGCCGGCCCGGTCTTCGCCACGCTGAGCGAGGCCTTCCTGCGTTTCGGCGCGCCCGAAGGCCATGTCGCGCTCGACATGACGATCTCGGCCAACAGCCCGTCCAAGCCCTGACGGCTCCGTTTCCGCAGGGGCCGTGCGCGCTCACGCCCCCTCTCCCCATCCAGATCCCCCGGACCAGAAGGCGTCGCCTCATGACAAGCTCCCATGCGTGGACCCAGCGTGAAATCCTGATCGTGGCCGTTCTCGGCGCCGTTTTCGGCGTGCTGTATCTGGGTTGGGTGCAGGTCTGGCTGCTGCTCCAGCCCCTCTTCGGGCCGATCACCATGGATGTGGTGATGGGCTTCTGGTTCATCGTCTCGATCATCGCGGCCGCGATCATCCGCAAGCCCGGCGCGGCGCTGGCGTCGGAGATGCTGGCGGCTGGCATCCAGATCCTGCTCGGCAGCCCGGCCGGCCTTATCCTCCTGCTCACCGGCTTCGTGCAGGGCGCGGGCGCGGAAGCCGTGTTTGCGGCCACGCGCTGGAAGAGATATTCGCTGCCCGTGCTCGTGGCGGCGGGCGTCGGGGCCGCGGTGTTCTCGTTCATCTACACCTGGTTCCGCTTCAATTACGGCGCGTTGGCTCCCGGCCTGCTGGTGACCATGTTCACGCTGCGCTGCCTCAGCGGCGCGCTGCTGGCAGGCGTGCTGGGCCATCTGGTGGTCGAGGCGCTCTACAAGACGGGCGTGCTCTCCGGCCTTGGCATCGACCGGGCGCGCCGTTCCGCCGTCCATGCCTGATGCGGGGGCCGCGGCCGGCGCCGATGCCATGCTGCGGGACGCCGCATCATGGCACGGCGTCAGCGTGCGCTACCCCTATGCCCCACGCGATGCGCTCGGGCCCGTCGACCTTGCGCTCAGGCCCGGCGAGCGGCTGCTGCTGCTGGGGCCGTCCGGTTCGGGCAAATCAACGCTGCTGGACACTCTCACGGGCCTGATTCCGCAAAGCATGCCCGCCACCGTGACCGGCGCGATCGCCATCGGCGGCGAGCCGGTGGAAAGCCGCACGCCGGCGCAATGGTCCGCATCGGTGGCGCGCTACTTCCAGGATGCCGACCAGACGCTGTGCGGCATGCGCGTCGAGGACGAGATCGGGTTCGCGCTGGAGAACCGGGGCCTCGCCGAGAGCCTGATCCGCGAACGGGTCGCGGGCGCCATGGCCCTGCTCGGCCTGCCCGAAGTCTGGCGCGAGCGCCGCACCACCACCCTCTCGGGCGGCGAGCGGCAACTCGTGGCGCTGGCGGCGACGCTGGCGCAGGGCGCGCCCGTCATCGTCGTGGACGAGCCGACCTCGCACCTGGCTCCGCTCGCTGCGGCGCGCCTGCACGCCATCCTCACCGAGGTGGCCGCCGGCCGCAGCATGCTCATCGTCGACCACAGGCTCGATGGGCTGATCGATGTCGTGGACCGGGCGGCGGTGCTTGGCGCGGACGGCGCCATTCTGGCGCAGGGCGAGCCGGGTTGGCTGTTCCGGCACCATGGCGCCGACCTCGACGCCGCCGGCATCTGGCGGCCGCTCGCCAGCCGGCTCGATTCGGCGCTGGCGGCAGAAGGGCTGTCCGCGCCGGACGCGCCGACCACGATGCTGGCGCTGATTGCGCAACTCGACGCCTTGCCGCCGGCCCGGCGCGCCGCCGCCCGAGCGGTGATGGCGCGCGCGGCCCAAACCGGCCCCTCCCCTCGCCTTGCCGCTGCGGCGCCGGCGGCGCCCGTGGTGGCGCGGCTCGAGAGCGCCGATTGCGCGCCCTTTCTCGGGCCTGCGGTGCTGAGGGGCATCTCGATGGAGATTCGCGCGGGCGAGATCGTCGGGCTCATCGGGGCCAATGGCGCGGGCAAATCCACGCTGGGGCTGAGCCTTGCCGGGCTGCTGCGCCTCAAGGGTGGGCGGCGCGAGGGCGAGGCCGGGGGCGTGGCCTTCCAGAACCCGGAGAACCAGCTCATCGCCGGCTCCGCCGCCGAGGAGATTGCGCTGGCGCTTGATCGCTCCCTGCCGCTGGAGGCCCGGCTTGCCCGCGCCGCGCCGATTCTGGCGCAATGGGGATTGGCAGGTCTTGGCCCGCGCCACCCGTTCGAACTCTCGCAAGGGCAGAAGCGCAGGCTTGCGCTGGCGGCTCTCACGGCCGGCCCGCGCTGGCCGCTGCTGGTGCTCGACGAGCCGATGGCGGGGCTGGATGCATGCGGCGCCGCGACGCTGTCGGACGAGATCGTGCGCCTTGCGGGCGAAGGCCGCGCCATCGCCCTCATCACCCACGACATGGACCTCGCGCTGGCGCTTTGCACACGCTGCATCGTCCTGGGCTCAGGCGGCATCCTCGCGGCAGGCGCGCCGGGCGACATCCTCGGCGACACGGACCTGCTGGCGCGCGCCGGGCTCGCGCCGCCGGCCATTGCGCCGCTCCTGACCTGGCTGGAGGGAAGCGGCTGATGCTGCGCACCCTTCATCCGCTGCCCAAGCTCATCGTCTGCATGATCTGGCTGATCGCGGCGATCGTGGTGTTCGACGCGCATTTCCAACTGGCCACCATCGCGCTGGCCTGCGCGGCGCTGATCATCTTCAACCGCACCTCGCCGCTGCTCGTGCTGGCGCTGATGGCGCCCTTCGCGCTGTTCGGCTTCGGCTTTCTCACCACCAGCGTGGTGTTCCGCCAGGAAAGCGAGTTTGCGCGCAGCATGGCGCGGGAGGCGCTGTTCACGTCAGAGGGATTCTCGGCGGGCTTCGTGCTGTTCCTGCGCGCCATCGCCTGCGGCATGGTCTCGGCGCTGTTCACCCTGTCCACCGATCCGGGCCATCTGGTGAAGGCGCTGATGCGGGACTGGAAGCTCTCGCCGCGCATCGGCTACGCGCTGTTCTCGGCGCTGAACCTCGTGCCGGACCTCGCCGCCGAGGCGCAGCAGGCGCGCCTGGCGCGCGCCATGAAGCGCGGCAAGCCGCCCTCGCGATTCGCCGGGCCGATCGAGACCGTCAGCCTTATCCTGCCGCTGCTCGCCTATGCGATCCGCCGCGCCACCCGCGCCGCCATCGCCATGGAGGCGCGCGGCCTCACCGCCGGGCCGCGAACCATCGTGGGCGCCCCAAGGCTACGCACCCGCGACGCCATCTTCACAGGCGCCAGCCTCGCCCTGCTGGCGCTGACCTTCACGCTCAGGCATGGCTGATGAACGGCTGTGTGTGAAGGGGATTGTGGTGCCCGAGACCGGAATCGAACCAGTGACACAGCGATTTTCAATCGCTTGCTCTACCAACTGAGCTACTCGGGCGCCGGCGCTGCGAAGGTCTGAAGCGCGGTGGTGGGCGGGGTATAGTCGCTCGCTTTTGGCCTGTCCAGCCGTTTCGTCGCCTCTCGATGTCGTTGGCTGTCACGGTTGCCGTTCGGGCGCGTCCTGGTCGGAGGGGCCTTCCTGATCCTCTGTGGCGGGGATGGCGTAGGAACCCTTGAGCCAGCGGTTGAGATCGATGTCGGCGCAGCGCTTCGAGCAGAAGGGCCGGAAGGCTGCATCGACCGGCCGGCTGCAGATCGGGCATGGCCGGCGCTTCGGCGGCGCGGGTTCGGGTGCGTTCATCGGGCGCTCCTGATGTGCGGGGGCGGGGCTGCCTCAGCTTGCCGCCTGCAGCCAGCCCATGTGGATGGGGTAGCCCTCCCCCCCCAGCAGGGCGAGCGTCTCGTAAAGCGGCAGCCCGACAACGGCGGAATGCGAGCCCACCAGCTTGACGATGAACGAGCCCGCCAGGCCCTGCGCAGCGTAGCCGCCGGCCTTGCCGCGCCACTCGCCGCTGGCGAGATAGCTGTCTATGTCCTGCCCGGACAGGCGCTTGAAGCGCAGCCGCGTCTCCACCAGCCGCTCGCGGTAGGCCCCGCCCGGCGTGACGAGCGTGACGCCGGTGTAGACCCGGTGCGCCCGGCCCGAAAGCATCCGCAGGCACTGGGCCGCCTCGTCCACCACCTCGGGCTTTGGCAGGATGCGGCGACCGAGCGCCACCACCGTATCGGCCGCGATGATGTAGGCGCCGGCGAGATCGGGCTGCAGGGCGGCGGCCTTGTGAGCCGCCTCGGCTTTCTCCCGGGCGAGGCGGCGGGCGAGATCACGCGGACGCTCATTGCGGCCGGGGGTCTCGTCACGATCGGTCGGCAGCAGCGCGTCGGGCCGCACGCCCGCCTGTTCGAGAAGAGCGAGCCGGCGGGGGCTGGCCGACGCCAGAACCAGCTTCGGCCTCCAGCTCTCAGTTTGCGGTTCCTTGCGGCCGAACACGGGCATCATCCTGGGTTTACGAGGGCACGGACAGGCGAGCGGAAGCGCGAGGCCAAAGGCCCGCGAGCCGAACGCCTCAGGCGGGCGGGCCGGACACCTGGGGCGAGGTCGCTGGCAGGTCAGCGGCGCCCTCCCCGGCCCGGGCGCGGTCGGCACGTTCAAGCGCGCGGAAGCTGCGGATGCTCAGCGGCACCGTGGCGAAGTAGCCCAGGACAATGACGCTCAGCGCCTCGAACGGATAGGCCACCACCAGCGCAACCGCGAGGATGACCAGCACGAAGATCGGTGCCACCCAGTGGCGCGGCACCTTGGCGCCAAGGGTCTTGCCCGCAAACATCGGCACGGTGGAGATGGTGAGGAACGCGCAGGCCAGAAGATAGATCGCGACCGGCACCGCGCCATAGGGCGCGACGGGCACGCCAAGGAAGTGCAGATACAGCGGCAGCATGCCCGTGACCGCTCCGGCCGGCGCCGGCATGCCGGTGAAGTAGTTCTTCTGCCAGTCAGGCCGGTTCGGATCGTCGATCATCACGTTGAAGCGCGCCAGCCGCAGGCACATGGCGATCGCGAAGATGATGCAGATGATCCAGCCTATGTTGCGCAGGTCCTTGAGCACGAAATGGTAGAGGATCACGGCCGGGACCACGCCAAAATTGACGAAGTCGGCGAGCGAATCAAGCTGCGCGCCAAAGCGGGAGGTGCCCTTGAGGAACCTGGCCAGACGGCCGTCCACGCCGTCGAGCGCCGCCGCGATGAGGACGCAGACCACGCCTAACTCGAGCCGGCCCTCAATGGCCAGGCGCATGCCCGTTAGGCCCAGCGCAAGGCCCAGCAGCGTGATGAGATTGGGGGCAAGCAGCCTGAACGGGATGGGCTTGAAACGGCGCTTGCGCGGCTCGTCCTTGTCCGGCTGGAAGGGGGGGAACAGTTCGCTCAAAGGGGCCTCTCCGCAGAAGGGCGCAACCTAGTGCATATTCGCAAGGGTGAACAGGCGGCCTCGATGCGACCGCGCGGCGGGAGCCGGGCCCTCTGGTGGGGGTCGCCGTATCCTCCGATTCAGATGACACCGGCTCGCGCACCATCGCCGCGATCGAGGGGCTGGCGCTCCAGTGAGAACCAGCGCCCCGCCGCGACGTCACTGCGTGCGGAAGATTCGCGGCGTCTCGGTCGAGCGCAGGTCTGCGAGCACGGTTTCGCCGGCGATGGCGGTCTGGCCTTCGGACACCAGCGGCCTGGTGCCGAGCGGCAGGTAGACATCGACACGGCTGCCGAAGCGGATCAGGCCGAAGCGCTCGCCCGGAGCCAGAACGGCGCCCTCCTTGATGAAGGGCACGATGCGGCGCGCGATGAGCCCTGCGATCTGCACCACCAGCACCGGGCCGGTGGCCGTCTCGATGTGGAGCGCATTGCGCTCATTGTCATCGGAGGCCTTGTCCAGTTCGGCATTGAGGAACAGGCCGGGCGTGTAGGCGATCTTCTTCACCGTGCCGCTCACCGGCGAGCGGTTCACGTGGCAGTCGAAGACGTTCATGAACACGGAGATGCGCGTCATCGGCTCAGACGGCAGTTCCAGCTCCGGCGGCGGCACGGCCTGCACGATCATGCTCACACGGCCATCGGCGGGAGAGATCACCAGTCCTTCGCGCTGCGGGGTGATGCGGACGGGATCGCGAAAGAAATAGCAGATCCAGATGGTGATGATGAGGCCGACCCAGCCGAACGGCGACCAAAGATTGCCCAGCACGACCGTCGCCACCGCCGCGATGGCGATGAAGGGATAACCCTCCTTGTGGATGGGCACGAAGATCTTGCGGACGGAATCGAGGATGGACATGAAATCGCGGCTTTCGGTTCACGGCGTGGAAGGAGCCGCATTGATGGCCTGATTTAAGCGCGATTGGCCGCGCGCGCCATAGGGCAGTTGGCGCCCGCGCGGATTTGGCCGGGGCTTGCGTCAGGCGGGGCCTGAAGCCTCTGGCCGGGGCATGGCGCCGCCGACCAGCGCGTCGAGCCTCAGATAGGCGATGGCGGCGCACAGGCTGCCAGCCAGCCCTACCCACAGCGCCATCTGCTGGCCGGCGCGCTCGTAGATGAAGGCGAAGAGCAGCGGCGATGCCGCGAACATCAGGTTGAGGAAGAAGGACAGCCGGCCCAGCATGCTGGCATAGCCGCTCGATCCGAACATTTCGAAAGGCAATGTGGCGCGCGAGGTGGCGATGAGGCCAGTGGCGACGCCGTATATGGCCATGGCGGCGCCAAGCGCCGCGAGCTGAGCCCCGCCCGGCGCCATCAGCCCCAGCGCGGCCAGCATCATCACGAACACGATCGGCGAGCCCAGCGACGCAGCCGCGGCGATCCGCACGCCGGTGAACCGTCCCGCCAGGGCAAAATCGGTGACGCGCGCGAAAAAGGTCGCATAGGCCGTGACGGAGGCCAGGATGATGGCCATGCCGGCGTCCATGCCCGCTTCCCGGAACATGGCCACGAAATAGAGCGGCAGGCCCCATGACACGAGCCCGCTGAAGCCTGCGGCGACGATGAGCAGCCAGAAGCCGTGCCGGCGCTGCGCTGCCGTGAGCTGGCCCGGCGTCGGCGCGCTGTCGTCAGCCTCGGCAGCCGCCGATGCCGCGGGTGCGCGCACGAGGCCATGGACCAGCGGCAGGCACAGGAAGACCTGCAGGCCGGCATAGATGAAGCATACGGCTCGCCAGCCCAGGTTGACCTCCAGCCAGCCGGTGAGCGGCCAGACAAGCCCGTTCGAGAGCCCGCCGAACAGCAACAGCGCGCTGAGCCCGCGCCGCCCGCGCTCGGGGAAGCTCTGCGTCACGGCCGCGAGCGAACCGATGCTGAGGGCCAGCGGCGTCGCCAGCCCGATGAGCAGCCAGGAGGCGAGATAGGTCACGGGCCCGGTGCTGAGCCCGATGCCGACCAGACCCGCGCCCAGCAGCAGCTTGCCGATCAGCAGCGGCTGGCGCGCGCCCGACCGGTCGATCCAGGCGCCGAGGCCGGGGCCGGCCAGCGCGGCGACGAAAAGCATCACCGTGATGCCGCCATAGATCACGTCGCGCCCGAGGCCGAGATCGCGGCCGATCGGCTCGTCGAGGATGGAGGGCAGATAGAAGGTCGTGCCCCAGCCAAGGATCTGGGTGAGCGCGATGCCTGCGATGAAGAGCGGGAAAGGCCGCCGCGCCGGCGCGACCGCTGCACTCATCGCGTCAGCGTCACCCGCACGCTCGGCTCCTCGGCGGCGGCCGCGCGCTTGAGGGTTTCCTCGGCGACGGCAACCTCGCGCTGGCGGTTCCACAGCGCCGCATAGATGCCGTCCTGCTGAAGCAGCCCGTCATGGGTGCCGCGCTCCGCGATCAGGCCCTTGTCGAGCACGATGATCTCGTCGGCGTTGACGACGGTGGAAAGCCGGTGAGCGATGACGAGCGTGGTGCGCCCCACCGACACCTTGTCGAGCGCATCCTGGATCTCGCGCTCCGTGAACGTATCAAGCGCGCTGGTGGCCTCGTCGAGCACGAGCACGGGCGGGGCCTTGAGCAAGGTGCGGGCGATGGCGACGCGCTGCTTCTCCCCGCCGGAGAGCTTTAGCCCGCGCTCGCCGACCTGGGTGGCGTAGCCCTCGGGCAGCGAGGCGATGAAGCTGTCGATCTGCGCCATGGCGGCGGCGTTCCGCACCTCGTCATCGGTGGCGCCGTCTCGGCCATAGGCAATGTTGTAGCCGATGGTGTCGTTGAACAGCACCGTGTCCTGCGGGACCATGCCGATGGCGGCGCGCAGGCTGGCCTGCGTCACCTCCGCGATGGGCTGGCCGTCGATCAGGATGCGGCCGGAGCCCGGCTCGTAGAAGCGGAACAGCAGCCGCGAGATGGTGGACTTGCCCGCGCCGGACGGACCCACGATGGCGATGGTCTTGCCCGGCGGCACCGTGAAGCTGATGCCCTTGAGAATGGGCCGCTCGGCAATGTAGGCAAAGTGCACGTCCTCGAAGCGGACCTCGCCCGCGCTGACCGCAAGCGGCTTCGCACCCGGCTTGTCGATGATCTCGGGGTCGCGGCCCAGCAGCGCGAACATCTCCTCGATGTTGAGCGTGGCCTGCTTGATCTCGCGATAGACGGTGCCCATGAAATTGAGCGGCGTGTAGAGCTGGATCAGCAGTGCGTTGATCAGCACGAAATCGCCGATGGTGTTGCGATCCGAGCGGATGCCGTCCACGCACATCCACATCGCGATCGTCAGCGCCACCGAGAAGATCGCCGCCTGGCCAAAGTTCAGCACGGCCAGAGACTGGTAGGCCTTGACGCTGTTGCGCTCGTACTTGGCCATCGCGACGTCGTAGCGCGCGGTCTCGCGCGGCTCGGCGCCGAAATACTTCACGGTCTCGAAGTTGAGCAGCGAATCGATCGCCTTCGCGTTCGCGTCGGTGTCGCTGTCATTCATGTTGCGGCGGATGTTGATGCGCCACTCGGTCGCCCTGATGGTGAACAGCATGTAGACCGTGACCATGGCGAGCAGCAGCAGCACGTATCGCCAGTCGAAGGTGAACAGCAGCACGACGATGATGAGCGTCAACTCGACGATGACCGGCACAAGCTGGTTGAGCCCGAGCCGCACCATGTCCTCGATGCCCGATCGGCCGCGCTCCAGCACGCGGGTCAGCGCGCCGGTCTTGCGCTCGAGATGGAAGCGCAGCGAGAGGTGATGCAGATGGGCGAAGGTCTGGTGCGCCAGCTTGCGCACGGCATGCATGAACACCGGCGCGAACACCGCATCACGCAGCTGGATGAAGGCAGCGGAGCCGATGCGCATCACGCCATAGATCGCGGTGAGAAGCAGCGGCGCGGCGACCAGCCAGGACCAGCTGATCGAGCCGGCGCGGCCCTGCTCGGCCGTGAGGGCGTCGGTGGCGTATTTGAAGGAGAACGGCACGCCGACGAGGATGACGCGGCCGATCACCAGCAGCGCGAAGGCGAGGATGACGCGGATCTGAAGGTCGCGTCGGTCCTTCGGCCAGAGATAGGGCCAGAGCGCCTGAAAGGTCGTGACGAAGCCGCCGCTGCCCGCGGAGACGGCGGGGCGCCTGGCGCCGCTTGAGGACTGGGAAAGGGGCGCTGGCGACATCAGATCGGATCATCCACGGTGAAGCACGGCATATAAGCCAGCGCGGCCTTGCGAACGACCCTTTTCCCTGCAACCGCGCCCTGCCCCCAGCGCAGCCGGGGGGCGGCGCCGTCCATGCGATTTACCTTGTTTGTGCCGCGACGACGGTGTCTCATTGGAGCGCGCCGCCTCCAGCGGGCGGCCCCACCCATGTTGGCGATCTGCGACAAGAGGATATTCCATGCGCGTTCCATCGATATCATGGCCCATCGCGGCGGCTGCGGCCGCATCGGCGGCAATAGCCGGCCCTGCCCTGGCGCAGTCCGCGCAGCGCCCGCCGGCGGAGCTGATTATCATCAATGCCCGCAGCGTGACGCTGACCGCCCTCGAGATCGCCACCACCGGCCAGCAGCCGCGCCTCGTCGGCAAGCTCGCCAAGCCGCTGGCTCCCGGCGCCCAGGTGAGGCTCCGGCTGACCCGGCCGAGCGGCTGCACCTATTTCGTGCTCGCCCGCTTCGATGACGACAGCGAAAATGATTCCGACAGCACCAACCTGTGCGGCGAGCGCCAGATCCGGCTGACCGACTGATCCGCCGCCACGCGCGCCACCGCGGGCGGCGGGCAAGCCTACTCGCCCTTCGCCCCGGCCCGCACCAGCCGATAGGTGATCGAATCGACCAGCGCCTGGAATGAGGCGTCGATGATGTTCGGGCTGACACCGACCGTGGTCCAGCGTTCAGAGCCATCGGCGGAATCAATCAGCACACGCGTCACCGCATCGGTGCCGCCCTGGAAGATGCGGACCTTGTAGTCCACCAGCTTCAGGGCCTTGATGAACTCCTGATAACGGCCGAGATCCTTGCGCAGCGCCTTGTCGAGCGCGTTGACAGGGCCGTTGCCCTCAGCGACCGACATGCGCGACTGCCCCCCGATCCTGACCTTCACGATGGCTTCGGAAAAGGTGACCAGCTCGCCCACGGCATTGTAGCGACGCTCGACATTGACCTTGAAGCGTTCGACATCGAAATAGGATGGCACCTGACCCATCACGCGCTTGGCAAGCAGGAAGAAGGACGCGTCCGCGCCCTCATAGGCATAGCCTTGCGCCTCCTTCTCCTTCACTTCGGCCAGCACGCGGCCAAGGCGCGGATCGGCCTTGTCGATGGTGACGCCGATGCGCTCGAGTTCGGCGACGAGGTTGGACTTGCCGGCCTGATCGGAGACCAGCACGCGCCGCTGGTTGCCCACCGCCTCTGGCCTGACATGCTCATAGGTTTCCGGCTCCTTGAGCACGGCCGAGGCATGGATGCCCGCCTTGGTGGCGAAGGCCGAAGCGCCGACGAAGGGCGCGTGGCGGTTGGGCGAGCGGTTGAGGATCTCGTCGAGCTGGCGCGAGGCCTTGGTCAGGTCGCCCAGCCGCGCCTCGTCCACGCCAATGGCGTAGCGGCTGGCCAGCGTGGGCTTGAGCTTCAGGGCGCCGATGAGGGTGACGAGGTTGGCGTTGCCGCAGCGCTCGCCCAGCCCGTTCAGCGTGCCCTGGATCTGGCGCGCGCCGGCCTCGACCGCCGCCAGCGAATTGGCCACCGCGCAGCCGCAATCATCATGCGCATGAATGCCGATATGGCTTCCGGGCACGATCTCCGCCGTGCGCCGCACAATGGACGCCACCTCCGCAGGCAACGTGCCGCCATTGGTGTCGCACAGCACGACCCAGCGCGCGCCGGCCTCAAATGCGGTGCGGGCGCAGGCCAGCGCGTATTCGGGATTGGCCTTGAAGCCGTCGAAGAAATGCTCGCAATCGACGATAGCTTCGCGGCCTGCGCCGATGGCGGCCTTCACGCTCTCGGCGATCGAGGCGAGATTGTCCTCGTTGCTCGTCCCGAGCGCGACGCGGACATGGTAATCCCAGCTCTTGGCCACGAAGACGATGGTGTCCGCCCTGGCATCAAGAAGCCCGGCGATGCCCGGATCGTTCGAGGCGCTGCGGCCGGGCCGGCGCGTCATGCCGAAGGCGGCGAACCTGGCGCGGCTCGTGGCCTTCTCCGCGAAGAAGGCGGTGTCGAGCGGGTTGGCGCCCGGATAGCCGCCCTCGACATAATCGATGCCGAGGCCATCGAGCAGCGCGGCGATGCTGCGCTTGTCGGAGAGCGAGAAATCGACGCCGGTGGTCTGCGCGCCGTCGCGCAGCGTGGTGTCGAAGAGATAGACCCGTTCGGCCGCAGCGCTCATGGCCCGTCCCCGTCTTCGGCAGGCTCCGGGCTGAGCGGTTTTTCCATGACCATGCTGGGCAGCCATTCCTCGCCGATGCTCAAGGTCGAGCGCCGCACCGCGACATAGCCCAGCCGCTCGAAGAAGGGCAGCGCATTGTCCGTGGCGGCCACGGCCATCTTCGCCGCGCCGCGCGCCTGCGCGAGGCGCTCCAGAGCGTCCATCAACTGGCGGCCCACGCCCATGAAGGCCATGTCCGGGTGGACATGCACGTTCTCGATGACCGTGTTGTCGCGCATGGCCGCGAAGCCTACCGGCTCGCCATCCTCCTCGGCGACAAGCACGAGGCAGCCCGACAGGTGCTTCGACCACGCCTTTTCATCATCGGCCTTCGCGCCCCAGAGCGCGCGCTGCTCGTCGGAATAGGCATCGGAGGCAAGTTCCTCGATGGAGGCCTGGAACAGGATGCCGAGATCGGCGAAATCGGCGGGAAGCGCAGGGCGCAGGGCATAGCTCATGGCGTCGGCTCCGTGCCGCTTTCGCCGGGCTCGGGGGCCGGCCGCCAGGTCGAGCTGAGTTCGCCCGTCACCGGGTCCCTGGCGTCCATCAGCACGACGCCGAGCGCCACGATCTCGGCTCGCAGCCTGTCGGCCTCGGCGAAATCGCGGGCGCTGCGTGCCGCGATGCGCGCCTCGATGAGCGCGTTCACGCGGGCGGGGTCGATTGCGGATGCGGTCATGGTTGTGTCTCTTTGGTGTGCAGTTCGCGCCATATCGTGTCCTCGATCATCTGCGGACTGCTCAAGATCTCATGGTTCCAGAAGCGCAGGACATGAAAGCCCTGCGAGGCCAGCCACGCATCTCGGAGCATGTCGCGCGGACTTTCATTGTGCTGCGCGCCATCCGCTTCCACGATCAGCCGCCGTTCCAGAAAGGCGATGTCGGCGATGTATGGCCCGATGGGCTGCTGGCGCCTGAACTTGAAGCCATCGAGCCTGTGGCCACGCACCAGCCTCCATAACACTCGCTCGGCATCGGTCGGCGCCTTGCGCATGGCCTTGGCAAAGGTCCGCAAGCGTTGGCCGCGCGTCTGCGCCGCTGCCGCCATGCCGCGCGACCCCTCTCCCTCACCCTCTCCCGCAAGGGGAGAGGGGGGCTTTGGCAGTTGCGCTCTGTCTTCGATGAGCGGGCCTGGCGCCGGGATTTGCTGAACGGTCACGTCGTCGAAGTCACCTCTCCCCTTGCGGGAGGGGTGCGGAGAGGGGTTGCGCCGCTCTGGCCCGACGCTCACCGCTTGACCTCCCAGCTCGTGGTCGGCTCGCCCGTGACCGGGTCCTTGCCGTCCTTGAGCGCGATGCCCATGGCGGCAAGCTCGTCGCGGATGCGGTCGGATTCGGCGAAGTCTCTGGCGCGGCGGGCTTCGAGGCGGGCGGTGATCAGGGCTTCAATGATCGCCTTGCGTTCGTCTGGTTCAATCCGCGCTGCTGCAACCCCGAAACCGAGGGGACTCAGGACGAGGCGTTGCCCGATGAGGCCGAGGGTGGCCGACAAGGAAGCCGCCGCCTTCTTGTCGCCTTTGGATGCCGACCTGGCCAGCCCATGAAGCACAGAAACAGCGCTCGCAGTGTTCAAGTCATCCAGCATCGCTTCCAAAAACTCAGCGGAGACATCATCTGCACTGAATTCATATGGCGAGGCTTTCGACAATGAATCGCTCCACCGTTGCAGTGCGCCTTCCGCCTCCTCCAGCGCCCGCACCGTCCAGTCGATCGGCTGGCGGTAATGGGTCTTGAGCATCGCGAGGCGCAGGACTTCGCCCGGCCAGCTGCGGCCGCCGAAGGTGTCGGTGTGCAGCAGCTCGTGAATGGTCACGAAGTTGCCGTCTGACTTGCTCATCTTGCGGCCTTCGACCTGAAGGAAGCCGTTGTGCATCCAGACGCTCGCCATCTTCTCGATGCCGAAGGCGCAGCAGCTCTGGGCAATCTCGTTCTCGTGGTGCGGGAAGACGAGGTCGATGCCGCCGCCATGGATGTCGAACTGCTCGCCGAGCAGTGCGCCCGCCATGGCCGAGCATTCGATGTGCCAGCCCGGGCGGCCGAAGCCCCAGGGGCTGTCCCAGCCGGGCTCTGTTTCGGGGTTCGAGGGCTTCCACAGCACAAAATCCATCGGGTCACGCTTGTAGGGCGCGACATCGACGCGGGCGCCGGCCAGCATGTCGTCAAAATTGCGCTTCGACAGCGCGCCGTATTTCGGCACGCCCGGCAGCGCGTCCATGGATGAGGGCGAGAACAGGACATGGCCTTCGGCCTCATAGGCCACGCCGCGCTCCACCAGCTTTGCGATGATGCGCACCATGTCCATGGGCTGCTCGCCATTGGCGACAAAGTCGGTGGCGCGCGGGGTGTGGGTGGGCTCAAGCACGTTCAGCGCCTTGAGGTCGGCGTTGAACTGGGCGACCGTGCCTTCGGTCAGGTCGCGCATCTCGTCCAGCAGCGGACGCTTGCGGCTCCAGCGCTGGAAGGCGCGCGCGTTGATCTTGTCGTCAACATCCGTGATGTTGCGGGCATAGGTGACGCGGGTCTGGCCCGCGCCGCCGTCGAAGGCGCCCTGCCGCGCGAGATGCCTCAGCAGACGGAACAGCACGTCGAACACGATCATCGGGCGCGCATTGCCGATATGGGCGAAGTCATAGACCGTGGGTCCGCAGACATACATGCGCAGATGGTCAGGATCGAGGGGCGTGAAGGGCTCCCTGGTCCGCGTCAGCGTGTTGTAGAGCTTCAGGGCAGACCTGGCTTCTGGGCCGGGTTCGGGCTTGGCGTCGGGCGGGGACATGTCGCGGGTTCCGAATGGATTGAGAACAGGCATGGCCTGTCCGACCTCCGGCCGGATCGCTTGTCATCTGTGCGTTAAGAAGACGAGACGGCTCCAGCCAGCGTGTGAGCTAGCTGCAAATCCTGCAAATCGCGAGAGCGAAGGTGGCCGAGATCATCATCGGTTTGTCTTGCCTTTTGTGGCCGCTTTGGTCAAGAGGCTGACCGGCGGGCCAGCCGTTCAGGGAACAGCTCTCGCGCCTGAGGATGCTTCATCAAATCTTAAGCGTGTCGGTCCACGCTTTATCGATTGAGCGCAGCTCTCAACCTGTCCAAGGTCCTTTCTTCATGCGCCGCGTCGTCCTGTCCCTCTCCTTCGCGCTTGTGGCCGCCGGCGCCGTTTCGTTTTCGGTGGTGCCCTCGGCCGCCCCGCGCGGCAAGAGCGATCAGAGCGTGTTCCTGCTGCCGGCCAGCGATGGCTACGGCGTGGCCGACTGCATCTCCGGCAATCGCGAATGCGGCAAGATCGTCGCCAATGCCTGGTGCGAATCGAAGGGCTTCGTGCGCGCCGCCTCGTTCGGCGCGGTGTCCCCGACCGAAATCACCGGCTCGGTTGGCGGGCGCGGCGGCGCCCCGAAGGATCCGCCGCTGATGATCGCTTGCGCGGACTGAGGCTCACTTCAGCCATTCGGCGCATTTCGGAGCCGGCTCGGCCACGCCCCAGGGCATGATCGGCACGCTCGAGGTCGAGTTCTTGGGCGAGCCCTCGATGAGCCTGTCCGAATACACCATGTAGATCAGCACGTTGCGCTTCACGTCACAGCCGCGCACGATCTGCATCCGCTTCCAAACCAGCGAGCGGCGCTCGCGCAGCATCACATCGCCCTGCTCGAACTTGGCCTTGAAGCGGATCGGGCCCACCTGGCGGCAGGCTAGCGAAATGTCCGAGACCTCTTCGGCCACGCCGAACATGCCGGCGACCCCGCCGCGTTCGGGCGTGGTGTAGTGGCAAGCCACACCATCGATCAGCGGATCATCGACCCCGTAAACCGCGAGCTTGTCGTCGGGGGTCAGCATCTTCCACACTGTGGACTTCTTGAAGATCAGGTCAGGTTCGCTCTCCGCAAGAGCGGTCTGTGCGGCCCCGGCCGCGGCCAAAGCTACGCTGGCGGCTAAGGCGAGGGTGATGGCGCGGCGCATGGTCGGGCATCCTCTGACGATCCGCTTCCCAGATGGTGCCGCGGTCACGCTTTTTGAAGAGGCCGCTGGCTGCGCGAGGAGAGGCCGCCGCGTCGAACCGGGCTTCACCATGTTCGAAAGCATCGATAAGGTGCATTCAAGAACGACGCAAACGGCACCGGGGAGGACACCATGAAGCGCCGAGATTTCCTGAAGACGGGCTCCATCGCCGCGGCAGCAGCCACGATCGCCGCGCCTGCCATCGCGCAGTCGATGCCGGAGGTGAAATGGCGCCTCACCTCGAGCTTTCCGCGCTCGCTCGACACCATCTTCGGCACGGCGCAGACGCTCGCCAGATACATGGCTGACGCCACCGATGGCCGCTTCCAGATCCAGACCTTCTCGGCAGGCGAGATCGTGCCCGGGCTCCAGGCGCTCGACGCGGTGTCAAACGGCTCGGTGGAATGCGCGCACACGCCCACCTACTTCTATGTCGGCAAGGACCCGGTGCTGGGCTTCGGCACGGGCGTGCCGTTCGGGCTCAATGCGCGGCAGCAGCATTCGTGGTGGCATTTCGGCGGCGGCGAGAAACTGATCAACGAAAGCCTCGCCAGGTTCAACGCCTACTCCATACCGGCTGGCAACTCCGGCTGCCAGATGGGCGGCTTCTTCCGCAAGGAACTCAACACGCCGGCAGACCTCAGCGGCCTCAAGTTCCGCATCGGCGGCATGGGCGGGCAGGTGCTGGCGCGGCTCGGCGTGGTGCCGCAGCAAATCGCGGCGGGGGATGTCTATCCGGCGCTCGAACGCGGCACGATCGACGCAGCCGAGTTCGTTGGCCCCTATGACGACGAAAAGCTGGGGCTGAGCCGCGTCGCCAAATACTACTACTATCCCGGCTGGTGGGAGGGCGGCGCCATGCTCCACCTCGTGATCAACCAGGCCGAGTGGAACAAGCTGCCCAAGCATTACCAGGCCATCCTGACCCAGGCCTGCGAGGCGGCGAACAACTGGATGCTGGCCAAGTATGACGCGGTGAACCCGCCCGCGCTGCGCCGCCTCGTGGCGGCCGGCACGGAACTGCGCGCCTTCCCGCAGCCGATCATGGAGGCTGCGCTCAAGGCCGCGAATGATTACTACGCCGATCTTGCCGGCCGGAACGAGAGCTTCAAGCGCGCGCTCGATTCGATGACAGCCTTCCGCGCCGAGACGCTGCTGTGGTGGCAGGTAGGCGAGTTGTCCTATGATGCGTTCATGGCGCGCACGCGCGGCAGGACCTGAGGCGTCGCGCGCGGGGCGCCGCGATGTCCGGCACCGATCAGGACGGGCTGCCGCCGCTTGATGCTGCGGGAGACAGGCTGAAGCTCGAACGCTTCCTGCCCTATCGGCTCGTGGTGGCCGCGACGCTGGCCAGCCGGGCGCTGGCCCGCATCTACAGCCGCCATTTCGGCATCGGCATCCCGGAATGGCGGGTGATGGCCATGCTGGGCCAGTTCGACAGGCTGACGGCACGCGATGTGGGAGAGCTCTCCCACATGCACAAAACCAAGGTGTCGCGCGCGGTGAGCGAGCTTGTGGAGCGCGGGCTGATCGAGCGCACGCCCAACCGCGACGATCGGCGCGAAGCCTTCCTGTCGCTCAGCGCCCCCGGCCGGCGCATCTACGACCAGGTGGCGCCGATGGCGCTGGCGTTCGAAAAGCGCCTCAGCGACGACATACCGGCTGCCGAGATGCAGGCCTTCGAGCGGGTGCTTTCCACCCTCACAGAACGGGTCCGCGTGCTGTCCGCGGGTTTCACCGCCCCCGACGACTAATTTTTTTCCGGCCGGGGCCGCAACATACTTCCGTCTCGATCATCATCTGTTATCTCTGGCCCCGCAGATCAGGCTTCGAAGCCTGGCTGAGTTTTCTGGAAGCGGAGCATCATGGTTGCACGTCCTGGCCGGCCGGCTTTTCTTCGGCTGGCAATCCTGCTGGTCACGCTCTCCGGCGCGAACGAGATTGCCCAGGCGCAGGCGCCGCAATGCGATGGGTGGCGCGGAGAACTTGCGCGCCTGGAGCGCTCGGGCAGCGGCAATCCGCGAGCGGCGCAGAACGCGCAGAGGGTTGGCGCTGAGCTGGCCCGGGCGCAGCAGGTCTACAGTTCGCTTCAATGCGGCGGCTCCTGGGTGTTCCAGCAACCGCCGCCACAGTGCTTCGCGCTTCGCGGCCAGATCGGCCAGCTTCGTGCCCAGCTCGGGGCCCTTGAAGCAGCGGGCGGCGGCAGCGAGAATCGCCGCCGCGCGCTGATTGCGGCCATCGAGGATAATTGCCGGCCTGGCATCTACCGCACCCAGCCCATCGCGCCGCAGCCACAGCCACAGCCACAGCCGCCACGCAGTCTGTTCGAGGCCCTGTTCGGCGCGCCGGATCGCTCGCCCCCGCCGCCTTATGGCGCGCCGCTGACAGATGGCATCCTGCTGGACGAGGAAGCCAGGATTCCGAGCTGGGGCTCGGGCCGTCCTGTCTGCGTGCGCACCTGCGACGGCTACTTCTTCCCCCTCGCCAACAGCCCCGGCGGACGCGAAAGCCAGAGCGACATGTGCCGCGCCCTTTGCCCGGCGGCAAGGACCGAGGTGTTCTTCATGAGCGCCGACGGCAACATCGAGAATGCCAGCAGCCGCACGGGTTCGAGCTATTCGAGCCTGCCCAATGCCGGGCGCTACCTGCGTCAGTTCGATCCATCCTGCGGCTGCCGCAAGCAGGGCCAGAGCTGGGCCCAGGCGCTGGCAGAGGCCGAGGACATGCTGGAGCGCCGCCGCGGCGATGTGTTCGTGACCGAGCAGCGCGCCAGGGAGATGTCCCGCGCGCGCCTGACCCCCTCGGCGCAGGCCCGGGCGCAAACCGCCCGCCAGCGCGAGCAGCAGGCGACCGCCCCGGTGGCGCCGCAAGCCGAACAGGCGGCCGACGCCGCAGCCGCCCGCGCGCTGGATGAAGCCGGCCGCAGCGCGCCCACCGCCGGCACCGAGTCATCCGGCATCGGCCCGAGGAACCTTGGAACCGGCACCGTCGCCGCCGGTCAGGGCGAACGGCGCGAGGTGACCAATTCGGCAGGCGAACGCCGCACGGTGCGGATCGTGGCGCCGGCCCTTTCGCCGGTCATTCAGTAACGGGCGCCTGCGCAGCCACGCAGCTGACCGTGCGGATGGCTGCGGGCAAGCCCCCGTTCAGCAGATCTCGCCCTTGAGGCGGCGCTCGATTCGTTCGCGGCCCATCAGCGGGAGAAGCGGCGCCAGTTCCGGCCCGTGCTCGCGGCCGGTCAGCGCCAGCCTGAGCGGCATGAACAGCGCCCTGCCCTTGGCGCCCGTCGCGATCTTGATCGCCTCGGTCCACGGCTTCCAGTCCACAGCTTCCAGCGGGCCGGGCGGCAAGGCTTCCAGCGCCTTGCGCGCGAAGGCCTCGTCCCCGATCACCGGGTTGATCGGTCCGGCGACGACGCGCCACCAGTCAGCGGCGTCGGCGAAGCGGTGAAGGTTGCCGCGCACAGCCAGCCAGAATTCCTCCCCGCCCGCGATTCCGAGCGCGTGCAGGCGCGGCGCGGCCTCTTCGGCGGGCATCTGGTGCAGCAGGCGTGCGTTGAGCTGCTCAAGCTCGGCCTCGTCGAAACGGGCCGGCGCGCGTCCGACATGGGCGAGATCGACGATCGCGGCGAGTTCGCCGAGGCTCGATACGGGGCGCACCGCCTCCGCCGAGCCCACCAGCACGGCGAGCGCAGCGACGGCCAGAGGCTCCATGCCGCTCTCGCGCAGCATCCCGAGCGATAGATGGCCAAGACGTTTGGACAGCCCTTCCCCGCTCGCGGTGGTGAGCAGGTTATGGTGGGCGAACACCGGCGGAACTGCGCCGAGCGCCTCGATGATCTGGATCTGGACGGCAGTGTTGGTGACATGATCCTCGCCGCGGATCACATGGGTGATGGCCATGTCGATGTCGTCCACCACGGAGGGCAACGTGTAGAGATAGGTGCCGTCGGCCCGGATCAGCACCGGATCGGAGAGCGAGGCGCAGTCGACTTGCGCTTCACCTCGCACCAGATCCGTCCAGCCCACGGCGGCCGCATCGAGGCGGAATCGCCAATGGGGACGCCTTCCCTCAGCCTCCAGCGCGGCGCGGTCCGCATCGGTGAGCTTGAGGGCGGCGCGGTCGTAGATGGGCGGAAGGCCGCGGGCGAGCTGGCGCTTGCGGCGGCGGTCGAGCTCGTCGGGCGTCTCGTAGCACGGATAGAGCCGGCCCATCGCGCGCAGGCGGTCGGCGGCCGCGCCGTAAAGGGCGAAGCGATCCGACTGTGCATGGACCTCGTGCGGGGAGATGCCGAGCCAGGCCAGATCCGCAGCGATGGCTTCGGCGAAGGCGGCGGTCGAGCGCTCCTTGTCGGTGTCATCGAAGCGCAGGATGAAGCGCCCGCCGTGACGCAGCGCGAAAAGCCAGTTGAACAGCGCTGGCCGGGCATTGCCGATATGCAGGCGGCCGGTCGGCGAGGGTGCGAAGCGAACGATGGGGGCTGGGATCATGCCGCGCTTATGGCGAAGCCGCGCCCAAGGTGCAACGGCTCTTCAGCGGCGGCCGGCTCCGGAATCGTCAGGCCCTGCGCAGCGCTCAGTGCGCCTTCGCGCCCGGCCGGACGAGGGAAAAGGCGCCCGCCACCAGCGCCCCAAGGGCAAGGCCGAGGATGCCGGAGCCGGTCGCCGCGACGAGCCAGGCGGTGAAGCCCCGCGCGCCGCCCACCAGGGCCGAGGCGCTCGCGCCCGCTCCCTCAAGCGCATGCTCGACGCCGGCCCAGCCAAGCTGCGCAAGGCCATGGACGACGATGCCGCCGCCGACCCAGAGCATGGCCGCCGTGCCGATGAGGCTGAGCAGCCTGAGGAAGGGCGGCATGGCCTTGACCATGCCCCGACCGATGGCGCGCGTGGCGGCCAGGTGGCCGCGCGCCATGAAAACGCCGAGGTCATCGCCCTTCACGATCAGCGCCACCGCACCATAGACCAGCAAGGTGACGCCGATGCCGACAGCCGCAAGCACGAAGGCCTGCATCCAGACGCTCTGCTGGGGAATCGACGCGAGCGTGATGGCCATGATCTCGGCCGAAAGGATGAGGTCGGTGCGGATCGCGCCCGCCACCCTGGCGTCCTCGAGGCTGCGCCCGTCGGCAGCGACGATGCCAGCCATGGCCGCCTCGGCCGGAGCCTCATGGCCTGCGACCATTTCATGCACTTTTTCATAGCCCTCGAAGCACAGGAACAGCCCTCCCGCCATCAGCAGGGGCGTGATCGCCCAGGGCGCGAAGAAGGCCAGCGCCAGCGCGCCCGGCAGCAGGACCAGCAGCTTGTTCTTCAACGAGCCCATGGCGATCTTGCCGATGATGGGAAGCTCGCGATCGGCCGCGAAGCCGACGACATAGCGGGGCGTGACGGCCGTGTCGTCGATGACGATGCCGGCAGCCTTGGCGCCGGCCTTGGTCGCCTGGGCGGCCACATCGTCGAGGGAGGCGGCGGCGACCTTGGCGATCGCCGCGACATCATCCAGCAGTGCTATCAATCCGCCGCTCATCAGGCGTCACCTCGGGCAAGGGCATCAGAAGTCGACGACGTCGAGGCGGGATGCCCCTTGCGGGGTGGGGTTGCCGGCCGCCGGCGCATAGGGCGGCTCGCCCGGATCGCGAAAGCGATTGACAATGGGGTAACGCCGGTCGCGCCCGAAAGATCGCTTCGTCACCTTCACGCCGGGGGCTGACTGGCGGCGCTTGTACTCCGCCAGGAAAAGCAGGCGCTCCACCTTCCTGACGGTTGCGAGATCATGGCCGCGCGCCACGATGTCGCTCAGCCGCATCTCGTGCTCGACGAGGCAGGCGAGCATGTCGTCGAGCGCGGCATAGGGCGGCAGCGAATCCTGATCGGTCTGGTTCTCGCGCAGTTCGGCGGTCGGCGCCTTGCTGAGGATGCCGGTCGGGATGACGACGCCGTCGGGACCCAGCGCGCCTCGCGGCTTCCAGCGGTTGCGCAGCGCGCTCAGGCGGTAGACCTCCATCTTGTAGAGATCCTTGATGGGGTTGAAGCCGCCATTCATGTCGCCATAGAGCGTGCAGTAGCCCACCGACATCTCGGACTTGTTGCCGGTGGTGATGACCATCGGCCCGAACTTGTTCGAGACGGACATCAGCACCGTGCCGCGGGCCCGGCTTTGCAGGTTCTCCTCGGTGATGTCGGCGGGACGGCCCGCGAAGAGCGGCGCGAGCGCGGCCTCGAACCCCGCAACGATCGGCGCGATGGGGACAATCTCGTAGCTGACCCCGAGCGCGCGGGCACATTCGAAAGCGTCATTCAGACTGTCCTGAGATGTGTAGCGATAGGGCATCATCAGGCAGCGGACACGATCGGCGCCCAGCGCATCCACCGCCATCGCGGCGCAGATGGCGCTGTCGATGCCGCCGGAGAGCCCAAGCACCACGCTGCGGAAGCCGTTCTTCTCGACATAGCCGCGCAGGCCGAGCACGCAGGCCGCATAGTCAGCCTCGTCCGTCTCCTCGATGAGCGCGAGCGGCGCCGACACGCAGCGCCAGACGCCGCCCTCGCGCGCGAAATCGACGAGTGCGACGGTTTCGCCAAAGGCCGGAAGCTGAGCGGCCAGGGAGGCGTCGGCGTTCAGCACGAAGGAGGCGCCGTCGAAGACCAGTTCATCCTGCCCGCCGACCTGGTTGAGATAGACCAGCGGCAGCCCGCTCTCGACCACGCGGGGAACAGCCACGCCCATGCGCTCGTCGATCACGCCCCGGCGATAGGGCGAGCCATTGGGCGAGAGCAGGATCTCCGCGCCTGTCTCGGCCAGGCATTCGACGACATCGACACCCCAGATGTCCTCGCAGATGGGAAGCCCCAGCCGCACGCCGCGGAAGGTGACGGGGCCGGGCAGCGGGCCGGGCTCGAAGACGCGCTTCTCGTCGAACACGCCGTAATTCGGCAGGTCGACCTTGAAGCGCACCGATTGGACGCGGCCCGCATCGAGCAGCGCATAGGCGTTGTAGAGCTTGCCGCCCTCGACCCAGGGCAGGCCAACCAGCAGGCCCGGCCCGCCATCGGCGGTGAGGGCGGCGAGTTCATCGCAGGCACGGCGGCACGCATCCTGGAAGGCCGGCTTCAGGACAAGATCCTCCGGCGGATAGGCCGACAGGAACAGCTCCGGAAACATCACGAGCGCAGCGCCCTGCGCGGCCGCCCCGGCGCGCGCGGCGCTGGCTTTGGCGGCGTTGCCGACCGGATCGCCGACGGTTGGATCAAGCTGGGCGAGAGCAATGCGCAGGCGGCTGGTCATGAAAACGATTTAGCGCCCCGGCCCACAACGGGCAACGGGGCCGCCTGCATGACGGCTCCTGATTTCGGCATCATGGCTGGAATGAGGCAATAAGGGCCACACTTAACCTTTTCTTAGGATTACGTTTACCGGGCATTAGGGTTACCAAGAGATAACTGCTCCATCGTCGGAACCAGCTGATTTGTCCGGAGCAACCTTGATGCGTCTTCATCTCTCAGCCGTGGCAGCTTTCGCCTTCGCAGGTGTCTTGCCCGCATTCGCCGCCGATTACCCCATCCTGCGCGGCACATCCTCGCCGTCGCTGCCGCCGGCGCCGATGATCCAGGAAGACGCTTCGCCTTGGGAGGGGTTCTATCTGGGCGGATTGGCGGGATTCTCTTCCGTCAACTTCAATCCAAGGACCGGCGCTGCCGATCTGGCACGGCAGATCGCACTGCGCGGCACGGCGGTGGAGAACGAGTTTCAGGCGTCGCGCGCCTTGCAACCCAGTCAGTTTAGTGGCCGCGGTACGACTTTTGGTGGTTTCCTCGGTTACAATATGCAGTTTGGTGAAGCCGTGCTGGGCTTCGAGGCCGACTATATGCGCATGAACCAGGGCGACATGCGCTCCGATCTGAGCAACCGGACCTACACCACAAGCACCGGCTATAGGGAAACCGTTAACTTGGATGGCACCACGATGGCACGATTGGATGATCTGGTGACGTTGCGCCTGCGCACAGGCTACGCCATGGGCAACGTCATGCCCTATCTTACAGGGGGCCTTGCAATGGGTTTTGGCAGGGTCACCAATAAGGCAACAGTTACTCTTTCCGGAGTTGATGCCGATCCGACGCAAGCGCCTGACCTGCCGTCCTTCACCATCAACACGCCCCGTCGTAGCGAAACACGCAAGAATGCATTCATGATGGGCTTCTCGGCTGGCGCAGGCGTAGAAGCCATGTTTGGCGGGCTGATCGTCAGGGGCGAGTATCTCTTCACCCGCGTGGCCGCCCAGGGCGGCGTCGTGATCGACGTCAACCAGGCCCGTGTCGGCGCCGGCGTGAAGTTCTGATTTCTGCCACGCATCGCGAGCACTCCGAGACCGCCGGCACAGCCCGGCGGTTTTTGTTTGCATCGCTCCACGCCGTCATTGCGAGCACAGCGTCACGCCGGCGCTGCGGTTCGCCCCACGCCGTCATTGCGAGCGCAGCGGCACGCCGGCGCTTTTGCATCACCCCACGCCGTCATTGCGAGCGCAGCGAAGCAATCCAGCGCTCTTGCATCACCCCACGCCGTCATTGCGAGCGCAGCGAAGCAATCCAGCGCCCTTGCATCACCCCACGCCGTCATTGCGAGCGCAGCGAAGCAATCCAGCGCTCTTGCATCACCCCACGCCGTCATTGCGAGCACAGCGAAGCAATCCAGCGCTGCGGTTCACCCGGATCGTCAGCATCGCGGCGCACAAAGGCTGGATTGCTTCGCTGCGCTCGCAATGACGGCGGTGTATGAATGACGGCGGTGCATGAATGACGCGCTGTCGGTATGGCTGCCAATGCGTTGCGCCTCCGGCACGGTGAATGAAAACAGCGCATGGCTCCTCCTCACGCAGCGGCACAGCCCAACGCTGCGGTTCGCCCCACGCCGTCATTGCGAGCGCAGCGAAGCAATCCAGCGCTGCGGTTCGCTCCACGCCGTCATTGCGAGCGTAGCGAAGCAATCCAGCGCTGCGGTTCGCCCGGATCGTCAGCATTGCGGCGCACAAAGGCTGGATTGCTTCGCTGCGCTCGCAATGACGGCGGTGTATGAATGACGGCGGTGTATGAATGACGGTAAGCGGTTAGCTGAGGGCGTTTGACCTGAAGTTCCAGGGCATGAGGGCGTCGATTTTGGATGCGGGCCATCCTTGGGCGATATGCGCGAGGGTTTGCGACAGCCAGTCGAGAGGATCGACATTGTTCATCCTGGCGGTTTGCAGAAGCGTTCCCAGTGTAGCCCAGGTCCTGCCACCGCCTTCACTTCCGGCAAAGAGGCTGTTCTTTCGCGTAATGGTTTGGGGCCTGATGGCCCGTTCGACGATGTTGGAGTCGATTTCAATGCGACCGTCGGAGAGGAACCGTTCGAGTGCTTCACGGCGGGCGAGCGCATAGCGGATTGCTTCCGCCGTCTTGGACTTGCCGGAGACCTTGCCGAGCTCCCGTTCCCAAAGATCGAAGAGGCGCGCGACGACAGGCGCAGACTTTTCCTGCCGGAGCTTCGCGCGGGTGTCTGCATTCCGGCCGCGCACGTCATCTTCGACCCTCCACAGCTCGGTCATGGCCATGACGCTGTCCGTGGCAGCCTGCGAGACGCCGCTGATGTGCAGATCGTAGAACCTGCGCCTGAGATGCGCCCAGCATCCGGCAAGCCTCATCGTTTCTGTGCTGCCGGTTTTGGCCTGGCTTTTGGCGTGGCTCTTGGCCTGGCTCTTGGCCTGGCTCTTGGCCTGGCTCTTGGCCTGGCTCTTGGCCTGGCTCTTGGCCTGGCTCTTGGCAAGGCTGCTATAGGCCACGTATCCATCGACCTGCAGGATGCCGTTGTACCCGGACAGATGACGGGCCACACATTCAGCGCCTCTGCCGTCTTCGAAGCGATAGGCCACCATTGGCGGACTGGTGCCGCCATAGGGGCGATCATCGCGCGCGTAGGCCCATAACCAGGCCTTGGTTGCTTTCCCCGATCCGGGAGCCAGAGTGGGCAAGCTCGTTTCGTCGGCAAAGATCCGCTCACCCTCCTTGATCTTTTCGAGGATGTAATCGGCCAGTATCTGCAGTTCAAACCCAAGATGGCCCATCCATTGGGCCATCAGGGATCGGCTGATCTCGACCCCGTCGCGCAGGTAGATCGCCTCCTGACGGTAAAGCGGAAGACCGTCGGCATATTTGGAGACCGCGATAAAGGCGAGCAGCCGTTCCGTTGGCAATCCGGCTTCGATGATGTGTGCCGGTGCGAGCGCCTGGATCACGCCGTCATGGCCACGGAAGGCATATTTGGGACGGCGCGTCACGATGACCCTGAACTTCGGCGGAATGACATCGAGCCGTTCGGAACGGTCTTCGCTGATCAGCACCTTCTCCAGGCCCTCATATCCAGCGGGGAGTTCCGGCTCGATGACCTCCTCGATGCGCTCAAGATGCGCAGCAAAGCCTTTGCGCGGGCGTGGAGCGCGTTTCGGCTTGTCCCTGGCGCCCCGGTCGAGTTCGCTCTGGACGCTCGAAAGGCCGGTCTCCACCTCCTCGAAGGCAAAGGCAATCTGCTCGTCGTCGAGGACCCCAGGACCACCGGCGCGGAGCCGTTCAGAGCGCTTGCCATGTTGCGCGCGCTGCAAGACCTTCATGATCAGCGTCAGGTTGGCAATCCGCTCGTTGGCGCTCTGTTCGATCGCCTCCAGCCGGGCGATTTCAGCCTCCGCGGCTCTTAATCGAACATCCCCTTGCGCCTGCGCACGCGCCAGGGCGAGCACCATCGCCTTGAGCGCATCCACGTCGTCCGGCAAGGTGTTCAGGGGTAAATCCATGGGTGCAAATAGAGCACAAAACCGCTCACTTTCCCAATGATTACAGCAGCATGATTCATCTTGCCGCAGATCGACATCATCCCGTCAGCAAGGGTCGCCGCACCTTTGTCGGACGGATCTTCTTCCAGTCCATCCCGGCCAGAAGAGCCATCAGCTGCGAATGGTCCAGGCGAATGCGAGCCGCCGATAGGGCAGGCCAGCAAAAGCCTTGCTCCTCAAGCGTCTTCGAATAGAGACAAACGCCGCTGCCATCCCACCACACGATCCGAACACGGTCCGCACGTTTCGACCGAAACACGTAAAGCGCGCCGTTGAACGGGTCGAGGCCGCCATCCCGGACAAGCACCATCAGGGATGCGGCACCTTTACGAAAGTCGACGGGCTGGCACGACACGTAAACGACGACACCCAGGCCAATCATGCTTTGCGCACCGCCCTCAGTATCACGGTCAGATGATCCGCATCGATGTCGCCGCCAACACGGACAACCGTATCCCGAATGACAATCTCCACAGCCCAGTTGCCAGCCGCCTCGACGCGCGCAAACTTCACCTCATCGTGCGCAACGGGCATGGCTTTGACCGCCCCGGATGCCCGGGCCTGTCGCCGCCATCCATAAAGCTGCGAAGGGTCAACCCCGGCAGAACGCGCAATCGCCGAAACATTCGCACCAGGCAACAGCGTCTGGGAAATCAGTCGTGCCTTCTCGTCGACCGACCAATCACGTAGCCTGCGCCTCGTCCGCACCGGCGCTGCCGTCAAAACCTCAAAAACTCGATCTTGATTCATACTCTCGCTCATAGGATTCCCCACATGATTCACCGGGAAAATGAGCGATCAGAACACCAAAAGATACGTGGGGTTGCCTACACGCTTACGAATGACGCGCTGTCGGCATGGCTGCCAATGCGTTGCGCCTCCGGCACGGTGAATGAAAACAGCGCATGGCTCCTCCTCACGCAGCGGCACAGCCCAACGCTGCGGTTCGCCCCACGCCGTCATTGCGAGCGCAGCGAAGCAATCCAGCGCTGCGGTTCGCCCGGATCGTCAGCATCGCAGCGCACAAAGGCTGGATTGCTTCGCTGCGCTCGCAATGACGGCGGTGTATGAATGACGGCGGTGCATGAATGACGCGCTGTCGGCATGGCTGCCAATGCGTTGCGCCTCCGGCACGGTGAATGAAAACAGCGCATGGCTCCTCCTCACGCAGCGTCACAGCCCAGCGCTGCGGTTCGCCCCACGCCGTCATTGCGAGCGCAGCGAAGCAATCCAGCGCTGCGGTTCGCCCGGATCGTCAGCATCGCAGCGCACAAAGCCTGGATTGCTTCGCTGCGCTCGCAATGACGGCGGTGTATGAATGACGGCGGTGTCGCAGCGCACAAAGGCTGGATTGCTTCGCTGCGCTCGCAATGACGGCGGTGTATGAATGACGGCGGTGCATGAATGACGCGCTGTCGGTATGGCTGCCAATGCGTTGCGCCTCCGATACGGTGAATGAAAACAGCGCATGGCTCCTCCTCACGCAGCGGCACAGCCCAACGCTGCGGTTCGCCCCACGCCGTCATTGCGAGCGCAGCGAAGCAATCCAGCGCTGCGGTTCGCCCGGATCGTCAGCATCGCAGCGCACAAAGGCTGGATTGCTTCGCTGCGCTCGCAATGACGGCGGTGTATGAATGACGCGCTGTCGCAGCGCACAAAGGCTGGATTGCTTCGCTGCGCTCGCAATGACGGGTTCGGTCATGTCCAGATGAGTTCGTCGTGAAGATCGCGCCAGTCTGGGTTGACCCCTTCGATCAGCTTCAATTTCGCCTTCCGCGATCCGCCCTTCAGCTGCTTCTCGCGGGCAATGGCGTCAATCATGGTTTCGTGGCGCTCGTAGAACACCAGAATCTTGCATCCATAGCGTTTGGTGAAGCCCTCAATGACCCCATTCTTGTGCTCCCAAACGCGCCTCGGCAGATTACTCGTCACGCCGATGTAAAGCGTCCCGTTGCGCTTGTTCGCCATGATGTAAATCGCGGGCTGCCGCACTTTGCCGTTCCGTCATTGCGAGCGCAGCGAAGCAATCCAGCGCTGCGGTTCGCCCGGATCGTCAGCATCGCAGCGCACAGAGGCTGGATTGCTTCGCTGCGCTCGCAATGACGGCGGTGTATGAATGACGGCGGTGTCGCAGCGCACAAAGGCTGGATTGCTTCGCTGCGCTCGCAATGACGGGTTCGGTCATGTCCAGATGAGTTCGTCGTGAAGATCGCGCCAGTCTGGGTTGACCCCTTCGATCAGCTTCAATTTCGACTTCCGCGATCCGCCCTTCAGCTGCTTCTCGCGGGCAATGGCGTCAATCATGGTTTCGTGGCGCTCGTAGAACACCAGAATCTTGCATCCATAGCGTTTGGTGAAGCCCTCAATGACCCCATTCTTGTGCTCCCAAACGCGCCTCGGCAGATTACTCGTCACGCCGATGTAAAGCGTCCCGTTGCGCTTGTTCGCCATGATGTAAATCGCGGGCTGCCGCACTTTGCCGTTCCGTCATTGCGAGCGCAGCGAAGCAATCCAGCGCTGCGGTTCGCCCGGATCGTCAGCATCGCAGCGCACAAAGGCTGGATTGCTTCGCTGCGCTCGCAATGACGGCGGTGTCGCAGCGCACAAAGGCTGGATTGCTTCGCTGCGCTCGCAATGACGGCGCTTCAAGGGCCGCTATCGTCTTCAGTTCGCCTCACTCTGCGGCTTCGACCTCGGGCCGGCCCTTGGCCTGGCGCTCCTTCTTGATCAGTTCGGCCACGAGAAAGGCCATTTCCAGCGCTTGTTCCGCGTTGAGCCGGGGATCGCAGGCCGTGTGATAGCGGTCGGACAGGTCGACATCCGAAATGGAGCGCGCCCCGCCGGTGCATTCGGTGACGTTCTTGCCCGTCATCTCGAGATGGATGCCGCCGGCATGGGCGCCTTCGGCATTGTGGACCGCGAAGAAGGCCTTGACCTCGCCCAGGATCATGTCGAAGGGGCGGGTCTTGTAGCCTGAGGCCGACTTGATCGTGTTGCCGTGCATCGGATCGCAGGACCACAGCACATCGCGGCCCTCGCGCTTCACCGCGCGCACCAGCGCCGGCAGGTGGTCGAACACCTTGTCGGCGCCGAAACGTGCGATCAGCGTGAGACGTCCCGGCTCGTTCGACGGGTTGAGAATGTCGATCAGCTTGATGAGCTCATCAGGCTTGAGCGAGGGGCCGCATTTGAGGCCGACCGGGTTCCTGATGCCGCGACAGAACTCGAGATGCGCGTGGTCAGGCTGGCGGGTGCGGTCCCCGATCCAGATCATGTGGCCGGAGGTGTCATACCAGTCGCCGGAGGTGGAATCGACGCGGGTCATGGCCTGCTCGTAGCCGAGCAGCAGCGCCTCGTGGCTGGTGTAGAAATCGGTCGTGCGGGTTTCGGGATGCCGCTCGGGGTCGATCCCGATGGCGCGCATGAAGTCGAGCGTTTCGGTGATGCGTTCCGCCAGCTCGCGGTATCGGCTGCTCTGGTGGCTGCCCGAGACAAATCCCAGCATCCAGCGATGCGCATTGTCGAGATTGGCATAGCCGCCGGTGGCGAAGGCGCGGATCAGGTTGAGTGTTGCCGCCGACTGGCGGTAAGCCATCAGCTGGCGGCGCGGATCGGGGATGCGCGCTTCGGGGGTGAAGGCGATGTCGTTGATGATGTCACCGCGGTAGCTTGGCAGCTCGACGCCGTTGATGGTCTCGGTGTTGGCCGAGCGCGGCTTGGCGAACTGGCCGGCGACGCGGCCCACCTTCACCACAGGCGAGCCGCCCGCGAAGGTCAGCACCACCGCCATCTGGAGGAACATGCGGAAGAAGTCGCGAATGTTGTCTGCCGAGTGCTCCTCGAAGCTCTCGGCGCAATCCCCGCCCTGCAACAGGAAGGCCTCGCCGGCCGCGACCTTGCCCAACGCCCGCTTGAGCTTGCGCGCCTCGCCTGCAAAAACCAGCGGCGGAAAGCCCGAGAGCGTCTTCTCGACCGAAGCCAGCGCCTCAAGATCGGGATACTGCGGCACCTGCTGAACGGGCTTTTGCCTCCAGCTATCCGGGGTCCAACGCTCGGCCATGGCCTTCTCCTCGCAAACTTGCGCCGCGCCCTGGCCCATTGATGGGTGCGGCGGCGTGACGCTGGAGCTTTAGCGGGTCAGGCTGGCCTGCGCAATCGCGCGCTGGGCCAGCCGGGAGCGCCTCGACGCCCCTGGGCAGCACCATGGCAACCCGATCATCGCGAATGGCGGGGCCGGGACAGCCGCGTCTTGAGGCGCGGCGGTTCAGAAGCTCTCATCGAGCAAGGCGCGGTAATCTGCGAGCGTGACGGGGCGGGCATTGGTGGCGGTGGTGTGATCAGCGAGCGCGTTCCCGGCGACGGCCTCGAACCAGTCGCGCTTCACGCCCATGGCCGAGAGCGAGGCGGGCAGGCCCAGGCTGGCCGAGAGGCCGGCGATGAAGGCATCGAGGCGCGTGCCCTCGGGCAGTCCAAAGGCTGAGGCCAGCCGCTCATACTTGTCGCCGACCACCGGGCGGTTGAAGCGCAGCACGGCCGGCAGCAGCACGGCATTGAGCGTGCCGTGATGCAGGCTGACCTGCTTGAGCCCGCCCAGCGCGTGGGACATGGCGTGGACCGCGCCCAGCCCCTTCTGGAAGGCCATCGCCCCCATCATCGACGCCATCAGCATCTCCCAGCGGGCCTGGCGATCCTGCCCGTTGGCGACGGCGCGCGGCAGGTTGGCCACAGCGCGGACCGCGCCATCCAGCGCGATGGCGGCGGCGGGCGGGTTCTCCAGCGGGGAGATGAAGCACTCGATGCAGTGGGTCAGCGCATCCATGCCGGTGGCTGCGGTGAGCAGCGGCGGCAGGCCAAGGGTCAGTTCCGGGTCGCAGATAGCACGGCGCGGCATCATGGCGGGGCCGACGATCACCAGCTTGCGGCCATCGGCAAAGCTGATGACCGCGCCACGGCCGACTTCCGAGCCGGTGCCCGCCGTGGTCGGGATCGCGATCATCGGCGCGCCCTCGGGCTTCATCAGCTTGAGCCCGCCGAGGATGAGCGCGTATTGCCGCAGCGGCGCGGCATGGGTCGCCAGCAGCGCCACGCCCTTGGCGAGGTCAAGCGGCGAGCCTCCGCCGAGCGCCACGATGCCGTCGCAGCCATGCTCGCGATAGGCGGCCAGCGCCTGCATCACGGCCTCTTCCGTGGGGTTGGCCGGCGTGCCGTCGAACACGGCGGCGCCGGGCATGAACTCCAGGACGCGCGCGGCGAGCCCTGCGGCCACCACGCCCTTGTCAGTGACCAGGAGCGGCCGGCTGATGCCCGCCGCCGCCATGTCCTCGGGCAGGCCGGCGATGGCGCCGAAATCGAACCGGATCGTTGTCAGATAGGAAATGATCGCCATGGCATGATCCGGTCAGGTTGCGGTGTTGATGGTAAGCGATCCTGCGGGAGCGCAGCAGGCAGGGCAAGCGCCGCCGCCGCACCCCCCGGCTGCATCCGGCTGGGGCCGGACGCTCGCTGCTGGACGTTTCGTGATTCCCTTCAGGGCCTTGGAGCCGTTTGCGCACAGGCTGAGTCCGCCGGCTGAGAATTTGAGTCAGCGCATGACGACGGCGGGTGAAATGCTTCAACCGATGATTCAGGATGGGAGAAGGCGGCGTCAGCTGGCGCGCGGGGTGCGCATGGTCACGAATTCTTCCGCGGCGCTGGGATGCAGCGCGATGGTGCGGTCGAAATCCGCCTTGGTGGCGCCCATGGTGATGGCGACGCCGAGCGACTGCATGATCTCGCCGGCATCGGGGCCCAGCATATGCGCGCCCAGCACCGTGTCGGTGTCGGCGCAGACCACGAGCTTCATGTAGGTGCGGTCCTCGCGGCCCGTCATGGTGGCGCGCATCGGGCGGAAAGCCGTGTCGAAGATCCGCACCTTGCAGCCCATCCGGATCGCTTCGTGCTCGGAGCGGCCGATGGCGCCGATCTCGGGCGTGGTGAAGACGGCCGTGGCGATGGGGAAATGCTTCACTGTCCAGGGCCTGGCTCCGAACTCGCTGTCGGCGAAGGCATGGCCCTCGCGGATGGCGACCGGGGTGAGATTGACGCGGTTGGTCACGTCTCCCACGGCGAAGATCGACGGGCAGGAGGTGCGCGAGGCATCGTCCACCTTGATCGCGCCATCGGGACCAAGTTCGACCCCGGCGCTTTCGAGCCCCAGCCCCGCCGTGTTCGGACGGCGGCCGGTGGCCACCATCAGCACGTCGGTCTCCAGCGTAAACCCGTCCGACAAGGCAAGGTGGCGCACGCCCCCCTCGCCTTCCGCGATGGAGGCGATGGTGACGCCAAGGCGCAGGCTGATGCCGCCCCGCAGCAGCGCCTCCTTCAGGCGCAGTCGGATATCCTCGTCGAAGCCGCGCAGCACATTGTCGCCGCGGTGCAGCACCGTGACTGCAACGCCGAGGCGCGCGAAGACGGAGGCAAACTCGAGCGCGATGTAGCCCGCCCCGACCACGACCATGCGGCGCGGCAGCGACGGCAGGTGGAAGACCTCGTTGGAGGTGATGCCAAGCTCGCCGCCCGGAATGGCTGGATCGAAGCTGGGCCAGCCTCCGGTCGCCACAAGGATGCGGCGGGCGCGGATGGTCTCGCCCGAGCGCGCCAGGCGCACCGTGTCCGGGCCCGTGACGACGGCGCGTTCCTCGACGATCTCGACGCCGGCGGCGTTGAGGCCCTTGCGATAGAGCCCGGACAGGCGCGCGACCTCGGCCGACACGGCATCGCGCAGCCGCGGCCAGTCGAAGCTGGCTTCCCCCACGTTCCAGCCGAAAGCGGCCGCGTCCGCGATGTCGTCCGCGAAGCGGCTGGCATAGACATAGAGCTTCTTGGGAACGCAGCCGCGAATCACGCAGGTTCCGCCGATGCGGTCTTCTTCGGCGATCATGACGCGCGCGCCATGTCCTGCGGCGATGCGCGCGGCGCGCACGCCCCCCGATCCCGCGCCGATCACAAACAGATCAACGTCGCGCATGATTCCCCCGGGGGCCGACCAGCGGCCGTTGCAGGCTCAGAGCGTGTGGCCCTTCTTGCGCATTTCCTCGCGGAAGCGCGTCAGGAAAAACTCCGTCGTCTGCTGCATCCAGGGTTCCATGGCCTGGAACACGTCATTCAGAAGCTGAATCTGCACGTTGACGTACTTCTTGCCGATGGTCGAGTTGAAGAAGGTGTTCAGTTCCTTCAGCTCGGCCTCCGGGAAGGCCGTCGCGGCGAGGCGCGCGGTCCGCTCGATGATCTCGCCGCGGCGGGTCCTGATCTCGGGCAACAGGGCGACGAGGGTGTCATCCATGTCCTTCAGCAACTCCGGGCGCGCTGCCGAGAAATTCTGGCGGATGCGCAGCGCCATGTCGGGGAAGGCCGCATCGAAGGTGCGGGCGATGCCGGAGGCTTCGAGAAATTCGCGCGCGACGCGAAGATGGGACTCCGCCGCCGGCTGGGCGGTGACGGAAGGCGTCGAGGGAGCGGTCTGCGCGGCCACCGGAGCGGCGACGAAGGCGGAAGCGGCCACAAGCGCCGCCATGATGGTATGCTTCATTGGCAGTTTCCTTTGCATGTTGACGTGTCCTTGTCAGACCGCAGCATGTGTCGTCAATCAAATTGGCCCAGCAGGCGCACCCCTGAGGCCGCCGCGAGAATGGCGCCGCTTGCGATGCCGAGGAACAGGCCGTGCTCCATGACGCCCGGAATCGCCACAAGCCGGGCGGCCAGCGCCTCGGGTTCGTCAATGCGCCCGAGCGCGGCGTCGAGGAGGTGATGGCCACCATCGGTCATGACAGGCTGGCCGGCTGCATCGCGGCGCAGGGTCAGCGGTCCCTTGCAGCCCGAGGCCGCCAGCGCCGCTTCCACAAGCCGTGCCGTGCTGGCGATGCCGAAGGGCGCCACCTCGATGGGCAGCGGAAAGCGGCCGAGCATCTCGACCAGCTTGGTCTCGTCGGCGATGACGACCATGCGGCGGGACGCGGCCGCGACGATCTTCTCGCGCAGCAGCGCCGCGCCGCCGCCCTTGATGAGCCGCATGCCCGGGTCGATCTCGTCCGCCCCGTCAACGGTGAGGTCCAGTTCGGGGGTCTCATCGAGAGTCGTCAGCGGCACGCCCGAAGCGCGCGCCAGCGCCGCGGTCTGCTCCGATGTCGGCACGCACAGCACGGACAGGCCCTCACTGACGCGCAGTCCGAGCAACTCCACGAAATGCCTGGCCGTGGAGCCAGTTCCCAGACCGAGCCGCATGCCAGGCCTCACCAGTTCCAGCGCGCGGGCTGCAGCGGCGCGCTTCAGGGCTTCGAGATCGGCCATGCTCATCTCCGGTTCATGGACCGCCGCATATCGGTTGAAGAAGCGAAGGTAAACCTGTCGATGTCATCGCGCGGTGCGGCAACGCATGGCGTGCATGGCGACGCTGCCGGAAACGCTCTCCGGCAAGCGAAGCCGGCACGAGCTTGACATGGCGCGGCTTGAGCAAGGATGCCTGGGACGATGATGAACTGCGGTCTGCGTGGCGCCCTTGCGGCCCTGTCATTGCTCGCGGCGGCACAGCCGGCCTTTTCGTCTTTCGACATGCGCGAGGGGCCAGGCTGGTGTCGCCAGGTCAAACTCTCCGCCGACGCCAACCCTGAAACGGCGATCGCCCGCAAGTTGGCGACGCTGGCCGAGAAGGCTGCGCGCCGGGAGACCATCACGCTGGTCGCGATCGGCTCGTCCTCGACGGAGGGCTCCGACCTGAGCGACCGCAGCCTCGCCTATCCCACCCATCTGGAGGCCAGGCTCAACGCGATTCTGGGGCCAGGCGCCGTGCGTGTGGTCAATCGCGGCCGTGGCGGCGAGCGCATCACCGACACGGTCAAGCGCTTCGCCGAGGATGTGGCGCCGATGAAGCCCGACCTCGTGGTTTGGCAGCTTGGCGCCAACGACATCGTGCGCAGCATCGATCCCGATATCGTGGCCCATGGCGTCGCCGAGGGCATGGCGCAGCTTGAGGCGATCGGCGCGCCGGTGGTGCTGATGGATTCGCAGGTGGCGCCGGCGGTGGCGGCCTCTCCCATGCTGCAACCCGTGCAATCGGTGCTCAAGACCGCAGCGGAGCGCCATGGCGCGATGCTGTGGAGCCGCTTCGCGCTGATGCAGGGCATCCTCGAAGCCAGGCTTGCCGAGGACAGCGACCTCATCAAGCCGGACCGCCTGCACATGACGGTGCCCATGCATGTGTGCACCGGCGTGGTGCTGGCCGAAGCCCTCGCGGTTCATCTGGTCCGTGCCAGCGTCGCTGTCGCAGCCCTGCCCCAGCAGCAGCGCATGCCGGCGGCACGGCTCGATCTCGTCCGCAACGAATACTGAGAGGGCCTCGACGGCCCCGTCCGGCGCGAAAGCGCGTGGCGCAGCGCCGGGCGGGATCAGTGCGAAGGCTGGGCCGCGAGATCGATCAGCAGCACACGATCAGCAGCGGTTTCAGTGATCCAGATCTGGTCGCCAAGCCGGGTCATGGCGCGGGCCTGACCGCGCTCGGACAGGGGCGCCACAGAGGCCGCTGAGCCGGTCGCGGGATCGAAGCGCAGCAACCGGTCACGTCCTATATCGGTGACCAGCACGGCGCCGCCTGAATCCAGCGCCACCGCATGGGGGCGAGAGCCGGACCCAAGGCGCCAGGCATCCCAGGCCCGGCGGCGGGGATCGAGCCGCGCGATCCGGCCCGAGCGGAAGGCGCTGACCCAGACGCGGCCGCCGCTATCCACCACGATGCCTTTCGGACCTTCCACGCCCGACGGCATGGCGAACGCCTCCTGCCGCAAGGATTCGGGATCGAGACGCACGACCTGATTTGCAGCGTAAGAGGCGAACCAGATCAGGCCATTGGGGCCCATGGCCATCTGCGCGGGGCCGCGACCGGCCACCGATTCCAGCAACGTCACCTTGCCCGTGGCGGTGTCGAGCTTGCCCACCCAGCCATTATAGCCGGTGAAGACCACCAGATTGCCGCTGGTGCAGACCGCGCCGCTGAGATCGGCGATCTCGCCATTGGGCATGGAGTGGCGGCTGACCTGCTCGGTGGCAGGATCGACCTCATGGATCACGTTCAGCGTCGGATCCAGCACATAAAGGCGGCCATTGGGGCAGCGGGTCAGGCCGCGCGGCTTAGCGCCATGGCCAAGAGCGATGTAACCGACCGTGCGCGAGGCGACCTCGATTGCGCCAACCGCGCTGCGCGCCGCAGCCGAGAACCAGACCGTGGGATTCTCGCCTACGGCCGCAACGATGCCTTGAGGCAAGGCGGAGCCGTCGAGCGCGATGACGGTGACCAGACCGGGCCGCAAGGGCGCAGCCGGCGGGCCCGGTGCGTCAGATGCCGGCGGCGCCGCACCATTTGCCGAGGGATTTGCGGCGGTTGACTGCGCCCGAGCCGGCGCGCCAGCCATCGACAGGGTGAGCGCGACGACGACGGCCCACAGCGCGCTGCGGGCGAAAGCTGGCCCGGACTGTCCGTCGCTGGAGTCTGTCATCATCCGCAGGCCCATGGCGTGATCATGCCACATGCGGTCACTTTGTCGAGGGCTGGGCCATGACCTTGCCCATCAGCGGCGCGGCGGCGCCTTGTGGAGCCTCCGGCGCGGGGCGGGCAGCGGCCTCGCGCTTCAGCGTACGCGCCTGCCAATCGAGCAGCGCGGCAAAGCCGATGAGCAAGGCGACGCCGCCGAGCGTGACCGCGAACTGAACTCCCAGCCCATAGGCGGCCTGCTTCACCAGCACCGTGGCGATGGTGGAGGCAACAAGCCCCAGCACGAAGACCGGCAGGCTGTGACGGCCAGCCAGGGCCAGCATCCGGCCCGCGCCTTTATCGAGCCAGGCCGCGCCGCGATCGACCAGAACTGCGATCAGCCAGAACTTCGCCAGCGCATCGAAAAGGCGCAGCGGCGTGAGGTTGGTCTTGTCAGCTAGCGGCAGATAGGCAGGGTCCAGCACCTCGATGTTGGCGAAGGCCGCGAACTGGCGCCAGGGAGCGGCGGCGAGGACCGTGAAGGCAACATAGCCAAGCGCCAGCACCGTCACGACCTTGAGCAGCGCGCCGCGCGCGAACAGTCCGTCAAGCCTGCCGGCGGCAGCCAGATGCGACACGACAAAGCCAAGCACGAAGAGAAACTGCCACGCGAAAGGGTTGAAAAACCAGACGCTCGAAGCATTCATGTTCGGCAGGTTGAGGCCCGTGACTTGCACTGCTCCGTATAGAGCAGCGCTCATGAGCAGCGGCAGCGCCCAATGCACCCGCAAGGCCAGAGCCGCCAGCGGCAGGGCGGCAAGAAGGATGACATACATGGGCAGGATGTCGAGGAAGTGCGGCAGGAAGGTGAGCGTCATGATGCCCAGCACGGTTTCCGCCGGCTGGCTGAGGAGCACGTCAAGCCCGCTTGCCTCCAGATATTCCGGGTCGCCGAAGCGCTGCGCGGCATAGGCCAGAATGCCGGTGACCAGCACAACCAGCGCCACATGCGTGACGTAGAGCTGCCAGACGCGGGTGAAGATCGGCAGCGAGCCGCGCATGATCGCGCCGGTCGTGAGCTCGGCCTTCAGAAACGGGCGCGAATAGGCATGATAGGCGGCAAGGCCGGCCAGCAGAACGAACGCCTCCGCCGCATCCGCAAAGCCGAAGGCGCGAGGCGTGAAGCCTGCAAACACGAGCCCGGGAACATGCGTGATGAAGATGATCAGAAGCGCGAGGCCCCTGAACACGTCCAACCTCACGTCCCTGCCGCGCACGGGCGCCGCCATCGCCATTCCTCCAGGGCCCAGCCAATGCGCCGCCTCACGGCTGCGCAGATTTCACATGAACAGATATTCAGCTTCTTCGTTCCATCTACACCACATTCACGTGAGCCGGTCAGGAACAGCCGTGCGATGACGCAGATGTGATCCCTGCCACGGTGTGGTTAAGGTAGTGCGAACAGCCTCTGCGCCGAGACGTCGCAGGCCGGCACGCCTCCGCCCGGCGCGCCTGCCCAGCAACGGCAAAACCCTCCGGCAATGCAGCCGGAGGGTCGGATTGACGCCGCGAAGTTTTGGCGAGATATTTGTGATATCTTGGCGAGATCTTGGCGAGATCAGGCGCCGATGCCGCCCAGAAGCACGTATTTGATCTCGGTGAACTCATCCATGCCGTGTCGGGAGCCCTCACGGCCCAGCCCCGATTCCTTGACCCCGCCGAACGGCACTTCAGCCGCGCCGAGCAGCGCGGTGTTGACGCCCACCATGCCGTATTCCAGCGCTTCGGAGACGCGGAAGACGCGCCCGAGGTCGCGGGCGTAGAAATACGAGGCGAGGCCATACTGCGTGGCGTTGGCCTGCTCGATGACATCGGCCTCGTCCGTGAAGCGAAAGACTGGAGCCATCGGGCCGAAGGTCTCGTCGCGCGCCACCACCATGCGGGTGGTGGCATGGCTGATCACCGTGGGCTCGAAGAACGTGCCGCCCAGCGCATGGCGCTTGCCGCCGACCACAACCTTCGCGCCGTTGGCGACGGCATCCTCGATGTGGCTCTCCACTTTTTCTACCGCTTCCATGGTGATGAGCGGGCCCTGCATCACGCCGACCTCGAGGCCGTTGCCGACCTTGAGCTCCATGACCTTCCTCGCGAACTTCTCCACGAAGGCGTCATAGATCGCGTCCTGCACGTAGATGCGATTGGCGCAGATGCAGGTCTGACCCATGTTGCGATACTTCGAGATCATCGCGCCTTCGACGGCCGCGTCGAGATCCGCGTCATCGAAGACGATGAAGGGCGCGTTGCCGCCCAGTTCGAGGCCGACCTTCTTCACCGTGGCGGCGGCCTGGCGCATCAGCAGCTTGCCCACCTCTGTTGAGCCGGTGAAGCCGATGGCGCGCACCGTGGGATGCTCGCACCACACGCCGCCAATGGCGGGGGCGTCGCCGGTCATGATGTTGAGCACGCCTGGCGGCAGGCCGGCGCGGTGGGCCAGTTCCGCCAGCGCCAGCGCAGTCAGCGGCGTCTCGGGGGCGGGCTTGATCACGGCCGTGCAGCCAGCGGCCAGCGCCGGCGAGACCTTGCGGGTGATCATCGCGGCCGGGAAGTTCCACGGCGTGATCGCGGCGATGACGCCGACCGGCTGGCGGGTGACCAGCACGCGCGCATTGGGAAAGGGCGAGGGAATCGTCTCGCCATAGATGCGCTTGGCCTCCTCCGCGTAATACTCGACGAAGGACGCGGCATAGACCACCTCGCCCCTGGCCTCGGCAAGCGGCTTGCCCTGTTCGGAGGTCATGATGACGGCGAGGTCATCGGCATTGGCCATGATGAGGTCGAACCACTTGCGCAGGATCGCGGTGCGCTCCTTGGCCAGCTTCCTTGACCAGAGCCTGAAGGCTGCGCCGGCCGCCTCGACCGCCTCGGTGGCCTCGGCCGCGCCCAGATGCGGCACCTTCGCCAGAACCTCGCCCGTCGCCGGGTTGGTCACGGCCTCGGTGCCTTCGCCGACCCAGCGGCCATTGATGTAGGACTGCGACTTCAGGAGGCTGGGATCTTTGAGTTGCATGGCGTTCCTCTTGGTATGGCGTCCGTCTTGCGGCCACCTGGTTTGCAAGGATGCGTCACCATGAGCGGCCCACCCTGCGTTCCCGGCTGAGATAGCAGCTTGAAGGCACGATTTTAAGACGCGGCGACTGCATGGCCCGGCAGCGCGCGCCAGAGACAGCCGCACCCCGCCCTGCCGGTCCTGGCCTGCCGGTCCTGGCGTGCCGGTCCTGGCGTGCCGGTCCTGGCGTGCCGGTCCTGGCCTGCCGGTCCTGGCGTGCCGGTCCTGGCGTGCTGTGGCCCGGCGGGCGTTCATCCTCTTTGCAGATTGACAGCGCGGCGATTCGACGAAAACCTGCCGGAGGGCAACGATGATTCCGGGGGTTTTCATGATGACATCGATGAAGCTTGCGCTGGCGGGCGCCGCGGCCGCGCTTTGCCTTTCCGCCACCCCGGGTCTGGCCTGCAATCGTGGGGTGGAGGTGTGCACCTTCACGCTGTTCAACAACACGTCGATCAAACTTGAGTCCTTCTGGGCCTCGCCCGCGCGCGTCTCCAAATGGGAGAACGACATCCTCGGCTCGAAGGTGCTGAACGCCGGCAGCGAGATCAGCGTCAACATGAGCGACAATCGCCCCGACTGCATCTACGACTTCCGCTTCAAATTCGCGGATGGCGACATCATCACGCGCAGCGCGGTGAATGTGTGCAAGCTCGACCGCTACACGCTCGACGAATGACGCAATCGCAGGGCGCCGCCGTCACCCGACCCTGACGCCTTTCCAGAAGGCGATCCGGCCCCGGATCTGCTTCGCTGCGTCCCTGGGCTCAGGATAGAACCAGGCGTCGTCCTTGTTCTCCGCGCCATCCACCACGAGGCTGTGATAATGCGCCGTGCCCTTCCAGGGGCAGATGCTCGTGGTCGCGCTTGGCCTCAGCACGGCTGGATCCACGGCTTCGGGCGGGAAATAGTGGTTGTTTTCGACCACTACAGTGTCATCGGACAGGGCGATGACGGTTCCGTTCCAGACTGCCTTGACCATGCCGACCTCTTTCAGGCTACTGCCGTGACCGCCACGGAAAGCGCCGGCGCGGACGCCAATGCCGCGCCATTTCCGCGCTCGGTGCGTGAGTGACATATGGGGCTGCAGCAGCTAGGCTCCACCCATTGTGGCGGGTGTTCGGGGGAGCATCCATGATTGTCTGGCTTTTCGAGCACATCGTCCTCGTTCACATCGTCGTCGGCGCCTTCGGGCTCGCGGCCTTCTGGGTGCCGGTGATCGGGCGCAAGGGCGGGGTGAACCATCGCCGCTGGGGACGGTGGTTCGCCTGGGCCATGCTCGTCAACGGCGTTCTGGCTGCGGCCATGGCTGCGCTGACGCTGATCGCACCGTTGCCCACCCACCCCAAGCTGACCGACACGACGATGATTCGCGGCATATTCGGCTGGATGATGCTGTATCTTGGCGTGCTCACCGCAAGCCTTGCCTGGCATTCGCTGGTGGTGGTGGCCAACAAGGCGGCCCATGCGCGCAACCGCGAGCCGATCCATCTCGTCATGCAGTTCGCCACGCTGGCGACGGCGCTCAATTGCCTCGTGCTCGGGATCATGATCGGCCAGCCGCTGATGATCCTCATGCCCTTCATCGGCTTCGCCTCGGCCGCCACCAATCTGTGGTTCATCGCCAAGCCCGCGCCGCCGCGCATGGATTACCTGATCGAGCACTTCAAGGCCGGCGTCGGCGCGGGGATTTCCTGCTACACGGCCTTCCTCGCCTTCGGGGCCGTGCGCTATGCGCCCCAGCACGCGCTCAATCCCATCGCCTGGTCGGTGCCCTGCATCGTGGGGCTCGGCATCATCTTCTGGCATGCCGGAAAGCGGAACTATTTCGAGCGTTTCGGCTGGAAGAAGAAGCGTGTCGCGGCGGACTGACCGCGGACGCGGCATTGCATGGGGCCAGTTGCGGCAAGCGCACATCATGCCTGAAAAAGAGGTGAAATTCTCGCACAGATCCGCTTAGGTGGCGGCTCCGAACCGGAACGCGGCTCTTCATGGCAATCGACGCTATCCTTGCCTTCACCGGCGCCTTTGTGGTCCTCGCGGTTTCACCGGGTCCGGGCCTTGTCGCCATCCTGTCGCGGACGCTGGGCGGCGGCTACGCCTCGGGCCTTGCCGTGACGGCCGGGCTTGTGGTGGGCGATGCGGTGTTCCTCGCCATCGCCATGGTCGGCCTTTCGGCCATCGCCAGCGCGATGGGGCCGCTATTCCAGATCGTGAAATATGCCGGGGCGGCCTACCTGATCTGGCTGGGCATCCAGGCTTTCCGCAGCGCAGGCGGGCCGGTCTCGATCGAGGCCGCGCGGTCCAAGGGCCTCGCCAGGGATGTGCTGCTGGGCCTCGTCGTCACGCTCGGAAACCCCAAGCCCATCATCTTCTACGGCGCGCTGCTGCCCACATTCCTTGACCTCTCCCGCATCGGCGTGATCGATTTCGTGGTCCTCATGTCGGTGGTCGTGGCGGTCTCGTTCGTGGTCTATGTCGTGTACATGGTCCTTGCCCGGCGCGCGGGGCGGATGCTGGTGTCGAGCGGAACGGCAAAGCGGCTCAACCAGACCACCGGCGTCATGCTTGTGGGCTCCGGGCTGATGGTGGCGGCGCGCTGAAGAGCGCGCTCAGCGGCCGGCACGCAGCTTCACGCGCATCATGATCTCGCTTGCCGGGCGCGTGGTGAGGCGCGCCACGGGCAGGACCTCATCGGGCGCGATCGCCTCGAAATCATAGCGGCGCACGAGGCGCGCCAGCATCAGCCCGCTTTCGATGGTGGCGAAGGCCGCTCCCACGCAGATCCGCGGGCCGAGGCCGAAGGGCATGTAGCTGCCGGGCACGATCTGTTTTTCCGCCGCGCCCGCGAAGCGGTCCGGGTCGAAGCGGTCGGGGTTCGCCCAGAGCGCATGGTGCCTGTGGGTGGTCCATGGCGCGATCATGATCATGGCGCCCTTGCGCGCGCGGTAACGGCCGATCTGCACATCCTCAGCAGCGACGCGCGGAATGAAGGTGATGGGCGGATAGAGCCTCAGCGTCTCGCGGAACACGTCGCGCACGAGTTCGAGCTTCTTCACATGGGCAAGCTCCACCTCGCCCTCGCCCACCACGGCGTCGATCTCGGCGCGCAGGCGCTCGACCATGTCGGGCTGCTGCGACAGGATGAAGAAGGCCCAGGTCATCACGCTCGCCGTGGTCTCGTGGCCGGCCAGGAAGAACACGCCGATCTGGTCGATCAGCTCCTTGCGGGTGAAGCCCTCGCCCGTCTCGGGGTCGCGGGCCGCGATGAGATCGCTCACAATGTCGCCGCCTGATGGGGCCGCATCGAGGGCCGGCGCCAGCAGCGCGTCGATATGGGCGCGGATGCGCTCGCAGGCGACCAGCACGCGCGCCGGCTGGCTGACGCGCTCCCAGGGCTTGCCGAGGATGAGTTGATGCAGATCGACGCTCGCCACCGAGCGCTCGAACTCGGCGAAGGAGCTGAACACGTCGCGCGCGGTCTGCAGCGCCAGCGACTGCGAGAAGATGGTGCGGCAGATGATGTCCGCCGTGAGGTGGCTCATCGCCGCGTCGAGCGAGAAGGCCGCGCCCTCGGCCGCCACCGAGTCGAGGCGCCGCTCGTAATCATCCACCGCCTGCCGCATCCAGCCGAAGGCGCGGTTGATGCCGATATGGGAGAAAGCGGGCTCGACCATGCGCCTTTGCCGCGCCCAGGCAGCGCCATCCGAGACGAAGATCGATTCGCCGACCAGCGGCTCCAGCGCGCCGACCATGAGGTCGTTCTTGGGGTAGATGCCGAGCGGATTGGTCAGGATCGTGCGGGTCAGCTCAGGGTCGTTCACGAGCAGGATTCCGCGCCGCGACATGCCAAGCGGGGTGACCATCTCACGGTAGGCGGCTTCCGGCACCAGCTTCAGCAAGCTGCGCGGCCGCGTCGCCATCACGCGCAGCAGGGAAAGCACCGGTGAAAGGGGCCTTGGCGCAGGCGGACGATAAAGCGCTGCGCCCGAAGCCGGAAGGCCGATCCCGGATGCGCCGGGCGCCGGCGAGGCGGCCGCGTCCTCGCGCTGAGCCGTCGAAGTCAGGGGTGAGGCAGGCATGGTTCCCGTCGCGGCAAAGTCCTGGGGCGTCCCATGGACACCTTCGGCATGGGTGATGGCAAGTCGGTAATGCTCCTGTCCCGCTCAGCGGCCATGCCAGCCGGCCGCTCATGCCAGCGCCGCGGCCCGTGGCGCGCGCTCTACGGCGCCGCAGGGCCTTGTGCTCGGCGGCCGCATGCGCGGTCGAGCCGACCGTGACACGGCGCTGTGCCGCCCTCCATGAGCGATGAATGGCAACCGGAGCTTGAGGCTCCGGTTTTCTTGATGCGTGCGCGCTCTTCATCGGCGGGACTGCGTCCCGCGCTCAGGCCTCGAAATCGAATGGCGATATGCCGCGCACGCTCTCGTCGATCTGCAGGGTGCGCATGAGCGGCGGCGCGGCGCGCTGCGAGCAGTTCTGCCGCTCGCACAGCCGGCAGTTGATGCCGATCGGGGTCGGCTCGTAGGTCTTGAGATCGAGCCCCCGCGAATAGACAAGCCGACTGGCGAACTTCAACTCGCAGCCCAGGCCGATCACGAACTGCGCCTCGGGCTCGCCCCAGGGCGAGGCGGTGCGCCGCACCGTGCGCGCCATGGAGAACCACCGCGCCCCGTCCGGCAGCTCCACGATCTGGGTCAGCACGCGGCCGGGCGAGCGGAAGGCCTGGTGCAGATTCCAGCGCGGGCAGGTGCCGCCGAAGCGCGAGAACGGAAAGCTGCCCGAGGAGAACCGCTTCGAGACGTTGCCCGCCAGATCGGCGCGGACAAGAAAGAACGGGATGCCGCGGGCGGTGGGCCGGGCCAGCGTGGTCAACCGATGCGCCACCTGCTCGAAACTGGCGGAAAAGCGCGCGCTCAGCACATCGACATCATAATCCAGCGTCTCGGCCGCCTGCAGGAAACGCGCATAGGGCATCATCAGCGCGGCCGCGAAGTAATTGCCCAGTGTGATGCGCAACAGGCGGCGCACCGGCCCTTGTCCGGGATCCAGCCGGGCGGCGATGGCGTCGATCAGGTCATTGGCCTCGATGAAGGCAAGCTGGCAGGCTGCCTGAAAGGTGCGCCCGCATGGCTCCACCAGTTCGGAGATCATCAGGCGGCGGCGGTGCCGGTCGAAGCGGCGCAAGGCCTGGCTCATCACGTCCACCGGCAGGATCTGCACCCGCAAGCCGTGGCGCTCGCGCAGCCTCTCGCCCAGGGCGTGGAACAGCTCATGCCCGGCGCCGGACAGCTCGCCGGCAACGCGCTCGGCAATCTCTTCGATTTCCGGGAAATGATTGTTGGCCGCGTGGAGAAAGTCTCGCACCCGCTCGACCGGATTGTCACGCCCGATCTGCCCGCCCTCGCTACGGTCCGCATCGGTGAAGCCGCCCTCCCCGCTTTCGCGCGTCTCGACATAGGCGCGGTAGAGCCGCTGGATGGCGCTGACGAGCGAGGGGGCGATGTCGGCCGCCTCGCGCAGCTCCGTCTTCGGCACGGGCGACGCGCGGAACAGCGGATCGGAAAAGACCTCCTCCAGCTCGCTGGCGGCGCGGATCTCCTCCTCGCGGGCAAAGGAGCGCGGATCGACGTCATAGACCTCGGCAAGGCGGATCAGCACCTGCGCAGTCACCGGGCGCTGGTTGCGCTCCATGAGGTTCAGGTAGCTCACCGAAATGCCCAGCTCCATCGCCATCGAGGTCTGCGACAGCGCAAGCTCGCGGCGCAGACGCCGGAGCCTCGCCCCGGCCAGGATCTTGCGCCCGGATTCGTCGGACATGGCGGAACCTCTTCGTTCTCGGCGGCGATTACACGTACAGCTTTTACCGTTTTACATTTACACAAAAGTCAAAGCCACTCAACGCTACCTTTCCGGATAAATGTCCGACTTGTGCCTTTTATCGCAGTGCAGCACACATAAACCACCCCCAGCGACCGAGTTGGACGCCCTCCACCTGCGTTCAGACCAAAGTTGTAAAACCTCTGTATGAGCTGAAACGGAGCCTTCCCATGAGCAAGCCGACCTTCAAGGACCTCGTCCCCGCCGCCCCCGAGGGCCGCTATGACGGCATCCGCCGCACCTACACGCCTGAAGACGTGGCGAAGCTGCGCGGCTCCTTCCCTATCGCCTACACGCTGGCCGAGCGGGGCGCCAACAAGCTCTGGAAGCTGCTCCACGAGGAGCCCTTCGTGAACACGCTGGGCGCGATGACCGGCAACCAGGCCATGCAGCAGGTCCGCGCTGGCCTGAAGGCCATCTACCTTTCGGGATGGCAGGTCGCCGCCGATTCAAACACCGCCTCGGCGATGTATCCCGACCAGTCGCTTTACCCCGCCAACGCCGCGCCGGAATTGTGCCGCCGCATCAACCGCACCCTGCAGCGCGCCGACCAGATCGAGCACGCCGAGGGCGGCGCCAAGCGCGACTGGTTCGCCCCCATCGTGGCTGACGCCGAAGCCGGCTTCGGCGGCCCGCTCAACGCCTTCGAGATCATGAAGGCCTTCATCGAGGCCGGCGCGGCCGGCGTCCACTTCGAGGATCAGCTCGCTTCCGAGAAGAAGTGCGGCCATCTGGGCGGCAAGGTGCTGATTCCGACCGCGGCCCATGAGCGCAACCTCACCGCCGCGCGCCTCGCCGCCGACGTGATGGGCGTGCCGAGCCTGGTCATCGCCCGCACCGACGCCGAATCGGCCCGGCTGATAACCTCCGACGTGGACGAACGCGACCGCGAATTCATCGAGCCCGACAGCCGCACGCCCGAAGGCTTCTATCGCCTGAAGGAAGGCACCGGCCTCGACCATTGCATCAAGCGCGGCCTGGCCTTCGCGGAAGTCGCGGACCTGCTGTGGTGGGAAACCTCGCACCCCGACCTGGAGGATGCCCGCAAGTTCGCCGAAGCGGTTCACAGGAAACACCCTGGCAAGCTGCTCGCCTACAACTGCTCGCCCTCCTTCAACTGGCGCAAGAAGCTGGACGAGGCGACCATCGCCAGGTTCCAGCGCGAGCTGGGCGCCATGGGCTACAAGTTCCAGTTCGTGACCCTGGCAGGCTTCCACTCGCTGAACCTGTCGATGTTCGATCTCGCCGATGGCTACCGCGACCGCGGCATGGCGGCCTACTCCGAGATGCAGCAGCGGGAATTCGCCGCAGAGGAACGTGGCTTCACCGCCACCCGCCACCAGCGCGAAGTCGGCACCGGCTATTTCGATCAGGTGGCCGTCACCATCTCCGCCGGCCAGTCCTCCACCACCGCGCTGGCCGACTCGACCGAGGCCGACCAGTTCAGGAAGGATGCCGCGCCGAAGCTTCAGGCTGCGGAATGACGAGAGGGCAGCGGGGAATCGGCCGCGGGCACTCGAATGACGCCCGCCGCCGCCCTCCCCTGCCTGATCGCCTGACTGCCCACTACCCCACTGCCAACCCCACACTCGGACCGCGGCCAGCATACCCGCGCATAGAGGAATGACGACGATGACCAAAGCCAATGTGAAAGAGCGCGCCGAAGGCTTCGCCTCCAGCATGAACGAAGAGCAGAAGATGGCGATCCGCATGCTCGCCAACGACCTGCACCGGCTCAACGCCTCTGTGATGAAGGCGGTGGATGCAGGCCTCTCGGTCGAGCTGCAACGCTCCGCCCGCCACCACCATGAAGGCGGCTTCTGGGGAGACCTGCTCACCCCCATCGTCGTGAAGCAGAAGTAAGACGGCCAGACCGAACAAGGCGCGCCCTCAAGCGCCGTCGGCCAGATTTCGAGGAAACGTCCCGAGCCCCGCCTCTGAATCAGGCGGGGTTTTGGCGTGCGGCCCCGTTGGCGGCCTGTTGACGCGATGTCCAAACCGGACGGCAAGAGATCTGCGCGTTCGCTGGCGGCCTGCAACGTCGCGGAGCCCTGCCGATCACCATGAACATCAAAATCCATGTGCGCCTGAGTGCAAGCTCCGGACCCGCCTTGAGCCTGCGTCCGGTCGTGTTCTTCGGCTTCGGCAGCGCTCAGGCTGCGCCGGCTGCCAGCGAGAAGGCAGCACCTCGCCGCCCTGCGCCAGCAGGCACCGCGCGGCCGGCGTCGGGTTTCGGGGCTCTCAACTGAAAGCCCGCCATGCGCTGTTCGGCATGATGCAAGGAGAGGCGCACGGTCTGAGTTTTATTGTCTTGCCATGGCGGCGGGAACCCAGCACAGGTGCGCCACCATGAACATCACGCGCGCCCTCTCCCCGCCCACCATCGTCTTCGATCTCGACGGCACGCTCGCCGAGACCGCCCCCGACATCATCGGCACGCTGAATGTCGTGCTGGCGAAGGAAGGGCTGGAACCCGTGCCGGTGTCGAAAGCGCGCGATCTTGTAGGGGCGGGTGCACGGGCGCTGATCGAGCGGGCCTTCATGCTCTATGGCAGGCCCTTGTCTGCCGACACGCTTGAAGCCTTGTTCGAGACGTTTCTCGATGTCTATGCCGGGCGCGTGGCGGATGCATCGCACCTTTATGATGGCGTGCTGCCGGCGCTGGAGGCCCTTGCCGCATCGGGGCACCGGCTCGCGGTTTGCACCAACAAGCCGGAACGGCATTCGCTTTTGCTGCTTGATGCGCTCGGCGTCACCCGGCGTTTCGCCGCGATTGCGGGGCGCGACAGCTTTGCCTTTTTCAAGCCCGATGCGCGGCACCTGACGCTGACGATCGAAGCGGCGGGCGGGGATGTGACGCGCGCCATCATGATCGGGGATTCGCGCACCGACATACTGACGGCGCGCAATGCCGGCCTGCCGGTGATCTGCGTGCCCTTCGGCTACACCGATGTGCCGATCGAGTCGCTCGAGCCCGACCTCGTGATCCAGCACTTCAGCGAGTTGCCCGCCGCTGTCGCTGCGCTGGGCGCGCGCTTCGGCTGAAGATTCCGCCCCTCAGGGACGGAAGATCCAGTGCATCACGACGCCGGGGGCGCGGTCGGCCACCAGAGCGCCCAATTGCCCGGCCAGGCCCATCACGATGCGCGGCGCCGGATTTGCCGGGTTCAAGACGCCATCGGTGGTGACCACCAGTTCCAGCTGGCCATCATCCAGCGTTTCGATCTGCGCCATCACCTTGCGCGCACCGTCTGCCTGAAGGGCGGCGATCACGGCTTCCACCAGACCAAGGCCAAGCGGTATCACCCGGTCGACGACCAGCCCGGCATCGGCAGCGACCCGCACATCCGTCCACTGATCCGCGCGCCGCAGCGACGTGGACAGCGAATCCATGATCTCCTCGACGAAGGGCTTGATCGCCACGGGCCGCATGGTCCCTTCGATGAGCGCAAGCCGGTAGGCGACCGAGAGCACTTGCACCATCGCCTCGGTTTCCACGAAATGCATCCTGTGCCCGGCGTCGCGCTGCCGGCGCGAAAGAGCCAGATGGCTTTGAATCACCTGCAGCGAATTCTTCACGCGATGATTCAACTCCTTCATCAGGAACTGGTTGGCGTCGAGGGTCAGGCGCAGGGCCTCCTCGCGCCGGTTGGCATCCTCCACCATCGCGTTGAAGGCTTCGGCCACGAGCCTGATATCCTGCGGCATCGAAGGCCCGACCGGGGCGAGAGCCTCGGGATGGACCTTGTGAGCGAGCGCCGCCGTCTCGATGCCGCGGATCCAGCGCACAACATCGAACTGGATGACGCGGGCATAGGTGATGAAGAGCACGACCAGCGTGAGCAATGGCGTGACGCACAACACGAGGAATTGCAGATAGGCCGCGCCGGAGGCCGCGTTGTCGAAGCGGGCCAGAACGTAGAGGTTGGGCTCCGCAACCATCTGCGTGCCATAGACATAGGAACTGTCCCCCGGCCGCTGCGACTGCCACCTTCGCGGCTCCGGGCTGAAGCTTTCGCGAAGAGGCAGCCAGTCCTGCCCTGATGTCCCGCGCTCGACCAACACCTTCCCGCCCTCCATCATCAGCGCGACAGCCGTCGTGCCGTCGGTGGCGCCGATGGCGAAGGCCTGCTGCAACAGCGCAGGGTCGATCAGCACCGTTGCCCGCCAGGAGCGCTCATCACTGGATGGATTGACGGCATGGACGACCAGATGCAGCCGGCCATCGATGGTCGTCGCGCCATACCGGGCCTGCGCGATCTCAGGCCCGCTCCAGATCGTGGTCGCAGCGCGCCTGACCTCTTCGCTAGCGATCGCATCCATGACCCCGGGCGTGAGTTCGGACCTGTCCGTGGCGTGGCAATTGATCCCATCGCCCATCACGATACGGATCGCCTCGAAACCGTCGATGCCAACCAGCACGTTCCTGAGCATGGCGTCGCAAGCGGAGTTGGCAGGCTCCAGAGCCTGCACGCTCCGCACCACGGAAACGAGGCTCCGCAACGAGCCACGGAACCAGAGCCTGGCTCTCACCGCATAACCGGAAACCGCTTCGGTCTGGGCCGATGCAATGCTCGCCGTCACGGAGCGGTAACTCGTCGTGGCGAGGAAAAGGCTCATGGTGGCGATGGGAATCACCACGAACGCCATCAGGACCAGCAGGCGCGCGCGAACGGTCTGGAAGCCAGACAGGTCGATCATGGCGTCAATGTGGGTTGCCTTCGTCCAGTCCCGGCACGCAGCTCCTTGCCCCCATCCCCTGCCCGTTCCCCTGCCCGTTCCGCAGGCGCCTCGGCGGCATCGGTCATGCCAAGCATTTCGGCGAGCTTGTTGCGGGCGCGGTTCACGCGGCTCTTGATCGTGCCGACGGCCACGCCGCAGATCTCGGCGGTCTCCTCATAGGACAGGCCGGTGGCGCCGACCATGATCAGCACCTCGCGTTGCTCCTCCGGGAGCTTCGCCAGCGCGTTGCGGAAGTCGGCCAGATCAATCGCGCTTTCCTGGTTGCCGGGGACAGCGACCTTGCTGGAGTAGATGCCGTCCGTGTCCTGCACCTCGCGGCCACGACGCCGGTAGAGCGAGTAATAGGTGTTGCGCAGGATGGTGAAGAGCCAGGCGCGGATGTTGGTGCCCTCGATGAAGCTGTCCGCATGGCTCCACGCCTTGAGCAGCGTGTCCTGCACAAGGTCATCAGCCTGCTGCACGGAGCCCGAAAGCGATGTCGCGAAAGCCCGGAGGTTGGGGATCTCCGCAATCAACCGCTCACGAAACAGAACGGAGGAGCGGTTATCAGTCATCGCGGCGTTCCTTGGCCTCGAGTTCGGCCAGAAGAACGAGGAAGCGGTCCGGTATGGGAGCGCTCACCAGATCGTCGTAATGGGCCTTGAGCGCGCGCCCCAGCGCTTCCTGAATCTTGGCGTCAAGTTCGACAGCCCCGTTCGGTTGGCCGTCGCCAACACGATCGGCATCGCCGCTCACCGGTTCACACGTCATGGTCAAGCCCTGTCCCCATTCCTGATAGCATCGCACGTCAAAATCATCGCCGACTGCTCGGAGACGAGCTTCATTCGACCCCAAAACCCGTCAGAAACAGGAAGGTTCCACAAAACTCAAAAAACAAATTTCTTGTAATGACCTCTATGCTTGCGATGCTGGCACTAGACAGAAACAGGTGAAACATGTCCATTGCTCGAGAAATTGCGTCGTATCTTCCGTATCTTAGGCGCTATGCCCGCGCCTTGACCGGCTCCCAGCATAGCGGTGACGCCTATGTCGCGGCGACGCTGGAGGCGGTGGTGGCTGACCCTTCCGTGTTTCCGAGTGAGCTGCCGGGGCGCATCGCGGTCTACAAGCTGTTCGTGCAGATGTGGTCTGCGGCCAGCCATCTTGAACGCCTGCCCATCGATCGCGGCGCGGTCGAGATGAACCTCGATGGGCTGACGCCCTTGCCGCGACAGGCCTTCCTGCTTCGCACCGTGGAAGGTTTCAGCATCGAAGATGTGGCGCTGATCCTTGGCCGTCGCCCGATCGAGGCGATGCAGCTTGTGGAGCAGGCCGGCCGCGAGATCGCCGAGCAGGTGGCGACCAGCGTGCTCATCATCGAGGACGAGCCCATCATCGCGCTCGACATCGAAGCGATGGTGCAGGAGCTTGGCCATGACGTGACGGGCATCGCCCGCACCCACAAGGAAGCGATCGCGTTGGTGAGGATGCGTCGCCCCGGCCTCGTGCTGGCGGACATCCAGCTTGCCGACGGCAGCTCCGGCCTTGAAGCGGTCAACGAGATCCTGACCTCGATCGACGTGCCGGTGATCTTCATCACGGCCTATCCGGAGCGGCTGCTGACCGGCAACAAGCCGGAGCCGGCCTTTCTCATCACCAAGCCCTTCCAGCCCGACGCCGTGAAGGCCGCGATCAGCCAGGCTCTGTTCTTCGACCGCCGGGCCAGCCGCAAGGTGGCCTGAGCGCGGCAGCGCTGCAACCAGGACGCATGACGACGGCTGAAGCTTTCGAAGATCCGGCCGCCTGATCGCTCAAGGATCATGGGCCCGTTGCTCACCAGCCCAGAACATACAACAGGCCGAGCAGCGGCAACGGCACACCCAGAGTCAAAAGGCCAAGCCAGCGCATGGCGAACTCCCTTGTTCAGGTGAAGATGGTGACGGCGTCAGGCCTTGCGGCGCACCACGCCCATCACTGCGGAGATCGCGAAGGCGATGAGCGCG